>NZ_JASHIC010000001.1 GCF_030056705.1 Flectobacillus longus
TCGCTAGCTTCCATGCCACCATAACGCTGACGCCATTTATAAAAAGTTACCTTACTGACCCCATATTCGCGAACAATGGTGTCTAAGGACTTGCCAGATTCAAATTCCTTAAGAATCTTTGCAATTTCGGTCGGACTAAATTTGCTGCTTTTCATAATACTTACCTAAAGTTAAAAAATATCACACTTTTTAAACTTTTAATCCGTACTATTTTTGGGGAAGCTTACAAACCGTTGCGAATATAGTAGTCATTAGTCTCGTATAGATAGGTTATTGGTTTTACCATCAGTAAACATACAGCACTCTTGTTAGACAGGAGTGCTGTATGTGTGTTATTGGCAATATCGCTTTTATCAACATTAATTTAGGAAACTCTTACGAGCTACTTTTAGATGATGTAATGGAGTTTATTTGATTCATTTGTTGCTACTTACCTGTGTTTTGGCTTAAATAAATTCTCAATTCCTCTTTCATTTCCTCTGCAGCTTCAGAATATACTTTTATTGGTGAGTTTATTACCTCAATAGCTTGTTTTCTTGCTTTTGATACTTTTCCCTCTTCAATGTAGAGCTTCGCAAGCAGATATTTGGGGTAAATCAAATTAGGAATCATCTGATGAGATAATTTGAAATTTTCTTCCGCTCGCTTATACTCTTTAAGAGCTTGATAACTAATTCCTAAATTATTGCATAAGAATGGTTCTGATAACTGCTTTTTAGCACGTTCCAATATAGCAACTGCCTTACGATGTTCTCCATTTAACGCTAAGGCTTTACCATAAACCAACAAATTACTAGCACTTATATTGGACATTTGTCTATATATATTGATAGCTTCAGTGTACTGCCCTGCCTGAAATAATTTCTCTGCTTTGAAGCTACTTTTTTCATTTTCATCCTGCTCTTGATTTTTTATCAGTAAAAAAAGCCCTAAACTTATCAAGCCGATTCCAATAATAATGAGAACAAATCATGGAACTTTCAGGATGGTAGTTGGTTCTTTTTCAGATAAACATATTCCTAGAAATATAAACCAGTGCAATTGAGTAGCAATATTCTCCAATGGATAATAGCTTAGTCCAGTTAGCAAGGAAGTCACAACAACGGCTAAATATGTGCTCTTAGTACCTCGAAGTATAAATATAAATATACTTATAAAAAGCAGTAAGCCGACGATACCATATTCAACAGCAAGCTGTAAGAAATCGTTGAAAGCATAGGTAACTGAACCAGCTACCCATTGTTCTTTAAATGATCTATCAATGCTAAAATACTGAGCTTGATAAGTAAAGTAGTTATTGGCAAATGAGTTGACACCTGTTCCGAATATAGGATTATCTTTCAAATTAAGTAAACTTACTTTCCAAATTAAAAACCTTCCGAAACCAGAATTTTCCTTAAGGTAGTACAATTGCAAACTAACACTATATGCAATGATTCCAATAATAATTATTGAAAAATTTTTTAACACAACCGGTAACTTACGAAAACGGTGTATGAATTGACTTTGTTGAAGTAGAAAGGTAATTATACCACCCATTACACCTACCCATGCAGTTCTTGAACCTGTGAATGGTAATAAAATACCTGTTAGTATAAGTGTTAGGTATCGAACCGTATTAAAAGCATGATATTGATTATGAGAATGAAATGTTAGATTTTTCTTAGAGCTCACTAGAGCTGACACGAATAGAATACCTAAATAAATACCCAAAAGTCCAGAATTATATAAAGAACCTAGAGGATGATCATAATGTTGCCAATCATAGAAATGACGGTATAATTGTAAAATAGCCCAAATAGATTCTATACAGCCACATATCCAGACACTGAACAGGATGTAAATTGTTTTTGGTCGCTCAATACTGAACATTAATGCCAATAATATACACATTAGTTGACTACCCAAACGAACATCTACGTATGTGCTCTTATACCAAACATGAAAAATAATATAAATAATATAACTTAGTAGTATATACGAGGCAACAGATATACGGACGACTTTAATTTTTTGATAAAATATGTAGAAACCTCCAAGGACAAAGAGACTTAAACCAGCAATGCGATTAAAATAAAAGTATTGCCCAAAAACTTTTCCATCATATAAATCCGTCCGAGAAATGAAAACACTCCACGATAACAAAAATACGGTCCAGCATAGTAACCATGATGTGCTAATAAAGCCTTCTCTCTTAGTAAAAGCTTTGGATTCCATTAGAGTAGAGGAATATTCGTTCATTTTTACTTCCATTTACTTTTTGAAGTCTTAATAAGGTATTCTGAGGTACATTCTCAAAGGTAATTTTTGCTTTATCTTCTGCGATATGTTCACTATGTAATATCCATTTATTTTGATAAAAATAGAACAACTGATAGGAACTACCCTTACTTACTCTGGTTGCATAATTATCAAATCCAAATTCAGCTCTAGGGAAAACACCTTTGCTCATTACTAGCTCATGGCTCTCTCCAAGAGAATCTAGTAATATGGGATTTCCTTCAGGAATATATCTCCAGTTTTCATAACGACAAGGCATGTAAACTATATCTGCTCCCATTTGTTTAAAAAGTGCTTTCCCATCACTTTGAACTCTTGCCCAATATGCAGGTCTCCATTCTTTTTCGTTGAGTGTACACAAATATATGTATTTAGGGAAATTCTCTCTTTTGCTAAGTTGATATGAAATGTCCGCTACTTTCATATACTCGGACGTTACATCTTTTATGCGAGTTCGCTCAAATTCATAGGGTATTTTAACTCTTATCCCTATTTTATTATCCTCAACTAAAGTTCCTTTCTGTGGCGAAAATGTTTCTCGAAATACTTTAGACATCTTTGCCGACCAGCCTCCAAATCTTACTATTGGATTGACAATAGCATGTTTAGGCATTCTACCCTGCCATAATAACCTGATTGCTCCCAATGCTTCAAAATCAAGAAAAGTCCCATCATTCATTACAAAAGCATTCCAATAATGATTACTATCTCGATTGCCCCAGTACAATACATAATCACGGGTAATTGCCAACCCCATAGCTCTCATCACGAACATATTGAGGTCTGTCTTATTAATACATGTACCTGCACGAGCTAAATGTAAGTTATCTGAACCTAAAAGAGGATGTCTCCATAATTTTTTATTCAATAAAAACCACTTGAGATTATTATAAAGTACCCTAGTAGCATTAATAGCATCTTTTTTGTCAGGTAATGAATCTGGAAGCCAAGCATATTTTTTCATCAGCTTGTTTCTCCATGGCATTATGGGCTCGTTATTCATTCTGTAAGGCAACAGATATTCACAAAACTGCTCAAAGGTAAGATGTTTTGCCCATGGGAAAGTACGCCATGCTTGAAAAGACAAATCAATATTTTCAATTAAAAATGAAGCTTTTACCGTCTCTAAATCTGGAAGCTCTATCGTATTAGGGTCTTCATATTTTTCAACTATCTTATCCCATGCGTCGTCAATTAATGGGTACTCTGTTTCTTGTTTATGGACAACTATATTGTTTGTAACTAAAGAATCATATACTCCAAAAACAGTATCAAACACATGTAAGTTCGCAGAATCGACATGTGTTAATCCATTCATATTAGTCAATAAAAAAAAGCATGCCTGTAACTTGAGGCTATCTTTTTCATGTTGATAATGAGTTATAACTTTCTCTAGTTCAATTTTATTTTTTCCAGCCTTTTGTAATGAAAGTTGGACTTTGGATGGAATTTGAGTAAAAGAAGATATTCCTATCCCAAAAGTAAGTATAATTAAAATTGTATATTTCATATTTGCTATAATCCACACAAAATACTCAAGTATTTCGTGTGGATATAATTTAACATTTAGTATTGCCCAGGGACATTAGTTATATTATGAAGCCAGTATTTATACTTCTTTTTTCCTATCTTTTTAAATGAATTTCTGTTGAGAGACTTAGAAATCATCATTATCTGAGCACGCCTCTCTATTTGTTCCTCTGTACAATTATCTCTATTATGTGAATGTCTAAAATAAGGAAGAACAAAACTACATTCTATTTTTTTCGACACCCAAAAATGCTTGTGCCACTTGCCTTCAGTGTTATAAAGTATTCTTCTTAGTTCTGGAATGATGAGAGAATCTTCTACACTATATGTCGGGCTTGATATTTTGTTTACAGAAAACGATTTTACTTTGCCATTTCCATCAATGGTAAAATAAAAAAATGCTGCCCATCCATAGCAATGAAGGCTATCGTAATCTGATTTCCCTCGAACGCCTCTGTTAATAAGATCGGTAAATGTTACCTTTCTATGCGCCCGATCATATACCCAAAGTTTAGGTTTTCGGGAGTAAGTCAGAGAGCATGAACCTAAATACAAGCTCAAAAAGCTAATTATTACAATGCGTACCATTGAAGCTTTTGTTGTAGGTTTATCAGAAAACAACTATTTGAAGTCTATTTGACCCACTGAAATTGGATTCAATGTCATGCCGACAAATTTTATTGCAGAAGCTCTAAAATCTACCGATTTATAAACGGAAGAATCTACAGTAGATTCATGCTGTGGAAAGGTAATCAATGATAAAAAATCAATAGCAGTTCTCATACCCAGAGCATCAGGTTCCATCATTTCTGTAGCACTTAATTGAATACAATCTCGTATTTTCGTGACGATTCTAATTGGGAGTAAAAAGGTTAATGAGGGATTTACTTTTTTACAGTTCTTAATGTTCCATATTGATTCAGTGTTGAAAAGTGATTTTCTTACCAAACTAATTATTGTTGTATCAACCAAGTTCTTGGAAAATTGGAGGGTTTTAATTTTACCACATCTTCTATCTAGTTCAAATCTGGCTGAAAATATAAATTCTGCACATTTTCTATAATTGGCTTGGTTAACCAATTTCAGTAGTTCTAACTCTATTTTCTCCTCTGGCTGAAGTTTATTAGTACTTGTATTACCTAATTCTATCTCCTGTGCCATCAATTTGATAGACAATAGATGAAGCAAGGCTACAGTTGTTATTGCTTGTAACATTTGCTTTGGTTGATAGAGCTCTCTTAAATTCTAACAATGGATATGGGGTTTAGGGATTTAGCTTAATTTTATAATTCAACGATTTCGCTAGCGAAGAGTTTCCTTATCAAGTGGGAATTTAGAAAGCTATTGAGTTAAAGTTTATGGTTGAATCTATTTGTACTTAACTCCACATACTATGGGGTTAAGTGTCATACCTACAAATTTAACTTTAGGAACCCTAAATATATCTTCTTTGTAAACCGTAGAATCTGTAGCATATTCGGTTTTGGGAAAGGTAATCATGGACATAAAATCCAACGATTCTCTAACACCTGGCATATCTTCAAAATTGGATGAAGGAATATGGGTACAGGCTCCTTCATCCTTATGTATCCCTATACTAATAGGGAGTAAAAAAAGTAAGGAAGGGTTATTTTTTTTGCAATTTTTAAGAATCCATATCGACTCTTTATTATAAAGAGCTTTCTTAACACATCTGATTATTGCTGTATCAAGTAAGTTCTCGGAGAACTTAAGATTTTTGATATGTCCAGATTTTCTATCAAGTTCAAACTTAATAGAAAACATATATGATCCACACTTTTTAAAGTTTGCTCTATCTAGTACCCTCCACAATTCAAATTGAATTTCCAACTCTGGTTGAAGTTTTGACTTAGACATAGGAAGTTCTTGCGCTAGTAAAGTAGAGCAAACCGTTAGTTTCAATAGCACAATTAGAGATATGGTTCTTTTCATTAGGTTCCTTGTTTGATGAATAGACGTTTGCCTACATGTATATACTAAATATGCTGGTAAATTATATTCTTATAATTAGGGCTGACAATTACTTCCACCGATTGAAATTATGTTATTTGAATTGTCATAAACTACTTTTTCATATAAATCTTCAATATCTCTAAAATTTTGATCTGTGATTTCATAATCACTCATCCTTGCTGTAAACAGAGGTGTTCCCTTGAGTTCCCCAAGCCCAAATAGTGCCAAAGCTGTGATTAGCTTTCTACTACTATTATCGTTATCACTTAAACCTGTTATCTCTTTTATGGCATCCCTAAAATCATTAAATAATTTATCTAGGATAATAGAATGTGATGAAGAACTTATATTGTTAGTACTTGTTGATGAGTATTGAATTCTAGCGTGCAATAATTCATGTAATACCGTCACCTTTTGAAATATAGGATCAGTGCCTGGTAAAGTACTAGAATTTAAGTGAACAGTTATTTGAACTTTAACACCTAAGTTTTCAATAGATGTCCTTCCGTGTACTTCTTTATTTGTTTCTGAACTGTAAACATGGTCTTCCTCAACAAAAACTAAATCAAATGGCTCTCCTCCATTTATACCTTCTGCTGCAAATACATTAATTATTTTATTTGTGAGTTTATTTAATAGAGAAGGGTTGATAGCCGAGTTTACAGCTGATAACAAACATGGCTTGGAAATATTGTTGGTCTTTATATCATTTATTCCGATATATCCAGACCCACTTCCACTTTATCTAATTTTCAAGAGATTAGAAATATATTAATTTAGCATTTTTTTATAAAAAATTATAAGTAAAAAGCATACTTAAATAATCAAATGATAATTTAAGCGATATAGTTGTTGGAGATTAACGGATGAATATATCGAAAGGTCATATCCCCTATATTTCCAATTCGATTCTACTCAAGATATAGAAAATGCAATTTATACCACATGAGGAATTTGGAGAAAAAGGCAATCAAGAGGAAAAAAGCACCTAAAATTGAGGGATGGTGTGGGATTTAAAGAAGGTTTACATAAGTACCTGAGTGTATTGACCAATTTTGGATAAGAAACATAATTAACTCGTGATTTTGTAGCTCTTAAGTTAATATCTATCATGAATAAGCACGACATCATATCGTACGAAGGTTAAAGGCAATATGAATATCTCAAGTAGTGTTAATTGAGCAGGTGTTGGTGCTGAAAACTACAGTTTAACCAAACTGTGAACTATGATAAAAATGGAAATATTCTTAATTTACTTAGAAATGGTAACTATGGTAGAGTACTCAAACGTACGTACTCAACAGGCGAATATTGGGAATACGATGGCGCATTAGTACATAAAAATGGACAATCTTACCAGCTAGCTACTCCAGAGGGACGAGCTAACTACGCAAGTGGCGTTTGGACGTATGAATATTTTATCCAAGACCATTTAGGCAACGCCAGAGTAAGTTTCAAAGCCAACGGCAGTACACCTCAACCGACTATACGAACTACGACCCATGGGGCATAGAACTAAACGACACAGGCTTAAACAATACAGTTGAAAACCGCTTTAAATACCAAAATAAAGAATCTCTAACACTCTTTGGATTATCAGGGTATCAATGACTTTGGGGCTAGGTATTATGATAAAACTGTTGGACGTTGGTGGGGTGTGAATCCGATGGCGAAGGTTTTAAAGCAATTTCCTCCCTATAACTATAATCTAAATAATCCTGTTAATATGCTTGGTTTGTTCATAAAGGGAGAAAATAGTCTCAACTCGAACAAGAATAATTTAGAGGAATGTCCATATTCTTCATTAATAGCCTGTACGTCAGGTACCAAGTTACTCAACTAAGCGAAAAACTCCTCTTCGGGAGCATTTACGCTAAATCTTGGGTCCTCAACTTGTAGCTTTGCGAATCTGACGATGGTATCCTTCAATGGTATTAGTCGTGTATATAATCTTACGTATGGCTGGTGAGTACTGAAAGTAGGTTGAAATATTTGCCCAATTTCTTACCCATATTTCTATCGATTTGGGATATTGACTACTCCATTTTTCTTCCAAGGCAAGCAATGAATTTTCAGCAATACTAAGATTGTCAGCCTTGTAAACTGCTTTCAAGTCTTTGATGAACTCTTTGCTATGTTTATCTGGAATAAAGCATATAGTCTCCCCAAAAAGCTTTCATACCTGCAACCAATGGATAAAATGGAAGCGTTAGAGCTGTCCCCTATCCAACATACTACCTTAGATATTTATCGTTTCTGTGTCGAAACATCTCTTGGTTATACCGATTATATTTCGCTTTCAGATGAGGACATAGAGATTGACAAGGAAAAAACCATTTTTGGATTAAACTGAGTCGTGAAAAGACAGATACCAGCCAACGAATTCCTCTTAATTCCAAAGCACTTGAAATTTCCCAACAATATAACTATGCCTCATGCTCTTCAGGAGTACCTTAGTTGAGATAGTGCGTGTAACCACTTTAAGTAAACTACAGCATAGTTTCCTACTGCTGTTTCCCTTCCTTTTCTTAGGTAAATGTATTCCCTTTTCTCAGCCTAATAATCATAAAACTTGCTGGTATCTACTAGGTCTGGGTTTGTTCCTTGTCCACTTACTTGATAGCTGTAGTGACGTTATCAAATAATACACTTATTTGTAAACCGTGATTGTCTTAGGATGTCTGTCTTTGTCTAGTTCACAATTCAACATAGGATATTATACTTCCGCAATTTGTATCACACCTTCCTTATTTTGTATAACTGAAAGGCATGGGCACTGATATAATTTTGTATCATCATTTAATAACAATAAAATTAAATCATGAGCAAGACAACAGATACAAAACAATTATTCCAAACTTTTACATTTAAAAAGGGAATTGAAACCAAAAATAGGATTGCGATGGCACCCATGACAACCTGGGTGAGCAACGATATATCAGGGGAATTATTACAGTGCCTTGGGCTTATCAATATTATCCTTATGTGATATGAAGCCTACCCAAACGGTGCTTTCCAACGACAGGCTAATGCGCTAGAATGTATTACTATGAGTTGAGGTGGCACTTTTGACTTCGAACGATAGCTCTATAAAAGAAACTAATCAAGCCAGCCGCCATAAAATGTTTCGTACAACAATGCTTTCATAGTTTGACTTGAAGCCGCAAAGGGCAGTTTATTTTCTTACCATTAAAAGTTCTGTGGGTGACTGTCCAAATTGTTTTTTGAAAGCGTAAGAAAAGTGGGATAGATTTTCAAAGCCAACTTCATAAAAGATATCAATGGGTTTTCTACATTCTTTGATAAGTTGATAATAGGCTCGTTCTAAACGTTTTTCTGTCAACCACTTTTGCGGTGTCGTACTAAATGCTTTTTTAAAGTCTCGTTTAAAAGTAGTTAAACTACGTCCTGTTAAATATGCAAATTTTTCTATCGGCATATTGAACATATAATTACGTTCCATAAACTCAACAATATTGATTTTATGAGGCTCAGAAAAGTCAGATAATATGTTGTCGATGTCGCTATTTAAAGATTGTAAAACGGTAACAGCTTCATAAATTTTCAATTTGGAAAGTTCTTGTGGTAATTTATATTCCAAGTCGAAATAAGGTAACATTGAGCTAAAAAAGCTGTTCAGTAAAGGGCTTTGGGGTAACGGAATGATATGTTCAGATTTAGGAATAATAGCAATTTGATTTTTTTTTTGCTCATAAAAATTCCTCAAAACATCTTGCGTAAGTTTTACAATAATGGCTTGATAGGAAAGCCCGTCTTTTTCAGAGGTTATTAATGTCGCCAGCCGATGTCTTGGAAATAGATGCGTTTCTCCTGCTCCAAAAACGTAGGTTTTATTGGCTTGTATGACTTTTAATTCGCCCGACAACACCCGAACAATAGAATGTTCTTCTGCAATTAATTCAGTATTGTAAAAAGATGCTTCACTGCAAGTGAACACTATTTCAGCGTTATTATTGGTTTGTCTTACTGGCATGTTACAAAGGTAAAAATTAATGAGGCTCATCTATGTAAACCTCATTAATTTCAATTTGTTATATCTCAAATTTATTCTGTGTTAACTCTTCGCTTAGCGTCCAAAGTTTTTGTGCTAACTCCTTATCCAAAGCATAAGGTGCTACACCTGCAAAGCCCCCGGGATTTCTATAAGTTGTTGCAATACTATCATAATTAGCCTCATCAAATTGAGCAACTTCAACATCTTCTAAATACACTCCTCCAATATTTTGAAGTTGCGGATTAGTTGCTGCCCATACTGCTGTTGCAGCTCCTTGTTCTTTAGTTTTTTGTATGCTTTTCATTGCGGCTTCTGCTTCAACGTTGGGCGTTCCATCAGCATGTAAGATGCCTAAACTAACATAATCTTCAAAGGTTAAATGCCTCCCCAAATTAGTTTCCAAGCTCAACCCTGGGTTCAAAGCATAAGACCGAACCCCAAATTGCTGTCCTCTTTTATCTAATTCTACAGCAAAAAGTATATTTGCTGTTTTAGATTGTCCATAGGCTTCAAATTTGTTGTATTCTCTTGTATTAAAGTTTACATCGTCAAAACTAATAGGAGAATAATGGTGCGATGAAGACGAAACATTTACCACTCTCGCTCCATTTGCCTTTTTTAATGCGTCCCAAAGTTGGGCAGTAAGTTGAAAATGTCCTAAATGATTGGTAGAAAACTGTCCTTCATTTCCTTTTTGGTCACGATACAAAGGCGTCCACATAATACCTGCATTGTTAATGAGTAAATGCAATGGTCTACCAGATTGTAAAAACTTCTCTGCAAAAGTGTTAATAGATATAGGTTCAATTAAATTTAATGTTTCTACTTCTACATTGGCAATTTCCTTTAAAATGTCTTTTGATTTTTCTACATTTCTAGCAGGAACAATAACCCTTGCTCCTACTGAAGTCAATGCTTTGGTGATTTCTAAGCCATAACCTCCGTCACCGCCTGTAACGATTACGATTTTGCCTGCAAGGTCAATTCCTTTTATAACATCTTTAGTTGATGATTTTGCGTTGAAGCCAGAACCAATAGCTTTTTGTAAAGCTCCATTGTAATTTGTTTGTCCCATTTCTAAAATTATTTTTTAATTTTTTGATGAGACAAAGTTAGATATTGTCTTCTAGGACAATTTTGTTTAAAAGTCCGAATTGTTTTGTTTATAAGGTCATTCGTATTGCTTGCGACTAATCGATATGGTGTTGCCTGATACGGATATTTTAAACACAAACATGAGTCATCCCAAATTTTGGAATAATTTAAAATTGAGACCGTTTGTTTGTGCTTATTGGAATTCACAAGGTGAACGATTGTATTGTTTATGAAAAATGACACCTCTTTAGACGCAAAGCATTGCGGCTCTACTAAATCTAGATTAGAAATAATCACTCATGCGCTCAATCACTAAATTGCTAAATTTGGGATGACTCATGTTACACAAATCTCCTTTCTAAGTAGGTCTACCCTACTCCTGCCAATATCTTGTCACTGGTAGATGTACTGCTCGGGTATATAGAAGCTGAAAATCATGGGAGTTTTCCATAGAAATTATCGGATTTACAATGCTATCCAAATTAACTTGGTAATACATTTTTGCGTCCTTGCATAATTTTAAAATACGCATTTTTAGGCAATTTTCTAAGGCATAATTAAAGGTATTCAACAAGTCAGATTGTCCTTTTGCCATTCAGCAAACGACTTTTCAAGGATTCTTATAATTTCGTTAGGCTGTTGTGCACCTGCAATAGCATATTGGCGATTTATAACAAAAAAAGGAACGCCTCTTGCACCCAAAGTTTGTGCTTCTCTAGAATCACTTTCAACTTTTTGGACGTACAAGGAATTTGTAAGTGCTGCATTGACATCAGCTTCGGTTAAACCAATTTCTTTGCGCAGCTCAACTAGTGTGGCGACATCACTAAGGTTTTTGCCTTGTGTAAAATATGCATTGAATAAACATTCTTTGGCGTTTGCACCCAAACCTTTAATTTTAGCAAATTGTATGAGACGATGACCCTTAAGCGAATTTGTTACACGTACTATATCAAAATTGTATTCAAGACCTACCCTTTTTGCATATTGTATTAAATCTTGGTGCATTGTCTTTGACTGTTCATAACTGAAACCTTTTCGGTCAGCCACAAACATATACATATCGTCTTGGTATTTTGGAACTTCGGGAATCGTTGGGTCAAGTTGAAAACTTTTCCATTCTACTTCAACAAATTCTTTGTTTTCAAATTGCGAAAATGCCATTTCAAAATTTCGTTTTCCGATATAACAAAACGGACACATTATATCAGACCAAATTTCTATTTTCATTTTATTTTCCATTGATATAATCTTTGTTTCATCATTGGCTTGCTTTTGGGCTTGCTAACCACAAGCCGAAAGGCAAGCCATCGCAAAAAATATGTTTTAAATTTTACTTCGTATAATTCAGTTTTCTGAAATAATAGTAAGACACAGAAAGAATTGCAAAAGGAACAAGTGGTGCAATACCTTTTACTATTCCATCAACAAGCCAATGTGCTAAGCTTGCCGACAACAAGAGAATTCCAAATCCAACATACGACCATTCTTTAAACATTGATGGAATTGCAGGAACAAGAATAATTACTGCACCAACGATTTTTAGAATATCTAATTCTAACCCAAAATAACTTGGAAATTCCATTCTGCGAATGGTTTCTTCTAAGTATTCACGGGGTGCAAAATAAGAGGGTAACACAATTAAAACCATTGCAATAATGGTTATTGTCCAATAGATTTTTTTCTCTTTGTTCATCTTTTTTTATTTTGTTTGACGTTGCAAAATTATCTATATTTACTAACCAATGGTAAGCACTAACCCAACGGTTAGCACTCACTTTCAGGTTAGTAATGCAATTTGTTTAATAATGGAAAAGACTATTAAATGTGATTCTTCTGGCATTCGTGCTATAAAAGATGCAATGGAAACATTAAGCGGAAATTGGAAACTTCCGATATTGTTTTCATTGTCGAGCGGTGCAAAACGTTTCAAACAAATTACAAGAGAAATTGAAGGCATCAGCGACAAAATGCTGAGCAAAGAATTGAAAGACTTGGAAACAAATCATCTTGTCAAGCGGACAGTTTACGACACTTTTCCTCCGACAGTTGAATATGAAATAACAGAACACGCAGAAACTTTATTTGAGGTAATGAAAGCATTGCGTGATTGGGGACAAAACCACAGAAAGAAAATAATTGGGAAATAGAGAAGAAATAATAATGAACCATCAATCACAAATCATTCCTCAAAAGCTTTTTTATAGAATATAATTTCCAACCTCTTTTAAAGCAATTTAAAAGAGGTTTATTTTTTAGTTGCTGGAGAATATGCTCAAACTTGAAGCGCTTCTCCAATGCTTTCTTGTACGTTTATCAATCTCAAAATCAGCAGGTTACGCTTGTATTAATATTTTAACTTACAGTCAATTTCTACTAATCTGATTACTCACTTTTATACTTGATTCTTTATTTAATCATCAAACTGGCTAGACATATTTCAACCTAAACTGGCTTTTGTTAATATGATTTTATTTTAGTTTTTCATAAGCCTCCTTCGAATTAACTAATTTATAGGCAGTGTCAGGAAAAAGGCGATTTAGTACATATATAGCTTTCGTATCTCCAACACGAATAGTATATACATCTTTTTGAAAGCCCTCTATCAAAGCATTTACTAACTTTTCGGGGCTTATTTTCTTGTCTGGACGGTCTGCAACCATCTCAGTATCTACCAAAGGTGGCTGAAGTTCAAATACTTTTACTGAGCTGTTGATGGTTTGCAAATGTGACCTTAATGATTTGGTGTAGGAAGATAAAGCTGCTTTGGATGCAGAATAGGTGGCTTCTAATACTGAAGGTACCATACTCAATATTGATGTTGTATTAATAATGGCTGATTCCTTTCTAGATTTTAGCATATCCATGAAAAGGTTATTTAGCCGAATAACACCAAAATAATTGACTTCCATTTCATAAATCGCTCCAGCTAAATGTTTATCACTTGCAACGCCCAGATTAATGGGAGGAACACCTACGCCAGCATTGTTGAGCAAAATATCTATGCCCCCTAGCTGTTTTACCTGTTGAAAAAGAGTTTCTGCATCGCTTGCATTTGACACATCACTTTGAAGAGTAATGATGTCAGGATATGCTTGCTTTACCAACTCTAGTTTAGCATTGTTACGTCCTGTGACAATAACTTTAGCACCAAGATTCAAAAATTGCTTGGCCGACTCCAAACCTATACCCGATCCACCACCTGTGATAAGTATTGTTTTACCTTGAATATTCATGATAATAGTTTTTATGTTAAAGTGGATTTTGATTTATGAATCAAAATCCACTTCAAAGTTTATGAATGACTTGCTTCAGGAGTAATTTTAGACATTGCCTCGCTAATGGCTGCGGCATAAATTTTTGTTTCACCAACTGGAACATCAAATTGGTTATTCTCTAAGCCATTGAGCAATTCATCGGCTACTTCACTTGGCAGAATACCATTTTCGCCACCAATGTAGGATGAGAATTCGGTATTGGTCAATGGTGGATATACCTCATACACTTGTAAATTTTTCTGCTCTTCGTAAGTGTATCTTAAAGCAACCGTGTAGCTATGCAATGCTGCTTTGGTAGCTCCATAAGTAGGCAAAAACTTATGACTTCCGTAAACAGCAAGCGAAGAAATATTTATAATAGCAGACTCCTCTTTCTGCAATAGGTGAGGAATCATCAGTTCGTTAAAATGTATGATAGCAAAATAATTGATATTCATTTCAATCTGTGCTTTCTCTACTGCATTTGTTTCTTCGCTTAGAAGATAACCGAAAGCAGCACCAGCATTATTGATAATGATATTCACATCTGGGTAGTTGTTTTTCAATTCATTGGCAATGCGTATTCTTTCAGAAGTATCTGCCCAGTCACCTTTGATAGCTACTGCACCATCCAGTTCCTGAAGTGCCTTTTCCAGACGTTCTTCATTACGACCATTAATGATAATTTTGTTGCCTGCTGCATTAAGTTTTTTGGCAATTGCCAAACCGATTCCTGCACTTCCTCCAGTGATGAATATGGTATTTCCTGATGTTTTCATTGTATTGATTTTAAATTGTAAGTGTTAAAAATAAATGGATTATTATAAAATAGACTAAAAGGTATATTTTATAGCAAAAAAAATTATACGCAATATTGATCAAGTTCTTTTTTGAGGTCATTCACTAACTCAAACATCGGCTGAGCAGAATCTATAGTACGACAGATGATGATTCCGCCTTCGATGGCAGAAAACATTTTGAAAGCAAACCTAGCCGGATTTAGTTCAGAAGAAAACTCCCCGCTTTCAATACCTTGCTGAAGAATAGTAGAAAGAGCCTGCTGTGCTGCAATAAATTTGGCAGCCACCATTTTTTTGATTTCTGGAAAATTATCATCCGCTTCTACTGCTGTATTAAAAATTGGACAACCCCCAGATATATAGGTAGCAATAGGGTTCTTGTAAAAATCTATAAAAGCATTAATTTTTGCCTTGGCGGTCGTTTCTTGAGAGACTACAGCATTAATTTTTGCAGTCATATTGTTAAGAGAGTACTCCACAACCTGTTCAGAAAGATCATCCTTACCTTTAAAATGCCCATAAATACAGCCTTTTGTAAGCTGGGTTGCCTCCAGAATATCATCGATACTAACCCCAGAAATACCTTTCTCGTTGTAGATTGGTGCTGCTGTTTCCAGTATAAATTGTTTAGTTCTTTCTGCTTTAGTTGTCATATTATTGAAATTAAAATATTCAGAATTTAGGATAAAGGAAACATTGCATTACCTGTTACCGTTTTTGCCGTCTCGACTTCCTCTTGTAATACATCCCAGTGTTCGATAATTTTACCATCTTTCACCTTAAAAATATCTACCGCAACGTAGTTTTTCCCATTCCAGTTAGAAAAACGACCGTGAACCATCACAATGTCATCATGTTCAGCAACGGTTGCTACTTCATATTTAAAATCTGCGGGCAAGCCCGGTATTATTTGTTTTAGTATGTCTGTCCCATTGGGCAGAGCGGGATTGTGCTGAATGTAATTGCTATCAAAATATTTATCCAACGCAGACACATCCCTCTGACCAAATACCGAGGTAACTGCCGTAAACACAAGTTCTTTGTTTGTCATTATTTTTATTTTAAAGTGTTGTATGAACCAATATTGCTCACTATTTCATTTAACGGTTTAAATAATTTCTATGCAAATATACCAAATGGTATATTATAAACCTAAAAAAATATACTTTTTAGTATATTTTTTTAGGTTTGGTTTCTGAAAGTAACCTTTTCATGAGCTCGTAGAAGCGATAGAAATAAAGTATTTCGCTCCTAGAGCACTTTTACGTAGGAACATAAGTTAATCACCATTAAAAAAAATTGTACTTAAAAGAGAAATAGTTAAAAAATATTTATTGTGTATTTTTATATACAATAAAAAATCTCCTTATATTTGCCCATGAAAATGAAAGCGTAACATAGTTAAATGATTTTTAGTCAAACTATTATCATGAAAAAAGCATATTCCATTTTTGGGGAATATAGTACAGAATCACTTCGGTATATGTTTTACGGAGTTGTATGTAATAGTAGGGTTCAAAAATCGGATTTACAGGAAGTAAAGATGGAGAAAACATGGTTTCACCCAAGCATCCCTATTTATTAGAATAAACATGGTTCTATTTCTTAAAAAATAAGATACGTATCTATTTTTTCAAGAGAAAGTTGTTTTTTAAATCATTGAATACCAAGATAATATATTAAAAAAATAAAAATTAGACGAATGAAAAAATTATTAATTATTGCACTGACTTTGGGTATTAACTATTGCTTCGGTCAAATCCAAAAAGAGACTTTGGTTTATGCCACGAAAGATGGTAAGGAGTTGAAATTGGATAAATATATAGACAATAGTCAAAAAACTACAACAAAACGCCCCGTAATGATTTATGTTCATGGGGGTGGTTTTTCGATGGGTAGCAGCAAAAATGCACTTCAAATAAAGTATAACAAACATTTTGCGGCTCAAGGGTTTGTGTCTATTTCTATTAATTACAGACTTGGCATACCCGTGGGTTTACCATTTGATAGAGACAAATTAAATAAGGCAGCCATTTTATCCACCGAGGATTTAATAGATGCCACTGCTTATATTATCTCAAAAGCAAAAGAATGGAATATCGACACCGAAAAAATCATCATCTCAGGCGGTAGTGCTGGGGCGATTACCAGTCTGAATGCCGAATATGCGATTTGCTCAGAAAATACCATTGCTCAGAAACTTCCCCAAGGATTTAATTATGCAGGACTGATTTCACATGCAGGAAACATCATAACAGAGCAAGATACTATAATCTGGAAAAATAAACCTTGTACTATGCTATTGATGCACGGTACGATTGATGACCTTCTTCCAATTAATTTTATCAAACAGTCAGGAACGCTACATGCAGGTTCTATCTACATTCATAAGCAATTAGAACAAATGAACGTTTCGCATTGGTTTTATGAAGAAGTTGGAGCTGACCATATTGTGGCCTTGAAGCCTTTGCAGCATAATTTTGGTGAAATTGATACTTTCATAGACAGATTTGTGATGAAAAAGGCACAAAGCATCGTGCATACTCAATGGCAAGATAAAACGCCGGGGTCAATGGCTAAAATGAAAGATATAGTGCCACTTTATATGACTGGTTGGGAAAAAACCGATGACGAAGTAGAAAAGAAATAGTTTAAAAATCACTTTCAGTCATAGTATAAAAACAATAAAGCATGATAAATAAAGCAATTTTGATAGTAGCAACTTTTTGTTGCATCATTTCTGTTAAAGCTCAGAACACCCGTTCTATAATTTTTGATGCAGATTGGCAGTTTAAAAAAGGAGAAAATAAGGACGCTAATAAAATTACATTTGATGCTTCCAACTGGAGAAAATTAGACCTTCCACATGATTGGAGCATCGAAGATTTGGATGAAACACCCTCAGATTCAGTAATTGGTCCTTTTTCGAAAAAATCGGCTGGCAAACATGCAACAGCGTGGACAGTTGGTGGTACTGCTTGGTATCGCAAGACTTTTACGCTAAGTAATACTTCTAAAGGTAAAAATGTCTTAATCCAATTTGATGGCGTTTATATGGATTCGGATGTCTGGATAAATGGACACCATCTGGGAAATCACAAACATGGCTATACATCTTTTATTTATGATTTGACTGACTACCTTAAACCCACAGGCGAAAAAAATGTGATTGCTGTTGAAGTAAAAAATCACGGCGACAATTCAAGATGGTATTCTGGCTCAGGCATTTATCGACACGTTTGGTTGCATATCCTCAATCCTACACATATCAAAGAATGGGGTGTTGCTATCACTGCCAACAATGTTTCTGAAAGCTCGGCAACAGTAAATATAACTACTCAGATTATCAATAGTTTACCAAATATGAGCCTAAAAGCTGAGGTTTATTCTGCTGATAATCTACTAATAAATACAACAACATTAGATGCTTCTAACAAAGAAAAGACGACGCTTTCAATCAATCTAAAAAATCCCAAATTGTGGAATATTGAAAATCCGTATCTACATCATGTAAAACTAACTTTGATGGCAAAAGGGAAAGTGCTCGATACTTACCATCAAACTTTCGGGATAAGAACTATTCACTTTGACGCTGAAAATGGTTTTACGCTCAATGGAAAAAGTATTAAATTAAAAGGAGGCTGCATTCATCATGACAATGGCCCTTTGGGGGCAGCAGCTTTTGATAGAGCCGAGGAACGTAAAATAGAATTACTCAAAGCAAATGGCTATAATGCAGTTCGTTTTTCACATAATTTGTATTCGCCCTATCTTTTGTCGGTATGTGATAAAATGGGCTTGCTGGTAGTTGATGAAGCTTTCGATATGTGGAATGTAGCCAAATCTCCTGATGATTATTCTAAATATTTTAAAGAAAATTGGAAATCAGATTTGGAAAATATGGTACTCCGAGACCGTAATCACCCATCTATTATTATGTGGAGTATTGGAAATGAGATTCCTGAAATTGCCGATACATTAGGTTATAAAACATCTAAGCAATTGGCCGATTTTGTACGAGCAATTGATAATACAAGACCTATTACCAATGCCATTCCCATTTTTATTGGTTTTCAAAAAGGCAAAAACTGGGACATGACAGCACCGTCCTTTGCCGCTCTTGATGTAGCTGGATACAATTATGCCCATGTTTTTTATGAAAATGACCACAAAAAATATCCAAATAGGGTAATGATGGCAACTGAAATGTTCCCACCCATGGCATTAGATAACTGGAATGCGGTAGAGAAAAATCCCTACGTAATTGGAATGTTTACTTGGGCTGCTATTGATTATTTGGGTGAAGCAGGCATCGGTCTTTCTCAACAAAGAAATAAAAATGAAAAAGCACCAGATTTTTCCACTGAGTTTATTGGGCCTCATTGGCCAGTTTTTAACTCATTTACGGGTGAACTTGATTTGATAGGAAATAAAAAAGTAGCTTCTCATTATCTTGATGTGGTGTGGCGTAGAAGTCCTATTGAGATGGTAGTCAGTAAACCGTTAGCATCAAACATGAAAGATTATCCAAGTTACTGGGGTTTTCCCGATGAATTGAAATCATGGACATTTCCAGGTCATGAGAATGATACTTTACAAGTAAGAGTTTTTACAAGGAGTGAAAAAGTAAGATTGGAGTTAAATGGCGTATTGCTCGAAGAACAAAAAATAGCCCCCAATTCCATCTCTACTTCCTTTAAAGTTCCTTACAGAGCAGGAAAATTAGTAGCTCGAAGTTTTGATGGCGACCGAGAAGTGTTAACAGAAACCTTATTTACCACTGGAAAACCCCATGCCATTCGTTTAAAAGCCGACAGAAATACAATTAAGGCCAACAATATAGACCTTTCATACATAACTGTAGAAATAATTGATGATGCTGGCAATGTAGTGCCTAATGTTGATAACACGCTGGTGAAATACGAGATTTCGGGAGAAGGAACTTTGGCAGGTGTGGCCAATGGAAACCCAAGAGATATGAGCAGTTTTCAAAAACCTGAAAAGAAAGTTTGGCGTGGCAAAGGTATGCTGATTGTAAAAGCAACTAACAAAACTGGAAAAATAACCATAAAAGCAGTAGCTAATGGGTTGAAAAGCGACCAAATTGCAATACAAACTTCAAACTAATGAACAATTTCTTTTAATTTCAGTCCTTTTTTGGTGTGGCTACAATTTACTTCATTGGGTCGTTTGTAGGATTTTCTGTTGATAATCGGGTGATAGATTCTAATCTATTCCACTAAAATATAGTTAGAGTTTGGTTTGATTACAACTTCTAAAAGCTACTACGTTCTATCTTTAAAGCGGTACAAATAAGGAGCTTTATTAGCAGCACCAGTAAACTTTTTTTCGAGACGCTCCAAAACATTAAATTCTAAGATTTTCTTCTGAAAATTTGTTCTATCATATTTTCTTTCAAATACCGTTTCATAGATTTCTTGAACATCTGCAATCGTAAATTTTTCTGGTAAAAGATTGAAAATATTTAATTTTTCATCAATATCCTTCCGCAAAGCTTTTAGCGCTTTTTCCAGAATCTCATTGTGATCCATTACTAAAGTAGGAAGTTCATGAATATCGTACCATTCTATCGATTCATCGAGAATACTTAATTGAGGTATAACCCTATTAATATCCACTAAGGCATAATAGCCTATTGAGATAAATCGCTTAGTAAACCAGTCATAATCCTTATTATTTTCAAGCTCCTCAGCACTTATATCCATTTGTTTTATGTACTCCAAGTTGAGGTCTTTTAGGAGATTTATAAATTCCTTGCTATTTCTATTTGCTTTCCCAAAAACTTGAAATTGCTCCAAATATATACCATCAATACTGGTTCTTTCACTTAAGATACGTTGAGCTGCTTGGTCTATATCCTCATCTTGTAATATAAAACCGCTTGGTAGTACATAAAAATTACCAGAATATGAGAGTTTAGGGATTAAAACTTTTAACTGTCTGTTTTGGTACCCAAAAATTACACAGTCAATGGATACCTGTGGTATAAAGTTTTGTTGGCTTAAATTAGACCATCTTGTAGATACTAATGCTTTTACTTTAAATTGTTTTTCCATTTATTTTTGATATTTCTTAACTAATACTCAATATGGATTTGGGCATTCCCCTATCGTATTATCAAAACTTGCTTAGTATCATATTTGGGTAGCTATCAGTTATGGATAATTTACAAATGTAGGATAAGCCATCTGTACTTAAATAAGTTTAGACAATATATGCTCATTTAATATTACTACAAAAGTATCTTTTATTGTGTATATTTTTATACAATATGCAAATATTATATAAAATAAAACTAAAATAGTTATGTATATGCCAAAAATATATTGTGTATGCAAATACACAATATGGTTATTATTTATAACTTTGTCTTGGAATAATAAAATAAATGATATTATTAGCAATACCAGTTCAAAGAGGAGCATGCTTTCAAACGGGTGAGGCTATTGCTTGGAATAAAGAGGGCAATCTTTCTTATCAATGGGGCATCGCAACCTCTATCGTATTTCAGTTGACGTTAAAACGGGATACGTATATTGGGCATAGGTAGGTCCAGAACAACGCTTCTTGATATTAATCTTTGGAATAGAATCTAAGTTGAAATAACAATCAAATTTTTAATCATAAAAAATAATCAAATGAAAAAAGTAAGTATAATACTGTTTGTATTTTTATTCGGAATTGTCATGAAAGGTTTCTCTCAAAGCACAAAACCAACAGATTTTTGGGCAGGAAAATGGGAGTTTACAGTAATGGGAACACCTGAAGGGGATTCAAAATTTACGACCGATTTAATTCGTAAAGAAGGAAAACTGACAGGGGATTTGTCTTCGCCTACAATGCCTTCTGGCGAAAAAATAGCGATAACAAAGATTGAAGAATCAGCAGAGAAAATTGTAATCTATTTTTCAGCAAAAGGGTTTGACATAAATCTTGAATTTAATAAAGTCGATGATAATAACCTGAAAGGCAGCATGATGAGTATGTTTGATGCTAAAGGTATAAGAATTAAAGAGTAAGAGTATTTTTTTATCTATCCAATTTTTAAAACATAGTTATGTAGATAAAGGCGATTGCAATAAAATCGCCTTTTCTTTAAGATTTTAATCCAATTTGACGAATAATTCTCGTCTAAAAAAGCCAAAGTTATGCAAGTATCCAATAAAACCATTATCGTTACAGGGGCAGGAAATGGTATAGGACGTGAATTGACATTGCTTTTACTCCGAAAAAACGCAAATGTAGTAGGCGTTGATATTAACATCAATGCACTCAATGAAACTCAAAAAATAGCTAAGGTAAGCGATGAACGCTTTAAGAGTTTTGCATTAGATATTACAGATAAAGCCAAAGTGGAAGCGCTGCCTGATGAAGTTTTAAATCACTTCAAAACGGTGGATGGTATCATCAATAATGCAGGAATTATCCAGAAATTTATTACCGTAAATGAAATTAGCATAGATGATATTAATCGAGTAATGAATGTCAATTTTTATGGAACGGTGTACCTCACGAAGGCTTTTCTTCCACTATTTTTAGAACGTCCAGAAGCACATATTGTGAATATTTCGAGTATGGGGGGCTTTATTCCATTTCCCAAACAGACAATTTATGGAGCTGCAAAAGCGGCTGTAAAAATCTTTACTGAAGGGCTTTATGCCGAATTAAAGGATACGAATGTAAAAGTTACCGTAGTTCATCCCGGAGCAATAGCCACCAATATCACTGAAAACTCAGGATTAGGAAAATCCAAAATTGATTTATCTGACCCCAAAAATGCTGCTGATGCTAATAAAATGGCACTTTCACCTACTAAAGCCGCTGAATTAATCATTCGAGCAATGGAGAAAAATAAGTTTCGAGTAACAGTTGGTAAAGACGCTACAATATTAGATATTTTTTATCGCCTTAGCCCAAGACTTGCGACGAATCTCATCGGTAAAATGATGAAAAAGGTAGAAATGTAAATCGTAATATGCTATTATTAAGTGAGATAACTTTTTTACAGTATCCAAAATCATCCTTTTAACTAAAGTCTTTAGGCATGAAAATTAAACCGTTTTTCTTGAGCATAAGTATTGTATTGGTACTTTGCTTTTCTTCTTTTGCTCAAAACTCAGAAAGTTCAAAGGCTATCAACTTAAAACAAATGAAGTTGATTGGTCAAGTGGACGAACGCTATCAGTCTTTTAATGTAGAGATGTGCGAAGTAATAGGAGGCGATTTCTGGATTCCTTATAATTTGATAGATTCTGTCAGAAAAATTTCTAAAAAAACAGGCTTTGCCGCTTTGAAATGGAAAATTGAGCCAATCAATTTATATGAGAAAAAACTTAGAAACTTAGCCGCTGCTTTAGGCCCAACTTATGTACGAGTAAGTGGAACTTGGGCAAATGCCATTTATTTTCAAGATAACGACGACGCACCTTTAGCGAATCCGCCAGCAGGTTTTAAAAATATCCTTACTCGCAGCCAGTGGAAAGGAGTTGTTGATTTCTGTAAAGCCATTGATGGCAAATTGGTAAGTTCGTTTCCCATAAGTGAAGGCGTAAGAGACAATGAGGGCAATTGGTCGCCAAAATCTGTAAAATCTATCATGGATTACACCAAGTCAATCGGTGGCGAAATTGTAGCTGCAGAAATGTTCAACGAACCTTCACACGCCAATCATGGCGATGCCCCAAAAGGCTACAATGGAGAAACCTACGCAAAAGATTTTTCTGTATTTGAAGAATTCTCTAAAAAAGAGTTTCCCAACATGAAGATTTTAGGCCCTGGCTCTACAGGCGAAGGTGGTATTTTGCCTTCTGGTTTAGATATTCCTATTGATAAAATATTGGGAGCTTCGCCAAAACCTACGTTCGAGGTATTTACTTATCATTATTATGGCACAGTGTCACAACGCTGCATGGGCGGACAAAAACCTGCTATGGCATTGTCGAACGAATGGTTGAGTAAAACAGAAAAAGGGCTTGAGTTTTATCAAAATATGAGAGATAAATATATGCCGAACACTCCTATTTGGTTGACCGAAACAGCCGAAACGGCTTGTGGGGGTAATCCGATGGCGGCTACTTATATTGATACTTTTCGCTATTTAGAACAATTAGGACGACTTGCCAAAAAAGGTGTACAAGTAGTAATGCACAATACGCTCGCTCGAAGTGAATACGCCTTACTCGACCACGATACGCATACACCAAGACCGAACTATTGGGCGGCACTATTATGGAATAAATTGATGGGACCTCAAGTATTTGAGGCAGGAACATCCAAAGATGGCGTAGATATTTTTGTCCATAATTTAAAAGGAAAATCAAATGGTAGAGCCGTATTAGTAGTAAATACAAACGATACAAATACTACAATAGAAGTACCTTCTGGCGGAAAAATATATTTGCTCACTGCAGAAGAACTCCTTACGAAAAAAGTAAAACTCAATGGAAAGGAATTGTTACTTACCCAAGATGATACGATTCCAGCCATTAAAGGAGAACCCTTAAAAAAAGGGAATGTACAATTGCCTGCCCATAGTATTGCGTTTTTGGCTTTTACTAATATTTAAGAGGCTATCCATTAATATGAGTTAGTCTAGTTTTGCCAACTTATTTTGAAAATAAAAGACCTCCTTCTTTTGTGAATTACAACCAGCACAAAAATAGGAGGTTTTATTATGCTGGAAATCCCGCTAGTCCAGCTTAATCAAGGAAACAAACTACTTCATCTTTACCACAACTTTTCCTTTAGCTCGACCCGTTTCTACGTAAGTCAATGCTTCGTTCGTTTGTTCAAATGGAAATACTTTATCAACGATTGGCTTAATGATATCAGCCTCAATTAATTTCGTAATTTCGCCTAATGCTTTGCCGTCTGCACGCATAAACAAAAATTTAAAATTGACATTTTGCTTTTTAGCTATTCGTCGAGCTGAGAAACTCAATAAATTCATAATCACTTGAAAAGGCCAAGCTAAACCAATTTCTTTGGCTAATTCGGCTGTGGGTGGTCCCGTCAAAGTAACCAATGTGCCACCAGGCTTTAAAATTTTCAAAGAATCTTCAAGTACTTTAGCATCTCTGTTGCTATGAAGTACCACGTCATAATCTTTTAAAATAGTTGCAAAATCCTGTGTTTTGTAGTCTATCACTAAGTCAGCTCCCAATTTCTTTACCAAAGCCGTATTGGCAGAACTTGTGGTAGTGGCAACGTAAGCACCTATATGTTTTGCCAATTGAATAGCAAAAGTCCCAACGCCACCAGAACCAGCCTGAATAAATACCTTTTGACCTTTTTTCAAGTTTGAAATTTCTACGAGTGCTTGCCAAACAGTAAGTCCAACCAAAGGAATAGAAGCAGCTTCTTCCATTGAAAGGTTTGTAGGTTTCAATGCCAAATCATTTTCTTGTACAGCAATCTGTTCTGCAAATGTTCCTATTCTGTGGTCACCCACTCTTGAATAAACCTCATCTCCTACTTTAAATTTTGAAACCTTTGCCCCCACTTTGGTTATGATTCCTGACATATCGTGACCATTTATAAATGGGGTTTTGTAAGGTAGAAATATTTTAAACTCCCCATTTTTAACCAATGAATCCAACAAATTCACCCCTGCACTGTGAATTTGAACCAATACCTCATTTTCTTTTATAGTTGGTACACTTACATCTGTTAAATGTAATGATTCTTTTTTGCCGTATTTTTTTACGATGAATGCTTTCATAATTTTTATTTTCTTAAAAGTGAAATTTGTCCTATATGATACGAAAGATGATTACTTCTACTCAATACCACGTTTAATCTATTGCGATGTGGTTCGGTTGCAAAGTCTTCATCAGATACAGCTGTGTGCTTTTCAAACCACTGCTCATCTGTAAGTGATTCCAAATGTGTAACAAGTAACTGATGTACTTCTTCCCATTGTTGTTTTAACTGAGCAATTGAGGGCTTCAGCAATCCTGATTTATCTGGTTTTTTAATAAATACCTCCATCAACTCAGGGTATAAACTATCTCTTAATCCAAGCAAAGGAAGCATATTGTCGTGTACCGCAATAAGATGCCCTAACAGATAATGACCAGAATTTTTAGTTGGTACAATTTCTTGTAGCAAGTCATTTTCTGGCAACTCATTTAATAATTTTGAAGCGCTTTTTAAAGAGCGTTTAAACCCATCTAATACAATTTTTATAGCTAAATGATTATCCATTTTCATCTTGATTTATTTGTTTAGAAACTCAATGGCTTGAGGAATAAACTCTTGATGATATTGGAAAATACCACCGTGACCTGAGTTTGGGTATATTTTTAGCGTAGCATTTGGAAATCGCCTTGCCATATCGTAAGAATTTGGTGTTGGCACCATTCTATCAGCATCGCCATTAGCAATAAAAACGGGCAATTTGAAAACGCTCAAATCGGCAGGTTGCTCATGTCCCCATGTTTCAATAGCTTTTAATTGGGCTTTTAATACACTCAATTTAACTTTTTTATCACGGTTTTCTTTTCTTTCTTTTAATCTTTTTAAGAAATCTTTTGCCGCAACTTTACCAACTTCATTTTGAGTAAAAAATAAATAAAACTTAGGGTCTCTGAAAGAAAAAACTCCTTTAAAAATATCTTTATAAGTTAAACCCACCACATCACTAACGCCTGCTCCACCTCTTGGCCCTGTTCCTGCAAGAATTGCTTTGCGAACCAATTGAGGTTCTACCAAAAGTAATTCTTGAGTAATGAATCCCCCCATCGAAAATGCCAAAATATCAACTTTCTTGTAACCCAAGGCATGAATAAAAGCAATAGCGTCTGTTGCCATGTCGGCAATACTAGTTCCTTGTTTGCCCGTCGTTGCGCCAACGCCTCTGTAATCAAAAGAAATTATTTGACGAGTCTGGGCAATGGCATCCATAATTCTTGGGTCGCAATTATCAAGGTTTGCCGTTAGATGGTTAAAATAAATCACTGGAATATCTCCTGTTTTGCCATAAGAGCGATAAGCGACCTTAATACCATTAGCTTCTACAAACTGCGTAGGAACTGTTGCGTAGGTATATTGTCCATTATTACTCATATCCGTAGTATTTTGAGAATGTGCCGTACTGATAAATCCGATTAAAAGTAAAGCCGTTACTAGTATTTTAAGCATTTTTAATTTTTGAATAATAAATATTTGATACCGTAAGAATTACAAGATTTATTAACGGAACAACAAGATTTGCAGTTGGGTCACCTACCATATAATGAATGATAGCAGCCGAAATATAAAGTATCCCAAATCCTGCGTAGGCCCATTCTTTCATTTTTGCAGGAAAAAAAGGCACTATTAAAACTATTGCACCGACGAGTTTTGAAATCCCAACTTGTATCCTAAAATATGCAGGAAAGCCAAAGTGCTTATAAGATTCTACTATTTTTATATCCGTAAAATACCAATAGACAGCAAGTAAAGAGCCTAGACTTATCAATGCTGTGGTAACCCAGTAAATAATTTTATCTTGTTTCATGGCATGGCTTATGCAATTGTTTCTAAATATCCTTTTCTGAGTTCATCAGTCCCACTTGAGACTTGACCAAAAAAAGTAATTTCAGTATCTATACCACAAAATCCAAAAACACCGTCATCAATTATACGTTGTTGTGCTGTGTTCATTTGGGTAACTTCATATACAGCTGTAGGAGTATTGGTATTGATGTAAACTTTTGCAGTTTTGCCCTTTAACAAAGCTTCTGCTCCATTTTCAGAAATACTAAAAGCGAATCCATACGAAAAAACTCTATCAATAAAGCCTTTTAACATTGCAGGCATTTGTCCCCACCACATTGGATATACCACCGTCAAATGGTCTGCCCAAGTAATCATCTCTTGATATTTCTTCACATCGTCGGGCATTGCTTGTCCCATAAATTGGTGGGCAATATCGGCCTTCCTAAAACGGGATTAAATTGCTCGCCATATAAATCGATGATTTTCACTTCGTCACCACTGGCAATGGCTTTTTTTTCAACTTCATCTACAATTGCTTTTGTAAAACTTTTGGGGTTCAAATGCGAAAAGATAATTAAATGTTTCATTTTGTTATTTTTTTCAATGTTAAAGAATGCTTACTTGTTCAACTGTTTTAGTACATTTTTTTCTAAAAGCTCATAAGCAAAATGTTGCAAATTGATTAATATAGAAGTGCCTTTACCTACAATATTTCTGAATTGAGGATTATCTGTTTGGACTACTTTAAGAATTTTATCTACTACGAGTTTGGGGTCTTCGGCTTTATCTAATAATTCGTCAGAGAATTTTTGAATTTTATTTCTTAGAGAGTTGTAGTCTACAATTTTATTTACGGCAGCAGAAGAGTTATTTATAATATTCGTCTTAAAAGCAGCTGGTTCAATCATTGAAACATCAATATTGAACTCATTCAATTCATAACGCAATGATTTGAAGTACCCTTCTAAAGCGTGTTTGGAAGCAGCATAATAGGCGGTATTAGGAAATGAAACAAGCCCAATGATTGAACCTATGGTGATGATTTTACCAGATTTTTGTTTTCTGAAATGTGGTAAAATTGCGTTTGTGACCTTGATAGTCCCCCAAAAGTTAGTTTCTTATTGTTGTCTTCCTAGCTCAATTGGTGTTTCCTCAGCAATCCCTGACACATAAAACCCTGCATTATTGATAAGAACATCCAATTGAGTGGTTACTTTGAAAAGCCTTTCTGAAAAAGTATTTATCGACTGTTCAGAGTCTAGATCCAATGCAATCATTTTGAAAGGTAACGTTGACGCATATTTCTCAGGGTTGCGACTTGTACCAATTACATTATAACCCTTGCTATGAAGCTCGTTTGCTACAAGCAAACCAAAGCCCGAAGAAGCACCTGTTATTAAAATTGTTAGTTTCATTATTTACCTTTGAATATTAATCCCTAAATTTACTTGCATTTTGCAAGTGACAGCACAAAGGTATATTTATTTACTTGCAAAATGCAAGTGTATTTTGAATTAATTTTTAAGAAAAATGAAAAAAACAGCCAAAAGGTCAGAATGCCCTGTAAGTTCATCACTTGATATTTTTGGTGATAAGTGGTCATTACTTATCATGCGAGATATGATATTTTATAATAAATCTACATTTGGTGACTTTTTAAAATCGGAAGAAAAAATAGCCACTAACATATTGACTTCAAGGCTATTAAACCTTGAAGAACATAACATAATAGAGAAATTAGAACACCCCGACAGCAAGGCTAAGATGCTTTATAAACTCACAGAAAAGGGAATAGATTTATTGCCAGTAATAGTAGAAATACAACTTTGGGCTAATAAGTATTTAACGTTACCAGATTCGATAAAAGCAATAATTGAGGAAGGTAAGAAGGATAAAGAAGGGTTTATCAAAACTTTAACAAATCAATTGAAACAAGGTATAAAATAAAGTTGACAAACATGCCTGATATGCACTTTGTTATGGGGATAAGGATAAAGGGAAAACAGAGAAACCCTTTTTAATGGAGGATATAAAAATTCTAAAGGTCAATATTATTATCCTTCAATAGATGTATCAATGACGATGTCTGACGAGGGGAAACAAATTTATAATCAGGAATCGCTCAAGCAAGTTGCTATATCTCTTATACCAATAAGAAGGATTTTAAAATTTTGGGGTGCTAAAGCTGATTTAGCATTTTTAGGAAAGATATTAGGAGTGGCTGGAAGAGCGGAAAGGTTTGTAGTATTTGACATAAGTGGAGAAGGTCATACAGCAAAATATTTAGCTTCAGTTTTTCACTGCTAGTGCTGGCTTCCAAGCCAGTACTAGCAAATTCTCAGGATTCCAATCCATAAAACCTTCATCAATCCCGAGCAAAATTTAGTAAATGAGAATAGGTATAATTGCGAGAAGATTGGGTGATGGTGCAAGGATGTATTACCCTGAGTTGGGTAGATGGATGACAATTGACCTGCTGGCTGAAAAATATTACCTGCTTTCACCTAATAACTATGCGTATAATAACCCACTTCGTTTTATAGATCCAGATGGGATGCCAAGATAGATAGACAAAAAGGTTTTTATTACTCAAACGACTATCAAAGCTCAATAGTAAAGAAACGACAGGGTTGGTTACATTCGAAAATTTGAATGCTCTTCAAAAGGATTTAACACATTTAACTTAACTTTTGGAGCGGAAGCAGGTGGTGGTGCTGAAAATCAGTCGAACAACATTATTGAATGAAGAATAAAATATGGGACAGAAAAAAATCTTTTGGATTGTAATAGGAATACTTTTTCTAATATCAACATATTATCTTTTTGACTTAATGGAAAAGAACCAAGAAGATGATTTTATTGATAATTCTTATCAATATGTTCTAAAAATCAAACCAAAACAAGATGATAGTAATAAAGGGTATTACTCTTATCTATGTATTGATTTACAAGGTAAAAATACCAGTTTTATGATTGGTAGTAGAGTATTTTATAATAAGGTTTTGGTTGGAGATACAATTGAAAAGAAAAAGGGAGTATCCTTTATTTTATTAAAAAGGGAACATTTGATACTAAAGATACCCGTTACCTTTAATTATATCAATAAAGTTGATACAGTCCTAGTTAGATAGAACCTTCTTTTTTACTTGTGTAATGGTGTTACATGAAAAATAAAAATTTAATTTTCACAATCTTAGGTTTCGTAGGAATATTGGTCTTTAAATTTATAATAGAGCCAATGGCTATAAAATCTGCAAACGATACATTTATTAATGATTCCTATTTGTACCTACTTATTTCAAAGCCAAATGAAGATGAAGGAGACAAAGGGACTTATAAATATCACTGTGTAGATTTAGACAAAAAATCACATTGGTATAAAAAAAGATTCGATCCCGAAATAAGTGGTAGAAAATTATATCGGGCATTAATAGTAGGTGATACCATCCAGAAGAACAAAGGGTCATCGTTTATCTTGCTTAAAAGAAAGAAATTAGTATTAAACATACCTGCTGTTGACTTTAATAGTGATGTAGATACAATTTTGGTTAGATAGATATAAGGAACCCGCACCACGAAGATGTCAACTTCGTGGTGCGGTGATGTTTCAAATGTTTTGGCTCAAATAACTCTAGTGATACTTTGACTTTCAAAACCAATATCAACAACTTTTTGATTTTATGCAGTTCTATCAAAAGTCAAGAGGACTTCGACAAGATGAAAACTTTGGTATCTTATTTTTTGACTCTGTATAGATATGGAGCTTTATTTTTGGCTCCAGTAAATTTTTTCTCTAATCTCTCTAAAACATCTAATTCAAGTATTTTCTTTTGAAAGTTAGTTCTGATAAAAGTCTTCTCAAGAATAGTTTCATAAATATCTTGGATTTCTTTCATGGTAAACTGCTCTGGTAATAAATTATAAATATTTGAAAGCTCATTAATATCAGATTTAAGACATGGCTGGAGAATCAGCAATAATTTTAAATACTCTAACAAGTCTTCTCAATGGAATATGCAATATGTACTTGGGGTAGGTGCTACTGGTATTGATGCTACAGGTTTACCGGGTATGTGGGGCAATGTTGGTGCAAATACTTTATTTGGTACACCAAGAATTGGTACGTTGAGTGTAAAAAATGCACTAATAGGAGAAGAATATTACAGAAGTACTCAAACTGCTCCAGGCGTATTTAGTACTCCATTGGACAAGCTACCTAATAATGGCTTTTTTTTGGTATGGGTAATGCCCTGAATGTGAATGTAGATGAAATTATTGATCAATTAGAAATTCATAAACAAATAGGTAAATCAAATTTTACATTTGGAACCTATTTTGGAAGATCGAAAGTAGATCATGAAAGTGGTTTTGCAGGACAATACTTGTCAACATTAGAGAACCGTCCTTCTCCATTAGCCGTAAGCGTTACCGCTCCTAATGGTACTGTAACTCAAGTAACAACCCCTTATGGATATAAAAATAATGAGATTTTTTATGCTCATAATATATTGACGAATAATAGATTAGATGTATTTTTTGGACAAACCTCCCCTATTGGGAATAAATTCACTTTAGATTATGGCTTTAGGTACAACTATACGCAGTTTGTAGGAAATGCCGAAGCTCAAAGTACCAGCCAGTTAGATTTCCCTCTTTTGTTTGCAGGTGGATATGACAAAAATCCATTAACAGAGTATGATAATTTATCCTTAGTTGCTACAACTCCTTGGTCTTATGATAGAGTTTATAAAAGTCTATCATTTTCAAGTGCTTTAAACTATAAAATTAGCGATAAACAAGCAGTGTATGTACGATACTCTATTGGTTAGAAAGCACCAGATATTAGCCGAATCACACAGCCTCGCACAAAAGAATCTTCGGAGTATCTATATCTTGAACCAATTAAAATGAACCAGATTGAACTTAGTTACAAAGTACAAACCGATAAATTCAATTTGTTCGTAACACCATTTCATAGTCAAATTAGTAATTTAGCCGAATCTGCTTTTGCCAACGATACCATTCCAAATACATTTTACAATACTCCTCCTTTGTACAGCAACCAAAGGTCTATTGGTATAGAATTCGAAAGCAATGTCAAAATTTCTACAAACTTCAATATACGAGGGAATCCCAAAGTACGTTTATAAAAGTTTTGGGGATGTAGGTAACCCTGGAAAAGCGGATGATAAAATTATAGAAATAAAAGATGCATCTATTCCTTTGACACCAAAGGTACTTGCTTCAATAACTCCAAGCTATAGCACTGAAAGATTCAACACTTCTCTATCATGGAGATATGTTGGGAGGTCTCCTGCAAACTCATTCGGTGCTTTTGATATGGCAGCTTATAATCAATTAGATTTTACTTTCGGATATAACCTAACCAAAAACATCAATACCAATTTTAATATCAACAACGTGTTGAATACCCTTGGTGTTACTGGATGGTATCCGCCCGGAGGATTTCCAGCAAGTACAACGCCTGAAAATTTTATCAAAGCACAACGTGATGCAAATCCAAATGCTGTTTGGGGAGCTCGCACTACACAACCCAGAGCATTTTATTTGACCATAAGTTATAACTTTAATTAAGCATAATCCAGCAATCAGAGTACATTAACAAATGTCTTTGATTGCTGGATTAATTCAATTTTAAAACCTTAGTTTTTATTGACATTCACATATCAAACCAATGAAAATCTCTCAAATACTACTAACAGCCATTTTTTGTTTTACTGTATGTTTAGTTCATGCACAAGATAATTTGAAAGGTAAATACCAATTATCCACAAAGGATACTGTATTTTTAAAACCTTATGTCGACCAAGACGAATGGCGTAATACGCCTGTTCGCCACCGTTATGTACATGGTGGATTTGAAGGTACAGAAACACGTTTTTCATTTTATTTTCCAGAAAAACAACACTATCAAGGTCGTTTTTTCCAATACATTACGCCACCCTGAACAACGTACCAAAGATTTATTGTCGAGCATGACGCCTGATGAAAAAATCACGCAATTATAATGTATTTGGTCTCAAAAGAGCTTTACAGCAACTTATTTGAAGACTTAAATCCCACACTAAATTTACTAGACTTAGAAAAGTATTTATCAGATTAAAAGATCAAGGCTATAAAAATCAAGAGCATTACTTGGGTATTGAGTTGAGCAACACATCCACTTTCTATCCCTAAAATCGGCGTTTTATCCCAGAAATTTTGTAGCCTTTACTGGTCAATCTAAATTCATTGTATAATCGAATCTTAAGCAATTAAACACTCGGCGGAGGTACGCAATAGCAATGAAAAAAACATCTTTTCTGTCAGTAATTTTATCAGTATTGTGTTGTGGTTTACTATTTACAAATTGTAAAGGTCCAGAAGGCGGAGTTGGCCCTGCTGGCCCCGCTGGAGTGGCCGGACCAGCGGGGCCGGCTGGTGCAACAGGACCTGCTGGGCAAACTGGTAATGCCAACGTGATTCAAATCTCATACGCAGCCAAAACTTGGACGGCTACAAAAGGTTCAGGTCAACAATTTATTTTACCTTCTAATGTCACGACTGCAATAATGAATAGTAGTGCTATATTAGTCTATATGACCAATGCCACACCAAATAACGCAACCTCTTATGGTTGGTATGCTATCCCTGGTATTGTCCCAGCAAATGGAGTTGAACATGAATTATACTATGAAACAACTTTTGGTGGAAACACCGCAGGAATAAATATTTATAGAAAAGTAGCTTCTACAGTATCACTTTCAGCTTCAACTCGTATCGTAATTATCCCCGCAAATGATATCCGCGGTGGTCGTAAAGCAGCGGTAGATTTCTCAGATTATAATGCTGTAAAAGCCTATTATAACTTAGAGGATTAAAATAATTTGTTAAAAGCAGGATGCTGAAAATGCTGATTTAGAGTAGGTAAACAATCTTATTATTTGTAATCATGAAGCCAAAAGTAATCTTATCAATTATCATATTAACATTTTTAGTTGTAACAAAAATGTCCGCTCAAGTATCTCTCTACAAATCAAACAACTATACAGGTGAAAAACTTGAGATTTCAAGTAGTTGGGAGGCTAGTAGCAATAAAGCATGGAATGACAATATTAATTCAATAAAAATACCAAAAGGTTATAGGGTAACTATTTATGAGCACTATGCAGGAATTGAAGGAATGAGCCTCGAATTGACTTCAGATTGGGTAGCTGACAGTAAATGGAAAAATAAGATTAGTAACATAAAGGTGATTGCTCCTATTCAGTTATTTACATCAAAAAATTTCACAGGTAATCAACTTTCGATTACAACAAACTGGTCGGCTGCAAGTAATATGGCTTGGAATGACAAAATCAATTCTATCAAGGTTCCAAAAGGTTATAAAATCATTATTTACGAAAATGGGCCTACGAATGGAAAAAGCCTTGAATTAACCTCAGATTGGGTTGCCGATGGTGATTGGACTAACAAAATAAGCAATATCAATGTAGTGGCGTCTCCTAAATAGTTTATATCTTACAAAATTGCTTTTTTGTGAAATATATTATAAAACACCTTTTTCTTTTCAGGCAAAACAGAAAAGAAAAAGGTGTTTTTATGTCAAATTTATAGGCTACTTTTACCAGTTCTTTTATGATTCATTATTCCAACGACACGTTTATTCCTAATTTGTTTACAAAAACGAACCATGAAATTGATAATCAAATTAGCCGTTTTAATTATAATAATTTCTGCTACCGCTGGCTTTAGTCAACCACTTAGTCTGCCTACAAAAGAGGTAGATAGATTAAAACAAAATTTGAAAGAGGTTATTGAGGACACCAACAGAGTAATTAGCTTATGGCATTTGGCAAGGTATCATACCATGACAGCACCTCACCAAGCAGTAATATATGCAACTGAGTCAATCAAACTTGCCCGAAAACTCAATTATACTTATGGAGAATTAGTTTCTTTACAGGCATTGAGCTTCGTATCCACCATCACAGGCGACTGGCAAAATGGTATGCAGTCGGCTTATGAAGGCTTGCAGGTTAGTCAAGCAAAATACCCTAAGCTGGAAATCGTTTTTTATAACTTAATCGCTCTTGTTTACGAAAAACAACAAGATAGTCAACACCGATTAGAATGGTTATTGAAAGCCAAAAACCATCCCGAAATAGAATCGCTTCCCAATCACGGGAAATGGCTAATTTATCATAATCTTGGCGAAGTTTACGAAAATCTAAACGAATTTGACTCTGCCATGTATTATGCAAAAATAGTAGATACTAATTGTAGAAAATTGAATATTCCTATAGAGGTATCCTATGCCAATGCAGTAATGGGAAGGGTAGAAAAAAAACGCAAAAACTACCCACAGGCATTACATTATCTAAGAACTGCGATTAGTTTCTCAAACAAATTTGGCAATCCTTTTTTAGAATCTGAGCAGTCAGTTGATTTGGCAGAGGTTTTTCGGGCGATGAACCAACCCGACTCGGCTATTTTTTATGCGGAAAAAGCCTTAGAAGGAGGCCGACAATTCAAAAACTTAGTGCTTACCATAAGCGCAGCCAAACTTTTAGCTAAAATCTACGAACACAAAAATGCCGCCAAAGCCATTAATTATCTAAAAATCGTAAATGCCTCTAACGATAGTCTATACACCACTTCTAGAATTTTTCAGACGCAAAATATTGTCAATACCATCAAACAACGTGAACGAGAATTAGTAGAAGCTAAAAAAGAGTACAACAATTCTATCAGACAAAATACACTCATTGGGTTTCTTGTTTTTTTCGGTATTCTGACCATTATTTTGATTCGGAATAACCGTCAAAAACAAAAAAACAATGCACTTTTGAAAGATAAAAACAAAGAAATAAGCCTTCAAAAAGAGGAAATAGAGAAAACGATGAGGCAAAAACAGGTGCTCCTTTCAGAACTGCAACACCGAGTAAAAAACAACTTGCAGTATGTTATCAGCATCTTAGAAATCCAGAAAGAATCGGCCAGTAATAGCAACATTGACGACCTGATAAGAAGCAACCAAAATCGGATTCATTCGATTGCTTTACTCCATAAAAAATTGAATGTTTCTGAAAGTGTCAACGAAGTAGACTTGAAACGATATGTAACCGACCTCTCCGAACTCGTCAAGGGCTCGTACGACATCAAAGAAAAAAATGTGAGCCTGTTTATCACTTGTGAAATCGAGACGTTGTCTATAACAAAGGCACTACCATTGGGTTTGATTATTGTCGAGTTGGTTAGCAATAGTATGAAACATGCCTTCAAAAATCAAACAATAGGCATTATCAATATCGAAATCACACAAGAGAAAAACACAAAAAAGAATTGTCTGCTCTACATTGACAATGGTGTTGGTTTTGATTTTAAGAATGTACAAACCAAAGGGCTTGGGGTAGAAATCATGAATGGACTAATTGACCAACTCAACGGCACAGTGGAAACACAGCTCAAAAAAGGGTTTGAACTGAAAATGTGCTTTTAACAACCACAACAATGAATTCAAAAGTAATACTAATTGTAGAAGATGATTTTCTGAATAGAAGGCTTACTAAGAAAATTCTTCAAGAAAATAGCTACCAAGTTTTAGAAGCAAAAAATGCCGATGAAGCCTTAGCAATTCTTAATAAAGAATTGGTTGATCTTGCTATTCTTGACATCAATCTTGGTGATGGAGAAATGGATGGCATTAGTTTGGGAAATCTCATTCAAAACAAACAGAAAGTGCCGTTCATTTATCTGACTGCGTACGAAAATACCAACATCATCAGTGAAGCTGTTGCGACGTCGCCTTATTCTTACCTCACCAAACCTTTTAAAAACAGCGACTTGATAGCATCTATTGAATTGGCAATCATAAAATCTTCGAAGGAAGACAAGCCCAAACCGTCCATTTTGGTAAAAGATGGCGAATATAAAGTCGAGTTACCCTTAGAAGACATTAATTTTATCAATTCAGAAGGTAATTATTTACTATTTTATACTAATGAAAAAACGTTTAAATCTCGCGCTACTATTTCGCAAATTTTAGAACTATTACCTCCCTCAAAATTCATTCAAATTCACAGGGCATTTATAGTCAACAAGGATAAAATTGAGAAGTATAATACTAAAAATGTTGTGATAAAAAACACCAAAATACCTCTCTCTAAAAAAGACATCTTTGAAAGGTAAACCGTTAGTTTGACAACCTTGAAAATGTAAAGGAAAATGATTTCCTCCTCGCCTATTGTGTTAATATCTAGTAGATCAAGTCGCTATATTTCGTTTGTACTACATTTAAAAAAACACCAAACATTCTAACATACAGGACATTACAAGATTTACAAACGAAAATATTGAATCGAAGATTGAAAGCTTAATTATAGTCACTGTAGATATTATGACATTGCTCAAATCAAATGTTGTAGATAAATATACCTTTGTCATTAATACATAAGTTGGAAGACATTATTATCCAACAGCATACCCTTTAGAGACTCACAATCAATCTCTTACACCCAATCCACACCTAAAAATATACTATTAACTTAATCTTTCCTGATACTTAAAGGCACCAATTTGTAAATGGAAAAAGTATTCCTCTAGGAAATAAGCATAGTTAACTGGCTAATCCATACTATTCATAATCATTCTTCTTATTCTTAATGGTATCAAAATCAGGTTCATTTTACTGCTAAAATAAAAAACCGCCAATTATGTCATACATAATCACGCAAATATCTTTTAAGTCATAAAATTAACTTTTGGAGTATTTATATTGATGATTGTTTATATTCTATTTGTAGAATCAAAATTTAATCTATAAATACCAATAAATTAAGATGGTGTGTTTTGCGTTAAAAATCTTTTTTAGATTACTTATCTCATCAATTGGTTCCATTTAGCGGCGCAACTACTCCAAGTATTTACGCAAATATCACACCTAACCATTAAAATATAATCTACTATAAATCAACACCTTAACTTACCAATCTGAGTTAACAGATAAGTATTCGGCTTTCTCATCCACTTGTTGTTATTGTACAAATCGTCATTAGATATATAATAAACTACTAATAACAAATGATAAAAACTGAGTATCTCATTAATAAGCTCAAAGAATTTGGTTGTACTTATATCACTTTTAATTTTGATTGGGTTCCACTACATTATCAAAAGGAATTTGAGAAATTATGGGGGAATATAGAAAGCCTAAATGTCGCTGATTTTTTTCAACAAAATTATGATTTAACAACAGCACACTTAGACTCTCAACTTAGCAATAACCAAGGCACTATTTCAATTGTAAAATTGTATGTTCCTACAAAAATTGAGCATGAACTAAGCTTTTTTTTGACTGAAAAGGAGATTGTTCTTTTTGTTCGAGAACTTACATCTTCTTCTGATATTTTATTGGCCGAGCTTTTTGAGCTCGCTCCTGTAGCCATGATGGCGTATGATTTTGAGAATGATAAAATAGTTATTAATGAAATTTTTACTAGACAAATAGGGTATACAAACAATGATTTGCTTTCGATGGAAAGTTGGTTATCACTAGCTTTTCCTGACGAAAACTATCGAAAAAATATTTATAACAACTGGGCTGAGGGTATTGTAAAAGTTCAAACTGGAAAGGATTCATTTGTACCAGTCGATGTTAAAATCAATTGTCAAGATGGAACAACTAAGTATTTCGACATATCATTTAAACTACTTAAGCGTTTTACGATTTTGTCTTTCATTGATGTTACCGAAAGAGTAATATCTAAGATTGATTTGGAGGAAAATCAGTATGTTTTTACAAGTATTACAGAGAGGATTGGTGAAATTCTATGGATTACTGATAGCACCAACAGCAAGATGTTATTTGTAAATAAAAACTTTAGAGATATACTTTCTGTTTATGATAGAGATTTTTTGATAATTCAGGACTTCTATTCAATCATCCATCAAGAGGATTTACCTTTATTTCTAAGTGCGCAACAAAAATATCTTGAAAACACATCTAATTCTATCAATACAACGATTCGAATCCTATTACCTAATGAAAGTTGCAGATGGTTTGAAGTAATAAAATTTGCTCTTTACAATGAAAACGCCCAAGTCTATAAACATATAGGCATTGCGAAAGATGTAACGAGCAAAAAAGAAGAAGAATTAAGATATGAACGTTTAAATCAACTACAAAGTACCCTTGCCAAACTGTCCATTACATTTATAAATAAGCCTTATCAAGATTTTCAAACGGAACTTGTAAATATCCTCGAAACAGTAGGGAAGTCAACACAAACATCAAAGGCTTTTATTTATACCTACGAAGAAAACGGAAATAAGCTTGTTAAAACCCACGAATGGCTGTGTTCGGGAATACCCTTGTCAGATAAAGACCCTTTACTTGAAATTTCGATAGAGGAAGTAGAACCTGTTTTTAAAAATCTACTAGATAATGGGTTACTTTATATTAACCATATTGATGAATTGAGATCTTATCCTCGAATCTTTGATGGGTTAACCACAGAGTCTGTCGGTTCGGTGATAGTAATACCTTTTTTTGAACGAGATAAAGTTATTGGCTTACTAGGTCTAATGACAATTAATTATCAACGAATATTTGAAAAAGATGAGATTGAATTATTGAAAGTAGTAGCTGAGTTGATACAAAATGTTACACTCAGATATAAGATAGAGAACTCATTAAGAGAAAGTGAGCAAGAATTTCGTAAGATTTTTGAGAATATGTCAGAAGGTCTTGTGTATCAAGACCGAGAAGGCGCTATTATTAGAGCCAATCCTAGTGCTTCTAAAATTTTTGGAGTTGATATTTCAAAAACTAATGGTAGAGCCAAACTACTCGGTAATGCACAATTCTTTGATGGAAATAGTAATCTTATCTCGACAGATAGCCTACCCGTTTATAGAGCGCTGAAAGCTGGTAAACCGATTATTGGAGAAGTAATTGGTTTCAAAACAGAAAGCTTCGATACAATGAAATGGGTACGTGTAAATGCAATCCCTGAATTTAATGATGAGGAATCTAAGCCTTGTCGTATATTTTGTACGTTCGTTGATATCACTGAACAAAAACAAGTATTTGACTCTTTGCTAGAAAGTGAAAGTAAGTATAAACGACTCACTGAAAACATCATAGATGTAATATCAAGGCTTGAACTAATACCACAAAAACACTTTTCATATATAAGTCCCTCCTTAAAGGATGTTGTAGGATATGCCCCAGAAGAATTTTACAATGACTTTGAACTTGCACACAGAATCATCTTTGACGAAGATAAAAATTCTTTCCAAGAATTGGCAAATAGTAATAATTTCTTTGAGTCACCAGTCGTGATGCGATGGGTAAAAAAAAGCGGAGAAACTATCTGGATAGAGCAGCGTAATGTTCCTATCCTGAATGCTTCTGGAGAACTCGTTGCAATCGAAGGTATAAGTAGAGATATTACTAATACCAAAGAGACGTTTGATAATCTTAGCTATTTGAGTCAATTACAAGACATATTAATGCGCACTTTTCTAAGATATATTAATATTTCACCAAGTGAGGCCGACTCTAATATCAATACTGTTTTACAAGAAATAGGACTATTTATTAATGTTGAACACTTTTTTATAGGTAAATACGTATCAAAGCACAGTTTTGAAATAAAAAACGAGTGGATTAAGCCCAATACCCATTCAAATAAAATTATACACTTACAAGATGATTTGACCTACACCGAAATGTATAGGCACCTTCAACAAAATAGGCTATATAGCCTACATGCTAAAAATATCAATTTGAAGATTACTCCCATTTTATCTTCAAATGAATGTATAGGTTTTGTTGGAATAGAATTTAATAGTCAAATTCAGCGAGTAGATAAATATGATGAGCAAATTCTCAAAATGACGGCAGAAATGTTGACCAATATTTTTGAAAGACAAAACTTTGTGGCAGAAATAACAGAAACGCAACAACTTTTTGAGAATATAATCAATAATAATGGATCTATAATTTATGTAAAAAATCTGCAAGGAATTTATACTGTTGTCAATACAACCTGGGAGAATGTTTTAGGTATAAAAAAGGAGCTGGCCTTAGGAAAATCAGATTTTGATCTTTTCCATGAAGATTTTGCTCAAACATTTGTATCAAATGATTACCAAGCACAAAATACTGAAGCGCCTATCTTTATTGAAGAAGGGTTGTTGATAAACAATGAGTGGAAAAATTTCATCAGTGTGAAGTTTCCTGTTAGAAATGCTTCAAATCAATTGATTGGAGTTGCTGGCATGAGTACAGATATTACCAATATTCGGCTAGCAGAAAAAGCACTAAAAGAAAGTGAAGCTAATCTCATAGCCATATTGGATAGTTCTTCAGAGAGCATTTGGTCTATCAATGATAGGTTTGAGATTATATATGCCAATAAAGTTGTACGAAAAGACTACCTCGAATCATTTGGAGTTGACCTCGTAAAAGGAATCAATATTCTCGATGCTTTACCTAATGAAATCAAAAATGAGTGGCAAAGCCGATACAAACAAGTACTAGAAAACAGAGTATTGCACTTTAATGATAGATTGCCAACACTCAATAAAATTTTCTATTTGGAGGTATCTATGAACCCTATTTTACTCGACAATCAGGTTGTGGGTGTATCTGTATTTAGTAAAAATATTACAAAGGAAAAATATGCCAATAATGAAGTATTGAAGTACAGCAACATATTTGAAAATTTGTTGAATGAAATCTATATGTTCGATACCAATACCTTAAGGTTTATTGGCGCCAATAAAGCAGCACAAGATAACATCGGCTATACCGCAGAAGAATTAGCGTATTTGACTCCTATTGATATTAAACCCCTAATCAATCAAAGACAATTCCAAGAACTAATTGCTCCGTTGATAAACGGACAAAAGAAAAAGTTGATATTTGAGACTATACATCGGAGAAAAAACCAAACACAATATCCCGTCGAAGTTCACTTACAAATTATTGATATTGAACAAGAAAATTTATTTGTGGCCATCGTGGTTGATATCACCGAAAGAAGAGCCGCATCTTTAGCGCTTGTAGAAAGTGAAAGCCGGTTCAGAAGTATTTTTCAAAGTAGTGCCTCTATTATGTATATTATCAACCCTGATAATGGACAATTTGTCGATGTCAATGAAGCTTGTATTAGTTTTTATGGCTGGTCAAGAAAGGATTTCTCTAGCTTAAACATTCTGAACATAAATACCTCAGAAGAAGATGTAACGAAGAAATTTGAGTTAATTAGCAAAAACTCACGTCAAGTATTTGAGACAAAACACCGAAATAAAGCTGGAGTAGTTTTCGATATGGAGGTGTATAGTTGCATGATAGAGGTGGGAAGTCAGAATCTAATTTTTGAAATTGCTCATGATGTTACCGACAGAAATAGATACTTTAAAGCTGTTGAAGTACAGAATAAAACCCTAAAAGATATTGCTTGGATGCAGTCTCATGTAGTAAGAGCACCACTTTCGAGATTGATGGGGCTAGTATTATTATTAAAAGAAGGAATAGAGGATGTTGAAATGCAAAGCCAATGTCTAGAGCATATTATTGCATCAGCTTTTGAAATTGATCAAATTATTAAAGAAATCACTAATAAAACATATTCTGTAAAAAAATTAGAAATGAATGTAAATCAATCAATTACTACTAAAAACAGAACAATACACGTTTCAATTGTTGATGACGATAGCGCTATTCAACTACTCCATAAGCTACTCATAGAGAAAGCTGGATTGGGTTATAGTCCAAATCAATTTTTGAATGGTTTAGGTATACTCGATTACATTACCTCACATGATACTCCAATGGATGTCCACATCATATTTTTGGATATAAATATGCCAGAAATGAATGGCTGGGATTTTTTGGAAAGCCTCAATAAAAGGTACTTTTCTTCTACAATAAAAGTCATCATGGTTTCATCATCGATAGATACCAATGATTATACTAGAGCTTGGACTTACCCTTCTGTCATTGAGTTTTTTTCCAAACCACTTGACTTACCGAAGCTTAATAACTTAAAGAGTCATGATAAGTTAAAGGATTGCTATTCTGTTGAAAAACAGCCTAACGCCTAACTTAAACAATTAATTATCAACAACATACACATAAATTAGGTTAAAATAAATATTTTAGATTCATAACCCACAAAGAAGCATTTGTACTTTTGTGCCTGTCTTATTTTAGGTGAATATAAACAGACGTATTGATTTATATATTACTTTAGTTCTTTCAGATACATCAAATGATGTTGATTGAATATCTATTTTGTATAAAAAATCAGTTTATCTAGTAAATTATCTCTGGGAACAAAGCCCCTAAACATTTTATGAAAAACTTAAAACGTATTCTTTTAGCATTGCTTTTATTTTGTGGCAGCCAAGGTTTTGCTCAAAAACACCAAACTTTAACCTATTTCAAAAATGATACTTTAAGTTTGGACTTAGATTTATTTTTACCAGAAAATAGTGCATCTTCCGATAATCTTCCATTAGTAATATTCGTACATGGCGGAGGTTTTTCTGGTGGCTCGCGTGATGGCGGACATTCTTTTTGCAAATTCATGGCTCAAAATGGTTATGCTGCGGCAACTATCAGCTATACCTTATATATGAAAAACAAAAAGTTTAGTTGTGATGGCATTTTACCAGAAAAAATAAAGGCGTTTAATTTTGGCGTGAATGACTTATGGCTTTCGACTTTATTTTTTATTGATAATGCTAGCACCTATCATATCGATCCAGCAAAAATCTTTATTGCAGGCTCAAGCGCTGGTGGTGAAACTATATTACATGCGGCTTTCTGGAACCAAAAACTGATGGCAATGTATGGCAAAACCCTTCCTGAAGGATTCAAATATGCTGGGTTAATTTCGGGTGCTGGGGCTATTATGGATTTGAATTTAATTACCCGCGAAAATAAACTACCTATATTTTTCTTTCATGGAAATGGCGATGTTACTGTTCCGTATGGCACCGCTGCTCACCATTATTGTCCAGTAAATTCATCGGGATGGTTGATGTTGTTTGGGTCTTATTCCATTTTCAATCATTTGAAAAGTATGAAAGGAATGACGCATTTGTACACGTATTGTGGAGGTGGTCATGAATACAGTGCTGAACTTTTCAATCAAAATCAAGCCTATATTTTAACCTTTATGAATGATGTATTGAAAGGAAAGGTTTATCAAAAACATACAGTTTTTGAAACTGGCAAAAAGAATCATTTATCAGCAGCCTATAATTTTTGTAAATAAGATAGGGTAGTTATGTTGAGCTGATTATGATGAGTTATCTCTAATTGAGCGATTTAGTGGTTGAGTGAATGAGTGATTTTTTAAAATTCATATTAAAAATAATCACTCATTCACTCAACCACCATTCACTCAATAAACACTGTTAGTAATTCTTAGCAGGCTTTACTTGTGGCTTTATGACATATCTAAAAGCTTTTCCAGTCAAAATATAGCCTGAAGTTGAAGCTGTTGAGAATACTTTATAATTCACATTCATTAAGCCACTTGCACCTAAATCCTGTGCTTTTTCAACCATTTGTTTCAACAAGTCTCTTTTTTGTTGCTCATCATTTCCTCTTTTCAACATACGACCTTTATATTCTTGGTCAGTTGTAAGTGGATATTCACCCTCAATTTTTAGGTTTTCTATCTCCTCAAAAGCATTTGCAGGTTTGTCTGTTCCTTGCAAAATTTCGATAGGATATTTTTCATCAATACCAAAATTTAAGCCAACACCAGAGTCATAACCTCCTCTTTCGTAATTCGGGCGATAGTAAGAACTCGTTGAGGGTGGTTTGTTACAAGACAAAACTAACCCGATAAATAATATCGAAGCCAGCCCTTTTCCTATTGGATTATTAAATACTTTCTGCATCATAAATTAGTACTCTATCCCAGAGATGTTTACATTCTTCCACAAATTTAAGGTGGATTGGGTCAACTTGGTATTTATCGTGTCCTTCTATGTTGTTAAAAACTGTTAAAAGGTTATAATCATAGCTTTTATCAATCACAGGGCGGTCGGTATCGGCAGGAGTACCAACATTGAATGTTACCACACCTTTGATTGTTCCAAGTGAACTTACCCCTTCCACAAATTTCTGACGGTCTTCTACCGACAAATCTGGCTTCAACCAGAAGTTTACAATATGAACGAACATAGTTAAATTTTATTTACAGGTAACAAAATGTTATTACATTATAAAGCTTTAGGCTGTAAGCCGTATGCGTTAAATAAAAAAGCATTTGGTAAAATCACGCACAATTCACTAACTCACCATTCAAAAAATGCAAATCGCCCCAAGCAAAAGCCTGAGGCGACAAAAATACTATAAGTTATCGTTGGCCAAAACCACTTTCATTCTTTCGCCTAATTCTTCCGAAGCTTTCACTAATGGCAAACGAACATGAGATTCAGCAAGACCTTTAATTTCAAGAATCTTCTTCACTCCCACTGGGTTTCCTTCCTCATACAACAATGGGTCAATCGCTAAGAAATCACCCAATACATCACGAGCACCTTTAAAATCACCATCCAATGCTGCGTGAATCATGTTAGTAAATTTGGTAGGAATAGCATTTGCAATCACAGACATAACCCCTACACCACCACAAGCAATAATTGGAACAGCCTGCACGTCATCGCCCGAAATCAATAAGAAGTCTTCTGGCTTTCCTTTATAGATTTCCATACATTGTTCGATAATACAAGATGCTTCTTTGATACCGATAATGTTGGGATGCTGAGCCAATGTCAACGTTGTTGATGCAGCCATGTTAATACCTGTACGACCAGGGATATTATACATAATCATAGGTACTGGCGAAGCATCAGCAATGGCAGTATAGTGTGCAATCACACCACGAGCCCCAGGTTTGTTATAATATGGACATACTGACAAGATAGCGTCTACACCTGTCAAATCTACTTCCTTCAAATATTTGACCACTTCTGGCGTGTTGTTTCCACCTACACCGTACACGATTGGAAGGTTCTTGTAGTTGTGTTCCTTGACAAATTCCAAAACACGTTTCTTTTCGTCTTTAGAAGTTGTTGCTGACTCACCTGTTGTTCCCTGAACAACCAAATAATCTACACCTCCGTCGCTTACGTGTTGGATTAATGATTTTAATCCATCGTAGTTAATACTCCCATCCTCATGCATCGGCGTTACTAATGCGGGAGCTACACCATGAAATTTTGGTCTCATTATAATTGATTTGAGTTTGGTAGAGTATTGTTTTCAATACCCCAGAAATTTTAATAAAATTCTCGTTTTTTAGGCTTCAAGCATTCCTAAGAAATCCTCCTCAGAAATAATTGTCACACCCATTTTTTGTGCTTTTTCAATTTTTGAAGGCCCTGCTTCGGCGCCTGCTAGCAAGAAATCAAGCTTTTTAGATACACCACTGAGGACTTTTCCTCCGTTGGCTTCTATTTTCACTTTGAGCTCGTCTCTTCCAAAATTTTGAAAAACACCCGAAATTACAAAAGATTTTCCTTCCAAAGCGTTTCCTTCGACAACAATTTCAGCAGGAATGTGCTCAAACTGTAATCCTGCTTGTTGTAAACGGGCAATAAACTGTCGATTGTCAGCATCGGCAAAGTAAGCAATAATGCTTTGAGCAATTCTATCCCCAATTTCTGGTACTTCAATCAACTGCTCATAGGTAGCTTCAGAAAGCGCCTCAATAGTCAAGAAATGGGCGGTAAGTTTTTCAGCTACTGTTGCCCCAACAAATCGAATTCCTATGGCAAACAACACTTGTTTGAAAGGTATCTCTTTTGATTTTTCAATTCCTGAAAGAATGTTTTTGATAGATTTATCTTTAAACCCTTCCATTCCTTGAATATCTTCATATTTCAAATCATACAAATCGGCAGGACTTTTCAGTAAACCTTTTGTATAAAATGTATCTATTGTTTCAGCACCAATATTTTCGATATTCATGGCTTTACGCTGAATATAGTGCTCAATTTTACCCTTGATTTGCGGAGGACAGCCTTTTTCATTAGGGCAATAATGGTTGGCTTCTCCTTCTTTACGAATTAATTCGGTGTTACATTCTGGACAGAGGTGAGGAAACTGCACAGCTTCAAGTGCTTCAGTTCTTTTGCTCATGTCCACTGCCGTAATTTTCGGAATAATCTCCCCTCCTTTTTCTACAAAAACAGTATCACCGATATGCAAATCCAAACGCTCTATCTCATTGGCATTATGAACACTGGCACGTTTCACCACTGTACCTGCCAACAAAACGGGTTTTAAGTTGGCAACTGGGGTAATATTTCCTGTGCGACCCACTTGATAGCTTACCGACTCTAGGGTAGTAGTAGCAGATTCTGCCTTATATTTGTAGGCAATTGCCCATCTTGGCGATTTTGCTGTAAAGCCTAGCTCTTCTCGTTGACCAAAAGAGTTGATTTTAATAACAATTCCATCTGTATTTAAAGGCAACTCATGACGTTTTTCTTCCCATTTTTCAATAAAACCTAAAACTCCTTGAATAGTATCATGCTTTTCCCACGTATCAGAAACATTGAATCCAACTGATTTTAACCAGTGTAAACTTTCTTCGTGAGTTTCAAAAACAGTCTCTTCTGACAAAAATTGATATACATAAAAATCCAGTTTTCTTTTGGCAACCACTGAAGAGTCTTGCATCTTGAAAGTTCCAGAGGCTGCATTTCGTGGATTGGCTAAAAGTGCTTCGCCAATATCTTCTCTCTCTTTATTAATAGCCTCAAAAGATGCCAATGGCAAGAATCCCTCTCCACGAACTTCAAACTGGGCAGGAAAACCATTTGCCATTACTTTCAAAGGTAATGTTCTAATCGTTTTTACATTGGCAGTGATATCATCGCCACGAACGCCATCACCACGGGTTACACCACGCGTAATGACTCCGTTTTCGTACCAAACCGATAGCGCAACACCATCAAACTTTAGTTCACAGATATACTCATAAGATTGTCCCTCTAGTCCTTTTTGTACTCTTTCGTCAAAATCCAGTAACTCCTGTTCGTTGTAGGTATTCCCCAAAGAAAGCATCGGAAAACGATGCGTTACAGATTCGAATTCCTTCGAAATAGTCCCTCCTACTCTGTGAGTAGGTGAGTCCTCCCGAACTAGGTCGGGATACTGCTCTTCCAAAGCACGTAATTGTGAAAGTAATTGGTCAAAGTCAAAGTCAGAAATTTCCGTTTCGGACTTCATGTAATACAAATGATTGTGATAATTTATTTTATCAGTAAGGAAATTAATCTGTTCTTGCGGACTCATTTTCGTATATTTCTAATAAAATCTATTTTTGGAGATAGATTCATGTTTTCGGTCTAATTTTTGACCAAGATAATTCAAAAATCAGATTTTTGCTTCAAATAATTTAAGCAAAAATCCTTATATCTTAAAGAAGTCCTGATTACAAGACTTTTGGTGTAGTACTTTTGTTCGAACCTTTAATGTTTAGTGCCAAGTAGAAAATAAATTCCTTATGAAAAAGCTTATACTAATCTGGTGCCTCCTCGGAGTTTGTTGGACAGCTTTTACCCAAGATAGTGTCAATTTTGGTGTCAAAGCTGGAGGCAATGCCGCCTCACACGCTGGCACAGGCTTAGTCAATGACCCCAACAATAACATCTATTCTTTTCACCTTGGTGTTTTTGGTCAGTTGCCACTCACAAGTGATGTGTTATTAAGTCCCGAAATTTTATATACCAATAAAGGCTTCAAAAGAAGAGGCATTATTTTTCAATCACCTTATATCGACTTTTCGCTTCTGTCCAAAATTAATCTTGGTGACTCACAGGCCTATTGTGTCATTGGACCGTATGTAAGTTATCAATTAGAGAAAGAATTTTTATATACAACCTCTCAAAAGACCTATGATTTCGGAGGAAACCTAGGGATTGGTTTTAGGATTCAGAAGCATTTAAGGATAGAAGCAATCTTTCAAACCTCAGCCAATGTCTGGACAGCTCCACGACCTATGGGAGAAGGTTATCGCCTTACGCAAGTCACTCTGTCTGCACTTTATCTTATCCGATAATACCTATTTTTTCTTTTTTCCTGCACAAGATTCCTTTAATTTTGTAACATGAAAAATATCATTATTGCTCCGTCGGTATTAGCGGCGGATTTTGCGAATCTTCAGCGAGATGTAGAAATGGTAAACAACTCGCAAGCAGACTGGTTTCATATCGACGTTATGGATGGTGCATTTGTACCAAACATTTCATTTGGTATGCCTGTAATCGAGGCAATTAATCGTCATGCAAAAAAACCTTTGGACGTGCACTTGATGATTGAAAAACCAGATAGATATTTGGAGGAATTCAAGAGAATTGGTGCTACAAACATTACGGTACATTATGAAGCATGTACACATATCCACCGTACCTTGCAACAAATCAAATCATTGGGCTGTGTCGCTGGTGTGGTATTAAACCCTGGCACTTCGCTTTCGGTATTAGACGAAATTCTTCCAGATTGTGACATGGTTTTATTGATGTCGGTAAATCCTGGCTTTGGTGGTCAGAAATTTATCGAATCTACTTATGATAAAGTACGCCGCCTTCGTCAAATGATTGACTCAAGAGGGTTAAATACTATCATTGAAATTGACGGTGGTGTAAACCAAGAAACAGGCACTAAATTAATAGAGGCAGGTGCTGATGCATTAGTAGCGGGTAGTTTTGTGTTTAATGCCCCAGATCCACAAGCAACAATTGCTAATTTAAAAAATATTCAGATTTAGTATATTAGCAGTAGGTGTTATGCTTTATGCCGTAAACTTAAAGCATAACGCCTATGTCTAAGTATTAATCTTAATGTTAAATTCTCGTCAAAGCTTAAGTCGAGTATATTTCTCTAAAAATAATCATGCCTTTGTAACATCATTGCTCAATAAAAACTTTCTTCCCATTTATATCTTCTTTAACGCTTCTATTTTCAGAAAATCGATTTTCATTTTATCCTTTCATATTCCATTAAAAATAGTTAAATCCCTCGCAGAATTCTCTCATTTTAGCACAAAAAAAGTTTTTTTACATTAACTTTACTTTCGAGATGTACAAGATTGGCATAGTTTTTAGCGTTACGCCAAAGTCATTAAATATCGAAGCCTCTTTGTCTTCATGATTGTCTATGAATAGAGTCTGTTTACTTATACTATTTGCTTTTATAAATCTTCCTATTTTTGCACAAAAAACATTTTGGGCTAGTAAAGTAGTGGCATTCTCAAGTGAGTATGTCGATAAGGAAACTACCAAAGAAAACCGTGCAATACAAGCTTTAGGAAAACCAAACAAACTTCCTCAGGTAGGTTATTCGGTTTGTGCGTGGCAACCCATGACCCAAAATAATTCTATCAATGAAGAGTTCATTATTGTTAGTTTTGACACTATCATGTCGGTTCGTCAAATTGCCATTGCCGAAAACTTTGGGCAAGGAGCAATCTCCCATGTTGATATTTTTGATGAAAATAATAACATTCATCCTATTTGGATTAACAATACGCCTCCCACAAACGAACTTGGCAAAATGCTGAATCTAATACTCAATCAGTTGACAACGTTCAAAGTTCGCTCAGTTAGGGTCAGTCTCAACACCTCCAAAGTAAAAGGATGGAATCAGATAGACGCTATCGCTATTTCGCAGTCTGACCAGCCAATTAAGACTTCCATTAATTTGGCTAATAATATGCCGAGCCAAATAGTAAAAGAAAATTTAGGGAAAAATATTAACTCAGAATTTCGTGAGCTAGCGCCTGTTATTGCTCCTGACGGCAAAACACTTTATTATACCCGTTGGAAACATCCTGCCAATGTTGGTTTTGCCAAAAAGCAAGACATTTGGTTTTCAGAGTTACAAGCTGATAAAACTTGGGGGCCAGCAAAGCCTTTTTCAGAACCCATCAACAATTCTGAACATAATGCAATTTGTGCTATTTACCCTGACGGTAAAACCCTGTTACTCAATAATGTGTATTCGCCCAATGGCGAAATGAGTAAGGGTATTTCAATCTCTCGTAAAACAGCATCAGGCTGGGGGTTTCCTGAGCAAGTAGCTATAGTTGACTTTAAGAACAAATCTGAGTATGCCGAATATTCAATAGCACCCAACGGTCGTATTCTCCTTATTTCTGCTCAATTAGATGAAACAGAAGGTGGTAAAGATTTATATGTGAGCTTTTTGCAAGAAAATAATTCATGGTCTAAACCTGTCAATTTAGGAAAAAGCGTTAATACAGCAGAGGATGAAGGTATGCCTTTTATTGCAGCAGATTCTAAAACCTTATATTTTTCAACAAAAGGTTTTCCGGGCTATGGTAACAACGACCTCTTTGTTACACGAAGACTAGATGAATCTTGGACCAAATGGTCTGAACCCCAAAACCTTGGCCCAATGATTAATACCCCTGAATGGGATGGCTATTTTACAATTTCGGCTGTAGGTGATTATGGGTATTTTTCTTCTCAAGAAAAATCATTCGGAGAGGAAGATATATTCAAATTAAAAATTCCCGAAGCTATCAAACCAGAAGTTGTTGTACAAGTATCAGGGGGCGTATATAATTCGTCTGACAAAAAGCCTGTTGGTGCCAAAGTAAAAGTACAATCAACCTCAGACGCCGACACTGTTTGTGTAACCTTTGACCCTACTACAGGCGATTATAAGTTTATGTTACCTGTCAAAAAGAAATATACCATTTCGGCTTCTCAAAAAGGATATTTATCGTCTTCAGAAATACTTGACTTTGAGAACGAAAAAGATTTCCATGAAGTCAAAAAGAATTTATTCTTGTATCCTATTGCTGCTGGGCAAAAAATCACACTAAACAGTGTATTTTTTGAACAAAGTAAATACGAATTGCTACCCGCCTCTTTCCAAGAACTAAACCATATTGTAGCTACAATGATAGAAAACCCCAATATGGAGATTATGCTTGAAGGACACACTGATAACCAAGGAGATTGGAACGAAAACTTAAAGCTTTCGAAGCAACGAGTTTCAGAAGTAAAAAACTACCTTGTCAAAAATGGAATTGAGGAAAAACGTATCCAAGTACAAGGATATGGATCAACCAGACCTGTAGCAAGTAATAATTCTGAAGAAAAACGTAGGCTTAACAGAAGAGTAGAGTTTACCATTGTCAAAATTTAGACTTCTTTCTGGTACTATTTTTGTAAAAGAGTGTTTAACTAATTTAATATTATGGTTAATACATTCTTTTTTCGTTTTGCTCTAGTAGTTACACTGTTAATATTTACCCAAGAAGCATTCTCACAAGCTATTAAATGGGCTAATACCGTTATTGAGTATTCGTCAGAATTTGTTTTACCGCTACGTGCCAAAACAGCTAATACCAACTTAAAATTTTCTCCAATTACGTCTGAGTTTGAATCTCTGACTATGAAATTTGATACTACTTTTAGTATCAGACAAGTCATGGTTTCAGAATTGATGCCTCAAGGTTCGATTGCACAAGTATGGGCCATTGATGCACTTGCGAAAGAACATCTACTTTTCGAAATATCAGAAGATGCTTCGCTAATTCCAGGAAAAGATAAATTATTTAATGTCGTTTTACCCAAAATGACAGAATATAAGGTTCAAGCCATACGACTTGTACTACGGAAAAGCGCTTTAAAAACCTCTAAGCAAATTGAAGCCATAGGTATTTCAAACAGCGCTCAAGTAGTTAATCAGTTTGTAAAGGTAGCTTCGGATGCTCCTCAAAGAGTAATTCGTGAAAATTTGGGAAAAACCGTCAACTCCAAAAATCCAGAGTTTGCTCCCGTCATTTCTAGTGATGGCAAAACACTTTACTATACTCGCAATTATATTAGCTTGTTTGGAAAAGAAAAGGATCAGGATATATGGTATAGTACCAAAAATAACGATGGAACATGGTCGAAGGCACAAAACCTTGGAATTCCATTAAATACCGATGACAACAATGCTGTATTTGCCGTTTCTTCAGATGGCAGAGAAGTATTGCTCATGAACAAATATCAAAAAGATGGCAAATTAGCACCGGGAATCTCTCGCTCTAAGCGTACACCAAATGGTTGGTCATTTCCAGAAGAAGTCAAAATAGATAATTTTTATAATTACAGCCCTAATGCAGAATTTGCGGTTTCACCTGACGGACGTGTAATGGTGATGTCGGTTCAGCGCATGACGACCAAAGGAAAAAGGGATTTGTATGTCTCTTTCAAGAAAAATAACGACGAATGGACAGAACCACGTCAGATGGGAAACATACTCAATTCAATTGAACATGATGTAACTCCATTTATCGCTGCCGATGGTAAAACCCTATATTTTTCGAGTAGAGGTTTTTCTGGATTTGGAGATAACGATATTTTTAAATCCACCCGCTTAGACGAAACATGGTTAAATTGGTCTGAACCTCAGAATCTGGGCGAAGGTATCAATACACCCAACTGGGATGGTTTTTTTACTATACCTGCCTCTGGCGAATATGCCTATATGTGTACTTATGAGGGCAATGCACAAAAAGAAGATATTTTTAGACTGCTTTTACCCGAAGACAAACAGCCCGACCCAGTTTGGGTACTTATGGGAGAAATTCTCTCTACTACTGACCAAAAAGCTGTAGAGTGCGATGTAGAGTGGTACACTAATAAAAACTATAAGAAAAAAAATGTTACACATTTCAATCCAAGCCTTGGCCTATTCAAAATTATATTGCCTTTACATCAGCAATATGAGATTGTTCCTGTCAAAAAAGGGTATTTGACAATTACAGATTATTTTGATTTGACAAATGAAAATGAGTTCAAAGAAATCAAGAAAAACTTTTTCCTTCTTCCTTTAGAAGTAGGTAACAAAGGTGTGCTCAACAGTTTGACTTTCAATCAAGGAAAAGCCGATTTACATGAAGCAGCTTTACGAGATTTGGATAGAATTGCACAAGCCATGAAGGAAATTCCTACATTGGAGATACTCTTTGAAGGGCATACCGATAATCAAGGAGATTTTCAATTAAATCTTCAACTATCAGAAGATAGAGTAAGAAATGCAAAGAAATATCTCATCAGTCAGGGTATTCAGGCAGAAAGGATTCAAACAAAGGGCTGGGGTCAAACCAGAGCTATTGCAAGTAACGCAACAGAAGAGAGAAGGAAATTGAATCGACGAGTAGAGTTTACGATTATCAAAAAATAAAATAATGTATGAGTCATAGATAGAAGCACTAGGCTTTTTGCTCAAATTTAGTGAACGGTTTATCTCACTTAAAAAGCTCTACCAATGTTAGTTGGCTTTTTATCAACGACTTAGTGTGCAATCAATTTAGTTCAGTGTTAAGCTCATAATTGCTTGATAAAATTTTAGATTTGTCAGAGGACAAAAAACAAGCTATTTTTGTCTATTCAATACCTGTATTTAACTCTCCCGAACGAGTTAACTTCAATTTTCTGAAAAGAATGACGCAATCAAAAAATCAACATGACTATTTTGGGCAATTAGATGGCATTCGAGCAATTGCTGTAGGCCTTGTACTAATTGACCACTGGTTGGCTGAAAGAAATACCCTGCCACTAGGCTCATTAGGCGTAGCCATGTTCTTTGTTTTGAGTGGTTTTCTGATTATCCGAATTTTGATTTTAGGAAAAGAAAAAGATGATACCATCAACAGAAGTCACTGGTTTACTATAAAACAATTTATTGTACGCCGAACTATTCGAATTTTTCCTATCTACTATCTAGCTCTTTTTCTGCTGTTTGTTTTTGATGTACCTAATATCAGAGCTACGATAGGCTGGTCACTTTTATATTCAACCAATTTTTACATAGCAATTTATCATAAATGGATTGGGGTTATTGACCATTTGTGGTCTTTGGCCGTAGAGGAGCAGTTTTACCTATTTTTTCCGTATTTGATTTTATTTCTTCCTAAGAAATACTTCATAAAGCTCTTTGCGGGTATGATAGCTTTGTCTTTGGGATTAAGATTATTGTTGTTCTTCCTTCATGCCGATTGGACTGCCCAATATGTATTGATGCCAACATGCTTAGATTCATTTGGTTTGGGTGGTGTGATGGCCTACTTATATACCTACAAGCGTAATACATTATTTGAGCAATTGAACAAAAACAGTTACTTATTCCTGAGCCTTGCGTTTTATATAGGGTATATTGTTGCCTTGAAAATGGATGTTCATCATGGATTTACGTATGTGGTTTTGGACAGATTAATTGGCTCTATATTAAGCTTTTTCTTGATTTTACGTGCCGTATCTGGCTTCGGTGGAATTATGAAATTTTGTCTCGAAAACCCTGTAACAACGTACATTGGGCGCATTAGTTATGGATTATATTTATATCACAACTTTGTGTTCAACTTTTACCATACCAATTTTCCAACTCATCCGACGGTTCGAATCTTACATAAATTACAGCAATTTGCCCCTACCATCACGCATCGATTTGCCTTTGAGCTTTTGGTATATGCAACCCTAACGGTTTTGGTAGCTACGTTATCTTGGTTTTTGGTTGAAAAGCCTGTGAACAATTTAAAAAAGTATTTTAATTACTAAAACAACTACCACTGAAGAAGCTACAACTTTGGCGCTCATTCAGTAGTTTTCACTTACGAACCAACACAAATCGATCACTGAAAATGGAATTGTGTACAATGAAGTCAAACAAGTGTTTGATAAAAACAGCATTAAGTTTTCTTCATTTTTAAAATTTACATTACAAAATCAATCTGAATTAGGTATTTTTGCAATGCAAATGATTGCACAAAACTGTTTGGACAAACAAAATCTTTAATGAGTATTAAATTAGCCATCGTCATGCCAGCTTACAACGAAGAAGAGTGCATGGCAGACGTAGTAAAAATCTGGAGTGACCTTTTAGACACAGAGTTTGCAGGAGAAAACACCCGCTTGATTGTAGTGAATGATGGTTCAAGAGACAATACTGGTAAAATTCTTGACGAAATTCAGCCACAATATCCCAAATTAATTGTTGTTCATCAACCCAACGGTGGACACGGTAATGCGGTAGTTCACGCTTACAGAAAAGCTGTAGAAATTGGTGCTGAATATGTTTTCCAAACAGACTCAGACGACCAATTTATCCCTGAAGATGTAAAAAAACTTTGGGATAAAAGAACACAATCAGACTTTATTCTTGGTTATCGTCAGGTTCGTCATGATGCAGTTTTCCGTTTGTTTATCACTCGTATATTACGTTGGAGTATGTTCTTGGTATATGGAACATTTATCCTCGATTCAAATATTCCTTTCCGTTTGATTAAAGGAAGTTTCTTGAAAAAATTGTTGGAACAATTACCCAATCCAACTCCTTTTGCACCTAATATTTTTATTGCAATTATGGCAAAAAAATCAGGTCAAGAGCTTTTCAACATTCCAATTGTTCACAAAGAGCGCCTTACAGGTGAAGTTTCAATCCGCAAAATGAAACTTCTTAAAGTATGTTGGCAAAGCTTTAAAGAGCTATTGAACTTCCGTCTGGAACTTAATACTAAAATCAAAAAATTGAAATAAAGACCTTGGCTTAAGAATATTTCTTAAGCCTATTTCCTATTTTTATTCACTTCTTTTGTCAAATTTTTGCTGTTGTTTTTACCTCAAACAACAAGACTGAATTACAACAAACAGGCTAAAGACTTCGGCCGCAATTATTGTATGAAATATCAATATGTCATCATTGGTTCAGGACCTACAGGTCTTGGCGCAGCGTATCGCTTGAAAGAACTTGGAATCAAGGACTTTATCGTACTTGAAAAAGAAAATTATATCGGAGGTTTGGCCACCAGTTTTGTAGATGAAAAAGGCTTTACTTGGGATGTAGGTGGTCACGTACAATTTTCGCACTACAAGTATTTCGATGACCTAATGATGAAAGCATTGGGCGAAGATGGTTGGTTGACTCACCAACGTGAATCATGGGTTTGGATTGAAGACCGTTTTGTGCCGTATCCTTTCCAAAACAACATCAAATATCTTAGCAAAGAAACGATGTGGAAATGCTTGGAAGGCTTGATTAAATTGTACAAAAATCCTTCAAGCAAAAAACCTGCTAATTTCCATGAATGGATTATGAATACTTTTGGCGAAGGTCTTGCAGAGGTATTTATGTTGCCATACAACTTCAAGGTTTGGGCTTTCCCTCCTGCACAAATGAACGCAAGCTGGGTTGGCGAGCGCGTGGCTGTCACAGACTTACAACGTGTTACACAAAATATTTTATTTGATAAAGATGACCTTTCGTGGGGACCAAATAATACATTTCAATTTCCAAAACAAGGTGGTACAGGTGCTATCTGGGAAAACGTTGGCAAGCTAGTTGGTGAAGAGAATATCTTGACCAATGCAAAAGTTGCAAAAGTTGATCCAATCGCTAAAAAGTTAATTTTGGAAGATGGACGTGAAATCGAATACACGCATTTAATGAATACGATGCCTTTGGATATTTTCACAACCAAAGTGGAAGGTTTGGATGAGAATATTACAGCCAAAGCTCAAGGCTTAAAACACTCTTCTACCAACGTGATTGGTATAGGTTTGAAAGGTAAACCTAAAGCCGACTTGGCAACCAAATGTTGGATGTATTTCCCTGAAAAGAATAGTCCATACTATCGTATTACAGTATTCTCAAACTATAGCCCTTATAACGTACCTGACATCGAAAACCAATGGTCATTGATGGCTGAGGTGAGCGAATCAGAATGTAAGCCTGTAGATAGAGAAACTTTGATTAAAGATACGGTGCGTGCTATGTTGGAAGATAAACTTATCGAATCTGAAGATGATATTGTTTCGGAATTTATATTCTCAACCAATTATGGCTATCCAACGCCTTCAGTTGAGCGCGATGGTATTTTGAAAGAAGTACTTCCTGCTTTGGAAAAATACGACATCTATTCACGTGGACGTTTTGGCGCTTGGAAATACGAAGTTTCCAACCAAGACCACTCATTAATGCAAGGTGTTGAATGGGCAAACAGAATGGCTCATGGTGTTCCAGAATTGACATTGTTCTTCCCAGATACGGCAAATGCCATGTGGGGAAAGTAAAATAAAGCTATTGGGTAATGTATTTGAGTGTTAAAGAAAGTCTTTTTTGAAAGAAACACTCCATTTACCTACAGCAAAACGAATATCAACGAGAACAGTTTTAGAAATTTCATCTGAAGCTGTTCTCGTTTGCTTTTTGATAGCCCCCACAAAAGCCTTATCTTTGGTTTTATAAATACTTATGTTCAAATTCGCTCTATCAGAATGAAAAAAAATTGGTTCATCCTACTTGCAATCCTTTTAGGAATTGGCGGTTTTTTCTTTTATAGAAACACCACTGCCACCAACAAACTCATTTCTGACCTTATTCCAGACAATACACTGCTTTTATTAGAAGCCTATCAGCCCAATGAGATAAGCCATAAAAGTAAACTACAGGAATTGCCCTTTACCGCATCTTTATTCCCAATTGCTACAGAATTAGAACATTATGGACTAAAAGGAGATAGACTCGATGCTCTTTTTGCCAATCGTTTGCTGTATTTTGCCTATATTCCTCAAGCCAAAGAGCTCATTACTTGGGCATATTTTATTCCTCTTATTTCGGAAGATGAGCCTCTGCTTGACCAATTGATTCACTTGGACAAAACCCGTGAAGGCTTACGTCTGATTACACATACAACTGCAAAACAAAAGATTCACGAGATATTTTTTAATTCTACCAAAACTGAAATTGCCTTTTTCATCAAAGATAATTTCCTCGTAATTAGCCCTTCTACGCTAGTTTTAGAAGAAATTCTTTTGAGTAAAAAACATGATTGGGCACAAAATTTATCGCTCAAAGATTTATCTACCTTTACAGAATCTACTTTGATGACCACTCATGTAAATGCACGTGCTATCAAAGAATTTGGTGTAAAAGTAGTTGAACAAAAGCGTACCTCAGCGCCATATTTAGCCAGCATTATGCCTCAGTCGTGGACTTGGTATCTCAAAGATAGTTTCAGCGACTTTGGAGTAGAAGCATTCTCGGTTAGTCCCAATCCAGAAATATTTGGTACACAATCTGCCAAAAAATTTGATGTAGGCAATATGATTCCAAATGCTTGTTCTATGATGCTCAATATTAGTGTTGATAAACCGAGCGAATTGAGTCATAATTGTCAAAAGCAAATCGAATCTGATGAATACTTATCAAAGCTTCAAACTTTTGCAAAGAGCGATTTTGACATAGAATTTGACCAAATTCAGGATAATATCCAAAATAGTGTCAGTTTGCTAAACCTTGAGGGTAGCGATCCCAACAAAGCCAACAAAATTGTGCTTATTCAAAGTAAAGAGGTCAAAAACTTACTCAAAGAAGTTGCAAGCAAAGTAGCCAATGCAAAAGAACAAAAACCGTACGCTATCCCTTATGGGTCGTTCACTATTACAGCCTTGGGCGTTCGTGAATTTCCTGCGATGGTTTTGGGTCCTATTTTTTCAGGTTTTAATAATTGTCTTTTTACCGAATATAAAGATTTTGTTATTCTGGCAAGTGATTTAAGTACATTGCAAGAATACCTACTTAGCATTAGTAGAAATGAGGTTTGGTCGAGCAGTAGTCGACATCAATCTCTCCTTAAGAAACTCGGAGAAAATAATATTGTCTGGATTTCAGAACCCAATAAAGCACTTACTGGGCTTCAAACTTTGTTACCTTCACCTTGGTTCGAAATGTCCAAAGCAGCCCTTGAACCTTCAGAGATTAACTTTTTAGTGTATCAATCTAACGAAGAGAAATCAAAATTCTCATTTCTAAAAGGCAATTCATATAAAGGAAGTTCTTCTGGGAAATATGACTATAGACTCTTAAAACTCAAACAGTATAGTTACAATGTTTCTGGAAAACCGCTCATGTTGGTCAATCCTACCAGTAAGGCTTCAGAATTGTTACTTCAAACAACTGGGAATCAACTTGTTTTATTAAATGATGGCAAAAAAATCTGGTCTACCGCACTACAAGGAAAAATACTAGGTGAACCACAATTTTTGAAAACCAGCACCGATAAAAAACAACGTTTATTGGTACTCACTACACAAAAAGCCTATATCTTAAAACGAGAAACAGATGGATTTGAAGTCAATAGTAGCACTACTATTGCAGGCTTAAATTCAAATAGTTGGGCTGTAGCAGAATCCAACAACCAAATCAACATTATTACCTCAAACGGTCTTTGCGTAAGTTTAAACTCAGAAAGTTTAGAAGAAACGAATAGTTTTAAGCAAAAATCGCTAGAAAATTCGCTCGGTCCACTTCCTACGATTGGTTATAAAGGGCAAGTTTATACGGTATGTCTTACCGAAAATGGTTTGTTGGGTATCGTCAATGAAAAGGGCGAATTTACAAATGGTTTTCCTGTAAAAACAAACGTTCCAACCCTATCGGCTCCAGTGTTAGACCAGACTGATGGTCAAATTGCCATTTTGGTTTTAGGACAAAAAGGCGAGTTTTTCAAAATCAATATGTCAGGAAAAGTGGTACAAAAAAATCAGTTTTTTCGACCAGATACAGAATATAAGTTCCAACTTTGTGCCTCTGACAAGCCCAACGACTGGGTCGTAATGAGAGGGAATAATAAAGTAGTAACCGTTTTGGATAAGGGAGACAAAGAGCTTTTTTCTATAAAAGACCTTGCTTTTGGACGTAAATATCTCAAGTACTATAATTTAGGCAGTGGGCGTAGATTTTATGCTATCTTTAATGGCTGGTCGTCCTATTATCTTTATAACGAAAAAGGCGAGCAAGTATCAGACAAGCCGATTATCTCAAGCTCTGCCCCTATCATTCAGTATTCGGATTCTTATAATAAACTTTTCATAACAACACATAATAATCAGAATATCGAAACGTGGTCAATCAAATTGAAATAGTTTCGTATCTCAAAACTTTAGCTGTAGTATCATCACAACACACAAATCTGACGGTTGGATAGGTACAAATCGTAAACTATGTTATTTAATACTGTACATTTTTTAATCTTTTTTGTCATTGTCACGCTTGCGTACTTTAGCCTTGGTTGGTCAGGTAGATGGCGACTGCTTTTATTGGCAAGCTGCTATTTTTATATGATATTCAAGCCTATCTATTTTTTGATATTGCTGAGTACCATCATTATTGATTACATCGCTGGGATACTTCTTGAAAATGAACAAAATGCCGTAAAACGAAAGCTTTTGCTGGTCATCAGTTTGATTTCTAATATTGGTATTCTGGTTTATTTCAAGTATTTCAACTTCCTGAATAATAGTCTAACTGAAATTCTGAGTTGGGCATCAATGACCAATCCTATCAAAGCTTTGGATATTTTGCTTCCTGTTGGGTTATCCTTTCATACCTTTCAGGCGATGAGCTACACGATAGAAGTATATAGAGGAAACCACAAAGCCGAACGTCATTTTGGGATTTATGCCTTGTATGTGATGTTTTATCCGCAGTTGGTCGCAGGTCCTATCGAACGCCCACAAAATGTCCTTTATCAGTTTCATCAGCTTCATCGCTTCAATTGGGAAAAAGTAAAAAGTGGCTTGTTTTTGATTGGATTTGGGCTTTTCAAAAAAGTAGTAATTGCTGATAGACTAGCCATTTTGGTTGACCATTGTTATAATCAACCCGAAAGCAAAAACGGTCTTTCGCTCCTACTAGCTACTTTCTTTTACACCTTTCAAATCTATTGTGATTTTTCTGGATACTCCGAAATTGCATTAGGAACTGCCCGAGTTATGGGATTTGAACTGATGGAGAACTTTCATAGCCCATACTTTTCAAGTTCAATTTCTGAGTTTTGGCGACGTTGGCATATCTCTTTATCATCTTGGTTTAGAGATTATTTATATATTCCTTTAGGCGGAAATCGAGTATCTGAGTTTCGAAAATATTTGAACCAGTTTATTGTCTTTATGGTCAGTGGATTGTGGCATGGTGCCAACTGGACTTTTGTGATTTGGGGCTCTTTACATGGCTTTTATCTGATAGTGGCTATTTTCAGAAATAAATACTTCCCAAACCTCAAACTACCACAAAACCTCTGGGGAAAAACCCTCAATGTGGTTAGTACATTTTTCTTAGTCATGCTGGCTTGGGTGTTTTTTAGGGCTAAAAATGTACATGATGCTACAGTAATTTTGCGTAAAATTAGCTTTACTTCGCTGACAGATACCTTACAAAGTCCACTAAATCAGGTAGAACTGATTTTCTGTTTTATGCTAATAGCATTATTGATGATAAAAGACTGGAAGTTCTTTTATGTAGATACAAGCTCGAATAAGAAATTCTGGTTACTGACATGTGGTTTGGCGTTTCTAACATATTTCTTGGGCGTATTTGAAACCAATCAGTTTATCTATTTTCAATTCTAGTTTTGGGTAATAATTGAGAAATTTATGATTTTTAAAGTATTAAAATATAGCTGTTTATTCATCGCCATATTTTTGTGGATTCAGGCTTATTCGCCTGTGGTATATCGCACCACAGGACCTTTGGGCTTTTTTCCAGACGATTATCGCAATGGAGATTTGTACCGTCTCTCCTATTTACCTGATTTCAAAGACCCTGTAAAAACATGTGCTGGCACAGCAATCACCAAAGATTCAACTCAAAAGCCTGTGCATTTGTATATCCTTGGGGATAGTTTTACCGAACCAGGCCGTGTTGATTCTTCCATGCTCAAGGCAGATAAATATACTTATTTGCATTGGGCAAATAGTAGCCAAATTAAGTTGGACACCAACTATCACAATATTCTCATTCTTGAGTCTGTAGAACGTACCGCACGAGAACACTTTGGTGAAAAAGTTGATAATTACCAAGTGCTTGGATACGATACCATTACAGTGACACAAGCCCCACAACTTTCTTGGAAAAGACGTTTACTCCAAAAATCAGAAGAGTTCTTGACATGGTTATTTCCGACTCAGGTAGAAGAACGCTTACAACATACGTTGTTTAATTATGATTTCTTTTTGAATGTTCGAGAAGCTAAAGCATCTTTTAATGAAAAAGTATTTGGTCGTGTAGAATCTGGCGTGGTTTTATCTCCAGACCAACAAGCTTTGTTTTATAGAGATGAGGCGAAAGCTTCTGAAAAAACATCTTCTTTTTATCCTTTAGATAATCATGAAGTAAACAAAATGATTGAGGTCATCAATGGTTCAGCGGCACATTACCAATCTGCTGGGTTCGACCAAGTAGTTTTGGCGTTGATTCCTAATAAAGTAAGCGTAACTAATCCAGAACTAGGGAGTTACAATCATTTGATTGAAAAAATACAGTACAATCCTGACTTGAAAGTGCCTTTTATTGAAATTTTCAGAGATTTTAACAATTTAGGAAAAAAGTATTATCTCAAAGGCGATTCGCACTGGAATTGTGAAGGGAAAGAATTGTGGTTAAGTAAGGTAAATGCTATTATTCAATAGCGTTCAGTCAAATATTTGACACACGACGTCTTTAAAAGACATAAAAAAACCGTCCCAATACGTATCTTGTGACGGTAGATATATGAAGCCTTAGGTTTAGGTTGATAGAAGCGTACTTCTATCAACCTTTTTTGTATCATTCTATTTCACGATTCCTTTACAGATACAAACCTAAAACTTTTCCAAATGGTCGAGATAGTAAAATCTATCTTGGAGATTTTGATTATATAACTCTCAAAATCCTTTGGTTATTGTATTAGAATTTCATTAGGAAAATGCCTCCTATTGATTACAATAGCACAATAAAGCTTTTCAAAACAGCCCCCAAACGAACTGCTTCAAATATACGTTGTTCGCTAGCACCATGACTTTTTACAGATGCTTCGTGAGAAGTAACACACATTTCACAACCATTAATTGCTGAGATTACTAAGCTCAATAATTCAAAAAATTCTTTACCCAATACTGGATTCATCATGATTGACATACGAATACCCGCTGGGATATTGTTGTATGATTCTTTGTCCATGAAGTGACGGAAACGGTAGAATACGTTGTTGGCGTTCATCAACGAAACACAACTTGCTACTTCTAACAACTCTTTTTCTTCTACGCCTTTTGCTTTCGCCAACTCTTCCAAAGAAGCCACCAACACCGATGCTTTTTCGTTAATCGCTACACCTAAAGCCAAAAGAACCGCATCTTTCTCTGACAAAGTAGATGCCTTCAACGAGTTGCTTACATTGATTTTAAGGTCTTTGATATAACGGTGATCTGCCGAATTTAATCTATCCAAAAACACAGAAGCTAAATCTGTTGGCAAGTTTAATTCTGCCAACAAGTTCTTTTTCGTTTCACTTGTAGTTCCAAACATGTTATGATGTTATTTATAGAATCCTGAAAGTCTTATTTGAAGAAAAGCTAACACAATCATGTTAGCCAAAAGTGTAATATCTATGTGCTTATTTTTACAAATAGCCTATATATTCACTGTATAAAATTTTAGTGGTGGTAAAGCGAAACTTAGTGATATTTATCATTTGGCATACCATAAATTGCTTCGCTCAAGTACCTTTGGTAAGGTATTTAGGAGAAATAGCATTGTTTGATTACTCAAACAATGCTACGTAATTTTATATCAACTAAACTGACAAAGTTTCTTCGCCAGCTTTCCAGTTACATGGGCAAAGTTCGTCTGTTTGAAGAGCATCCAATACACGGATTACTTCGTCAACATTACGTCCTACTGACAAATCGTTAGCACATACCCAACGAATAACACCTTGTGGATCAACGATGTATGTTACACGGTAAGCGATTTTCTCATTAGCTTCCAAGATACCTAATTCTTCAGCCAAAGATTTAGAAGTATCAGCCAACATAGGGAATTTCAATCCACGAAGATCATCATGGTTGTTTCTCCATGCCAAGTGAACAAATTCAGAGTCAGTTGAAGCACCAATCAAAATTGCATCACGGTCAGCGAAGTCTTCAGATTTAGCGTTGAATGCAGCGATTTCAGTTGGACAAACGAAAGTAAAATCTTTTGGCCACCAGAACATTACCATCCATTTACCTGCGTTGATATGGTCTTCAGAAGTAATATCGTAGAATTCTTTACCTTTTTCTAAAGATACAACAGCAGATTTTTTGAAAGCTGGGAATTGAGCACCTAAACCTAACATTTTAGACATTTTTTTGTAAATTTATGATTGATTAAATATTAAAATTGTACAATTCAAATATATTATTTCACTACTAATACTGAATTTCGTATTTGAAAAGTATTATTTCCGTTTTGATGATACAAAGGTCATCACAAAACTTTCTCAATGCAAATTGATATTATTTATAGCCTTATAAAGATTATCAATACAAACATTTAAAACTATGACAATCACTCAGTTAGAATACATTATTGCGGTCGAAAATCTTCGAAACTTTGTGCAGGCTGCCGAAAGCTGTTTTGTAACCCAACCCACACTGAGTATGCAAATACAAAAATTGGAAGATGAGCTTGGAGTGAAAATTTTTGATCGTAGTAGACAACCCGTAGTGACCACTCAGATTGGAGCCGAAATTATTCAACAAGCTCGTATCACAGTAGCCGAATTTAGCAAAATCAAGGAGGTGGTGAATTCTGGTAAAAATGAAGTTTCTGGTGAAATTCGCTTGGGTGTAATTCCTACGATTGCCCCTTACTTATTGCCTTTATTTTTGTCTAGTTTCTTAGAAGAATATCCTAAATTGGAGTTAAAAATTAAGGAACTGACGACCGAAAGAATTATTCAGGCACTCAAAAACGATGATTTGGATATTGGTTTATTAGCAACACCACTTCAACAGCCCAATATTATCGAGCACCATATTTTTTACGAGGAATTAGTCTTATATGTATCAAAGCAAAATGCTTTGTACCAAAAAGAATACGCCCTTTCTGAAGATATTGATCCGAAGGAATTATGGCTTTTGGAAGAAGGGCACTGCCTCCGCTCACAAATCGAAAACCTTTGTGAGTTAAAACGTAAAACGATTGGTTTTGGGCAGTTTGAATACCAAGCGGGAAGCTTAGAAACACTCCGCAAAATGGTAGAAAGAAATCAAGGGATTACAATATTACCAGAACTTGCAACACTAGATTTTGAGGAAAAACATAAAGGTCTCATCCGACAGTTTGCTAGTCCTGCCCCTGTGCGTGAGGTGAGTTTGGTGGCACATAAAAACTTCGCCAAAACTGCTGTTTTGAACGCCCTCAAAAAAAGCATTTTAGCATCGTTGCCCGAATCTATCAAGAATACCAAACCCCGTTCGGTCATTCAGATAAAGCAATAAAGATATTCTCACTTTCTGTTATTGAGTGAGTTATGATTGAGTGAATGAGTGATTATCTAGTTTATTTTTTATTGCTATAGACGCAATGCCTTGCTTCTACAGCATTGTCTATCAAATATTTTGCGCCAAAAAGGCGGTCGAAAAACTAATTTCGATCGCCTTTTTTTATCCCAAATCATACTAAAAAATAATCACTAAATCACTCATTTGCTCAATCACAAATTATTATCCCATCAACCGAGGAAGCAGGATGGCTAAATCAATTTTTGGAGACATATTGCCAGTTGAAACTTATAATAGCTTTAAGACAAAATGAAAAAAATACTGCTTGCCTTGGCATGTTCACTGGTGGGATTGAGTACAATCTATGCTCAAAAAAACACTAAGCAATTGTTTCCTGATGGCACTCCTATTTCGAACTGGTTTACGGTTAATAAAAAAGTCTCTTTACCCCAACTCGGAAAAGCTTACGTTATTACCGATTATGGCGTCAAAAACGATAGTACTTTAGTACAAACTGAAGCTATTCAGAAAATTATTGACATAGCAACCGAAAAAGGTGGTGTCATTGTCATTCCTCAAGGTACGTTTTTGAGTGGAGCGCTTTTTTTCAAACCTAAAACCCATTTACACGTAGTAGAAGGTGCTAAACTGAAAGGTTCAGATAACATTGAAGATTACCCCAAATTACCTTCACGTATGGAAGGACAAAGCCTAGATTATTTCACGGCTTTGGTAAATGCTTATCAAGTAGATGGTTTTACAATTTCGGGAAAAGGAACTATTGATGGAAATGGCTTGAAATATTGGCAAGCATTTTGGCAAAGAAGAAAAGAAAACCCCAATTGTACCAATTTAGAGGTTTCACGTCCTCGATTGGTTTTTGTCTGGAAATCCAATAATGTACAGATTCAAGATGTAAAATTGCATAACTCTGGTTTCTGGACTACTCATTTGTATCAATGTAACAACGTAAAAATCTTAGATGCACACATTTTCTCGCCAGAAAAACCTGTAAAAGCACCAAGTACCGACGCCATTGATATAGATGCTTGTACAAATGTCTTGGTAAAAGGTTGTTATTTGTCTGTCAATGATGATGCTATTGCCTTGAAAGGTGGTAAAGGTCCTTGGGCAGATAAAGTGCCTAACAATGGTGCCAACAAAAATATTATTATCGAAGATTGTGAGTTTGGCTTTTGTCATTCTGCCCTTACTTGTGGTAGTGAGGCGATTCATAACCGCAATATCGTTATGCGTAACTGTTATGTGAATGAAGCAACCAGAGTTTTATGGCTCAAAATGCGACCAGATACGCCACAATTATATGAGTATATTTTAGTAGAAAATGTCAAAGGAAATTCTCACAGTTTACTGTTTGTAAAACCATGGAAACAGTTTTTTGATTTACAGGGACGTAAAGATGTGCCTCTCTCCTATTCAGACCATGTTACTTTGAAAAACATCGAAGTGAAATGTGATATATTCTACGATGTGGCCGTGTCGGAATACGACAAACTTTCCAATTTTACTTTTGAAAACTTTAAAGTAGAAAGTAAAAACCCTGCTATCGACAAATCAGTAGTAAAAGGTTTTACGTTGAAAAATGTGGTTGTGAATGGTGCGGCGATTAAGTAATAGAGTCTAGTATCATATAAAAATCCCTTTGTGATGGTTTAAATGCCAAACAAAGGGATTTTTTATATTTACCGATTATCATATTTGTAATGGATTCTCAAAAATGTTGATGTTAATTTGCGTGAAATAAATTTTCTACGATAAATCCCAATTTTTATGCTTTACCTATTTTGGGGACTTTTGAATCTCGCGCTTATTGTCCTCTATCTAAGATTACTTTTCTTCTCCCTCCGTAACATCTCACGGAAAAATGGCATGTTGACAGCGATTTTAGTCTTTATCCTTTTCCCAGGTACAATGAGCCAAGCAGGTACAAAAAAGGCTCCTCCTCAGTATTTTGAGATGGCAAAAGGTCATGATCCCAGCCGAATGTTTACTACAGTTTTCTCAGTGGAAGACCACAAACTTTTCAAAAAAGAAGTGATTCTTTACTATGAAAAGCATCAAAAAATCGAAGTCTTAGCTATGCAAGGCATGGAATCAGGGTGGAATACTGGCGTTCGTTGGCAACCAACTAGTATCACTGCTTATCAGGATACTAAAAGCCAAAAAATTAATTACGCTATCTCAGCAAAAGTAGACTGGACTATTCTTTCAATTCCTATTTTTACAACGCAGGAAACGATAAAGGGTACATTTCAAGTCAAATAAATCCCAAATCGATTAGAAGCAATAACTTCATTTTCACACATTTTAAAATTTCAAAAACAAATACCTACGAAATATTCGTAGGTATTTGTTTTTTTATACCTTTGTAATAATCAAACTTTAACATAATGGAAAAATTAACACCTTCCGAAGAGGAAGCTATGCTAGTGATTTGGAGTAAAAAAGGCGGTTTTGTCAAAGATATATTAGAAGGCCTCACTGGCGAAAAACCTCCCTATACTACACTGGCTTCCACGGTAAAAAACTTGGAGAAAAAAGGATTTGTCAAGGCTGTAAAATACGCCAACGCTTTCCGCTACGAACCTGCGATTCCACAAGAAAGCTACAAGCGTGAGCACGTAGGCAATGTGGTATCTGGTTATTTCAAAAATTCGTATAAAGAATTAGTAAGTTTTTTTGCTCAAGAAGAAAAAATAACCCCCGATGATTTACAAGAAATTTTAAATATGATTCAAAACGGTAAATCATAAGTTTTCAATTTCTCAACATGCTTTTTTTTCCTCTTTTCGCCCTTTAAAATTATTTTCAAAAAATATCTACGAAAATTTCGTAGATATTCGATTTATTCGTATGTTTGTATTGTAAGGCAAACATACACCTGATAATTATGAAAATTTAACAGCTATTCAAAACAGGAAAAGCTTATGAATCAAACGCTTATCATGGTAGTACAAATGCAACTATCATTAGCCTTATTCTATTTGGGTTATCGCTTTTTACTCCGTCCTTTAACTTTTTATACCTACAATCGGTGGTATTTTTTGTTAACAACCCTGTACTCATTGATAGCCCCGATTCTGTTACATAATCGTTCGATTGTGCCACAAATCACGGTGCCAGCCAATAATTTGGTATTGTATTTACCTGTCATGCAGGAAAAACAATTTGATTATTCTTGGTTACAGATTTTTTATGGACTTGTTGTACTGGGTCTTTTATTAAAGGTAGTATTATCCGTTTTACAGATACAAAAAATCAAGAAAACAGCATCGGTATATGATTGGGAAAACATTCGTTTTTGGCACAGCGATCAAATAGAAGGCGCATTTTCGTTTTGGAATGACATTTTTTGTAATCTCCAAAAACATGAGATTAAAGACCTTCCTGCAATTTTAACGCATGAGGCAATTCATGTGGAGAAAAAACATACACTAGATGTACTATTATTTGAAATCCTATCGGTGGTTTTCTGGTTTAATCCTGCTGTATGGCTTCTCAAACGTGGCGTCAAAGAAAACATTGAGTATCAAACAGACAGTCTGGTCGTAGGCTCTGGGCAAGATAAAAAGCAATACCAAATGCAATTGCTCTATGTCGCCATGGGACAAAATTCTATACCTCTTTCAAATTCATTTAATGTACAAGAACTAAAACACCGTATTTCAATGATGAACAAAAAATCCTCTAGCAGCAAAGATTTGAGAAGGTACTTTTTATTAGCGCCTATCCTACTCACCAGTCTAACCGCCTTTACTGTAACTCAAACGACGCAAGGTTCTGAGAAGATTATCGAAAAAACGACAAGTGCTATCGATGATTATTTGCAAGAACATGCACAATCTCCCAAAAGAGATAACCCAAACAAGGACAATATGCCTTTGATTCAATTATCTGAGGTTGTAGTTGTTGGGGCACCTTACAAAGATGATTCTGTAAAAACTAAAGCAAAAGGAAACCTAGTAACTATTAAACTTACTGGAGTAGCTAATTCGAAGGTGGATACCATAAAGTTCACTTCTGCAAGCGGAATGGTTTTCAAAAAAAATGACGAAAATGTTTACACTGTTGTGAATGATTCAGCTTCAACGATTAGAAAGAGAGCCCTTTCACCAATGACAGCTCCACTCTGCATTGTAAACGGAAAAGAAATTCCTTATGAATCTGGAAGTATAAGTGGAATCGACCCTAATACAATCGAATCAATCAATGTTTTAAAGGATAAAAATGCCACGGACCTTTATGGTGAAAAAGGGCGAAATGGGGTAATTATTATCACGCTCAAAAAATAACTTTCTCTAAACCTACACAAGAATCCTTCGACCAAATAGTCGAGGGATTTTTGTTTTTAGGGCTTTGCTATCTCAAAATTAACCGCCAATATTCTTATTTTAGCCGTATTTGAAATACTTCTCAAAAACATAGAGCTGTATAACGTAAAATCGACACCAATTCGGTAATTTGTTTCGTTAAGCCAAATCAAGCTTGTACTTTTGTTTTCATTAAACCTTTTTGTTTTAAAAATCTTACCCCTCGCCTGCGGTCAAGATTTTTGATTTCGCTCATTATTTTTACATGAAAAAACTCCTTTTTTGCTTGTTATTTATGGCCAGTTTTGGTGTAAATGCACAGCTACTCGTCAACAAACCCACTTTTACTCACGATGACACTCTTCGTGGCTCAATTACCAAAGAGCGTATTTGGTGGGACTTAAAACATTATGCTTTGCACGTGAGTGTACAGCCCAAAGACAGTACTTTTAGCGGTTCTAATACTATTACTTATCAAGTATTACAGCCATCACAAGTTTTGCAAGTAGATTTACAACAACCTCTAATCATTAGTAAAATAGTTCAAGATGGTGTAAATCTTAAGTTTAAGAGAGATGGAAACGCCTTTTTTGTAACGCTTCAAAAACCACAGAAGGTAGGCAAAACCGAAAGTCTAACGGTGTATTACCAAGGAAAACCAAGAGTAGCGAAGCGTGCACCTTGGGATGGTGGTATATCTTGGAGCAAGGACAAAGATGGTAAATGGTTCATTGCTACTTCGTGTCAGGGTCTTGGTGCTTCTGTTTGGTGGCCTTGCAAAGACCACATGTACGATGAGCCCGATAGTATGAGTATTGCGGTAACAGTTCCGAAAGGACTAATGGACGTTTCAAACGGTCGTTTGAGAAGTGTAAAGGAAAATAGTGATAATACCACAACCTTTGTTTGGGCTGTTGTAAATCCAATCAACAACTATGGTGTTAATCTTAACATTGCAAACTACTATAGAATTACGGATAAGTATTTTGGAGAAAAAGGACAGCTAGATCTCAATTATTTTGTTCTTCCAGAAAATTATCAGAAAGCCATGACGCATTTCAATCAAGCGAAAGATATGTTGAAGGCTTTTGAATACTGGTTTGGACCATATCCGTTTTATGAAGATAGCTACAAATTAGTGGAAGTACCTTATTTGGGAATGGAACACCAGAGTTCAGTAACGTATGGAAACGGCTATCAGAATGGTTATCGTGGTCGCGACTTGTCAGGGACTGGTTGGGGGGCCAAATGGGATTTTATCATTGTTCACGAATCAGGACATGAGTGGTTTGCCAACAATATTACCTATAAGGATATCGCAGATATGTGGATTCATGAAAGCTTTACCAATTATTCTGAAAATTTGTTTACAGAGTATCATTATGGAAAAGAAGCTGGACACGCATACGTACTAGGAACTCGCAAACTCATCAGTAATGACCGTCCGATTATCGGGGTTTATAATGTCAATCATGAAGGTTCGGGAGATATGTATTACAAAGGTGGTAATATGCTTCACACGATTCGTTATATTATTGATAATGATGAAAAATGGAGAAATATCCTTCGTGGAATGAATCAAGTATTCTATCATAAAACAGTTACAACGGAAGAAATCGAAAACTATATATCTCAACAAAGTGAGGTAAATTTGAGTAAAGTTTTTGACCAATATCTTAGAACAGTACAAATTCCAACTTTAGAATATAAAGTGTCAGGAAACAAGTTAGAGTATCGTTGGACCACTTGTATTGATGGTTTTGATATGCCAGCCAGATTTAAGAAAGCGGATAATACTTATCTAAAAGTAAAGCCAACTATGCAATGGCAATCTGTAGAAGATAGCAACTTGAGCAATATAAGTGTTGATGAGAATTTTTATATAAACTCTAAAAATCTTAATAAATAGTCAAAAAACTGCGTTTGAGTACATTCAAACGCAGTTTCTTTGTTTTACCCTATAAAAAATTCACCTCTAATAATCCTCATCAAAGTGGATATTCCTACATGAGTGTAATAAGTCTTGGGTTAACTTATGTAGATACATATTTTTGCACTTCCGATATTTCCTATCATTACTTTTCTTAATAATTTATCTTACGACGCCAAGATTTGGACAGTTCCACAAACCGCTACGGAAGTCTCTAATCTTCTTTTAGTACATTCTTGAACCAACTTACATCCTTACTTTTCTGTTCGAGGGGGTACTACTCTATTCATCCAATTATACAAACAAACAATGAAAAACATCTTTACTACAAGCATCCTTGCTTTGGGGTTAATGCTATGCGCTTTTGCGTCTTTTGCTCAAACCAAAATCACAGGTAAAGTAACCAATGCATCCACTAATGAAGTAATGGCAGGCGTTAACATTATGATTAGAGGAAAAGTGACGGGTACTACTACCAACCTTGACGGAACATTTACACTTTACACCCAAGTGCCTCTACCTTTCAAACTCGCTATCTCTTTTGTGGGTTATAAAACCCAAGAAGTTGTCATAACCGACCCTCAGGCGAAGTTAGATATCGCCATGACAGAGCAAGTTACCCAAGGAGAAGAAGTCGTGGTATCGGCTGCCCGTGTAGAAGAAAGTGTGATGAAATCGCCCGTAACTATTGAAAAAATTGACATTCGTTCGATTCAAGCCAATCCTGCGTTCAACTTCTTAGAGAGTTTGAAATACCTCAAAGGAATTGATTATACGACGCAATCCATGTCTTTTACCTCTATCAACGCTCGTGGATTTAATGCCAATGGCAACAACCGCCTCGTACAGCTGGTGGATGGTATGGACAATCAAGCGCCTGGTACCAATTTCTCGGTAGGTACAATTGTAGTTACCTCCGATATTGACTTAGCAAGTGCCGAATTTTTGCCTGGAGCAGCCTCTGCGCTTTACGGTCCAAATGCCCTCAATGGTATTTTGTTGATGAATACCAAAAGTCCTTTTTTGTATAAAGGTCTAAGTGCCAACCTCAAAACGGGTATTATGCACGAAAGCAATCGTAGTCAGCCCAACAGCTCATTCTATGATTTTAGTATGCGCTGGGCACAGTCGTTCAATGATAAGTTTGCGATGAAAGTCAACTTCTGGTATATCGGTGTACCAAGAGATTGGGCAGTAAGTAATACTTTGAATATGAATGATGGCTTGACTGGCAAAACTAATCGTTTGACAGACCCTAACTACAATGGTGTCAATGTTTATGGTGATGAAGTCTCTCAAGATTTGCGTGCTATTGCTGACAAAATGGTAGCTGCAAACTTAATTCCTGCATCTTCGGCATCATTGATTCCGTACGGTACTTTAGTGAGTCGTACAGGATATAATGAATTGGATTTGGTAAAACCTGAAGCTAAAAATATTCGTACCAGTGTAGCACTGCATTATCGTTTGAGTGAAAATATTGAAGCCATTGGACAATTCATGTATGGTAGTGGAACTTCGGTATATATGGGTTCTGATCGATACTCACTTAATAACTTTGATGGTCTTCAAGCAAAATTAGAGTTGAAAGGTTCAAACTTTTACTTGCGTGGATATACCACTCAAGAACGTTCAGGAAATACTTTTGCAACGGGTGTATTGGCACAGTTACTCAACGAAAGTTGGGGTGGCGGAAGTACTACTTGGTATCCTACGTACGTTGGTGCTTATCTAAAAGCCTTACAATCAGGAAGTGTAGGAATTAATGCACACAACGTTGCTCGTGGCATTGCCGATGCTGGTCGTCCAGTAGCTGGCTCTGCGGTTTTCAATGCTTTAACTGCCGATATTAAAAATGTAAATATTGCCGCAACAGACAATGCTTCCTATCCTTATGGCGGTGCACACCTTTACGACAGAACAAATATGTATCAGTTGGAGGGTATGTACAATTTCAAAAATGAAATTAAGTTTGCAGAAGTAATTGTAGGGAGTAACTACCGCATGTATGACCTAAACTCAGGAGGTACATTTTATCCTGATAGGGATGGTAAAGGAATTCAGGTAAACGAATGGGGTACATATTTGCAAGCCACAAAATCGTTATTTAACGAGAAGTTAAAAATTGTAGCATCAAGTCGTTATGACAAAAACCAGAACTTCGAAGGACAGTTTTCTCCGCGTGTCGCAGCAGTAGTATCTCCTTGGAAAGAGCATTCTTTCAGAGTGTCTTATCAAACAGGCTTTAGAATACCAACAATTCAGTCACAGTATGTCGACATTAAAGCACCACAAGCGATTGTTATCGGCGGGTTGGGTAACTATGCGACTAAATACGGCTTGAATTCTACAACAAACCCAGCTTATACTGTGGCAACGGTGAAAGCATTTGGCACTCAAATTCAGGAAAGAGCTACAGCCCTAGCTCCAAATATTGCGACAGGATTGCAAGCAGAAGCTCAGGCCAATCCACAAGCATTTGCCAACAAATATGGCGTTGCACCTTCGGCAGCATCTATTGCTGATTTAACAACCAAACTAGCGACTCAACAAGGTACACAAGCTGCTTTAGCATCGGGTATATTAAAACCTTACGAGTTTAAACCTTACAAGCCAGAAATTGTACAATCGTACGAAATTGGGTATCGTGGTTTGATTGCCAATGCTTTGTATATCGATGCTAGTTATTATTACAACCAATTTAAGAATTTTGCTTATCAAGAAACCTTGATGCAATCAACTACTGGAACGCCACTTGGTTTGCTCAGCGAAGCTACTCGTCAAATTTACTCGATGCCAGCCTCTTCGCAAGGAAAAGCAGTAACCGAAGGTTTTGCCGCGGGCGTTGATTATCGTTTACCAAAAGGTTTTTTAATTGGTGGTAATATCTCTTATAATTCATTGAAAGAGTTTGACCAAAATATCATTGACCAAGGAGGTACAGCAGCATTCAATACGCCAAAATTCAAGTATTCTGCTTCAATTGCTAACCGTGAACTTGGCAAATCTGGGATTGGATTCAATGTAGTATGGCGTTATCAAGATGCCTTCTTGTGGCAGTCGGGCATTGTAGCAGGATATGACTCAAATGCTACTATTGTACCAGCTATTTCTACGTTTGATGCTCAGATTTCGAAGAAAATTTCAAGCTTAAAATCTATCTTAAAACTAGGCGCAACGAATATTCTAGGAAAATCATACTTTACCGCCTATGGTAATCCGAATGTTGGTTCAACCTACTTTTTATCATTAACATTTGATGAGTTGACAAAATAAACACTTTTTACAGCTAACACATCTATTCGGGTAAAGGAGAAATCTTTTACCCGTTTTTTTATTCATTACCTTCGATTTTGAGTATATAATCCTTTCTTGAACCCTATAGATAAAACACTTACTAATCGATAATTCAATCATTCAGCATAAAAAGCTGTTCTCAATGTTAAATTTTTAATGAAAACACTTACCTTATTACAACCTGAATCTTTTGCGTATTCTGATACAGAAAAACCTTCTTCTCTCCTCCCTAATGAAGTTTTAGTAAAAGTCCATAAAATTGGTATTTGTGGTACTGACTATCATGCTTTTTGGGGTAGACAACCCTTTTTTCAATATCCTCGTATTTTGGGTCATGAATTGGGCGTCGAAGTGATAGCTGTTGGCTCAGAAGTTAATGAAGTAACAGTTGGGCAAAAATGTGCCGTAGAACCATATCTGAATTGTGGCGAATGTTGGGCTTGTGAGCGTGATTTGGGGAACTGTTGTGAAAATTTGCAAGTAATGGGCGTACATACCGATGGTGGTATGCGTGAATATATCAAAGTACCTGCTCACAAACTTCATGTTTCTGATAAATTGAACTATGAGCAGTTGGCATTGGTAGAAACTCTTGGAATTGGTGCTCATGCAGTAGAAAGAGCCAATGTGCAATCAAACGACCTAGTATTGGTAGTTGGTGCAGGCCCAATTGGTTTATCAGTACTTGAGTTTGTCAAACTTCGTGGCGCAAAAGTGGCGGTTGTGGATAGAAACACTCAACGTTTAGATTTTTGTTTAGAACATAAAAAAGCCGATGCTAGTATCGTTGCAAATGACCAAACAGTAGAACAAATTTTGGAAGTATTTGGAGGAAAAATGCCAACAGTAGTTTTGGATGCCACAGGTAGTCCTGCTTCTATGCACCAGTCCTTCAATTATTTGGCAGCAGGCGGAAGATTAGTTTTTGTAGGATTATATCAAGGTGACTATCAGTTCAATGATCCAAGTTTTCATAAAAGAGAATTAACTATCATGGGTAGTCGCAATAGCAAACCGAACAATTTTAGAGAAATTATTGCTGCCATGGAAACTGGCGAATTATCAGTAGATAGCTGGATTTCACACCGTATTACCTTTGAAGAAGTAGCAGAACAATTACCGAAATTGTACACTGAACCTTCATTAGTGAAAGCGGTGATTTCGTGGGAGTAAAATAACGATACTTGTATTTGAGATAAATACCTCCTTAAACATTATAGTAAACGGGTTTTGCGTAAGTCAAGATATGGCTCTTGCGCAAAGCCCTAAACAACGAAATTTTCCGTCTAATCAATTACCCGAAGACCATCATAAATCGGAAAATACTCATCGGTACTGAGTACAAGCATTTTTCTACCAAAGATTGCGAAATGATCAGTAAATCGAATGGGGATGTTTGTATCTAATAGGTAAGCCATTTACTGTTTTTGAAGCTTCTGCAAATTCTGTTGATGTATTTTTTTGAGCCTTTCGGTATTCTTTTTTCTCTCCTCTGGTGTATGAAGTTCATGCTCTTCCAAAAGTCCCTTGTAAGGACTTTTCTTTGAGGGTTTATTTTGAGGATTTACAGTCATAACTATTTCGTATTTTTGTACTACAAATATAGCGATATTTTTAGATTTGTCATGACTTTTATGACCTAGCACATACCTGATAACTACCTCTTAAATTTGATAATTCCTCACACTAAATAGCTGGAGAAATAGTAAATCAGTATTAGCTCAAAAAATACAAACCCATCAACTATTCAATACACATTTACTAGATTTCATTATAAATCTTACTCCTAGAGGCGCCTCTAGCGAAAAACCTCCTCCCTTACCTGGCGAAACGTCTAGTGTCAGTTCAGAGTCTTTCCAAAAAACCAACTGATCATTGGTAGTATAAATAGCACATTCACACACATCCCCTAATTTAATATCTACCTCTCCTAGCCTAAACTCTCCTAATTCGTAGCACTGAGGCTGAGTACCATCACAACAACCGCCACTGATATGAAACATCAGTCGCCCATGTCGATTCTGCAATTGCCGAACCACATCTTTTGCCAAAGCTGTTATCTTAATTTGATTCATATTGAATGAGTGATTGAGTGATTTGTGGTTGAGTGATTTATTTAATTTTGTGCGTTTCACATCCATAACTTGACTCTTTGTATCCTAGAAACGAGTGATTAGTGGTTAAGTGACTTATTTAATATTGTTCAAAATCACTCAACCACTCATTCACACAATCACTCAATGACTAAAAAAATCCTAGTTTATTTTTGTTGTTTGACAACAAGATATTTTTAGTTTGACGATATTGGTTTAATGACATTTTATGTGTTTCGCGACCAAAACCTGACTTTTTATACCCTCCAAACGAAGCATGGGCAGGATAAGCATGGTAGCAGTTTACCCAAACACGACCTGCTTGAAGTTCTCTTGGTACAGTCAACAGCTCATGAGCATCACGTGTCCAAACACCAGCGCCCAAACCATACAAACTATCATTGGCAATAGCGATAGCTTCTTCAACCGTTTTGAACGTAGCCACAGAAGCAACAGGTCCGAAGATTTCTTCTTGGAAAATACGCATCTTGTTATGTCCTTTGAAGAGCGTTGGTTTGATGTAATAACCTTCAGGCAAACCATCGATATATTGAGATGCGCCACCTGTCAACAACTCAGCTCCTTCTTCTTGACCAATTTCGATATAGCTTAAAATCTTGTCGAATTGCTCTTTAGACGCTTGAGCACCCATCATGGTATTTGGGTCGAGTGGATGCCCCATTTTAATCTTTTCTACTCTTTCAACTACTCTTTCAATAAATTTTTCATAAATGCTTTCATGCACCAACATACGAGACGGACAAGTACAAACTTCGCCTTGATTCAAGGCAAACATAGCTGCACCTTCCAAACATTTGTCAAAAAACTCGTCGTCAGCATCCATGATACTTGGGAAGAAAATATTGGCAGACTTACCACCCAATTCCATCGTTACAGGAATAATGTTTTCAGAAGCATATTGCAAAATCAAACGACCTGTTGAAGTTTCTCCTGTAAAGGCTACTTTTGCTATTCTAGGCGATTGCGCTAAAGGCTTTCCTGCTTCTACTCCAAAACCGTTGATAACGTTTACTACACCTGCTGGAAGTACATTTTGTAACAATTCCATCAGGACAAGCAAACCAACTGGCGTTTGTTCAGCAGGCTTCATTACTACGGTACAACCAGCGGCTAAAGCTGGACAAAGTTTCCATGCGGCCATCAAAAGCGGGAAGTTCCAAGGAATAATTTGAGCTACTACTCCAATTGGCTCATGAATGTGCATGGAGATAGTATCGGCATCTAGCTCGGACATTGTGCCTTCGTCCGAACGTAAAACACCTGCAAAATAACGGAAGTGATCTATCGCCAAAGGAATATCTGCCGCCATTGTTTCACGAACTGGCTTTCCGTTATCGATTGTTTCTACTGCCGCCAAATATTCAAGATTTGCCTCCATTACGTCAGCAATTTTCAACAAAATATTACTACGATATGTCGCCGAAGAACGAGACCAAGTAGCAAAAGCTTTATGAGCTGCATCCAAAGCCAACTCAACATCTTCTTTGCTCGAACGTGCTACCTCAGTGAAAGTGCTCCCATCTACTGGAGAAGTATTTTGAAAGTATTCGCCTTTCACAGGTGCTACCCATTCTCCACCAATAAAGTTTTCATATCTCTCTTTGAATTGTGGACGTGCCACCAAACTGCTCACTTCTACTGTTGTTTCCATGTTGCTAAATTGAGTTAAAAGGATTTTGTGTTGTTTGATGTTTCAAAATTCTCATTTTAATCTCACTTCAATCTTCACTATTGTATCATGTTTCTACAATAAAATATCATATTTAATCTTGACAACTTACTATTTACTAAATTGTATAGAATAAAGCTGAAATAGGAAATAAAAAAGACCCATTCACAGACAAAAAAGGTATTTTGGTAGTAAATTGTACCATCAAATACAATCTTATCTTGTTTTTGTGAGTTTTATAAACAGTGTGTTAGTCTTCAAAAAAGAGAGGGACTCCTCATTTTGAAGATTATCAATCCCGATAATTAAAGAGATATTCTGGTCATGGAAAAGAAATTTGCGCCACAAACCCAAGCATTAACCAGTTTGAGACAACTCCAGACGCTAGTAGAGCATCGTTCGACATTCAACTTGAATCATTGTGAGTTGAATATCTTCGAAACCCATCAGCAAAGCGAAAGAGTAAGTCTAAAATTTAATGACTTGGTATTTACCGCTATGCTTCGTGGCAAAAAGGTGATGAATCTTTTTGGAGACAAGCGTTTTGACTACCTGCCAGGCGAGTCCGTTATAGTACCTTCCAATGAAGAAATGATTATCGATTTTCCAGAAGCTAGTTTACATACCCCTACTCAATGTATTGCTTTGGCGATTGATGAAGAAAAAATTAAAGAGACGGTAGATTTACTAAATGAAAAATATGCTAAAGTTGAGCAAAACGAACTTTGGGATATTGACCTCAATCGTTTTCATATCAAGAATACCCAAGAGTTAGCCAGCACTATTGATCGGTTGGTATATGTTTCCAAAGAAAATAATGTATCCAAAGACCTGTTTGCCAATTTCGCCCTACAAGAACTATTGCTTCGCCTAATGCAAACGCAAGCCCGTGTGTTGATTTTTGACAATTATATGCAATATATCAATACCAATCGTTTTGCACATGTGGTAAAATACATTCGCGAGAACTTGGCTGAGAATCTCACCATTGAAAAACTCAGCGATATGGCTTGTATGTCAAAAGCGCATTTTTTCCGTAGCTTCAAACGTGAGTTTGGATTAAGTCCTGTCGAATTTATCATTCAAGAAAGAGTAAAGTTGGCCAAAAAGCTACTGGCCGACCCAAGTACTAGCGTAACAGATGCTAGTTACCGAGTGGGCTTTCAGAATGTCAATTATTTTTGTACTATTTTCAAAAAATATGAAGGTACAACACCTACTTATTTCAAGAAAAATCTTCCTATTCTAAAAGCTTCATGAGATTGATTTCATGACAATGTTTCATCGCTACCCTATTCATCAGCACAGATTATTTGTCAAATAATTTGCATTTACGCAAAAGGAGTGAAAAATTCATGCTTTGATTTGCACCAGAATGAAATTGACTGATTCAACTATTCGTTCATAAAATCCTTTCTTGCATGAATTATAACAGAAAACAAGGTGAGTTTCTCTTAGAAACAATTGAAGAGTGGCAAAAGCGAGGAACCATCAACAACGATACCGCCGAAAAACTTAAATCCGAAATACAAATTCGACCTTTTGATTGGATGAAACTGGCCATCTATGCGTTTTGGATTGCCATGATTTGTATCATTATTTCGGTAGCTACTGCACTCAAAGACAATCGTCTTATCGAACTCATCACCGAACTTTTTACTTCCTCTAATACAGCTATATGTATTGGTTTTATTGGTATCGCAGCGGGGCTGTATGCTTGGGGACTGAATCGTCGCAAAAATCATCCACAAAATCTATTTAGCAACGAAACCATCTTTTTGGGAGGTGTATTGGCAACGGCAGTAGCTGTTGGCTATTTTGGAAAAGTCATCGACAATGGCAGTGGGCACTTTTCTATGCTATTTTTACTTTCTACCTTCATTTATGCAGGTTTGGGATTCTGGTTTCCTTCGACATTGGTCTGGATTTTTGCCGTATTATCGTTCGGAACATGGTTTGGCACTGAAACAGGCTATGCTTCAGGCTGGGGAGCTTATTTTATTGGTATGAACTATCCAATGCGATTTGTATTGTTTGGACTAATGTTGACCATTGCTAGTTTTTTTATCCCGAAAAAATCAAAACTGGATGATTTCCAACATCCTACTTATGTGCTAGGGCTTTTGTACCTTTTTATCTCACTTTGGATACTTTCTATTTTTGGCAACTATGGCGATATGGATTCTTGGTATCATGTCAAACAAATCGAATTATTTCACTGGGGAGTCTTATTTGCTGGCGCGGCAATTGTAGCCATTTGGTATGGACTCAAACAAGACGATTATACCTCCCGAAGTTTTGGGATTACTTTTTTGTTTATCAACCTATACACCAAATTTTTTGAATACTTCTGGGATTCAATTCACAAAGCTGTCTTCTTTCTGATTCTTGCTGTATCGTTTTGGTTTTTAGGTCAAAAGGCGGAAAAAATCTGGAATTTAGAGTTTTTGAAAGGAGAGAAAAAAGAATAAACCATTTAGCGATTTAGTGATTATGTAAAAATTTGTATTCTAGCAGTAGAGACACAATGATTGCGTCTTCAGCCAAGTTATATCGAGTATAGTAGCATCAAAAAAGCGGTCGGAAAATATTTTCCGACCGCTTTTTTGAGGAAAACTTAGAGAATAATCTCAATCGTAAAATTCGGGATGAATCATGAAAGTTTTCAAGCTTTACGTTAAACTTATTTTTTCAAAAACGTTGCTGTGTATACTTCATTAGAGTTGGTCAAGTAGTTGTACACACTTACAGGAGCATGAAACTCGTTAGCTTCAACATAAATATCTGCACCAAAACGTATTTTCTTTCCATCATTTTGGGCAGCATAATTAAAGCTTGAGCCCATTCCTCCTCCAGCATTTGCGGTTTTAATCTCAATACTAATCTTAATTGTTGCAGAGCCATTTGACTCTTTCTCTAAGTGCAAAGTACCTGAACTACCAGCCACGAAATTTCCTTTGGTATCTACTAAAGAAATAAGTTGATAATCCCCCAGCGCTGATTCAAAATTGTTTTTAGTACTGACAATAGGTTGAATCTGTTCTTCAGATGATTGTTGTTTACAGGAAATTACCATGAAGGGTAATAGCAATAGAAGTGATTTTTTTAGGTAAATATTCATGAGTATAATTTGATGATTGAAAAGTCTACAAAGCTACCCATAAATCCTCAATAGTTAGTACAACAACTAAAAATCTTATCTATGTATGCGTACTGGTATTTGTTATCTCAAACGTTTTAATTTCTTAATTTTAAAAGGGTTTTACATGAAAAAAACTCCCCAAAATATGAGAAGATTTTAAGTACTAATGCAAAATAAAATTGCATTAGTACGCTTTAAGCCGTAGGCATTAAGCAAAGAAGATTTACTTATTTCGTGAGAAATACTATTTAACTTTTAGCCTAGAGCTTAAAGCGGGTAAAATTATTTTAATTTTGCTCGCTAACTTAAGTATGAGTGCTAAATTGTGAGTGATGAGTTTTGAGTGTAATTTTGTGATTACTAATATCTTATCCCATCAATTTCTTAAATTTAATTTTGCACGATTACTTATAATGCTATTATTTTGTAAACACAGCCGTATAAATTCCTGAACCTGTTGGAATTGAAGCATATAGAGCTCCTGACTGATAGTAGTGATCGGTACCAAAACTAATTTTTGTTCCAGAAACTGACACCGTATATGTGTTTGTAATATTTACATTTGAAGTAGAAGTTCCGCTCTTCAAGGTTACAGCATACGTAAATCCAGCGGTATTTCCATTTTCTCTTTTTACGGTCAAAGTACCTGACCCAGTTACTGCTTGCCCAGCAGTGTTTGTAATAGAACGAAGTGTGTATGAACCTATGGCAACATCGAAGTCCACTGTTGGGACAGTGTTGGTATTGTCATCGTCAGAACTACAACCAAAAAGAAGTGCAATTGAGAAAAATAGGGTTAAAAAACTATAAAGCTTTTTCATAATAATTTAAGGGTTCGTTTTAATAATGTTTGTTGTGACAAAGGTACAACTCAAAGAACTTTTTGAGCAACCATTTTAGTAATTCACAACAAAAACATAAAACAACAAGCTATTAATCAACAACTTAACCCTACTGGAAGTTATTTTACGGTTTTCAAAAAATAGGCATAAAACTATTCGTATTAACAAATGTATGAAAGTGCATTTTAATGATAATAAGACTCCAAAGCCATTGCCAAATAAACCAATGGAGCATTCCAATTGATGGCAATTTCGTTAGAGGCATACGAACAATCCGAATCAGAAAATGACTCATCTGGAACCTTCGAATCGTATTTACACTGGTCTTGCTGACCAGGATTTGGACCGCCCGAAAGTAGTCCTGGCACTGGCTCGTCTATGCCATCGGCTATAGACGGTCGGTGATGCGGGTGCATAGGATATTTACTCCCATAACCCGTTAACAATGAATATCCAACACCATTTCTTCCTAACAAGTAGTCCATATTTCCCAAAGCTGCCTCCAAGTAGATTTTTTTAGGATTAAGCTGAAATGCTTGTAGTAAAAACATGGCTTGGTTGGCCGCATGAGAAGAGCTTCCCCACATAAAATCTTTGGCTGATTTTCCCATCACTGTTCTAAACAATGGCTTATCCAAATCCTTCACCATTTCATCGGCCTGCTGCAAGACGGTATTTTGAATTTGTGCTATTTTATTAGCCGTAAATGAGGGCAAAGTTTTTCGTGCTTTTAACAGAGAAAATGCTCCTAATGGCATCACCGAATTCCACGATTGAATAGGAAGCCAATACACATCAGTACTAGCGATGCCTTCCCAATATTGGGATTTTTGCGTGGCTACAAACAACTCTGCTGATGCCCAAAACCATTCGTCTGTATCATTATTATCCTCATATCCACCAGTCGTAATAGCAGGTTTAAACTTTTCGTTATTCTGATTCTGACGATAGAATACTTTAGGATTAGCTTTTGCCCAATTCCATGCACTTTCCGCTGATGTTAAACACCTACTTGATAGTTCAGGGTTATAGGGTTTTAAAATCCTTGAGGCTTGTGCCATTACTGCGGCAAAATCTAGACTCGCAATAGTATTCTTTTGTACTACATATCTAGGCTGAATAGCCTTGTCAGGCATCACCATTCCATCAAAATTGGCATTCGTTAACTTATGATATACACCACCATCAGTTGGATCTTGCATCGTTAACATCCATTCCAAATTCACTAGAATTTCATCTAATAAATCAGGAAGATTATTGCCACTTTCAGGAATATTGAGTTCTAAGTCATTGGCAGTTTTGGGAAAATCCTCCAATGCCGAAAGCAAAGTGTACATGGTTATCCCCGAATTGACAATGTATTTATTGTAATCCCCAGCATCATACCATCCCCTTGGAGAATTGATACGAGTACCTTCAGGACGATTCGTTGACACAGCATTTGCATGAACCAATACCGAGGTATCAGGATGTCCTGCTTTTCTCGCCCATTTTCCTGCATATTTCTCAGGCAAATCCTCAGAAACGCGTTGAAAATAATAGCCTTTGATGGAAGCTTTTGCTACATTACTCAATGCATTATTTCGGATTTCAAAAGGATACGATTCTCCGAGCTTTTCTACTGAAAGTATATAATTCCCGTTTTTCTTAAAGTTAGAAAAATCTATTTCCTGTGTATATTTTTCAGAAAAAGGGCTTTTTACTGCTTCTTTTATTTTTCCTTTATAAACAACCTTATGAGATTCTTTTTCAATAAGCGTAAAGTTTTCAAAGTTTTTACCAACCACAAGCGCTTGTTTTGGCGCATTGGGGTAAAAACCAACTTGATTAAGCCGAATTTGGTCGGCAGGATTTTGGGCGAATAACCCAAATCCTGCCAGTAAAAATCCAGCCAAGTAGAGAAAACTAACTTGATTCATAGTATTAAATAAATTGGATAAATAGTCGGTAACGACCGAAGAATTAAATAGTATTATTTTTCAAGAAAACTCACACAATTCCACTTCACTTTTTGGTTATAGGGGTCTTTGAGTAATTGCGTTTTCTTACCTTTTGTTACTACACTGACTTCCTGCCATTGGCTATCGTTTGGCAGATAAACTTTTCCAGTAGCAACGCCGTTGGTTGCATAACTGACCAGTTTGATAGTTGACCAATCAATTTGTGCGGTAGATTGCGCTAATTTTACCTGTGGAATTACAGCGCCTTCTTTTACCAATATAACAATCGAAAACTCACCACCTTCAATTTTATGCCAGCCACCTTCATATACTTTATTTGACTGAAAATCAATCCATTTACCTTTTGGCAAATACACATTTCTTTCATTTGAGCCCGTTTCAAAAATCGGTGCAACTAATAAATCTTCTCCTAATAGATATTCATTTTCTATTTGCCATGCTCCAGGGTCTTCTGGAAACTCTACGAATAAGGCACGCATCATAGGTAATCCCTTTTCAGAAGCTACCTTTGCTTGCGCATAGATATATGGCATCAATTTATATTTTGTTTCTGCTACTTTTCTAAAAGTATTCAAGAATTTCTCACTATAAGCCCAAGGCTCTTTAGGCGGTTGACCGTGGCAACGCGAATGTGAAGTAAATAAACCAAAAGGTGCCCAACGACGATATAAATCTTCTGGTGTTTGGGCGGCAAATCCACCAGCATCATGACTCCAAAAACTAAATCCTGATAGACCAATTGATAAGCCTCCTCTTAACTGCGCTTCCATACCCATATCCGAAGCTTCGGCGTCGCCACCCCAATGCAAAGGATAACGCTGACTACCAGCCCATGTACTACGAGCCCAAATGATATTGTCGCCTGTAATTTGTTTGGTAATATCGGCTACGGTTTTGTTATATCTTAATGGATACAAATTATGTTCATAAAAACCTGTACGACCATTCGAATAAATACCATTCAGTGGCGCTGCCTCGCCAAAGTCAACTTTGATGACTGAGACACCCATTTTTAGCAGATTTCCGATTTTATTCTGATACCATTCAATGGTATTTTTATTGGTAAAATCTAATACTGCATCCTCATAAGGCAGATTTCCTTTAGCATTTTTGACACTCAATCCTTTTGAAACTATTTCTGAGAACAATTCATTTTTCGGAACAAAATAAGGCAACTGCCACAAGCAGGTTCTAAATCCTTGCTCTTTCAAATCAGCAATCATTTTTACAGGATCCTGAAAACGATTTTTCGAAAACTCATAATCACAACGCCAATCTGTTTCAAACCAGCCTGTGTCAAAATGTATCACATCAGAAGGTATTTTATAATCTCTCAACTGCTTGGCAACTGTACGACCATCTTGCTCTGAAAAATACGAAATACGGCTCATCCACAAGCCAAAAGACCATAATGGTGGCATAGAAGCCTTACCAGTGATATTGGTATATTCATCCAAAATATCTTTGGGTTCGCCCAAAAAAACAAACAAATCCAAACTTTCATCCCCAATTAATAAAGCGTTTGAAGCCCCAAATGTCGCCCCAAAATCACATGTTATAGGCGATGAGGTGTGCATAAACATTCCGTATCCACGACTACTCATGAAAAATGGAATAGGCTTATACATACCGTTGGTTTCTACGCCATTAGGGTCGGTGGTATAAAGATTTACCTTTTGTCCATATTTGTTTAATCGGGTAAACGACTCGCCACAACCAAAGATTTTTTCGTCAGGCGAAAGTGTAAATACTGCTGCAACACTACGTGAATAGTCGGCTGCTCGGCGAACAAACGAAAAAGGTAATGAAGGCGTAAAAGAAGTTTTTCCATCTACTTGATGGCGTGTCTTGGTGAGTAGTTTTCCATTGGCATCATGGATTTCGATTGCCCAAGGATTTTCGGTAATAATAACTGTACCAAAAGCACTTTTGTATTGATGCCCATTATTGGTTTTTGAATATACCCATGAAGCATCTTTATTGGGTTCTTTTACCAACATTAAAGACGGCTCCGTTGACGGTGCAACATAACCTGTTTGAGCTTTGATACGAATCGTTTTGGGCGAAACAAACTCAATACTAAATGGAAGTACTGGGTCGGCAGCGTATTCAATGCCAGGAAACTCATTGCCTGAGACTTTATGAATCCCCGCCATAGTATTATTAAATGCGTGCTGAGGATAGTACTGGTTTCGTCTCCATTTCAACTGTCCTTGTCCAGTAGTAGGATTAAAACCTGCTAGGCTATCTGCTAAAAAATAAGTATTGGTAAAATCTCTAAAATCACGACTTAAATCAAATGGCTCATTTTGTAAGGCTGGACCACTTTGTCCTAATGTCATAGTGACAGAGGATAGTAGTGATAATAGAACCAAAACTTTTTTTGTAAATCTTTGCATATTTCTTCTGTAATCCATTGATTAATAGCGGATAGGAGATTTTACTTTAGGCATGGTTATGTGACCTATGCCCAAAAGTAAAATGCAGCTCCCAATTCAATTTTTAATCTATATTTATGTGTTTTTTGGATACAACTTGTTGTGTTGACTTGAGAAGTCTTTCTTTAATACAAATTTCTATTTTTTTTATCTTATAAAACTCAGGGTTAATCCCTAAAAATAAAACTCAGGGAAAACCCTGAGTTTTATTTTTAGCATTCCAGTTTCTCTTAATCATATCAATTATTCTCATCTACTTCTATATTGATGGAAGTACCAAACTGTTGATCACTTTCGATGGAGAGAGTTCCTTGTAAGTAGTCTAATCTCGAACGAATATTTTGCCATCCCCTCACAGAATGTTGAGCTATACTTGGGTCAAAACCCTTCCCATTATCCTCAACAGTCAAATGAATATGATTTTCTTGAAAACTTATCTGAATAAGCACCTCTGTAGCTTCGGCATATTTCAAGGCATTTGCCAATAACTCCTGAACAATTCGATAAAGCATCAAGGTTTTTTCTTTTCCAAAATCAATACTTTGCCCGTACACCTGAAATATTATTTCGGTTTCTTCCGAATGATTCTTGCTAACCAAATCTTCAATAGCGGCAATCAATCCAAAGTTTTGAAGATTTGAGGGTTGCAAATTTCCAGAGATATTCCGCACCTCTTTACAGGCATCATCGAGCAAGTGTTGTAGCTGAACATTGTTCCAAAACGGAGCATCCATCATCATTTTGATTCTCGATAACAAAGTCCCTACCCCATCATGTAAATCCTGAGAAATACGAAGACGTTCTTGCTCTTGTCCATTAATCAATGCTTGTAAGGTATCTATTTGTGCCGTTTTGAATACTCTATCAGCTTGGAGTTTGGCTACTTTTTGTTTTGAGAAATAAGCGTACAGAAGTATCACTAGCAACAAAAAAGCCACCAAAATCGTCAAGAGATAAATCCGTTCTGTGGCTTTTAAGGAAACTAATTCAGCTTCAGCCAAGCGTTTTTCGAGGGCAATTTTTGAGATTTTCTCTTGTTGTTCTTCCAATAATTGATACTCCCGATATTGTCGTACTTCCACTTCCAGCTTTGAACTTTCGAGCAATTGAAAAGTTTGATAAGCTAAGAAAATGTACTCAAAAGCTTTATTAAACTGTTTATTATGCTGATAAACTAATCCCATTTCTTCATAAATCGCTTTACGAAGCAAAAGCATACTAAAGTACTTTTCGGTTATGTTTTTTGCCAAATTTAAAGATTGTATCGCCTCTTCATTTTGATTCAATCTACGATATGACGCACCCAAATAGAAATACGAAACGGCTTCTAGCCAAGCAACCTTAATATTTTGGGCAATCCTCATACTTTCAGTTGCCTTCTTGATAGCTTCATGATAATACCCATTTCTCCTGTACCAATCTGCCCAAGCGGCAGCATTTCTACCTTTTGAAATAGCTGATTGTGGTAATTCGTCGGCCCTGACTAGATATTGCTTTGCCTTCAGCATTTCTTTCTGACGAATAGCTAGGTTAGCAAGGTTTATCAAATGCCCAATTTCCATATCTGGTCGATGAATCTTACGAAAATATTGTACTGCACTCGACAGATATTCATTGGCATAACTGGCAAAAATGGGACGATCCATAAAGTAAGTGCCCAACGAGCCTTTTACCTCATAGTAATGTAAAGAATCACCCAAGACTCGGAAATAATCCATACTTTTGCGATAACTCTCAATAGGAGATTCGTCGGGCAAATTCCATCGCTCTTGACTTTTGGCTTTAGCCAAATACGTCATGGCTAATCCCTTAATATTATTTTTTTCATGAAATTCCTTGATGTAACGCTCCAAGGTGGATTTTTCGTAAAGAGAATCGGGATGGGGCAATTGCTGAGCCTTTAGTTGATTCAAGACAAATATTCCCAATCCAAAAAGTATATATCGTAAATAGCTTTTCATAACCAATAGATTTTTGACAAAAAAACAGATGATTCGTGTAATATTAGTCGATGACCACAAAATTTTTACAGAAGGGCTCGCTCACATACTTGGGTTGGAGTCTGACATAACCGTTGAAGGACAATGTCAGTCAGCCAAAGAGCTTTTTGCAGTAATGAATTCCACTGAGGATGTGGTAGTGCTACTCGACATTAATTTGGGGCATGAAAGTGGCTTGGATATATGTAAAAATATTTCTGATAATTATCCTTTGGCCAAGGTTATAGCTGTTTCGATGTACCAAGAAGAGAGCTTTATTACTAAAATGCTGAAAAATGGTGCAGCAGGATATTTATTAAAAAATACAGGGCGAGAAGAGTTTTTGAAAGCCATAAGAGCGGTCAGCGAAGGAAAAAGCTATCAAAGTGCTGCCATAACCGAAATCATCATGAATGGACTGAGTCGTCAAAAAAGTCAGGAACGTAATCTACACGAATTGAAGTTTACAAGAAGAGAAAAAGAGATTTTGGAACTGATTGCCAAAGGACAAACTACCAAATCAATAGCCAATACGCTTTGTATTAGCGAAAAAACAGTAGAAACTCATCGCAGTAATTTACTAGCAAAATTCGATGTCAAAAATATGGTAAGTTTGCTAAAACTTGCACTGGAATATGGATATGTGAAGTAGGCTTTGGGCTTAAGAAAATTGGGATTCTTTAATTTTATACTCAAAATCTCACTCAGATTTTAGCATATTAAAAAGCCCATATTCCACATAAGAATCATCCCAGTTTTAAACTAAGCTGACTTTATAAATTTCATTAAAAAAGCGCTCGAAAAACAATTTTCGAGCGCTTTTTTGCTACTTCTATGCTATGTCCAACTCGGCCAAAGACGCAAAGCATTGCGTCTATACTAGTAAAATGAAGATTAAAATTAATCACTCATTCATTCAATCGCTAAATTCAGGATGACTTATGTTTGGCTTATATCACTAATCACACTTTGTGCCTTTGCGCCTTTTCCCTAACAAACTTACTCATTAGCTATTTCCTTTGAAATTACGAATATTGTAAGTGAAAGTTAGCATAAAGTACTGCGTCAAAACGTTTGAGCGAACGTCAGCAATATAAGTATCTGTTACTGTACGAGTAATGCTATTGTTTTTCTTCAAGACATCAAATACTGTAATTTTGGCTTCTGCACGCTGATTTTTCAAGAATTTCTTCCCTGCTGACATATTCCACAAAATAAACTGCTGATTGAAAGAATCTGACAAACCATTGTATCTGTAATAGCTCAAATCTGATTGAAATACAAATCCTTTTCCAAAAATTAAATTTAATCTACCAGTTGCTGTATGTACATAATACTTGGTATTCAACTGTGGCTGTAAGGTATTATCCACTTGATTGAAACCCAAATTGTATGTCAAGTTAAAATCGATATTGGTACTAATATTACTTGCAAATGTAATACCTTGGTTAAAATTATACTGGTTACTGTTGTTCAACTGGTCGTTGATTTTGCCTGGCAATTTCGAATAATTATAGCTGGACGTCAGGTTAACATTGGTTTTAATAAATGACAATGGAAAACCAATTACCATAAACGAACGCATATTCAAAGAGTTATCAAAGTTGACAGGGCGAGTCAACTGAGCACCTTTTCTCAAAGTCACACCTCTGTCGATAATCATATCTTGCTGTGCAATAATCACTTCATTACCAATTGGATTTTTGGTATAACCAAAATTACCCAACAACATAAATGTTAGAGCCTTAGCTGGTATATTATAAGTATAGCGAGCATTTAAGTTATGGCTATATTCTTGTGCCAAATTTGGATTACCACTGGTCAAAAATAAAGGATTGGTATTGTCCAATACATTTTGCAACTGAGTGATACTTGGGGCATTGGTTGAAGTACGATAGTTAAAACGGATACGACTATCTTGTGTAAATCTGTAATCCAATTGCAGATAAGGCAAAATATTTTGAAAACTAGTTTCTACTTGCGTTGTTCTTGGGAACAACTGTTGTCCCGAAAGTTCCGCCGACTGATAGTTGGCACCTAAGTTTAGATTACCACTTTTCATACGCAAATTATACCCTAATCCAGCACGATGGGTAAGATAGTCATTATCAAACTTGTTTGATAATAGGGAGTCTAACACTGAATATTCGTTAGATGTCGGGTTAAATTTATTAGTTACTTTATCACTCTTATTGTTGTTGAATGACACATTGTACGTTCCTTGTAATAATCCTTTTCCGATAGGTTCTGTATAAACTAAGTTAGCAGACAAAGTATAACCTTTGGTATCAGTTACAGAAATCTGTCTAGTAGCTGAGCTTGTATTACTTGTAAAATACTGGTTGTTTGAAACTAGATTACTATTGGCATTTCTGTCATTGAGAGCTGTACTCAAATTCAAAGAAACTGAACGACCACGTTTTGCAAAACTATGACGATACAAGATGTCATTGTTAAAGGTATATCCTGTACGTTTGGCTGTAGTATTATTAGCAGTCTGGTTGAGTTTCTGATTATTAGCATCTGTAGTCAAACCGTCGACAATACTCGTAGAGTTATTATTTTGAAGATTTAATCTTGGGGTAAAAATGATGGTATTTTTCGGGTCAATCGTATATTCCAAACGAAGATTCAAACGGTGGTTATAATTATTACTTGTGCTATTTGATTGTTCGTCATAATACTGATTTGCAGCCTGACTCAAGAAATAAGTACGATATGTTGACTGAGCATTATTATTATTACTATTATTAAAAAAGTAACTTCCTTTTATCGCCAATTTTTTACCCCAGTTGTCTGTATAGTTTACTCCGACTGAATTAGTGGTATTGATACCCGTTTGCTGTCCCACCAAAAAATTATCTGCTGAACTTCCAAAGTTACCGCCACCGCCACGGTTGCCACCACCGCCACCGCGGTTGCCACCACCGCCGCCACTGCTACTAATTCCTAGAAGGTCCTGACTCGAAAAATTTTGTTGATTGATATTATTACTCATTCCAACCACAGACCATCTTTTTTCGCCATTAAATAAGTTGATATTTCCCCCAGCAGAATAATTATCGTTTGTTCCTAGTCCAGCATAAATTTTACCAAACTGACCATTACGTCTATTAGGATTTGTCACAATATTAATCGTCTTAGTGGTATTTCCATCATTAAATCCTGTCAGTTGAGATTGGTCACTCAAACGATCCATAATTTCAATCTTGTCAATTAATTCGGCTGGTAAGTTTTTCAAAGCGATATTGGGATCATCACCAAAAAATGGTTTTCCATCTACGAGCACCTGAGCAACATTTTCACCTTGTGCCTTGATTTGTCCATTCTCAACAGTAATTCCTGGCAATTTTTTTACCAATTCATCTGCATTGGCATCGGGCGCTGTTTTGAAAGCATTGGCATTGTACTGTAAGGTATCGCCTTTTTGAACCATTGTGGCAGCTTTTCCTTTTACTACAACTTCATTGAGTTCGTTGGTACTTTCTTGTAACGCAACATCTCCAAGGTTATTAAATTCCTTCGAAATGGTAATACTTTTGGTTAATTCTTTATAACCGACAATAGTTGCTTTAAGTTGGTATGTGGTATTTAAGGGCAAACGATTGATAATAAATCGACCATTCACGTCGGAAGGACCAAAATGCTTATCTTTTGCATCATTAGGATTTGTCAACACTACGTTTACACCAATCAAGGCTTCGCCCTTGGCATCTACAAATTTTCCAGTAAGTCGACTCGTTTGTGCATAGGCTCCAAAACTAATAAGAATTAGTAGAGCGGTTCGGAAATAGGTTTTCATAAATTTATTTTAGATAAAGATGAAATTATATCTTTTCGGATTTTTGTTGCTTAGACTATATAAGAAGTGCTTTTGTTTAGTGCAAGAAATACACAGAACGACTTTAAAAGACTCATAGTAGACCAATGAATTTTAAACATCGACCAATCATTTTTTTATGTAGATAAAAAATAAGTAAATAGTAAGATTTGTGATTTAGAGAAATATGAATATCAAGTTTTTTCGCATTGCGATAGCGAAAAATAGTACTATTTAAGAAATATATTACGAATAAATCCTTAAGATATTGGCGATAAGAATCTACTCAATGTCAATAAATTAAGCACTAAAATTGTATTGAGCAAGTAGTTAATAGTGTACTAAAACTCCTTTTAAAAGACTTATAGATATCCAGTCATTTGAGGGTAACCGAAGATATAGACATTTGCGACAAGCTATTATTATCAAATGATTTTTATCATTTATATTGTACTTTAACTATATATTCTTGTATAAAATTTCATCTACTTTATATTTCAGGTAAAATATAACATTTCGAACAAATAAGCTTAAAATCAATATTTCTTCATTAAAATAGCATTATCTACTAGTAACATTCATTGCAAGTTACTCAAAACATTTACCGCTCCCTCATTTCCTGAAAAAATTGAGTTTAAACTATTGGATTTTAACGTTTTTTTTTACAATTTGGTCACTAGAAATTGCTTTATTATCGTAACAATCGCTCAATCTACTGAAAAATCATCCCGAATAACCACATACGCCATCAATATGGGGTTCTATCAATTTAAAAACAATTTTCTTGCTTAAACTACAAACTTATGAGACCAAGAATATCCTTGTTGGCTTGGTTCTATATTTAACACACAATATTATATTTAAGTGGTATGTTTGAAGAATCTATCAATCCTTTATTCCTAATCGTTTTCCTGTACGGATTTGTACAACTTTCGATTTTAATCTATTACTTCGTACGCAAATCAAGTAGTAGAAAATGTCCCAGCTGTGGAAACCCTTACGGTACTCGTACCAAAAGAGGTGTTTTTTTAAAGACGTTTTTGTTTTTTATTCCCAATATTAAGTATTATACATGCTTGAATTGTGGCACAAAATATTTCTCAACAATCAGTGAGAAAAAAGAAGTTCTTGTGGACAAATAAAATCATCGAGGCTAAAGTCCAAATTTATGGACTTTATTACCACTCAAAAATATTTTAGTTAAATCTGTTTTGACCTTGAAGGCTTCGGATTTAAGCATTAATTCTATAAAGCATTTTCCAATAAAATAGCCATGTAGTCTATTGATTACATGGCTATTTTATTGGAAAGCCAACACTATAAAATATAATTCGTTAGTTCTAATAAATTTGCTTAGAAGGAATTCGTTTTATCAAGAAATACCCTACCAAAAAGATTGCAGAAAGCACCAACACACTTATGCGCATACTTCCTGTAAGTTGATTTACTAATCCGAACATAAACGTTCCGATAACTGTTGAAAGACGGTCGCACACATCATAAAAACTAAAATACGACGCTGTATCATGTGTATTTTCAGGAATCAACTTAGCATAAGTTGAACGAGACAAGGACTGAATTCCTCCCATTACAAAACCGATTCCTGTTGCCAACAAAAAGAATTGATTTTGGGTATAAACAAAATAAGCTGCAATACAAATCACAATCCAGATAACAACAATCCAAGAAATAGAGGAAGTATTACCAATTTTCTTAGAAATTTTGGCAAACAAATATGCTCCTGGAATAGCCACCAACTGAATCAACAAAATGGTAATAATCAGGGCATCGTCGGGCAAATGTAATTCTTCACTTCCAAACAGCGCTCCCAAATACATCACTGTTTGTGCTGCCATGTTATAAAAAAAGAATGCCAACAAGAATTTTTTGGTAAACTCCAACCCTTGTAATTCATGGAATACTTTTTTGAGTTCTCTAAAACCATTAAAAATCCAGCTACCTTCTTTCTTTTTTTCTTTTTGGGTTTCTGGCAAAATAGAAAAAGGTATTTGTGCAAAAATAATCCACCAAATACCAACCAACAAAAACGAAATACGAGAAGCCTGACCGCTTGTAATACCGCCATACCATTCTGGTTTTAGCACCATTGTCAGGTTTTGTAAGAGTAAAATCACACTCCCAATATACCCCAAACTAAATCCTTTGGCACTTAGGTTATCAAACTTATCTTCGGTAGCAATTTCGGGCAAATACGAATTATAAAACACGATACTTCCTCCCCAACCTACAATAGAAAACAAGAATGCAAATGTTCCTAGATAGTAACGTCCTTCCTCAAAAAAATACAACATCATACAACTCAACGAGCCCAAATAGCAATAAAGCTTAAGAAAAGCTTTTTTCTTTCCTGTAAAATCCGAAATGGCTGAGGTAAAAGGCACCGAAAATGCCAATAACAAAAAGCCAATTGATACTGCATAAGAATACACAACGGTATTTTCGAGTTGGAAGCCCAAAAAATCTAGCTTTGTGCTTTTGCTGGGCATCATTACGGCTGCCGCAGGAAAATAAATAGGGAAAATTGCAGAAGTAATCGTCAATGAATGTACTGAGTTTGCCCAGTCATACATTGCCCAAGCATTCAATACTTTAGGGTTATTTTTTTGCATAAAAAGAGAGATAAGTTAATGAATTTGATGCGAGCAGCATTTGGCTGTCAGCTTTCGGATTATGAAAACACAATACCCAAAGCTGATAAATCACAGCTAATGGGCATATTCATATATCCTACACTCATAAGGTTGTAATTCAAATGTATTGCTTTCGTAATGCGATTCATTTGAATAATTACTCAGGAGTAAATTTAGAACAGAAGCCTTACATTTTACTGAAAAACTTTGTGTTTTATTTGTCCAATTATTGAGTACAAGATACGTAAAATCCTTTCCAATTCTCTTATAGGCAAAAATCTTATTACAATTTGGTCTTAAATCGTTGTAATCTCCATAAATCAAATCTGGATGCTCTTTCCTAATTTTAATTAATGATCTATAAAAATTTAAAATTGATTCAGAATCCTTTTCTTGCAAAGCAACATTAATGCGTGTATTACTTGGATTAATTTTCAACCATGACATATCTCCTTCTGTAAATCCTGCCATTTCGGTATTATCCCAAGGCATCGGCGTACGAGCATGGTCAACCGAAATTTGATTGCAAACTCTCAAAAACACTTGTTCGTCTATTCCTATCTTTTTGATGACAGATTCGTATATTTCACTTACTTTTTCATCCCTAAATTCTTCGACTGAATTGAAAATACAATTGCTCATACCAAGTTCGTCGCCCTGATAGATAAGCGAAGTTCCTTTTAATGTTAATAGAATCATACCCAGCATTTTGGCGGATTCATTTTCATATTTGGAAGTATTACCAAATCTTGACAAAACTCTTGGTGTATCATGATCGCCCCAATACACACAATTCCAATCATCCTTAGCTTGTTCTCTTTTTCGAAAAATACGTTTCAACTCTGACAATTTTAACTCCGTTGGTGGGTTAAGAAAATTAGAGCTTTCACGTAAAATCAGATGCTCGGTTTGGAAACTAATCGGCAAGTCGGCACGTGACGAAATCACTTTGAGTCCTCGACTATTGGCCTCTTTTACAAGTTGTTCAAATGTGTTTTTCTGGAGACTATCTTGATGAGAAAGATGAGACGAAAACGGGCGAAAACAAATAGCATCGATACCAAGAGACTGGAGATAATCTAATTTTGAGATAATTCCTTGCCAATCGCCAACGCCATCATTATCTGAATCTTTAAAACTTTGGGGATAAATTTGATATATAACTGCTTCTTTCCACCACTCTCTCTCTGAATTAATACGGCTCATGTTTTTATAAATACTTAAAATTTTATGTGGCGAAATTAGCTAAAACAGAATATTTTGTAGTTGTTTTTATCTGTAAGGCAATATTTTGTATTTCAACGGCAAAAGATATTGCAAGAGATTTTCTGCATATATTTCCATTAGTTTTGAATACTGTACACAAGCCAAGAAATATCAAGATTTCATGAAAGAAGCTTTACATTTACAGAAAATTTATTTTTATAAACAATTTTCAAAATTATATGTCTTTACAAAACCAAACAATCCTAATCACAGGCGCTAGCCGTGGCATAGGCAAAGCTTTGGCAATTACTTTAGCCAAAGATGGTGCAAACCTCAGTTTAGTTGCACGCAACCAACAAGAATTATTAGCAGTAAAACAAGAAGCCGAATCCTTGGGCGCTCAAGTAGTGGTTTTTGCTGGGAGTGTTGCTGACGAAGATTTTGTCAAAAATGTAGTATCCGAAACAGCAGAAAAGTTCGGTAAAATTGATGCTTTGGTAAACAATGCGGGCTTTGGGGTATTCAAACAAGCAACCGAAATCAGTACTTCAGAATGGGATTCTATTTTTGAAACGAATGTAAAAGGCACATTCTTGTTCTGTCGTGAAGCTGTGCCTTTGATGAAAAATGCAGGAAAAGGGCATATTATCAATATTGCCTCGGATGTTGCCAAACGAGTATTTGATGGAGGATCCTTGTATTGTGCTTCCAAATACGCCCAAGATGCTTTTTCGATGGCTTTGAGAAAAGAAGTAAGAAAAGATAAAATCAAGGTGTCTGTGGTGTATTCGGGCGTGGTTGACACGCATTTTCATAAAAGAGAGGAAGGCGACCCATACCAAGCCAAATACCTTTCATCAAAAGACATGGCGAATACCATCTGTTTTATTCTTTCAGCACCCGAACATGTGGTAATCGATGAATTAATGATTCATCCTATTTCGCAGGAATATTAGTATTTGGATAAACATGAGTCATCTTGAATTGAGCGATTTAGTGATTGAGCGAGTGAGTGATTATTTTAACATTTGTATTCTAGCTGTAGAGACGCAATGATTGCGTCTCTACAGCTAGAATAGTTTCATCAAAAAAGCGGTCGAAAAATATTTTTCGACCGCTTTTTTGATGAAAACTTGGAGAATAATCCCAATCCTAAAAATTCGGGATTATTCCTGTAAATTATTCTTGGATACAAATATCTTAGCTAAAGTCATAAAGCCTAAGGCAAATATTTTCTATTTCAATCCTAAAATCACTGCCCAAGCATCTCGAATTTTGTTTTGATCGAGAAGTGTTTTAGCTAAAGATAAACTAGGTTTTGCTTCAATATTTAAAAGATAGGTTTTGCTATCCTCTTCAGACGGTAGATTACTTTCATTCCCTAATTTACCGAAATCATTGCCATCAAATATTGTTGATTTTTTAACAAATTCGGGAATACTATCCACGCCTACACCCAAATGCACATTTGGTTTGGGCACTTCAAACATCGCTTCAGGCGTGATACGTGCGTACCAATCCGCGCCCATACGGGCAACCCAGTCGGTCTTGAGCTGGTCGATTTTTCCATGCTCATCCAACAAATTTTCGGCTATATGTGCCATCACTATTTCGCAAATGGCAATGTTAGACGTACCATAAGATTTAATTTCTAAAACCTTACACTCAAACTGCACTGGCGCTTCTTCGACTCTTGGAGGCTTTACTAGGACAGATGCTTGTTCGGTAAAACCAGCCTTCTCAAACTCGTTGGTTCCTTTGGGAAACTCGCAGCTCGACAAAGACATTTGTTGAACCATGGCATAATCCACCAAATTGATTACAACTTCAGGAAAAGCCTCAATATTTTCGGTTGTATTCTTCTTCGAATTATCACGACCTCTATTATTGGGAGAAAAAACCAATAACGGAGGGTCAATGCCAACGATATTAAAAAAACTAAAAGGGCTTAAATTGACATTTCCATCGGCATCAACCGTAGAGGCAAAAGCGATAGGTCGAGGAGCGATGGATGTGGTCATATACGAGTAAAATACTCGCGCCGCCATATCTTTAGGGTTGAGAGATAGCATAAGTATAAATGCTGAATTTTGAATCGTGAATTATGAATATTTTTGAACCTATCAGTCTTTAAACCAATATTTTCTAATGATAAAACAGCAATATCGATGTTAAAAGTTTTATTTGGCGGGCAAAACTTTATTGTGTAAATTTCCAAACCCCACTCTTATACCATTTTTTTCTGCCCAGCCTTTCATCACTACCGAATCGTAATCCTGTAGAAATATACGGCTGTCACCATTGGTTAATGTTAATGCTTTTTTACCATTTTCTGTAATTTCCAGCAAACACCCGTAACTTCCCAATTCTGAGCCAGAGATAGTACCCGACGCTAGCAAATCTCCCGTGTTGAGATTACAGCCATTGACTGTATGATGCGCTATTTGCTGCGCCACATTCCAATACATGTGTTTAAAATTTGTTTGGGTAACGGTAGTTGGTTCAGCGCCTTCTGGTTGTACCGCTACAGATAAATGAATATCAAAATTTCGCTCGCCACTTGTCTTCAAATAATCTAAAACCTCAGGATCTTGTACAGGACTTTCAACTCTAAAATATTGTAATGCCTCAAGTGTAACCACCCAAGGAGAAATAGCAGAAAAGAAGTTTTTTCCTAAAAATGGCCCTAGTGGCTGGTATTCCCAACGTTGCATATCACGGGCAGACCAATCATTAAAAAGTACAAAACCAAAGATATGTTCTTCTGCATTTTTTGCTGAAATTCTTTCTCCTAATTCTGAAGGTTTGCCGATGATAGTAGCCATTTCCAACTCAAAATCTAATGCTTGAGTTGGACTAAATTTGGGAATAGGATTATCTGGCGTGCTGAGTTCTTTATCGATAATTTGACCACAAGGACGATAAAAATCCATACCCGACAACTGAATTGAAGAGGCTCGACCATGGTAACCTACGGGCAAATGTCTCCAATTGGGAAACAATGCTTTGGCAGGGTCTCTGAATAATTTCCCAGCATTTTGAGCATGCTCCAAACTCGAATAAAAATCGGTATAATCTCCTATCAAAAAAGGAAAGTGCATCATCGCATCTACTTGCAGTGTGAGTCCCTCCTCCTCTATCGCCTCTCTTTCGGTAGTAGCTTGAGATAGTAAAAACTGTAGTCTCCCACGAAGCTCTCTTACAGCCTCATTGCCCAAAGCCATAAACGAATTCAGGACAGGCTCTTGAAGTGTTTCGAGATCAAAACTCAATCCATCCAAAGCACCCTCGGATACCAAAAAATGTAAATCAAGGATATATTCACCTATAGCTACTCCAATTCTTGGAAAAGGCGTGTTTTGCGTTGAAAAGACCCCAAAAGGTAAATTATGAATACTAAAATCTGAATCGGCAGGTATATCTAGCCAAGTTGGAATGGTTTGCATCATTAGTTTGGATGAAATTAAGGGGTCAGTAAAATAGGAAAAGGCAGTTTAACGTTTGTGTGCAAGTACTTAAAAGACATTACACACAAACATAACTACCTGAAAGTCAAAAGAATTGGAGACATTTCCAAATCTTCCGAACAGAACATTTTACTTTAACCGCAAACCACCATGAAAAAAGGGTTTACTGATAACGATTGGGCTTGTAGGAGATGTTTCTCTATAATTAACCAGTTATGTTGTTATAAATAGAATCAAGAATACGAACAAAAGTTTGATAGTCATTTTCTGACAAATCGCCCCAACCTTTGCGCCTGACTTCGGCCACGATTGGAAAAGCATCATGAAATTTCTTTTCGCCATCTGCAGTCAAACTAATATTAAATCGACGACGGTCATTTTCGGCCATAGCACGTTCGGCCAAGCCCTTTTTTACCAGAAGGTCGATAATTCTGGTAACGGTGGGGGCATCTTTTACCGTCATCTCGGCTAGTTCGTTTTGGCTAATGCCATTCTTTTGACTTCTATAAATGTGATCTAACAAAACCCATTGGTCAACCGTAATATCAAGCTGGGCATCGTCTAGTTTTTTCTGGAGACTCTGCCGTATTTTTTTCATGGTGGTATCTATTTTGAAGAAATACGCACGTGAGTCACTTGGATTGGTAGTCATATCAGAAAAAGGTATATATGAGTATTGCGATAGTTTGTTATGTGCAACAGTTGTATTTGTTAAAACAACTGTTAGTGTTCAAATATAATAGAAAATCTCAATAACCTACCAACGCTTTTCTAATAAACCACCAATCTATTGATTAAAGGGTACCTCTCAATGCTTGTTCTCTTTCAATTGCTTCAAAAAGTGCTTTAAAATTTCCCTTTCCGAAGGATTTAGCACCTTTTCTTTGGATAATTTCAAAAAACACCGTAGGTCTTGAAACCACAGGCTTAGTGAAAATTTGCAACAAATAACCCTCTTCGTCTCTATCTACCAAGATATTAAGGGTACGAAGCGACTCAATTTCTTCGTCTATTTGCCCAACTCTTTCGAGTAAAGAATCATAGTAATTTGAAGGTACTTGCAGAAACTCTACGCCTCTTGCCATCATTCCTTGTACCGTTTCGAGAATATTGTCAGTGGCTACAGCGATATGCTGCACACCAGAGCCTCCGTAAAAATCAAGGTATTCTTCTATTTGCGATTTTTTCTTTCCTTCGGCTGGCTCATTGATCGGGAATTTGATTCTACCATTGCCATTCGACATTACCTTGCTCATCAAAGCCGTATATTCCGTCGAAATATCTTTATCGTCAAAAGACACCATTTGGGAAAAGCCCATTACTTTTTCGTAAAAAGTAGTCCAAGTGTTCATTTCGTTCCAACCTACATTGCCAACCATGTGATCTACATATTTCAATCCTAATTCTGATGGTTGATAGCTCGGTTTCCAAGCAATAAAGTTGGGCAAGAAAATACCTTGATATGCTTTGCGCTCCACAAATACATGGATGGTATCTCCATAAGTTTTGATAGCAGAACGAACTACAGAACCATTCTTATCAGACTCTTCAGTAGGTTCAAAAACAGCTACAGCTCCACGTTTGGTCGTTTCTTCAAAAGCACTTCGTGCATCGTCCACCCACAAAGCAACAGCTTTGACACCATCGCCATGCAAGTCGATATGACGCCCTATTTCGGTATTACCCACCAATGGAGTTGTAAGCACCAAACGAATCTTATCTTGCACCAAAACGTAGCTTTCACGGTCTTTCAAACCAGTGCTCAAACCTGCATACGCCAATGGTTGAAACCCAAAAGCTGTTTGAAAATAATGCGCTGATTGACGAGCATTGCCCACATACATTTCGATATAATCAGTGCCATTAAGTGGCAAAAAGTCGGTAGTTGCCATAGCTGGCGCAAGGGTATTTTCAGATACTAGCATAATGTCTTCCGATTTCTGAGTCGTGAAAAGTAAAAGTATTTTTCTTATGTTTTAGATTTATTCTTTTCTCTAATTCTTGTTCAATCAAAGGAATAGAGTGGAATAAATCTTCGTAGGAGTCAATCACAAAATATTGAGCTTGGTAGTGATCTTTGATATAAGGGGTATCAAAAATCTTGACCACATTGTAAGGGATTCTTTCTACTGTAACTGCTTTTAGCGAATACACACTTTCGCCTGAAGAAGACAATATTCCAGCACCATAGATTTTTAGTTCTCCATTTTCTCGAATCAAACCAAACTCAATGGTGTACCAATACAGCCGAGCGATGTATTCGATTGCCTCCTCATCGTCTACAAATCGCAAGGCAATTCGGGCTAATTCTTCTAAAAAATGGCAAATTGAAGGGTTAGATAGCAAAGGCACATGACCAAAAATATCATGAAACATATCTGGTTCTTCCAAATAATCTAATTGTTCTCGTTTTCGAAGCCAAGTCGAAGCACAAAAGTTTTTGGCTTGCATTAATTCAAAAAATGGTCGGTTCGCAATCAGTCCTGGCACTACATGTATCTGCCAACCCGTATATCCACGCAACAGTACATTAGTTTCAGCATAGTTAGGAATTTTCTCGGCCGAAAACCGCACACGTTCCAAGCCAGCTAGATATTCTTTACTCGCCAACTTGGGCAGTTGTGCCATTTGTCGTTCAAAAAGAATTTTCCAAACTTCTCTATCGTCCGATGTATAGCAACTATAATCTTGCGACATCGAAAAAGGTTTAAAGTCGTATTCCATCTTCTTAAGGATTAAGGAGTTGTGAGTTAGGGAAATTTGTTTTAGTGAGGAAACAATTCCTTTTTACTTCTATTTTTTTCCGTTTTTGTGAATACCTTATTACATTCACAATTCTACATTATTACATTCTTATTTCTCTAGCCATGATTGGTAGTATTTCCCATCATCTATTTTCATGGCAGCCTCGGTCAACATCAAAGGTCTAAAGGTATCTACCATTACAGCTAACTCATGGGTTTCGGTTTTACCAATACTTCGTTCCATCGCACCTGGATGTGGCCCGTGTGGGATGCCACCAGGGTGAAGCGAAATATGTCCTTGAGCAATATCATTACGACTCATAAAATCACCATCTACATAATACAACACTTCGTCGGAGTCGATATTGGAATGATTATATGGTGCTGGAATGCCTTTTGGATGATAGTCATATAACCGTGGACAAAACGAACAAACCACAAAAGCATCGGTATGGAAGGTTTGATGTACTGGCGGCGGTTGGTGAATACGCCCTGTAATCGGTTCAAAATTATGAATCGAAAATCCCCATGGATAGTTATAGCCATCCCAACCTTTTACATCAAACGGGTGTGCAGCATATACAACTGAATGAAGTGTTTGTTGCTTCTTGATTTTTATCAAAAAATCACCTGTCTCATCATGCGTTTCGAGTTGTTGTGGCAACTTATAATCTCGCTCGCAAAATGGTGCATGCTCCATCATTTGCCCAAAATAATTACGGTATCTTTTGGGAGTATAAATTGGATGAAATGATTCCACAAAAAACAGACGGTTATCTGTCGTGTCAAAATCAATTTGGTAAATTATCCCTCTTGGAATAACAAGATAATCACCATACTCAAAAGGGATATTTCCCATCATAGTACGCAAAGTCCCTTTTCCTTTATGAATAAATAGAAGTTCGTCTGCGTCTGCATTTTTATAATAGTAAGTGCGAAGTGATTGCTGCGGAGCCGCCACGCCAATGTGCAAATCATTGTTGACCATCAAGGTAACTCGACTGTCCAAAAAATCTTGGGCAGGTGCAACATTAAAACCAATGAGCTTTCGAGAAGCAATATTTTTGTCAATCGCAATTTTGGGAGCGGTTGAAATACTTTCGAGAATCTCCTTAACCTGCGTCGGTCGGTGATGATGATACAACAATGAAGACATTCCATCGAAACCAATCGTTCCGAATAATTCTTCGTAAAACAAACCTCCAGTAGGTTTCTCAAACTGAATATGTCTTTTGGAGGGAATATCTCCCAAACGATGATATATTGGCATGGCTATTATTGTTTTTACTAATATTTGTCATGACAAATATTAGTATGCAATTTTAAATATATTATTGATTAATTCAAAGAAAAAATTGATTAAAAATTATTTAGAAAGCTAAAATTTGATAGTGAAGGGACAATTGTAAGATTGTAAGTCGGGCGGCAGGATTTGGATTAATAAAGGTATTTCTCAATGTTACGACAATCAATAACCCTAAATCTGAAATAACTATAAACAGTCATGTGGGACTAAATAGATTTACAAACCCTTAACATTTCTCTAAACTTCAAGCTAAAGTATAGACCTACCTTTGCTACCGAAATTCAAAATGAAGGTTGGAAACCCAACCACATACAAGCATTTAAAAATTTATGAAAAAATTCTTATCTATCTCTCTAATGTCATCTTTGGCATTGGCTGGTATCACCTCATGCCAAAAAGATGAAAACGGTGTCCCTAGTACACCAGTTGTAATCAAAGACTATTCTGTAAATCCATCGTTGGTAACAACACTTTCGGGTTTTGATGCTGTTAAAATTAATACCCTTATTAGCTCGGATGATAAGCTGACAGATTCTCCTAATTTTGTATTTGGCGCACAACCAGACGGTGCGGGCTTGATGAAAAATCCTTCTGGTGAAGGTTTTATTTTGATTAACAACCATGAAATTATTCGTTCGGTATCAAGAGTATATCTTGACAAGACCTTAAAACCAACCAAAGGTGAATATATTCTCGATGGTGATGGTGGTACATGGCGTTTATGCTCAGCGACATTGGCTACGCCAGAAATTCATGGTTTTGGTCCTATGTTTTTGACAGCGGGCGAAAGCGGTGCTGAGTCTTTAGTACATGGTATTAGCCCTTTGGCTGATATTTCGGGCAAAAAAGATGCTTCTAGAGTATTACCAGCTTTGGGTAAAGCAAGTATGGAAAATGCAGTTCCACTTCCCAAAGAAGCTTTTGCAGGTAAAACTGTTATTATTATTGGAGAAGACGACACCAATGGTCAGTTGGTCGCTTATGTATCTAATACCGTTGGAGACTTGAACAATGGAAAATTGTATTTCTTGAAAAGAACCAACAATGACCCAATTGAGACGAATATTGCTGTTGGACAGAAATATGATGTAGAATTTGTAGAAATTGAAAATGCTAAAACCTTGACAGGTGCACAAATTGCAGCGCTTTCTGTAACAAAAAATGCAATTCAATTTGCTCGTGTAGAGGATGTTGACTACGGAAAAGGTTCTGCTTCAAAAAATCGCGATGTTTACTTTACTGCGACTGGTGTAAGTCAAAGTGACAAGAAAAGCCCTGTAACTGGCAAAACTATGTGGGGACGTGTGTACCACTTGGCACTTGATGCTAACAATCCATTAAAAGGAACATTGGAAGCGTTAGTAGATGGTGTTGTAGACCCAGGTAATAGCATTGTAAACCCTGACAACATTTGCGTGACAGAAAACTACGTTTACATTCAGGAAGATGGTGACTCATTCTATGCTGATAATAAGCACGATGGTCGCGTGTGGCAATACAATATCGCTACGAAAGCATTGAAACCAATGATTGAAATGAATCATCGTCGCACAGATGCTACTTTCAATGCAAAATATAATCCTTTAAATGTGAATACTTTGAGCTCTTGGGAATACGGTGCCATGTACGATATTTCTGACCTTGTGGGTATTCCTGGCACATTTTTGTTGAACGTTCACCCACATACTTGGCGTGACATGAAGTATAGCAATCCTGATGGCAGTAACTCGACTGTTGCAAAAAGTATTACAGATAGTAGCACTGGATCTTATGCAGAAGGCGGACAAGTTGTAATTTTGTCTGGCGTACCAAGATAAACGAAAATCCTAGATCAATTATAAATAAAATCTCTCGTTAGTCATATTGCCCTTGGTTATTCTAATCAGGGGCAATTTTTATTCTTTAGTAAAATGAAAAAATATACGTTACTTTTCCTTATTTCCTTGTTATGGTCTTGCAAACCAGAAGACCCAACCCTTGCTTTTAAGAAACAAATGGCAACAGATTTGGGTATTTTGAATGAACAAGTATCAAAATTACAGCAAACTGTAGTGACCAAACAACCACAAGATTCGATACAAAACGCTTTTCTTCAAGCTAGAATAGCCTATAAAAAAATGGAATTTATCACCGAATACTTCATGCCTTCGGCTACAAGATTGGTCAATGGCGCACCTTTGAATGAGATTGAAATCGAAGAAAATATGATTAATGAGCCTGGTGGTTTTCAGGTAATTGAAGAATATGTATTTCCAAAAATCGATACGGCTAATCATCAGGAGCTGGTTCATCAAATCAACAAACTTCAAACAGAACTCAAACGATACCAAACTTTACAGGAACTAGAATACATGCCAAATCAGTGTTTGGATGCGGCTCGATTAGAGATATTTAGGATAAGTTCATTAGGGCTAAGTGGGTTTGATACTCCACTTTCGCAAAACAAAATTGCTGAGAGCAAAGCGGCATTGGCTCATTTACCCAATTATTTGAGTCTTTTTGGAAAGATTGATAACGATTTAGAAAAAGCTTTTTTGGAAACTATTCAATTTTTAGAAACACAAAAAAACGAAAGTTTCGATGCACTAACTTGTATCAAACAGTATCTTCAACCGCTCACCAAAAGTCTGGTCAATTGGCAAAAACTTCAAGAAATACCACCGATGAAAGATACTCGTATTCTTTCTGCGGAGGCAAGCTCTTATTTTGACGACGATACTTTTAGTGGAGATTTTTACACGCATAATGCTGATTCATATACTACACCTGCCAAAGTTGAATTGGGACAGATGTTATTTTTCAACCCTGTTCTCTCCAATGGAAATGGCGTAAGTTGTGTCACTTGTCACCAACCTGATAAAGCGTTTACCGACGGACTCAAAAAAGCCAAAGGTATTTTGGGAAAACAAGTACAACGCAATACTCCTACCCTCATGTACGCTGGCTTGCAAAGCAAACAATTTTATGATTTGAGCGTCAGTAGCTTAGAGGAACAAGCTGAAAAAGTGGTACATAATCCTTTAGAAATGAAGGGAAATTTAGAAAAGGCTTTATCTCTCATCGAAAAGGATGAAAAATACAAACAAGCTATTCAAAAAGCTTTTCCAAAAATGAATAAACTAGAAACTAGACATTTAAGAAATGTCATAGCATCTTACGTTCGCTCATTATCACCTTTTAAGAGTCGTTTTGACCAATATATGAAAGGAAAAGGTATTTTGGATGAAACGGAAAAAGTAGGATTTAATTTGTTTATGGGAAAAGCCAAATGTGGTACTTGTCATTTCTTTCCATTATTTAACGGAACCGTTCCTCCCGATTTTCAGAAAACTGAATCAGAAGTTTTAGGTGTTTTTGACCAACCTCAAAGCAAAAAATTAGACAAAGATTTAGGGCGTGGCACCTATAATCCGCAAGTTACTGACTGGCATTTTGCCTTCAAAACACCTACCATTCGCAATATTGAAAAAACAGCACCTTATATGCACAACGGCGCCTATCCAGATTTGAACTCCGTAATTGACTTTTACGATCATGGTGGCGCAGTAGGTTTGGGCGTAAGTCTGGAAAATCAAACCCTTTCAGATGAACAACTCAAATTGAGTCAAGCCGAAAAAACTGCTCTTATCGCTTTTCTTAAAACGCTCACAGATCGATAGGAGTTGTGAGTGATGAATTGTGAATGATGAGTTAGTAGTGTGCGAAGGATTTTGGGATTTCAGATTTCGGAAATGTAGGCTTCTATTTTTTGTAACAAATAAAGATATCTCACCTTATATCCGAAATCAGAAATCCCAAATCTGAAATTGTCTATCACCTACCTCTAGCAATTAGCGATTTGTAATAGCGACACATAAAGTCATAAATCAATAATTCGTGCGTTCGCTGACCATCAGGAATTACCCGATTGATGGTCATGTGAATCAAATCACTGAGATATTTCGAGCGATAATTAATGTCTTGCTTTTCCAAAATTGACTTAATAATATCTGATGTACCTATTGAACGAGCTTGAATTAGCGATAAAAGTGGTGCATATTCATGTTCTTCTGTGAACCATAATGCCAAAAATTGTTCAAGTACGGTACGATTTTCCCTAAATTTTGCATCAAGTAATAGCTTCATAGGTTTGTCTAGATTGAACTCTCTGGCAAAGCTATCTTTCATCGACTCCATTAGAGAACACTTGGCTTGAATATTACAGTCAAAGTCATTCAATAGGGTATCCAATGCTCTACAAGCAAATATCCATCGCAAATCATTCCTATTTTCCTTCGTGGTTGCATTAATAAAACCGAGCACCATTTCGCTATCAGCACCAAACCATTGTTCGGTTTCTTCCATAATATTTGCGCCATATCTTTCTAATTCTCGTTCGTAGGTATCGACCAAAATTTGAGAGATTCGATTATTTTCCTTAAAAATCAAAAGTGCCTGATTGATAGTGGTTAATACTTGGGCTATGGCATTTACATCTTTCAAATGGAATCGCAATCGAATATGTTTCTCGGGGTCTGCATAACGGATAAAGAACCAATTGTCTATCAAATTAGAATCTTTCAAGTACGTCAACGCAGGTGTAATCGCCTCCGAAAGAATGACCTCCGCTGACTGTACACCACAATAAACCTTGTAATAGAGCCATTCAGAACCCAAGGCAAATGACCTTTGTGTAGACTCAAGAGGCTTCACAAGAAGTGGCTTTGAAGTATAGTGCTTTTCTTTTTTTACTAAAAATGCAACTACCTGATTGGTAAAGCCTTTGTGTTGATTATTTTGAAAAATGGCAGATTCTGGATTGAACAAAAACTCCTTGAGGGTAATTTCTAACCTATTTTTGATGGTATCTAAAAAGGTTTGAACACTCAAAGGATTCTGGATATTGACCAATAACTCATTGTCCGAATCCGATAAAACAAATCGTTGAGGTAGTTTCCATTCTTCAAGGAATAAATCCAAGGCTTCTTGGTTTTCAGACTGTCTGAGTAATTTTTCAAAATCCTTGCGTTGCAATTGCCAAGTAGCTGGCTCTAAAATCATATTTTTAAAACAAACTCTTGGGTAAAAAGAAGCTTCGGGATAAACTTTTTGCCAATTGATGCCTACAGAATTGGTTTGACCTTGATGTTGTAAATCACCTAAAAAATGATACACAGGCACAGCATTATGGATATAATTATGGGCATTACTCAATCGAGGTACTATTTCTTTTTGCAGACTTTTTGAGCGCAAGATTACTTTCCTAGCCATAATATCTACCGACACCATCAAATCATCTAAAGCCAATTGATTTGCTGACTCCACCGAAGATTTTGCTAAATAGGGAATTTCATACTGCCTAAAAGCAGGATGAAGAATGATATTTCCCACACGATTTTCGGGAAGATGCACAATTTCTGCCAAAATTACCTCTGGATTTTGAGACTGTTCTTGTGTGGCAATTTCCTTAGCTACAGACAGTATCTCCTCTGAAGCATGCGCAAAACGCCCGATAATGTTGATGGCACTCGAACCTCCAATATTTTCGAGATACATGGGATACTGGCTATCTCCCGTCAAACGAAACATTACAGGAATAGACGCCGCCATGGGAGGTTTATCCGAAAAAAGTTGTGCTATTTCCTTTTCCTGCAAGTCAATTTGAAAAGCGTTTTGGCGATAAGCTTCGAGCCATTGTTGAAACAGATATTGCTCCCATTTACCCATTTGCCACGATTTTGTGGAAGATACCTGCCTTTTTGCACTCAAACCTTCGGCAATCGGCGTCAACTGATTTTTACCAGTTATACCATATCCAATGCCCGCCTCGGTATCCAATGCTACTAGCAGAGGAACTTCCTGAGCATCGTATCTTTTATAAAATTGGTCGATAAATTGTTGTAGAGTACTATTTTCGCTTGACGTCTGTGCTTTGTAGAGAAACTCTATCGCATCACTAATATCATCCTGTAAATCTTTCTGAATAGAAGTTTGTTCGAGCTGGTTGATTCTGTCAGTTTGAAATAGTTTGCCTTCCTCAAAAGGAATACCCAAAGGCTGAAGTAACTCCATGATTTGAGTATAATGCTCAACAGTATTACAAGGCTGTTTATCAATATATTCCAACGCTTTCTCAACCTTATGAAGAATTGATAAGATTCCATCCAAGTCTCCGTTATAATTGATGCGTGCAAGAATCTTTATAAGCTGTTGTGTAAAGGCTTCTCCAGTAATAGCAGGCTCTAACTCACTAACTAAGAGTTGCGTAGCAATAAGTTCAGTCACAAAATCCTCTGCCTGTTCGAGTGTAATTTCGTCGTCAACCAAAGACGACGCCAGTTCAAGTAAAGTAACACCCGATTGGGCTTTTTGCAAGATAAACTCAATATAGGGCGAATAGTCGATGGCTGAAATCTGGTGATGTCGCTTTCCATTTACATAGCGATATTCCACATAACGAAACTCCTCTCCTAGTCTATACTGACTTGAATTAGGGAAATATAAAATACGCTGTGCTATCTCTGGAATTTCTGCTAAACGCTGCGCTAAAGCCCCAGCATAGTGCATATCTAAACGAGTATGTCGGTAGAAGGATTCTGAAAATTTGATGGAAGTTTCGTCATTCCATTCGGCGACAGCACAACCTGCAAAGAGACCAAATGGCGTACACCTCGAACACATACGAGTGTAGTATTTCGATAGTGAAAATAAGACTTTTTGTTTCTTCTTAGCATCAACTTTTTCTTGATTTTTTAATGCTAAGGCTTCTTCAAAAAGTACAGGAGAAGCTAAATACAAGGCTTCCGAAAATTGGGGGTTTTCTAATAATTGAAAAAGAAAAGTTTCATCAAAATCATCATTAAAAGAAAATGCAGGTGTACGAATTATGAGTTGGGATAGAAATTGGTAAGTTGTTTTCATGTGTCAAATGCTCAGTTTCACTTTTGATGCAATTTATAGTTAATCGACGAAAAGTATAGATTTACAAAGAATTTATTTTATAAATATATACTTCCATGTTAACCATTGCAGCAATGATATCATCCTTATATTTCTGGAGCTTGAACATTGTCACTTTATCTTTTCATAAAAAAAGGCTTGAGTCATAACAACTCAAGCCTTCATGAAGATAGCGGAGGTATATTAGGAAATTAGATTAAAAAATCATAAACTAATTTCAAACCCCAAACTAGATTTTGTATCGAAATTGGACATCAAAGTAAAACTCGTCAGCACAATTTCTTGACTATCTAGTATCCCGCATTTTGTGTATATAGACCAGTTTTTACATCAATTTCTGTTTGAGGAATTGGATAGATGATGTAGTTTGTCGTAAATGATTTCATTTGCTTCAATACATCTTCTTTAGGAATCCATGCAGCCATCACTTTGTCGACTACTCCAAAACGTACCAAGTCATGCCATCTTGAACCTTCAGCGGCAAACTCTTTACGGCGCTCTGCCAAAAGTCCGTCTAATGTCAACGTTGTAATATTTGCCAAGCCAGCACGTTTACGAATTTGGTTTACCAAAGCAATAGCTTCGTCAGTGGAAACACCGTTATTAGTACGCATTAAGCATTCAGCTTTTAGCAACAAAATATCTGCATAACGGGTCACGATAAAGTTGATAGGCCAGTCTGTACGGCTTTTACCATATTTTGACAAATCAAGGTATTTCTTGAAAAATGGACGTGTTTCTTGCACACCATTTGAAGTGTATCCCGTCAAGATTGAGAATGTTCTACGAACATCAGCTGCTTCATAAGTACTTACCAAGTCTGAAGAAACTGGACGGATAGTCAAACCACCTTGAGCACCCAAACCATTGGCAGTAAAATAAGTATCAGGAGCCAACATCCAAGGGAAACTTGCTCCTAAACCCAAGCCACCGCTGATGTATTGTACATCGAAAACCACTTCACTGTTATTTTCATTCGTGTAAGAGAAAACCCCAGCATAAGTGCTTTGAAGAGCATATTTCCCTGAACCAATCACATCATTTAACAAGGTTAACGCTTGTGACCATTCATTTGAGTTGATACCTGGTCCTTCGATACCATAAGTAGCACCCGAACGAGTCATATAAACCAAAGCTAACAAGCTTTTTGCGGCATTATTTGTAGCACGACCAACGTTGGTTGTTGTATAACTTACAGGTAAATTGGTTGCTGCAAATTGTAAATCAGAAATGATTAATTTGTAGACATCTGCTACCGAAGAACGACTTATTGCGAGAGCTTCGTTTTGTGAAACTACTTTATCAATTACTGGGACTTTACCAAACCAACGCACCAAGTCGAAATAGAATGTCGCACGTAAATAACGAGCTTCTGCCTCCAAACGAGTTTTCAAAGCAGGGTCTGTAATCACAGAACCATTTTTTGTCAACTGGTCTAAGAAGTTATTTGCCTTAAAAATACCACTGTAGTTGGCACTCCAAGCCTCCGCAACGTAAGGGTTCGAAGAAATAGTTTGGTGGAAAGAGTTAATTCCCTCCCAGTCGCGCACACCACCGTCAGATACTGCATACAAGTTGTCTGAGCGAGTTTCTGATAAATTCAACTGACGTTCAGGATAGGCAGACAAAGAAGCATAAACTGCATTGATGCCTTGCAAGAAGTCGTTGTTTGTTTGGTAAAATGTCAAAGTTGTGGCACTCGAAATAGGTGTTTGGTCAAGTTCGTCAGTACAACTTGTCAAACCTAATGCAGCCAATGCTATATATAAAAATACTTTTTTCATGTTGTCAATGTAATTATCTGTAAAGGATATGATCTTTTGGTTTCTTCATGGAGGTTGGGCACTTTTCGACAAAAACCCAACCCTCAATGCCTTATTAGAATGTCAAGTTAAGACCTAAAATCAACGAACGAGACAATGGCAAACCGCCGTAATCACCACCTTGTGGGAATGAGTTATCACCACTTAAGTTAGTATTTACTGCATCTGGGTTCCAACCACCTTTATACTTGTCTGCTCCAAACCAGTTTTCAGCTGTGAAATAAATACGAGCACCTTTTACATATTTTTTGCTGATTACTTGACCCAAATCATAACCTACAGTGATGTTACGAACTCTCCAGTAATCTGATGACCACAACCAGTCTGTGTTTTTGATACGACCAAATGTAGAATAAGCCTTACCTCTCAAACCATCACCTGGGTTATCTACCGAACGCCAACGATCTCTGTAAATACCCAAAGCGTTGTCTGTATAACCTTGACCAGTTCTGTCAACCGCACGACCAAACAATGAATATACATATCCACCTGATTGTCCTTGAACTAATACTGTCAAATCAAAACCTTTGTATTTGAATGTGTTAGTCATACCATATACCAAATCTGGGTTTGGTTTACCAGCATATACACGGTCATTGGCATCGATTTTACCATCGCCATTAGCATCAAAATATTTTGGATCTCCAACAGTTTGTGTACCGAACAAAGCTACTTTATTATCAATATCGGCTTGTGTCAAAATACCTACTTGTTTAACTAAGTGATAAGCATACATTGGCTCGCCAACTTGCAATACACTGTGAGGAATATCAAATGACGATGGGATATAAATTGTTGCATCACCTTGCCCTAAGTGAACCACTTGGTTTTCGTTATGACTCAAGTTAACCGATGTCGTCCATTGGAAAGATGAGTTGTTGATGTTGCGAGAAGTTACCTCTAATTCCCAACCTTTGTTCAATACTTCACCGATGTTAGTCAATGAGGTAGCAAAACCCGTAGCTTGAGGAACAGGTACGTTCAACAACAAATCCGTATTGCGTTTTGTGTAATAGTCAAAAGATGCAGTGAAACGGTTTTTCAAGAAACCTACATCCAAACCAACATCGATAGTAGATGATTTTTCCCAAGTTAAATCTGGGTTAGAAATACGGTTTGGCGCTTGACCACCCGCTTGTGCACCACCAAAATCATAATTATAGAAGCCCAAAGTAGAGATACTGCTATAATCACCAATGTTGTAGTTACCAGCTTTACCCCAGCTTGCACGCAATTTTAAATCACTCACTGAAGATACATTCTTCATAAAATCTTCTTCGCTCAATCTCCAACCAATCGAAGCTGATGGGAATAGACCCCATTTGTTGTTATCACCAAAACGAGAAGAACCATCGCGACGAACACTCGCTGACAACAAGTATTTGCCTTTGTAGCCATATTGCACACGACCAAAATAAGACAACAATACATTTTGTGTTTCGTTGGTATTACCTGTTACACTTACTGCGGCATTCAAACTTGTAATGGTACTACTGTTATAACCACCATTTGATGACATCGTTGATGTTCCGATTTTTGTCAAGTTATACGCATAACCAGCTACTGCCGAAATATCGTGGTCTTGGTTGATTGTAGTAGAATACGACAAGGTATTTTCGTTTACAAAAGTTTGTTTTTTCAAGGTCGAGAAACTACCTGAAGTAGACAAACCTGGCGTTGTAGTACGTGCAGACAAACTACCATTTACCCAGTCTGGGCTGTATCTTTTGGTCGACAAATCTGTATTATCAAAGTTGATAGAGCTTCTAAATGTTAGGCCTTTTGCTAATTGATAATCTACAAAAGTTGAGAAAATTGTTCTAAACGTTTTTGTAAGACCAATGTTACTTTCTAACTGACGAATAGGGCTATTACGGCTCACACTCCATGGATATTGACCATATTGAGCGGTGTTTGCATCTAAACCATTTTCTTGTACTGGCGTCATGCCTGCTACAATATGCAAAATAGCGTCTTTACCTTCTACCCCTGGGTCATTTGCTTCAGAATATGATGGTGCTAAGTTTACACCAAACTTCAATCTTTCGTTTGCTTTTACCTCTACGTTTGCACGAGCTGAGTAGTTACGGTAATAGGTATTCAAAACTGTACCATCTTGGTGAGTCATGTTACCTGACACATAGTACTTCACATAATTATTACCTCCGCTTGCAGACAACTGATAGTTATTTACTTTACCTGTTCTGAAAGCTTCTTTTTGCCAGTCGATATAATTTAATCCTGGGTGACCCGCTTGAGCCCAACGATCATCCAACATCAAGTTTGAGTTTACTGCTGTAGAAGCCAAACCTAAGATGGCTCTTCTTTCGGCAGTAGTTTGAGATGCAGTACGACCTACACCAGAAGCTACCCACTGAGCATTAATCATCTCTGTTGCACGATCTACCCACTCGTCAGCACTTAACATATCCAACATTCTAACGGCTTTTGTAATACCCGAATAGGCATTAAAAGTAATTTTAGCTTTTCCTTCCTGACCTTTTTTCGTGGTAATCAATACAACACCATTAGCCGCTCTTGAACCATAAATAGCAGCAGAAGAAGCATCTTTCAATACCTGAATATTTTCAATATCATTCGGGTTGATATTGTCCAATGGGTTACCTGTACTGAAACCACCAGAAGCATTTTGTCCAGAAGTTTCCAATGGAAAACCGTCAATCACATATAAAGGCTCGTTACTTGCCGAAATTGAACCCGAACCACGTACTTGCACACTAAAGCCTTTACCAGGAGTTCCTGATGTTTGCTTTACTTGTACACCTGCCAATTGACCTACCAAAGCTTGGTCAACACGAGAGATAGGGCGTTGATCCAAATCTTTTGCATTGAAGTTTGCCATTGCACCTGTTACGTTCGCTTTTTTCTGCGTACCATATCCAACTACCACAACCTCATCCAATGATTTAATATCTGGCTTTAAACTTACATCTTGTTTTGTTTGACCATCAATAGCTACTTCTAGTTTTTCATAACCCACCGAAGTAAAAACTATCACTGCACCTTTGCCAACCGAAATAGAATAGCCACCGTTTACATCAGAAGTAACACCACGCTGGCTACCTTTTACCAACACACTCACACCAGGAACTCCTTGGTTGCTCGATGCGTCGGTAATTTTACCAGTCACCACTCGCTCCTGTGCCAAGCCAACATAAGAAAGCAAGCACAAAACGATCCATACAAATTGTCTAATTGATCTCATATAGTCTGTTTTTAATTTGGATTAAAAGATAATTGAGGGTTCGGACCTCTGTTTTACTATATATGTAAAGTCTTTTAGTAAATAATTTGAAGAACACCAAGTACAAAAAGGCAATGAAAAGCCTAGCCCCTTTTTTTAAAAGGTTCTGGAAAGCTTTTCATTAGCGCAAATAGTGTCTTAGAATTAAATATTTAGAAGTCTGGTATTTTAAGTAATCGTGCAGAATAAGATTTAAGTTATGTGTTTAGGCACTAGGCAACAGGCACAAGGCAAAGAGTGTTAAAATATTTTTTAATAACCACAGTCATGCTTTTTTCCAAAGCCCACCGCCGAAAACCGTTACCTGAAAGCCCAAAGCCCAATCTTAAATTTTACCCGCATTAAGCTATAGGCTGTAAGTTGAAAAGTATTTCTCACGAAATAATTGAATCTTTTTTGCCTAATGCCTACGGCTTACAGCCTAAAGCATTTTAATACAATTTTATCCGAATTAAGCTCTAGGCTTTATGCTATAGGCTGTAAGTTGAAAAGTATTTCTCACAAAATAATTTATGCTTTTTGCCTAATGCCTACGGCTTACAGCCTAAAGCATTTTAATCAAGTGCTTTTAGGCATCTCGATAGCATTTCTTACGATTTCACTGCCAATGGTTTTAAATCGGTCAATGATGCAATTTTTACAGGTTGTCCAGAGTCTGAGCTTTTTCTTGCTGCAATCCCAACCAAGATAGCCATAGCTCCATCACGGCTTCCTGCTGCCTGACGGTATGTGTCTTTGGCATTAGGATTACGGAAAATCTTATCTCTCAAGCGTGCATCTCCTCCGCCATGTCCTTCAGCTTGTTGGATTTTGATGTATTCGATATCTCCAAAATTGCGAGAAAGCATCAACTCATCATAATTCTCAATAGTCATTTTACCCGATTCTTTAATCCAAGCTTCCAAACGTCCTTTTGTTCCGTTAAACGCTATTCTATATCCTTCATAAGGTGAATATGTCGTTAACGAATAGGCAACGTTCACGCCATTAGCGTAATGAATGGTGGCAGCCATTTTGTCGAAAATATTAATATCTTCTTTAAACACACAACCATCTCTCAAGTAGCCATCATGCTTTTCGTTTTCTACATAAAGCTTGGTCAAACGGGTGTCTTTTGTTATATCCCAATAAAAATTACAAGATGTCTTGTGTGCACACGAACGGCAGTTAGTTCCACGCTGTTCACCATTTTTACCGTAGTGCTCTAGCGACGCTTGTGCATATACGGATTCTGGCTCTGATTCTAGCCACCAGTTCAACAAATCAAAATGATGACTTGCTTTGTGAACCCATAATGAACCAGAATTTTCACGAAGTCGGTGCCAGCGTCTGAAATAATCTGCACCATGACGAGTATCCAAATACCAATGAAAATCTACAGAAGTAACTTTTCCAATAGCACCCTCACGTAAAAGTTCATAGATCTTCTGACGATGAGGAGAATAGCGATAATTAAAAGTAACCGTTACCTTTTTCCCAGTACGTTTTTCTGCATCCAAAATAGCCTGACATTTTCCTTCGTCAGTAGTCATTGGCTTTTCGGTAATGATGTCAGCACCCAATTCCATACCACGAATAATAAACTTATCGTGCGTGGCATCGACTGTTGTTACTATCAACAAATCAGGCTTGGTTTCCTTCATCATTTTCTCGAAATCTGTGTAAACATTACAATTTACACCCAAGAATTGCTTTGCTGTTTCGGCACGACCAGGATTGATGTCACACAAACCAACAAACTCAATTACATCGCCAAATTCTTTCACAACTGGTGTTCCCCACATGCCTGTTCCACGGTGCCCAGTACCCACCATTGCTACTTTGCGTTTGGTGGTAGTATTTCCAAGTGTTTCTGACAAGTTTGCCATAAACAAACCTGCTGAGGCCAATGATGTTTGCTGTAAAAATGCTCTTCGATTAAGATTGTTTTCTTGACTTTCCATTTCGGCAACGTCCTTTATTTTCGGTTAACATAGGTTTGTAAAGTAAGTTTTGCCAAGCAAAAACGCTTTAAATCAATTGTTTATACTTTGCACTTTACAAATTATTTATTGTAAAATAACCTATTGTATCAAAACGAACCATCATGCCCCATCCTGTTTATACTGAATATTCTTTGAATAATACAATAAATATTGGTTGGTTGAAATTTTTTGAAGGGAAAAAGTGTAGACTGTATAGAGAAAAGAAAGAGGAAAATCTTATTGTTATCGTGAAGGTTTGGTTAAACCATTAGTCAAATCTTTGAGTGTTTGAGCCATTCTTTCCACCTGAATATCTTCATTTTTTGCGGAGATAATCCATTTTACAAATGCTTCTTGCTGACTTTCTTTTAGTTTATTAAATGCTTTTTCGGCAAATGAATCTAGCGCCAAACATTCGGCAAATGCAATTGGAATAGGAAGTGCACTTTCGTCCAAAAAGAGTTGAATATGTACTGTATCTCCAGCCTGTTTTTTAATCTGCTTACGAAGCTCAGATTTAAGGGGTAAAAACAAATGTCCATTGCCCATGGGCATTAATTTATAGCGTGACAATTGATAAGAATCGATAGAACCTTTTACTTGTATCCAACCAAATGGATTTTGTGGGTTTGGGGCAATAGTAGGTAAAGCCACGTATGTCCAGCCTCCTTTTCCCTCAAATTTTTGAACAGGTAATATCGCATCTATTAATAAAATATCAGGCATTGCTCAAATTTTGATTAAAGGACAGTATAGGCTTTAGCATAAAAATTACATTAATAGTATATCGGTAGCATTTCTTGCTGCATCTGATTTTAAGTGCCTTCAAATAACGAATATAAGATTACTTAATATCGTTTTCTAACTTATATTCAATTAGCTGACACCTCTAGTTATCAGCTAATTGAATATAAGTTAATGGGCAAAATTAAATTTAAGATTATGCTTGGGGCTTTCAGGTAACGGCTTTCGGAGGTGGGTTTTGGAAAAAAGCATGGCTGTGGGTAATAAAAAACATTTTAACACTCTTTGCCTTGTGCCTGTTGCCTAGTGCCTAAACACATAACCTAAATCTTATTCTGCACGATTACTTAAGTAATCGTGCAAAATTAAATTTAAGAAATTGATGGGATAAGATATTAGTAATCATAAAATTACACTCAAAACTCATCACTCACAATTCAGCACTCATACTTAAGTTAGTAGGCAAAATAAAATTTAAGATTGGGCTTTCAGGTAACGGCTTTCGGCGGTGGGCTTTGGAAAAGAGCATGGCTGTGGTTATTAAAAAACATTTTAACACTCTTTGCCTTGTGCCTGTTGCCTAGTGCCTAGACACATAACCTAAATCTTATTCTGCACGATTACTTATAGTTCATTATTGCAAAATATCAGAAACGGTCAGTTTATCTTGAGCAATTTGCGCCTTCAAGGCATCTAATCCGTTGAATTTTTGTTCTGCTCTCACTTTTTGGACAAACTCTACTTTGAGGTTCTCCCCATAAATCTCTTTGTCGAAATCCAAGATATTAACTTCAATCGTTTTGTAAGTACCATCTACAGTTGGGCGGTTGCCAATGTTTAGCATTCCTCTCAATTTCTCTGCATTATAATACACCCAAACCGCATAAACACCATCTTGAGGAACCAATTTAGTTTGTTCACGCACTTGGATATTGGCTGTCGGAAAGCCAATGGTACGTCCTATCTGTTTGCCTTTTACCACCAAGCCATTTAGGTCATAGTTACGCCCCAAAAAATGCTGCGCCTGAGTCATATCTCCATCTTGGATTGCCTTACGAATCTTAGAAGAACTCACCGCTACGTGGTCTATATCCTGACGTAAAATTTCTTCAACGCCAAAGCCATAACGACTGGCATTTTGTACAAGATAATCAAATCCTCCCTCACGGTTTTTCCCAAAGCGATGGTCATAACCAATCACCAAGGTTTTAGTACCAATAGTATGAATGATTACTTTTTGGATAAACTCTTCGGACGTTAACTCCGAGAACTCTCTAGTAAACGGAATGACTAATAGATGTTGGACGCCATTTTGAGTCAACAATTCTATTTTTTCATCCAAAGTAGAAAGGAGTTTTACTTCCTGATTATCGGCCGACACCACCGTGCGAGGATGTGGGTAAAAGGTAATAACTACGCTCTCCCCTCCTGTTTGTTGCGCTACTTCTGCTAGCCTTTTTAATATCTTTTGGTGTCCCAGATGTACGCCATCAAAAGTGCCACTGGTAACAACTGCATTTTCTAGTTTTTGAAATTCTTGAATTCCGTAATATACCTTCATATCACAAATTTAGTCGAAAAAAAATGTGGTACGACACAGTCACACCACAAATCCAATGTTATACTATTTTACAGGAGCAACCGCTCTTTGCTTTACAAATTCTTCAATAGTTAAAGCATTCGTCACCTCAAATTCCCCGATACGTTCACGACGAAGAGCACTCATATAAGCTCCAGACTGACAAGCTAGCCCAAAATCACGTACCAAACTGCGAATGTAAGTGCCTTTTGAACATACAATTCGGAAGTGAATCGTCGGGAACTCTGAAGTATCAATGTCAAATTTCTTCACTTCGACTTCTCTCGATTTTATTTCGATATCATCTTCTGTTTTTCCTTTTCTTGCCAATTCGTACAAACGTTTTCCACCAACAGAAATCGCCGAATAAATCGGTGGAATTTGCAAAATTGGACCTGTCAATTGCGCCAAGGCATTTTGCATGATTTCATCAGTAATATGTTCGGTCGGAAATTCACCGTCAAATTCAGTTTCTAAATCTATCGAAGGGGTAGTTTTTCCTAAAACCAATGTTCCAGAATATTCCTTTTCTTGTGCTTGAAAACTATCGATTTGTTTCGTCATTTTACCCGTACAAAGAATCAGCAAACCTGTTGCCAATGGATCCAAAGTACCAGCATGACCTATTTTTTTAAAATTACCTGCATACTTCAATTTTTTGACTACATCAAAAGAAGTCCAAGTAAGAGGCTTATCAATCAGCAACACCTCTCCAGGATCTTGCACAGGCTGATTTTGTTGATTTTCATTCATAAAAATTATATTTCTTGGAGAAGGTATAGTTTGTTTAAAAACTTACCTCTATTTTATTATATCAAGTGTTTACTTCTCTTTCTAGTGAAGAATGGAGTAGCCATCATTATGAAGGGAAACACTTTTATGACAAAAATAACTCCAGAATTTTGATTTTTCACATCATTGCTCCTAGACTACGCTAAGCGTGTGTCCTGTTGCTAATAATCCTAAAATGGTTAAGCCTACGATAATACGGTAAATACCGAAATATTTAAAGCCGTATTTATTCAAAATACTGATGAAAAACTTAATAGCTAATACCGCCACAAAAAAAGCAACAATGTTTCCTACCGCTAACAATTTTACCTGCTCTGAAGTAATAGCTCCTTCTTCTTTGATAAACATCAAAAGCTTGTAACCAGTAGCCGCTGCCATTGTAGGAACCGCCAAAAAGAAAGAAAATTCAGCCGCTAAGCTACGAGTCAATTTTTGCTGCATACCACCAATAATCGTGGCAGCACTACGACTCAATCCAGGAAACATAATAGCTAAACATTGATATGCTCCGATTTTGATAGCAGTAATATTGGTAATATCAGCTTCTTCGTCAAAAATAGGTTTCTTAAACCAATTATCGACAAATAACAAAATGATACCTCCGAGTAATAAAACCGTTGCGATAAATGCTGGATTACCTAAATGTTCATCAATTAAATCATCGAATAATTTGCCAAAAATTAAAGCAGGGACTACCGCCAACATCAATTTTACATAGAATTGCCATTTTGAAAAATCAAAAAACTTTTTCCAATACAGGGCAACAACTGCCAAGATAGCTCCTAGTTGAATACATATCTCAAAAAGTTTAGTAAACTTATCATTCTCAATTCCAAGAATCGAGCTGGTTAAAACCATGTGTCCAGTAGATGAAATAGGTAAAAATTCGGTAAGTCCTTCGATGATGGCTAGAATAATAGATTGAATGATAGACATATAATGTTTAAGTATCTTTTAAGTAGGAAATATTAATGGCTCAAAAATACAAAAAACAAAAAGAAGAACCTGTTTTCATATCCAGAATTCCTCTTTTTGTTTTTTAACGGTAAATATTCGTATGATTGAATATTAGAAGGTTTTTATTTGTCTAAGATTTTTTCAAAATAGCAAAAAATTCGATTGTAAATCCTGCCAATACTACCAAGGGTCCAAGGGTCAATCCTAAGAAACCAAAGCCGAATTCTTCTTTATCCAAGCTCATAATAAAGAATCCTGCAAGAATAACAACAATACCCAACAACATCAATGTATAGTTGGCTTTTCCAAATGGCAATTTTGATGAATTTGACATAATTTTCGAATTTTATTGATATTAAAGCCATAATGGCTTCGAAGTTCATTTTTATAATTTATTCCTTTGTATAGAAGGTACTCTGCTCCCACTTAAGTATGAGTGCTGAATTGTGAGTAATGAGTTTTGAGTGTAATTTTATGATTACTAATGTTTTATCTCATCAATTTATTAAATCTTATTTTGCATAATTACTTAAGTAATCGTGCAGAATAAGATTTAAGTTATGTGTTTAGGCACTAGGCAACAGGCACAAGGCAAAGAGTGTTAAAATGTTTTTTAATAACCACAGCCATGCTTTTTCCAAAGCCCACCGCCCAAAGCCGTTACCTGAAAGCCCAAAGCCCAATCTTAAATTTTATTTTGCCTACTAACTTAAGTAAGTAGGCAAAATTAAAATGAATTTTACCCGCTTTAAGCTCTAGGCTTTATGTGGTAGGCTAAAAGTTAAATAGTATTTCTCACGAAGTAATAGAGACTTTTTTGCCTAATGCCTACGGCTTACAGCTTAAAGCGTATTAATTCAATTTTATTTTGCATTAATACTTAATAAAGGTCGTCTAAAGACAATTTAAGATATTTATCAACTGAACGGAAAGTACTTGTTACTCCCACCAGTACACCTATCATCAAAATGATAAGAATCAATAAAACCATCTTATCTATTTCTTGTAAAATCACTAACCCATCTACTTTATTAACCGCCAATTGTTGTGTTACAATCAACAAAGTACTTGCGATAAAACCACTAATCAGACCTTGTAATGCACCTTTTGACACAAATGGTTTACGAATAAATGAGTCAGTAGCTCCCACAAGCTGCATACTGCGAATCAGAAAACGTTGTGAATATAGCGCAAGTTTGATAGTATTATTGACAAGCATAATAATGATTACCAATAACAACAATACAAAACCCGACAAAATGAGATATATCTTAGAAATATTTTTGTTGACTTCGTCAACAAAGTTTTCTACATAACCTACTTCTTTGATTCCTTGAATACGCTCTAAAGACTTTTTAATTTCCTTCAATCTACTTTCACTGAAATATTCTTCCTTGATTTTGATTGAATAAGAATTCAACAAAGGATTGTTATTTTTGCCTAATAACTTATGAAAATCCTCACCCGAGTCATCTATAAACTGTTTTGCGGCCGCATCTTTTGAGATAAAATTAATCTGAGCAGAGTTATCCTTGTAAAGAACAAAAGGATATTTTGCTATTTGCTTGTAGATAGAATCCAATTTGGTATTAGACAATTCGTTGTCTAGATATGCCTGCACTTCTACATTTTGTCGAACCACTTCCGCTAGTTTACGGGCATTAAGCGTCAAAAGTCCACAAAGACCAATCAAGAACAGGGCAATTGTTAAACTCACAACTACCATCAGGTTAGGGGTATTTCCTAGTTTTTTAACTTTTGGCATGATTTTACAGTGCGATTTGGAGCGTAATCTTCAATGCTGCACAAGTAATTCGTAGGTTCAATTGTTACTGAAACAAATTTACTTGTTTTTCATTGCAATAATATACATTTAACGCTTTTTAACAAAAAAGCCGTCTGATAAACTCAAACGGCTTTTTTTATCAGTTGAATTAATTTCTACGTTCGATTTCGTCTCTGATTTTAGCTGCCCTTTCATAATCCTCACTTTCGATAGCTTCCTCAAGCATTTTGTTGAGTACTTCTACAGGATTATCTCTGAGCATTTCGCCAAATGATTTTTTAGGATTTGACGACTCGATAGCCTCGTCATCATCATCATGCTGTGAAGTTTCATTTACAGAAATACCAGCTTCAGACAATACGTGTTCGGTTGTATAAATTGGCACATTAAAGCGTAAGCCAATCGCAATTGCATCAGAAGGGCGAGCGTCTATTGCGACATCTCTTAAGCCATCAGAACATTGTATTTTAGCAAAAAATACGCCTTCTCTTATATCTGTAATGGTAATTTCGGTAACTGAATAACCAAATGACTTAGCAAATGTTTTAAACAAATCATGCGTCATTGGGCGGTTAGGTTCAATTTTTTCAATTTCAATGGCTATTGCCTGAGCCTCAAAAGTTCCGATAATAATAGGTAAACGACGAGGTCCGTGCTCCTCTCCCAAAACAAGCGCAAAAGAGCCTGTCTGTGATGAACTTGGCGACAATCCCAATATTTCTAGTCTTATTTTCTCCACTTTGTAAGAGCTTATAATGAATAAACGGTTGAATTCCTACCAACATTGTCTACAACCTTGCCAAACAGTCTCACTATGCCAATTTGTCATAACTAGTAGGATTTATGATGATAACAAAGATATAAACCTCATTAATTTTAAAAAAGTTTTCTTCCTGTTTGTTTTACTAAATTAAAAGTAAGGATATGCCTAGTTTTAGAAATATCTGTATGGTCAATTGTATTTCGTTCTGATAATCAACAAAAAAGACCTATCTCTTTACGAGAATAGGTCTGATTCGCAACGGCAAGAAATTTCGGTTTACTTACTATGTCTTGTTATAAAAATTTTAATTAAAGTAAAATCAACAATTACTTCGATGCTTGAATAGCTTTTGTCAAACGAGGTAATACATCAAAAACGTCGCCTATAATCCCATAATCAGCCGCCTTGAAGAAAGGAGCTTCTGGATCTTTGTTAATCACCACAATCACTTTAGACGAGTTGACACCCGCCAAATGTTGAATGGCTCCTGAAATCCCGCAAGCAATATATAAATTAGGAGAAACTTTAATACCTGTTTGACCAACGTGCTCATGGTGAGGGCGCCAGTCCAAATCAGAAACGGGTTTTGAACAAGCTGTTGCTGCTCCGAGTGCATTGGCTAGGTCTTCCACAATTCCCCAATTTTCTGGACCTTTCAATCCACGACCTGCCGATACTACTAAGTCTGCTTCTGGTAAGGATACCTGTCCAGATGCTTTATGTGTACCTGTCACCTTTACGGCAAAATCAGCATCGTTCAAGGCTGGTGCAAAATTTTCGACAGATGCACTACCATCGCCCTCAACTACATTTACCGCATTTTTCTTAATAGCAATCACCTTTTTGTCAGATGTCAATGCCACAGTCGCAAAGGCTTTACCCGTATAGATACTTCTTTTCACAGTGACACCACTAGAAAAATCTGGTAAGTCAACGACGTTTGACACAATAGAAGCTTTTAACTTGGCAGACACTCGTGCTGATACGGCATCGCCTAATGAAGATTTCGACAAAATAACGAACTCTGCTGACGTCGCATTTACAGCCTCCGCTAATACACTTGAATATGCCTGAATCGAAGCAATATTTAAACGAGCATCAGATGCCCACAATACTTTGGTTGCTCCGTACTTACCAGCGATAGCTAAAGCTTCATTGCTAGACTCGCCAATGGCAAGAACTGTCACTGAACTACCTTTTGCTTTGGCAACTTCTGAGCCATAATATATTGCTTCTAATGATGATTTTTTGATTAAGCCGTTATCTAATTCGGCAAAAACTAAAACGCTCATAATAATATCGTTTGTGTGCTAATCAGTAAAAACTGTTATCTGTTAATCGTTGATTTGTTATTAGTCTTTTTCATTTTTCTAAATAACCAACTGCTTTATAACACCTTTAGATAACACGGTTAAATGCTTTGAATAAAAACTTGATTGAGAATCTTACAAAACCTTAGCTTCGTTTTTCAACAAATCAATTAATTTTTCTGCCTCTTCTGCAGGAATCATTTTTACGGCACCTTTTGGTGCAGGAAGCGCATATTTCTCAGTAATAGTCAATCCTGAACCTACTGGCTCTACAACTTTTAGAGGTTTTGTTCTAGCCGACATAATGCCACGCATATTCGGGATTTTCCACTCAGCAATTGGCTCTTGGCAACCTAATACCAATGGCAATGAAGCTTCAACATCTTCTTTTCCACCTTCAATTTCACGAGTCATTTTAGCAACACCCCCATCAATTTCCAATTTCATGACTGGCGAAAGCGATGGTATTCCCAACATCTCTCCTACTAAACCATGCACCACACCACTATTGAAATCAATAGATTCACGACCCATCAAAATCAAGTCGTAATTTTCTTGAGAAGCAATATGTGCAATTTGTTCTGCAACAAAATACGAATCAGTCGGTTCGGTGTTCACACGAATAGCATCGTCGGCACCAATTGCCAAACATTTACGGATTACTTGTTCAGACTCAGCCTCACCCACGTTCAAAACTGTTACGGTACCGCCGTGCTGTTCTTTGAGTTCGACTGCACGAGACAAGGCATAATCGTCGTAAGGTCCGCAAATATATTGTACGCCCGTTTTGTTAAACTTGGTATCACCATCGATAAAAGAAATTTTAGCGGTGGTATCAGGGACATTGGTAATACATACTAAGATTTTCATAACAATTAAAATATTATGTTTACAGTAGATTAATCGTACAGCTTTAATATTTAACTATACCGAGGATATTTTTAACTTTTCGAACAACATTCTGATGCAATATTAACGAAAAGTTTTAAAAATAGTATGCAAGCATAATAATTTTTTCAAAGTTTTTTACAAACCCTTTTATTTAAAGCAAGATGAACCAATTTCGCCTTGAACAATTGCGTAAATTTTATGAAGAAGAGCCCAACGACCCCTTTAATGCGTATGCGTTGGCAACTGAGTTATTAAAGTTTGACCTGCAAGCAGCACGACAATTATTTGAAGAATTATTAGCAAAGCACCCAAATTATTGGGCAACCTATTATCATGCCGCAGCGCTTTACACTACTTTAGAAGAATTTGATTTGGCAGAACAGACTTACCAAAAAGGCATTGAGATTACAGCAAATCTCCAAAATGAAAAGGCTTTAAAAGAACTAAAAGGAGCCTATCAAATGTTTTTGGATGAGAGGGAAGAATGGTAAACCCTTTCGGATTTGGGATAGCTGATTTTGGTTTTTTGCGAGAAATGGTCAATTTATTTTTTTGATTATCCAAAGTTTATCTAATTCGAATTAAAAAAATCTGAAATCTAATATCCCAAATTCGAAATCCAATTAAACCTTTCCATTTTCAAACATTCTAAGAAATATAACAAACTCCTTCGCGGAGCGTTTAATAGTAAAATCACAACGAAAGTCATGAACTGCAAAAAACACATATTGCTTTTCTTCATCCTAATCTTAGGTTATGGATGCTTGGCTTGGGGAATGAAATCTACTTCATTCGTCAACTCAGGAAGAAAAGAGTTTGTTGCGGCTTCAAGTATTTCTGGTGTAAATGGAGTAGTAAAAAACACAACTCCATCATTTGTTTTGGCAGATGACAACGAAACAGAACCAGAACATACTCAAGACCTTGTACCTGTTGTTGGTTTTCTTCCAGATTTTAGTGCTTTTTTTGATGCCTTTGTATTACCTGAAAATTTGGTAATATATCAATCTACTGGCAACACTTTTCCTTATCACATCAATCACCTCTACGTGCTATTCCATGAGTGGAAATATCTACCTTTCTAATTGCTTGTTTTAATACATTGTAACCTCATTTTTAGTTACAATAGCCTTTTGGATACTGATTTTTCGGTTTCCACAGTATTATCTATTCGTTTTCTAATCATTATAGTATTTAAAGCCATGAAAACTAACAAGCTTTTCGGAGGAATGGAAGCATTGGAAGGAATTAGCTTCCGTCACACAGTTGTTGCTTTTATAGCATTGATTATGACATTGTTCCAAAGTCAAATATTTGGACAAGCTAATCAGATTGAAACCCTCAAAGGGATGCAACAAAGTATTGCGTCGTACGATGCAGATGTTCGTGAGTCCATATTGACTACTAGTCAATATCCTGTGGCGTTGGCAACGATTCAAAATTTGCGCAGTCAGGCTCAAAACTCATTTCAAAACGTTATTAAAGATTTTAGTCAGAAGAAACAAGGTTGGTTTTACGAGCTAACTCGTTACCCAGATTTGTTACACACCTTGGCTACCACTCCAAGCGGTAAAAGTCGTGATGAGATTGAAGCAATGTTCCCCAACAAAGATGAAAATTTGGCAACTGCTGCATGGAAACTATATCGTCATCACGAAGATGATTTAGATAAAGTAGATCAACTGTACCAACAAGCAGAGGATGGGTTCAAAAAAACCATTCAGCCACTTGATGCCACAGCGCAAAGTGCTTTTACCACATTGGCAAAATATCCAGATGTAATGTTATTCTTGAATGACAATTTGGACATTACGCAACAATTAGGTAAAAAGTATATTTCGGATCAAAGCGGTTTAAAAACTGAGTTGGCTGCACAACATGATAGTTTAGTCGTTCAAAACCAAGCACAATTGGCTGCCTATAAACGTGAATTGGATAAAAATCCACAAGCCAAACAAGAGTTGAACCAAGCGGCTAAGGATTTTGCCAAAAGCAATGGATATATCCTACCCAATGGTCAAATCGCTTATGGTAATGGATATGGTTACGGGTATGCAAATCCATACTCATATTGGTTTGGTTATCCATATTGGTATGGCTCAGCTTTGTGGTACCCTGGAGCATATTGGGGTAGTTTTGGGATGAGCTATGGTTTTGGAGGCTGGGGTTTAGGCATGTTTCCAGCATACGGATTCTCAAACTGGTTCTTTAATGGCGGTTACTATATGAATTATCCAAATTTGTATCGTCATTACGGAAATTATTACCGTAATGTAGTAGCTAGCAGACCTAATTATTATCGAGGAAATACCTTTAGTGGTACAATGAACAACCATTTCACTGCTTCAAGAGGTAGTAGTTTCAACGGAGGTAGTCGTCCTAGCTATGGCGGAAATTACGGAGGAGGATTCCGCTCAGGAGGTTTTTCAGGAGGAGGTAGAAGTTTTGGCGGCGGTGGTAGACATCGTTAATAGATATGAGTCCTTCCTAATTTAGTGATTAATTTAAAATTTGTATACTGGCAGTTGAGACTCAATGATTGCGTCTTAAACGGAATAAAATCTAACATATAAAATCAAAAAATCGGTCGGAAAATATTTTCCGACCGATTTTTTGATTTTATATGCCAACGCATACTTTTTTAGACACCAAACATTTCTTCTCTACGAGAGAAATTCATACTAAAGTAATCGCTAAATCACTCAAACACTAAATTTGGTAGAATGCCCCATATTGATGTTTCATACTTCATTTATGCTCTCTCAACAACCCCTTTAATTATCTCAGTCATTAAGGGCTCTGCTTTGTTAGCCGCAGCTATAATTTTCTCTAAACTAGCAACTTGTAAAGTTTCAGGAATACCCATATCGGTTATTACCGATATGCCAAAGCAACGAATACCCATTTGATGTGCTACAATGATTTCTGGAACTGTTGACATGCCTACAGCATCAGCACCCACCATTCTTAGTAAACGATATTCGGCACGAGTTTCAAGTTGTGGACCAGGAGCATTAACATATATGCCTTTTTGCAACGCTATTCCTAGTTCAGATGCTACATGTTCAGCTAATGTTATTAATTTCAAATCATATAGGTCACACATATCTGGAAACCTATCACCAAACTCCTCATAATGCTTTCCTGTTAGTGGGTTTTCGGGCATAAAAAGACTTATATGATCATGAATAATCATCAAATCACTAACTTTAAAATCGGGATTCAATGCCCCAGAAGCATTCGAAACGATGAGTTTGTTGATACCCAAATATTTCATTACTCTAATAGGAAACGTCACTTGTTGCATAGTATAACCTTCATAATAATGAAAACGCCCTTGCATGCAAACAACTTTCTTACCAGACAGTGTGCCCAAAATTAATTTCCCCGTATGTGTTTCAACAGTCGATATAGGAAAGTGAGGAATTGTTTCGTAGGATAAAACCTTTTCAATAACAATTTCATCTACCAGTGCACCCAAACCTGTTCCTAATACAATGCCAAATTCAGGTATAAAATCAGGCAATTGAGCTTGTATATGCGCAGTTGCTTCATGAACTTGTTCTACTAACATGTTGTCTAAAGTTTTTGAAAAATTGGTAAAAGCCCACAAGAACACCTAAAATATAGAATTTGTATTTTCTCAAAGCAAAATATTAGATCCTGCAATATAACTTGTTGTCCAAGCCGCCTGAAAATTAAATCCTCCAGTTATGGCATCAATATCTAATACCTCTCCTGCAAAAAACAATCCTTTGATTTTTTTAGACTCCATCGTATTGGGATCGATTTCGCTCAAATCTATACCACCACAAGTTACAAACTCTTCTTTAAAAGTAGTTTTTCCAGAAACAGCTTGATTACAATTTATCAGGTTCTCGGTAAGCTTATTGAGTTGTTTGTTCGAAACATCAATCCAACGCAGTTGCTCATCTATTTCGGCCAATTCACAAAGGCGTTTCCATAATCGAGACGGAACACCCAATAATTGATTTGACTGAATTACTTTTTTGGGATGTAGCTTTTTTTGAGAAATCCATTGCTCACGTACCTCATTTTCAGTTGTTTCGCCACACCAATTGATTAATGTAGAGAATTTGTACTCTACTTCAGCCAATTCTTTGGCACCCCATGCCGATAATTTTAAGATAGCGGGTCCCGAAAATCCCCAGTGGGTTACTAATAAAGGACCATCCTGTTTGAGTTTTCTCCCTGCAATTTTGACATTGGCATTGGGTACACTCACGCCCGAAAGGTCTTTAAAAACTCCCTCTGGTGTGTTAAACGTAAATAATGATGGTAACGGCGCAAGAATATTCAAACCCAAATCTGCTAGCCAACGATAACCCTCTACATTCGGGTTTCCTCCTGTAGTTACCAACACGGCTTCGGCTTCAAGGCTAGAACCATCTAGTAAATCAAGAATAAATCCACTTTCTTCTTTTGGGCGGATTTTGGATACCCCCGTCGAGGTTTTTACTTGAACTCCTTTTCGAATAGCCTCATTTTCTAAACATAGTGCAATTGTTTCTGAACTATCTGTAGTAGGAAACATACGTCCATCTGATTCAATTTTTAAGGCAACACCTTTTTGTTGAAACCAATCGATTGTGCTTTGTGGGTTAAAAACTTTGAAAAGTGGCTTCAAAAAGCTTCCGCCTCTTGGATAGAATTTTGCGAGCTTTTTGTCATCAAAGCAAGCATGCGTTACATTGCAGCGCCCTCCACCCGAAATACGAACCTTGTTGAGAACAGTTCTATTTTTTTCCAATAACAAAACTTCAGCATTGGGGTTTTTCTCGGCAGCTCTGATAGCACCAAAAAATCCTGCGGCTCCTCCTCCTATTATGACTATTTTTTTTCGACTCATTTGTTTTTTTTATCTAAGACTTTTCAATTTCGATACTGTCCGAGTTTATTTCTCGTTTTTTTAGTCAAAAAGCCTCAAACTCTTACGTTTATTAGTACGAAATTAGTAAAATTGTAGTCTTTTAGCTTAATCAAAAAAGTCTATTCTGAAATTACTTTCAAAAACTGCTTTTTCCGATATTACCCAACTCTAAGATATTCATACCAGAATGGGTCTAGAAAAGCCCAACAGAATTGTATTATGAAAACCAGTAAAATTAAGTTTCTATTTTTCCTCATTGTATTAGGAGTTATTCTTTATTATTGGGGGCAACCTCATCCTTTTCAGCAGTTTAAACACGATGTTTCTAACATTTTTAACGGTAAAAATGAAAAGAAAAAAGAACCTTGGACTCGTGAAGGACGCGAAGACAATGTAGCTAGCGATACCAAAGAAAATGATAATGAAGCGAGTGATTCCAAAAGTTCTTCTAAGAAAGATCACTCTATTGTAGATATTTTGAAAGATGCAGTAGAGGAAGGCACCAAAACGCTACCCAATATTAAGGAGGAGGTTTTTAAAGATAATATCTCCTCGAATGTTGTTTTCAAAGACCTTGAAAAATACAAACCTTACTCTTCCAAAGACAATGAAATTGTACGCCATACAGGCTATATGTTGAGCTATCAGGAGGATTATGAACAAGCCTCTTGGGTCTTGCATTTATTAAAATCAGAAGCCGCTAAAGGCAATGAACCACGTTCGAATGAATTCATAGCCGACCCCGAAGTATCGACAGGTTCGGCGGTAACTCAGGATTACTCACGATCAGGGTATGATAGAGGTCATCTTTGTCCAGCGGGCGATTTTAAATATGATCATGAATTACAAAATGAGACTTTTTATATGTCCAATATGAGTCCTCAAGCTCCCGATTTTAACAGAGGTATTTGGAGTGATTTGGAAAGTAGAGTCAGAAAATGGGCGCAAGACAGAGGTGATTTGATTGTTGTAACAGGTCCTATTTTACGCCAAGGATTGGAATTCATCGGAAAACGCAATCAAATAGCGGTACCCGAATATTATTACAAAATTGTGTATGACCCAAGAGACAAACAGGCTATCGCTTTTTTGATGCCTAATCAAGCTTCTTACGAAACTGTGCGTTCTTTTGCCGTAAGTATCGATAGTATCGAAAAGAAGACAGGCATAGATTTTTTTGCTAAACTTCCAGAATCACTACAAAAACAAATAGAATCTGGTGTAAATGTTGGTGACTGGTTCTAAACAAATTGAGTGAATGGTGATTGATAGATTTAGAGAGACGCAATGCGTGACGTCTAAAGGTATGTCAACACGAATTTAGTCTCGAACATGAGGCATCATTTATGGTAAAATATGTAGCATATTTTATTATTTCAATAAATTCTCGACACAAGATTTTTGGGTTATGGAGTTTTTTTCAATCTTTGTCAAAAAAGCAAATTGAAAAAACAGCAGAAAATAATTTCTGGAGTTTCTCCTTCAACTTGATTTTATCTTAACCAACAAACGGTTGAAAAACCAACAAGTACTTAAGTGTTTTAACCCCCTGTTTTATGAACAAAGTATATTTGAGTGATTCGGGTCCTAAAGTTTCAGAAGCGGTTTATGGATTTTGGAGATGGACTAACAATGGTGATCAGACCATTAACCAGATGGAAAAAATCGTAAACCTTTGCCTTGAATTAGGAGTAAATACTTTTGACCACGCTGACATTTATGGTAATTGTTCTATCGAAGAATATTTTGGTAAATTAATCAAAAATAAAGGAGTCAAAAGAGAAGATATTGTTCTGTTCAGCAAGTGTGGCGTTCGTAAATCAAACAAAGGATATACGTATTCTGACAACTCAGAAAAATACATTTTAGAAAGCGTAGATAACTCTTTAAAACGCCTTGGTACTGATTACTTGGATATCTTTTTGTTGAATCAATTAGATATGATTAGCAATCCCGAAGAAACAGCTCAAACACTTCGTGAATTGGTAAACATTGGCAAAATCAAACATATTGGTGTAAGTAACTTTTCGGTATTCCAGCACCAACTATTGGAATCATACTTACGTAAACCAATCGTTACCAATCATATCGAGCTAAACTTGGTAAATACTTCAGCCATTGAAGATGGGCGTTTGGACTTTATCAAACAACGTTTTAGTAAACCATTGGCTTGGGCACCATTGGCAGGTGGAAAAATCCTTGATGGGACAGATTTCAAATCGGCTATATTGAAAGAGAAATTAGCAGAAGTTGGACAAAAATATGATGCAAATATCGAACAAACTGCCGTAGCTTGGTTGATTCAATTGGGAACTTTACCAATTATTGGTTCATTGTCCGAACAACGTATTCGTAATGCTGTGAGCGCTACCGAAATCAAATTGAACCACGAAGACTGGTACGAGATTTATAATGTAGCCTTGATGAAATAGATTGAAATTTTTCTGCTGTTGTTGGAAAGTGCTCCAACAACAGCAGAAATTCTAAAGAACTATCTTCTTAAATTATCGCATATTACAGCAGTCGCAATACCAGCGTTTAGTGACTCTGCACCACCAAACCTTGGAATTGTAATTTTATGCGTTACGACCTTCTCAACTGCCTCAGAAATCCCATTGGCTTCATTGCCTATGATGATATATCCACTTGGTGCAAAATTGTGCGTATGTACGTTTTCTGAGTTCAAAAATGCCCCATAAATTGGTTTTTGTTGTCCTTCCAGATATTTGACCAAGTCGGTATAAAACAAGGACACTCTAGTAAAAGAACCCATTGTTGAAGATATAACCTTGGGATTATACAAATCTACCGTTCCTTCTGAACAAATAATTTTTTGGATACCATACCAGTCAGCAATACGAATAATAGTCCCCAAGTTGCCTGGGTCACGTATTTCATCCAACACTAAAGCATATTCAGTGTCATTTAACAGCAGCTCTTGATTAGCTTTCATCTTGGCAACTGCAAGTGCTGCATTGTTCGAACTAAATGTACCAGCCTTTTCTAATTCTGCCTGTCCTACAATTTCGGCTCTCAAAGGTTGTTTGTCTAATAGAGGTTTAGTTTCTTTGTAAAAATCCTCAGTTACATACAACGACTCAAGCTCAAAATCTGAAGAAAGTAATTCGACAACACTTTTGGCGCCTTCTACTACAAAAGATTGGTATTCTTGACGAAACTTTTTTTGCTGAAGAGCATTAATGTATTTAATCTGGTTTTTTGACAACATAAAGCAATATTTTAAAAGGTTAGTCGCTGTATATCAGCACCCTTGTTACATATATATAGTATGACTTTGAGACATTTTTGCATATATCTCACATTGATTAGTATTGGTAGTTGGCTTTCGGGCTGTACTACTTCTCACATATTTTCGGATCCTTTATTGTATTCTCAAAACTTTCGTGGCAACCGAAAAATCACTACTGAGAATTTAGAGCCCCTATTGCCCCAAAAACCCAACAAGAAAATTCTGCGTACTCCAATTACCCCTGGTTTGTATTTTTATCAGCTTTTTTCTAAAGATTTTCCTAAAAAGAAACTTCAGTGGGAATATGAACTCACAAAGTTAAATGAGGATTTTGAGGAACAAATAAAAGGACTTGATATTAATTCAAACGAATACAACAAACTTTTACAGAAGAAAGAGAAAAAGGCTCAAAAGCTTACCAGAGCTATTGCCGAGGGCAACTGGGCCATGCGTACATTTGGTGAGCCTCCATCCTATTACTATAAAGATGAGTCAGAGAAAAATGTAGAAAAAATTAGGACTTACTACAAAAATCATGGCTTTTTTTTAACACAAGTTTCCTATAAAGTGGATTCTTTGTTTATAAAAAAAAGAAGTGTGGCTGTGACCTATATAATCAATGAGGGTGTAAGCTACCCTATTGGCAGTAATGACTCGTTAGTAGTAAAGGACTTTAAAATTTTACAATTATTAGAAAAACACAAAAAGCAAAGTTTTCTTAAAACAGGCGAAAGACTCACTGTAGAGAATTACAATGCCGAAAAAGAACGAATTGAGAGCCTATTGAAAAACAATGGTTACTATGCCTTTTCAAAAGACTTCTTGAGTCTAAAAATCAATGCTTTGGATACTGCCCAAACTGGCAAATTACAAGTAATTACGTATATCCCAAGTCCTGACCGTACTCCTCGTAGCAATAATTATTCAACTGCATACAATATCGGGAATATTCAATTTATTGCCGATGGTACTTATGCCAATGCCTATCGCACTACAGTCGACACGGTGTATAGCCCAAATATTCAATACATTTTCGTAAATAAAAAGTTTTCACCAAGTGTATTAGATACCAAAATTGATTTAAGAAAGCATCAGGTTTTTAGTCAGGAAAAAATCAACCAGACCCAAAAGAAACTGTATGGTTTGGAGCAATTTCAATTTACTCGTATCAATCTAGATACTACCAAAGGCGTTATAAACGCTTCAATTTATGCCAAACCTTTAGATAAATACGAATTTTCGGTCGAAACAGGCGGAAGTGTATTTGCAGGTGGAAGTCTTAATAATTTGGTCCCTGGACCGTTTTTGAATACCTCCTTCAAAGCTCGAAATATTAATAACAGCGTCAACTCTTTCGAAACTACTTTCCGATTCGGATTTGAAGCTCAAGCAGGCTTTTTGCGTCCAGATTCGGTAAATAGAAACTTAGAATTAGGACTGAATACCTCATTTATTATTCCTAAAATTCTCTTACCTGAAGGATTGGCACAACGTTTCGAAAATTATTCTCCACAAACTCGTATTAGTGTTGGGGGGGAGTTTATCGGTCGTCAAGAGTATAACCGTTTTGGCTTTAAAGTAGCTAGTACGTTCAACTGGCGTCCTTCGCCAAACAAATATTGGCAAGTATCCCTTTTTGATGTCAACCTTGTCAATACCAGCAATCAAGCGCCTGCTTTTCGTAACTTTTTGGATAGTTTATTACGTTTGGGGAATAACCTCAAACGAAGCTTTCAGCAATCGTTTATTTCTAGTATGAGCGCCACTTATACCTATACAGATAATCCTTATGGGCAACTCAAACAGGGGAAATATTTAAAGCTATTTTTCGAGTCTGGCGGTACTACATTGAACCTCATCAAAGGGAACAAGTTTGGTTTCTTGACCAATCTTTTACAAGACTCTTTGCAATTCTATCGCTTTATCAAAGCCAGTGCCGACTACCGAAAATATATCCCTGTTGGGCGTAGTGATAAAACGCTTTTGGCATACCGAATCAACACAGGAGTTGCCTTTGCCTATGGTGCAGACAAGGATTTACCTTATGAAAAAAACTTCTTTATCGGTGGACCCAACAGCTTACGAGCATGGCGACCTAGAGGCTTAGGACCAGGTTCTTTTACAGGTTCGTTTGATAATCCTGGGAGTATTATTTTGGAAACTAGCGCCGAATTACGTTTCAAGATTATTCGCTTTTATGGAGATTTGAATGGAGCACTTTTTGCCGATGCAGGTAACGTTTGGAGATTTCCTAATCAAAACACGGCGGGTTTGTCAGGCTCAGACTTTCAATTGAATCGTTTCTACAAAGAAATAGCTATGGATATTGGTTTTGGGCTACGTTATGACTTGTCATTTTTTGTGATTCGATTCGATTGGGCTGTACGCGTCCTCGACCCTGCTTTCAAAGGCGACAATTGGGTATTTTTGAGAGATAACCTCAAAAGTCCGCTCTATCCCGAACAACCCTATTCAAACCCTTTGACACTCAATTTTGGTATTGGGTATCCGTTCTAAGAATTCGAATAAAACAAATACACTTAACATCACTTTTTGAAATGATGGCTTTTTTTAGTACTTTAAAAGTACGTTTATTGAATACCTAATTTTTGGCTTTTTAAACTCCTACAGTCATGACATATAAAGCCTCCTTAGATAATCTCGCCAAAATAGCTTCTATCAGTATTACCCTGCTATTTGTATTTATTTTATATTTTCAATATCCCATTCTTCAACATGAAAGTTATTGGTTAACCGTCTTTATCAGTGGTTTGTTGGTATTGACTTATGCGCTCAGCTTGGGATATAGTCCTCGCTCATATCAAATTTCAGGCGACTATTTGACCATCAATCGACTTTTTTATGATGCTAAATATGAAAGAAGAAAAATTGAGAAAGTTGAGGTTTTGAACAAAGAACAAATGGGATTTGCCATTCGTACATTCGGTGTAGGAGGCTTATTTGGCTATTTTGGTTATTATGCCAGTAAAAATCAAGGTTCAATGTTGTGGTATGCAACACAGCGCGAAAAGTTTGTTATGATTCATCTAGAAGGAAATAAAAAAATCGTCCTCACTCCCGACGACGCCATTAGTTTTGTTTCAGAACTGACACGATAGGTATTAATTCAGAATAAAATTGCATTATTATGATTCATCCCTAATTGAGTGATTTAGCGATTGAATGAATGAGTGATTAATTTAAAATTTGTATTCTGGCAGTAGAGACACAATGATTGCGTCTTAAGCCAAGTTATATCTAGCATAGTAGCATCCCAAAAGCGGTCGGAAAATATTTTCCGACCGCTTTTGGGATGAAAACTTTGAGAATAACCCCAATCTTAAAATTAGGAATGACTCATGTTTGTATTATTAAGCACAGCTTTTTCATCAAAATAACAAAATTCAAATAAATTATTCATAAAAAAGTTCCAACTCCATTAAACATTTCTACTCTTAATCTATCCAAGCATTATATATTCCCACTCCAACAATCGCCTTATGAAGCAATAATTTTACTGAATATTTAAGCTCCAAATCGAGCATCTATATTTCTTTAAATTAGGTCAACATTTACTAAAATTAAATTTAGTTATGACTATGGTTGCTTCAACTCTCAAGAGAATTCCGCTTTTGAAAAAAGTGTTATTCTTCACTGCTTGTTCTCTTTTCATTCAAGTAAAAACTTATTCATTCTCAGATCCAAAACCCATTAGCGTTGACAGTTTACGCTATGGAAAATTCGGAAAACTGACCATGTACCATCCCAATGGCACCCCCAATTCCTTAGTGCTTTTCGTTTCGGGCGATGGCGGCTGGCAGTCAGGGGTACTAAGTATGGCTCGCTATTTGGCCTATCAAGGAGCCTTGGTAGCGGGAATTGATGCAAAATATTTTGCCGCTTCAATGGCAAAAGACAAAGGTGCATGTTCGTATCCTGCTGCCGACTTTGAGCAATTAAGTATGATGCTTCAACGCAAATATCATTTTGCCTCTTATCAAAAACCTATTCTTGTAGGATACTCTTATGGCGCAGTTTTTATTTATGGACTTATCGCTCAGGCACCTGCTGGTACTTTCAAAGGAGGTATTTCGCTTGGGTTTTGTCCAGATATAGACCTCAAAAAACCTTTTTGTAAAGGCAATGGGCTTTTGTATCATGTACTAAAAGAAGGTAAATCATATTACTTTGACCGCGTCGAAAAACTTCCTGCTCCCTTTATTGTTTTAAACGGCGTAAAAGACCAAACCTGCCCTTACGATGCTACAGCTTCGTTTTTGAAAGGTATCAAAAATGTGGAACTTATTACTTTGCCCAAAGTTGGACATGGTTTTTCGTACACTGGCAACTGGTTGCCTCAGTTCAAACAAGCTTATGGCAAGTTATCCGTCAATCCTGCCAAAGTACTTCCTGCAAGTCTTAAAACAGACCTTCCTATTGATGTTATCGAACCCAAAATTGTAGCTAATAAAGAACTACTTTTCTTTATTTCGGGCGATGGCGGCTGGACCAGCTTTGACCAAGGTATTGCCAATGCGTTTGCAGATAAAGGCGTTGTTGTCGTAGGATTAGACTCACAGAAATATTTCTGGAATGCTCGAACTCCAGAAGAAACAGCGACAAAAATTGCAGAGATAGCGCAATATTATTTGCAATATAAAGAAGTCAAATCATTTCATATTATGGGGTATTCTTTCGGAGCTTGTGTAGCGCCTTTTATTGCCAACAAACTTCCCGAACCTCTCCGAGAAAAACTATCTGGCATCACTCTTCTTTCGCCAGATACTAAAGGGGATTTTGAAATCCATGTAGCCGATATGCTCAGTTTGGGGGGTAATAACGACCCTTATGATGTACTAAAAGAAATAGAATTATCTCACTCAGTAAAACGACTTTGCCTATTTGGAAGCGATGAGGACAGCGACATTACTAACTCATTTAGAAAAACAGGAGCCAAAGTAGAAATTCTTCCAGGCGGACATCATTTTGACAATGCTTATACAAGTATTGTGAATAAAGTTCTGGAAAATTAGGTGCAAAGACATAAAGTAACAAAGGCATAACATAGTTGAAATTAAGGGCATTATGCTAATAATATATTTCTTAGTCCGTCAAAAAATCTAATACTTATATGAAAAACCTCCTTAAATCTCGAAACTACTATTTAAAAGAAATTATTGCTTTCTTATTTTTATTACTGGCAATCTATTTCTTCAGACAACAACAATCTGACATTGTGCAGTCCATCACTGTATTAAAAAATGCTGCCCCAAATTACTTCCTCATAGGTCTATTGGTAACTGGTTTCTATATTCTTCTCAATGGTTTAATGTATGTATATGCCTTCCGAGCAGTCGATAGTAACATCTCTGTAAAAGATGGTATAAAACTATTTCTTAAACGCAACCTTATCAGTGTATTTTTGCCTGGTGGAGGCGTTACTTCATTGGCTTTTTTTAACCAAGAAATCGAACGAAAAGGCATTAACAAAACTCGAATTAATTTTGCTTCATATATCTATGCTGTAGTAGGTATAGCCTCTCTTGCGCTTGTGGCCTTTCCTGTTTTGGTATATCTAGCAATAGCCCGTAGCTCCTCGGCTAGTTCATGGATAGCCTTTGCAGGAATTGTTTTATTAGTGGCATTATTGGTGTGGGCTACATGGTCTTTTCTGGAAAAAGGATGGATATACAAACAATTAACCAAGGTCAATCCCCAGTTTGAAATGTTGGCGGAGGAAATCAACGTGGGGAATTTTTCGGTAAAAGAAATACTCTTGGTATTAGTATTTTCGATAGGCATAGAAATCACAGGTATGCTCCACCTTGGTATCGCCATGAAAGCCCTTGGCTTGTCTGCAAGCGTCGAAAGTTGCATTGCTGGATATGTGATAGCTACTCTTTTTTATGTTATTTCTCCATTTTTGAGAGGTTTGGGAGCTGTAGAGGTTTCTATGATTTTATTGATAACATCTTACGGATTCAGTGAAACCCAAGCTATTTCTATCACCATACTTTATCGTGTATTTGAGTTTTGGACACCTCTTATAGCAGGGATTGGTAGTTTTTTATGCAATCGAGGCAACATACTACTTCGGTTACTTCCAGCCATACTTTTGGCACTGTTAGGCTTGGTCAATATCGTATCAGTTTTGACACCTCCTCTAGCCGAGCGCCTCAAATTATTGGAAGATTTTATCCCAATCACAACCGTGCATTTATCCAATTTGGCAGTACTCATGTCAGGTATATCGCTATTGGTATGTGCAGCATTTTTGATAAGAGGATTGCGAAATGCGTGGTTCATAGCACTAGTATTAAGCCTTATTTCTTTTGTCGGACATTTGACCAAAGCCATTGATTACGAAGAAGCTACCTTAGCGCTATTTACGATAAGTGTTTTAGTGATTACTCGAAAACAATACTATGTTAAAAGTGACCGAAAACTTCAAAACTTTGGTATCTTATTGGCAAGCTCGGTTTTAGCCATGGTATTGGTTTATGGGGTAATTGGCTTTTATTTTTTGGACAAAAAAGAATTTGGTATCGACTTTTCTCTGAGTAATTCTATTGAAAATAGTGTAAGAAGCTTTTTTCTACTCGAAACTACGGTTGCTCCTCTAACTCGTTTTGCTAAAGGTTTTATTCATTCTATCAATTTATTAGGAAGTCTATCATTGGGTTTGCTTATTTATGCTTTTGTCAAACCTTATATTTTTCACTATTCTTCAGATGAAGAAGAACAGACGAAAGCGCTTGAGTTATTAGCTAAATATGGACACACAGCCGACGACCATTTCAAAGTAGATGCCGATAAAACGTTCTTTTTTGGCACTAAAACCGAAGGATTTATCGCCTACAAAATTGCCTCTGGTTTTGCCATTGCTTTGGGCGAGCCTGTATGTGAAAATTCTACAGAAATTATTCGAAAATTGATTCATGAATTTGAAGTTTTTTGTAAAAGAAATAGTCTAAAAACTGCTTACTACAAAATAGATGTGAGCAAACTACCTATTTTTGAATCTTTTGGTAAAAAATCATTACCAATCGGTCAAGAAGCAATTGTGAGTTTACAGACTTTCACGTTGGAAGGAAAAGACAAAAAGTCCTTAAGAAATGCCTTGAATGCTTTGGAAAAAAAGGGCTTCAAAACTGTGATTCATCAAGCACCTATCAAAGACGGGCTTTTACAAAAACTAAAACATGTTTCAGATGACTGGCTACGTTCTTTAGACCGAAAAGAAATGGTATTTTCACAAGGCATGTTTAATTGGAATGAATTGAAAAATCAAACAATCATTACTATCGAAAATAGTGATGAAAAAATCGTATCTTTCTTGAATATCATTCCCGATTACACTCCCAATGAAGGAACGTATGACTTGGTTAGAAAAACCGAAGATGCGCCTTCTGGCTCGATGGATGCCCTGATTATCGCTCTTATCTCCCAGTTAAAGGAACAAGGGTTGAGCGCTCTAAACATGGGCGTAGCTCCTATGTCTGGTATTGACCAGCCTAAGGATTTTCCAGAATGGACGGTAAAATTTGCCTACGAAAAACTTCAGCAGTTTCGTCATTATCATGGATTAAGGGATTTCAAAGATAAGTTTAACCCAACTTGGGTCAATAAGTATTTGGTCTACGAAAATCACTATGATTTGATTAGTCTTCCTATGGCTTTAGGCAAAGTCATGAAACCGTAAGTATGAGTGCTGAATTGTGAGTGATGAGTTCTGAGTATATTTTTGTCCTTGCCTAATAGGTAATAATGGTGAATTAGGACTTTACGAAGGATTTCAACCTATTGCAGATTGGGGGTTTATGATCTCGAAATTATCTAGTTCGAGACTTGGTCTCGGACTAGCTTTTGCCTCAGTTTAGAAACTGTATAAAAAATAAGTCCAAGACTAAGTCTTAACTAAATAATCTCTCTTCCTAAATATTTCATTTTTAAATACCTCCTCCTCTCCCATCTTTTTGTGGAAAATTAGCCAATGCCTGTAGCATTTTATCTTATCATGCCTTGGCATTGAGTATAATTGATTTCATCCAACTTTTTATCGACAAGGTACAAGTAATTGTACTATATTTATGAATAAACCTAGTAACAGATGAAGAAACTTCTTCTTTTATTTTTTCCTCTATTTGTACTTTCCTCTTGTAGTGATAACGTGCCTGAAGAACTCAAGGAGGAAATTGCTCAACTGCCCGAAGAACTGGATTACAATATGGATGTAAAGCCTATCCTTTCGGATAAGTGCTTTGCTTGTCATGGTCCTGATAAAAAGAAACAAAAGGCTGGTTTGCGATTAGACTTGGTAGAGGCTGCTTATGGAGATTTGCCCGAAAACCCTGGTAAAGTAGCCATCGACCCGGGTGACCTCGACGATAGCGAGTTGGTGCGTCGTATCCTGACTGCAAACCCCAAAGAAATCATGCCTACACCCGAATCTCACCTTTCTTTGAGTAATAAAGAGAAAGCTATTCTTATCAAATGGGTAAAAGATGGTGCAGAATATAAAGCACATTGGGCATTTGAAAAACCCGAAAAACCTCGTGTGCCTTCGGTGGATGGTGAAAATTGGATAAAAAATGAAATTGACAATTTTGTTTTAACCAAACTTGAAGCGAAAAAAATCAAACCACAACCCGAAGCCGATAAAGAAACCTTGCTTCGGAGAGTATATTTAGACCTAACAGGTTTACCCCCAAGTATTGCTGAAATAGATGCCTTTTTAGCGGATAAATCGCCCAATGCCTATGAAAAAGTAGTTAATAAATTGCTTGGTTCTCAGCATTATGGTGAAAAATTAGCAACCGACTGGATGGACGTTTCTCGCTTTGCCGACTCACATGGTTATACTGTTGACCGAGTTCGAGATATGAGTCCATATCGAGATTGGGTGATTAAGGCATTTAATCAAAACTTACCTTATGACCAGTTTATCAAATATCAATTGGCAGGAGATTTGTTGCCCAATGCTACTTTAGACCAAAAAATTGCTACAGGATTTTTACGCAATCACCAACAAAATATGGAAGGAGGTATTGTTGAAGAAGAATTTCGGGTAGAATACGTCGTAGACAGAACCAATACCCTTGGCACAGCATTTTTGGGCATGACCTTAGAATGCTCTAAATGCCACGACCATAAATATGACCCTCTTTCACAGAAAAACTACTATCAATTTTTTAGTTTTTTTAATAATGTAAACGAAGCTGGTCAGATTTCGTGGGACGATGCCTTGCCTGTGCCAACCTTGCAATTACCCACGGTCAAACAACAAGCTATTGTCAATTTTATCCAAACCAAACTTACTGCAACAGCTCAAAATAAAGCTTATCCTGCTAAAATCAATACGGAATTTAACCAATGGATTAGTAGCCAACAATACCAAAAAGACTTGGCAACTCAGCCCGATACCGTCGGGTTACAGGGATATTATACTTTCGATGACGCATTAGTCAACCTACGAAACAAAAAACATCAACCCAAAATGGCACGTGATGTAGGTGGCACCGATAAAGACAAAGCGACCTATATAGCAGGCAAAAAAGGTAAAGGGCTTTGGATGGAAGGCGACCTTTGGTTTGATACCCAAGGCGTTGGAGCTTTTCACCGCTACGAACCCTTTACGGTATCTATCTGGGTGAACATTCCGAAGGAACTCAAAGAAGGTGTAATCCTACATCGGGGTGTTTCGGGGCTTTTGTATGGTTTTAGAGGCTATCATTTGCAGGTAAAAAACAACAAACTCGAATTTAATTTGGCTCGTACAGCTCCTGATAATGCTATTGTGGTACATACTCAAAACGATATACCCAAAAACCAATGGATTCATCTGGCGATTAGTTATGATGGGTCATCGTCGGCAAAAGGAGCAAAAATATATGTTAATGGGCAAGCAGCTCCGCTCGATGTCATCAATGATAACCTAACAAGGGATATTGTTTTTTTTGAACATATCTACAAAGTACAACCTACTTTACAAGTGGGTGCTTGGGGAAGAGGTTTAGGATTAAAAAATGGAAAAGTTGACGAGCTAAAAGTATATAACCGTTTGGTATCGCCTTACGAAATTGCTGTTTTAGCCGAAAAAGCCCATTGGAACAACCTACTAAACAAGCCATATACAGCACTCAACGAGGTTGAAAAAAATGCGTTAAAAGGCTATTTCATCTCCGCAAAATCACTAGTTGCAAAACAATGGTTAAAAGAAATAACCAATTATCGCAAGGCTCAAAACGATAGTTCCGAAAAAATTCGGGAGTATATGGTCATGAAAGAAATGCCCAAACCTCGACAAGCCTATATTTTGGAAAGAGGCTTGTATGATAGTCATGGAGAAAAAGTTTTTCCGAATACCCCTGAAAGCATTTTACCATTTAAAGACAAATTCGCTAAAAATCGCCTTGGTTTGGCCGATTGGTTAGCAGACGAAGAACATCCCCTTACGGCACGCGTAGCGGTGAATCGCTATTGGCAAATGCTTTTTGGCATAGGTATCGTAAAAACAACTGAAGACTTTGGTAATCAAGGGGAATTACCTGCTAATAAAGATTTACTCGATTATTTGGCGGTTGATTTTAGAGAAAATCAATGGAATGTAAAAGCCCTTTTACGTAAAATTGTTCTTTCGGCAACGTATCGACAAAGCTCAAAAGCAAGTAAAGAATTACTGGCACTCGACCCCGACAATCGACTGATGGCAAGAGGTCCATCCAATCGCCTTACAGCAGAAATGATAAGAGATAACGCACTGGTAGCAAGTGGTTTATTCAAAAATGAAATAGGTGGAAAAAGTATCAAACCTTATCAACCCGAAGGACTTTGGGCAATTAATGGAGATACATATTTGCCCGACTCGACAAACGATATTTATAAACGAAGCTTGTATATGCTTGTCAAGCGTTCTGTACCACATCCTACTTTAGCGACGTTCGATGCTACAGCGAGGGCTTCTTGTACCGTAAGACGACAAAAAACGAGCACACCATTGCAGGCATTAACTTTAATGAACGACCCTACTTTTATTGAAGCGTGTAAAGTGATGGGACAAAACATGGTAAAAGAAGGCAATACGCCTGCGGCATTAGTGCATGTTTTTAGGAAAATTACGGGTCGTAAACCAATTCCAGCAGAATTAACTTTGCTTTTACAACAGCAAAAAGCTTTGTATCAAAAGTTTAAAGCAAACCCGAAAAAGAAAGACAGTTGGCTCAATACAGGACTTTATCGAATAGACCGTAGCTTAGACCAAGATTGGATTGCGGCCAATACCATTGTTGCCAATACCATTCTAAACTCCGACGCATCTATTACTAAAAGGTAATTAGATTGCGGATTTGGGATTGCGGATTGCGGAATAAAGTTTATTTATCAATGAAATAAAATCATATATCCGAAATCAAAAATCCCAAATCCGATATAAAAATCACTCATTCACAACTCACCAATTCACAATTAAACAGATGGCACATCAACATGATGAGGAATTTCGCCTACATGGAGGCGAGTTTGATGAACTCAATCGGAAGTACGATAGAAGGCGTTTTTTAACTAAAACTTCTTTAGGGCTAGGTGCATTAGCCCTTGGCGGCTTGTGGGCAGGAACTGATATGTTTGCTAGTTCGACTAAAAAAGTGAGCACAAGCAATATTGAAGAAGACATATTAGCCGCTTTGCCACATATTGCTCCCAAAGCCAAACGAGTGGTGTATTTGTTTATGAGTGGCGGACCTTCGCAATTTGAGACATTTGACTATAAACCCAAATTATATAATATGCTTGGGCAAGACCTGCCCGATTCGGTAAGAGGAAATCAACGTTTGACAGGCATGAGCGCCAGTCAAAGTCGTTTTCCGATAGCTCCTTCTTTGTACAAATTCAATGCGCATGGACAAAGCAAAACTATGATTTCGGAATTGTTGCCCCATACAGCCAAAGTCGTAGATGAATTGTGCATCGTCAAGTCGATGTACACCGAGCATATCAACCATGACCCAGCTATCACCTTTTTCCAAACAGGACACCAATTACCGGGTCGTCCATCTATTGGTTCTTGGGTAAGCTACGGTTTAGGTTCTGATAACCAAAATTTACCTTCATTCATTGTATTGGTTACGAAAAATGGCGGTGGACAACCTCTATACTCTCGTCTTTGGGGCAATGGCTTTTTGCCAACTAAACACCAAGGTGTACAATTTAGAAACGGCAAAGATCCCGTTTTATACCTCAATAATCCTGAAAACTATGATGGTGCCGACCGTCGTGAGATGCTCGATTATTTGAACAAACTCAATAGCCTCCAAGCTGATTATTATGGAGACCCCGAAGTAGATGCAAAATTGGCTCAATATGAAATGGCGTTTCGTATGCAAACGTCCATTCCTGAAGTAATGGATATGAGCGATGAACCAGACGAGGTATTTGAATTGTATGGGAAAGATTCACGAGAAGCAGGTACTTTTGCAGCTAATTGCCTGATGGCAAGAAAATTACTAGAAAAAGACGTCAAATTTGTACAACTTTATCACCAAGATTGGGACCATCACGCTGGTTTGCCTAGTGGTATCCAAAGCCAATGCCAAAAGGTTGATCAAGGTTGTGCTGCACTCGTTACTGACCTCAAACGCAGAGGTTTATTAGAAGACACATTGGTTATTTGGGGTGGTGAATTTGGCAGAACAGTGTATTCTCAAGGAAAGCTTTCGCCCGAAAATTATGGGCGCGACCACCACCCTAGAGCCTTCAGCATGTGGATGGCTGGCGCAGGTGTAAAAGCAGGCATTAGTTATGGCGAAACTGACGATTTTAGTTATAACATCATCAAAGAACCTGTGCATGTACACGATTTTCAGGCTACTTTGATGCACCTATTAGGGATAGACCACGAAAGATTTACCTTCAAAACCCAAGGACGTAGATATCGGCTAACTGACCTCAGTGGAAAAGTAGTACAAGGAATTTTGACCTAAATTACCATCAATACAACTATTAAAGACCCAAACAAATAACTATGAATAATAACAGACGAAATTTTCTAAAGAACACTGGCCTTATCACCGCTGTTGGTGCTTTGGGCGGACTAAACTATGAAACTATGGCTAATACCAACCCACAAGAATTACTCATTGGTCACAATGACTTTAAGTACAAAGTTGATAAAGGATGGGCAAAGCTCACCGTCAACCGCACGCCACTATTCAATTGTCATGAAATGGTACAAGACCAAAAAGGGCGACTCATCATGGTGGGCGACCATGTGGCAAATAACATTTTGATTTTTGATAAATCTGGAAAATTATTAGATAACTGGACTTTGTCGTTCCCAGGTGCTCACGGTTTGAGTTTGAGCAAAGAAGGTTCTGAAGACTTTTTGATTATCACTGACTGCGGATGGTATCAAGATCGTTCAGGACAATCGAAAAGTCAAGCTGGACAAGTTATCAAAACCGACACCAATGGTAGAGTGATGTTTACTATTGGGCACCCCAGAACTATTGGCATTTACAAAGACGACGAGCCCTTTATGCCTACTGAAACCGCCGTTGCTCCTAATGGAGACATATATGTTGCAGATGGCTATGGCAGTGACTATATCATTCAATATGATAGTAAAGGTAAATACATTCGTCATTTTGGCGGAAAACACAATGCCAATCCAGACCATAATTTGAGCAATGCTCATGGTGTATCTGTAGATTTGCGTGACCCTAAAAACCCTAAACTTATTTGTACTTCGAGAAATGAAAGCTGTTTCAAGTTTTTTACCCTCGATGGCAAGTTTTTATACAAAGTAGAATTACCGGGGATGTATCCTTGTCGTGCCGTTATTCACAACGACAACCTATATGCGGGTGTATGTTGGAGCAATGATAAAGAAGGGAAAATAAACTGGGGCGACTCTGGTTTTGTTACAATTCTAGACAAAAACAACAAAGTCATTAGTAATCCTGGAGGAAATACACCAAACTATCAAAATGGTAAATTACAACCAACTTTAGCGGTATCAAATCCAATTTTTAATCACGGCCATGATGTTTGCGTTGATGAAGATGATAGCATTTATGTCTGTCAATGGAACGCCAACCATACCGCGCCAATCAAACTAACTCGAACAGTATAATACAAATGATTTTATTGGATATTTTTTCTTACCTCGGACGAATGCACCCTTTAGTGGTGCATTTGCCGATTGGTTTTTTAGTCCTCGCTGCTATTTTCGACATTTTAACGTATAAGTCCAAATACGCTTTTCTAAAACCTGCTGTTCCTCTAATTTTGCTTTTGGGAGGCATATCAGCTACAATCGCCTGCGTAATGGGATGGCTCTTATCACAAACTGGTGATTATGACTATCTAATCTTACGAAATCACAAATATACAGGTATTAGTGTGGCAGTAGTTTCTTTTATTTTTTACGGATTAAAAAGCCTATTTGTTCAACGCATTTTTCAGATTTCTGATAAAGTTTTTTCAGGCTTATTATTGGCTCAAATGTGCTTATTGAGTTATTCAGGGCATCAAGGAGGAAACCTTACACATGGAGAAGACTACCTGAGTTTGGACAACTTGACGGCTAGCAAAAGAGAAAAACCAAGCAGTTTGAAAGAAGCCAAAGTTTTTGAGGATTTGGTTTTACCTGTCTTAGAAAATAAATGCCAACAATGTCACCAAAATGGCAAAAAGAAAGGCGGTTTGTTACTACTAACCTATCAAGATTTACTTAAAGGAGGTAAAAATGGTCCTGCCATGATACTAGGTTCTTCTGCAAAAAGTGAACTATTTCGACGTGTAACTTTACCTTCTGAGCATAAAGAATTCATGCCCACCGACGGAAAACCAGCCTTAACACCAGAAGAAATTGCCTTATTGAAATGGTGGTTAGATGAGGGAAAAGGAGCCGAAAATATTGGTTTTACAACGGTGCCTAATCATGAGAAAATGACCTCAACAGCATCTGGCATATTGGGAATCGCTGGAGCTATTTTACCACAAGAAAATACACAAATACAAGCCATCAATCCTGATATTCCTAAGAAGGTAAATGAAAAAGCTATTCAAAACGCCATTGATGGAGGTTTTAATATCCGTTTCATGAATCATAACCCCGTAATGTTGGATGTGAGTTTTATCAATAAAAAAGCTGCTCCCAACTTGGCTTTGCTCGTTCCTATCGCCAAAAATATTGTTTGGTTAAATCTCAATCAATTAAATCTTTCGAACAAAATCGGTTCAAGCATCGCTTTAATGTTGAATCTTGAAAAATTGCGTCTAGAAAAAAATAATATTACTGATGGTTTTGCTCAAAACTTACTTGGGTTAAAGCATCTGAATGCCCTCAATCTCAACGAAACACAGATAAGTAATGTGACGGTTAATGAATTAAAAAAATTGAAATCATTAAATCATTTATATGTTTGGAGAACCAAGGTTTTAGAGATTCAGGATAATGATACAAACGCTCATGCTTTAAAAATTATCAGTAAATAAAGTTTAGAACTACATAAACAACCCGATAGTCTAAATCTATCGGGTTATTTTTTTGCTAATTCCAACCTTTTTCCCAAACGGTAACTCTTTAATATAAAATTCAATTAAAAATTCTTCTAAAACTATGAAAACATTATTTGTAGCCATTTTGATGGCATTAGCAGTGGTAAGTTGCAAACAAGATAGTCAGTCAATTGGCGTTCAGGAAAATTTAGTAGGCAAATGGGCTCCGACTTACGAACTATTTGACGAGGCTACCCAAAAATGGAATTCTATTCAAACGCTGGTCGCATTACCAACTTACGAATTTACCGCAGATGGAAAAGTACTACAAAATGATAAGCCTGCTGGAGATCAAGACTGTTGTGGATTTATTGGCAATAAGTATTCATTCAAAAATGCTAAAATCACTTTTTCTGAATTTAAGCCTTGCCCCAACGTCAGTTGCTATGCTTTACATTGTGATGGCTGGACAGTCAAAAAACTAGAAGGTGATATAATGGAAATAGCCCAATGCCAAGGCGGAATCATGAGATACAAGAGAGTGAAATAAGCATTATTTGTATCTTCCTTCTGTATGTATGAAAGTATTTCTTAGTACTTTAATCGTATTTATGATGCTCATTAGCTCATGTAAAAATGAGAATGATATTGAGCCTAAAAATCTCATTGGTAAGTGGCGACCTACTTACGAAATTTTTAATGATAGTACTCAAAAATGGGAAGTAATTAAAACGTATATGCTACTGCCTGATATTGAATTTACATCGGATAGTAAGTTTTTGATTAACAACCACCTAGGAGCCGAATACGATTGCTGTGGTTATATTGGGAATCAATTTGAGATTGTAGAAAACAGGGTAGTATTTTCAGGTTTTAGAGCACCTTGCCCAAATGCCTCATGTTTCAGCACTAACTGTAAAGGATGGCATATCAATAAGTTAACCGAAGAAGTTTTGGAAATATACCAATGTCCAAATGCTACTTATAGATACACAAAAATGAAATAAAAATATAGCTTTACTTGTATGCAAGTAAAGCTATATTTTTGTAGATTTGAATATATTTTGCTATCACTAACTATACTATATGCTTTCTACTATTATTTCTTACTCTCTGCCAGCAATTTTACTGTTTTGGCTTACAACATTCAATCCTAAAAATGTTGATTTTTCGTTTTCAAAGTTTCAAAAAGTAGTAAAAAAATCACATAAACTCCCACGCACTTAAATATGCTCCGTGCTTCTCTGCATACTCTATGAATTTTGCATAAAAATCAAACTGTGCCAAAGTTGCGCTATCTCCGATAACCACAAGCTTTTTTCTTGCTCGTGTCATTGCCACATTCATTCTTCGAATGTCGGAAAGGAATCCTATTTCCCCTTCTGCATTATTTCGAACCATACTGATATACACAATATCTCGTTCTTGCCCCTGAAAACTGTCAACGGTATTCACTGAAATCTTTTTCAAATACCTTTCTTCAATTCCAGAATGTTGCACTAATTGCTGTAACTCTAACACTTGTTGTTTATAAGGCGAAATCACCGCAATACTTGGTGCGGTGCTATCTGGTTTATCGGCTTTGTAGTTTTCTATTAATTGAGTAAGGTGCTTTACCAATAATTGTGCCTCCTCGGGGTTGATGGTTGAGGTTCCAATTAATTTTTCTTCAAAACCACAACCCGCAGTATCTACAAAATTCAAGGCAATTTCTCCATCAAACAAGGTTTGTTGCGCTACCGAATCATGTGCTTTTAGCAAGTTCTGATAAAACACTTGTGACGAATATCCCATAATCAACTCATTCATACGGTATTGCTCTTGCAACAACACCACAGATTCGGGATGTGTTTCGACAGATTTTTCTAGTAATGTTTTACTTAATCCTTTTTGCGAGGCCTCATTTGATTTGATGGTTGGTGCCAACTGACAATGGTCACCTGCCAATACCACACGTTGCGCTTTCAAAATCGCAATCCAACAAGCAGGTTCCAAAGCCTGACCAGCCTCGTCGATCACTAATGTTCTGTACTGCAATTTTCTGACCGTATAATGATTTGCTCCCACCATCGTTGCCGTGACAATTTGAGTTTTGGTCAAAATATCATCAATCATATATTGCTCCGTGCGCTCTACCTCCTTCATGATTTTATGCGCCTCCTCAAACAACAATTTACGTTGGTCACGCTCGGATTTACCAAAATTACGTTTGTATTTATGCGCCATATTTTTGAACTCCTGCGCTTGCTTCTTAAATCGTTTGATTTCTTTTATAGCAGGATGATCCGTCATTTTAGCATCCAAAGTCAATGCCATCAAAGAATCCGAAACTCTTGCAGGATTGCCCACTCGCAACACATTGAGCCCAGCTTGAGACAACTTTTCGCTCAATAAATCTACCGCTGCATTACTAGGAGCAACTACCAATATTGGAGCTTGGTCTTTTTGTGCTAGTTGCTGAATGGCTTCAACCAAGGTAGTGGTTTTACCTGTGCCAGGAGGTCCATGAACAATTGCCAAATCCTGCGCTTGAAGGATTTTTGTTAAAGCCTTATTCTGAAACTCGTTTAGTTTTATGCTAGGTTTAGCCTGAATATATTCATCAAATGTAGGTTTGGCTTGCCCTGTAAGCACTTTTATCAAGTTTGCTTTGGGCGAATTACTATCATTGAGATGTACTTGTGCTACTTTCAAGGCAGCAAACATTTCATCATAGCTATTCTCGTCAAAAAGGACATCGATACCCAACTTTCCATCGCGACTCCAGTCGGGCAATTCATCAGTTCTCAAGGTCAGCTTTAACCTATTGCCACCTTGATAGGACACCAGCCCTTCTATCCTATCATCCGAAGGATTATGGTTACTAAATAAAGTTGCAGGAACACCAAAGCGAAACAAATGTGCCAAATCATGATGTGTTGTACGCTCCAACTCCACACTAATATAATCGCCCTTTGTCAGCTCTGTGCCACGAATCGCCACAGGATACCACGTAAGTCCATTGGCTCGACGCTCACTTACACTAGTACTTTCGGTCAGTTGTTTGTATTGTGTGCGGTCTTCTTCTCGCTCAGTTTGTAATAAAGATGTTAAATTTTCAAAATAAGACATTAGTATAAGTTATGAATGATGAGTGCGGAGATTCCAAAATTGTTTTTTCAATAATTTATTTTCGAAAAAACATTCACTCCTTATTGCAACATCATTGAATGGATAAAAGCTTAAATTTTCCTAAAATTCCTTAAATGAACCTTTGGAGCTGAACTAAAATTGTGAAAAGGCTATTTTACTATCATGTCAAATCTGTACATATTAAGATATAGAATCAACAATTATCACAATTCCACAAAAGTCTGACATAATGGCAGGATTGACAAGAAAAATCAGTAAATTTGTAGATTAAAACGAATGAGGCGGTCAATTAGAAGCAAAAGTATTCTGATTGCGCCTAACACCCTATTCGAATCATATTATTCTTAATCAAAAGATGAGAAGCTTAGAAATACTCAAAGACGAAGACAAAGAAGCGTTAGAAGTAGCCCGCATTTCAGTGGACGAAACTGGCAAGGAAAGTAAAAAGAAATTATACATCGAAAGTTACGGCTGTCAGATGAATTTTTCGGATAGTGAAATCGTGACTTCGATTTTGCAAGAACAAGGCTATGCTACAACAAGCCAATACGAAGAGGCTGACGTAATCTTGTTGAACACTTGTGCCATTCGTGAAAATGCGGAGCAAAAAGTGAGAAATCGTCTGAAAAACTTTACACCACTTAAAAAGAAAAAACCTCAAGTTGTAGTTGGTGTATTAGGTTGTATGGCGGAACGTTTGAAAACGAAATTTTTGGAAGAAGAAAAAATCGTTGACGTAGTCGCTGGTCCAGATTCTTATCGCGATTTACCTAACCTTTTCAGTGAGGTTGACGAAGGTCAAAAAGCTATCAATGTATTTCTTTCTCGTGACGAAACTTATGCAGACATCACGCCTGTCCGCCTAAACTCGAATGGCGTAACAGCATTTGTAAGTATTATGCGTGGTTGCGACAATATGTGCTCATTCTGCGTAGTGCCTTTCACAAGAGGTCGTGAGCGCTCACGTGATGTACATTCTATCTTAAAAGAATGTCAAGAATTATTTGACAACAACTTCAAGGAAGTTACTCTTTTAGGGCAAAACGTAGACTCATACAAGTGGTCATCTGAAGATGGCAGTGAGACTGTCAACTTTGCTCAGTTGCTTGAAAGAGTGGCTTTGATTAGTCCAGAACTCCGTGTTCGTTTCTCTACGTCACACCCTAAAGATATTACAGATGAAGTACTACATACCATGAAAAAGTATGATAACATCTGTAACTATATTCACCTGCCAGCGCAATCAGGTAATTCGAGAGTCTTGAAAGTCATGAATCGTACTTATGATCGTGAGTGGTATTTGAACCGTATCGATGCGATTCGTGCTATTTTGGGCGAAGAGTGTGGTATTTCGCATGACCTTATTGCAGGCTTCTGTACCGAAACAGAAGATGAGCATAAAGATACCTTGAGCCTTATGGAATATGTCAAATATGACTACGGCTATATGTTCGCTTATTCGGAAAGACCAGGCACGCCTGCTGCCAAAAAATTGGAAGATGATATTCCTGAAGACGTGAAAAAACGCCGTTTAAATGAAATCATTGCCCTTCAACAACAACACTCATTGGCAAGAAACCAAATGTCAATTGGTAAGGTTCAGAAAGTATTGGTGGAAGGTTTCTCAAAACGTTCGGACGATTTCTTACAAGGACGCAATGACCAAAATAAGGTGGTGGTGTTCCCTAAATTAAACTTCCAAAAAGGTGACTACGTAAACGTTCTTATCAAAGAATGTACCGCAGCAACCCTCATTGGAGAAGCGGTGGTTTAGAGTTTAGTTAGTGATTGAGTGAATGGTGATTTAGTGAATATTGTATTAAATATTTTCCGAGATGTGTTTAATATTTCATTCAGTATATTAACAATAATCGTTAACTAATCACTCAATCACCACTCACTCAATCGCTCAATGACAACTCAATCAACCTATCCAAATCTTATAAATATATGACTAATTCCGAATTACAATCCATCAAAGCCCGATTTGGTATAATTGGCAATTCTCCCGCCTTGAACCATGCCATCGAAGTAGCTGCACAGGTTGCTCCTACCGACATGACCGTGCTGATTACAGGCGAAAGTGGTTCGGGAAAGGAATCATTCTCAAAAATTATACATAATGTTTCGGCACGAAAACACGGTCAGTTTATTGCGGTAAACTGCGGTGCAATACCCGAAGGAACGATTGATTCAGAATTATTTGGTCATGAAAAGGGAGCTTTTACTGGTGCAGTAGATGCTCGTAAAGGTTATTTTGAAGTGACCGATGGCGGTACCATTTTCTTGGACGAAATTGCCGAAATGCCTCTTGGTACTCAAGCTCGCTTGTTACGTGTACTCGAAAATGGAGAATTTATTAAAGTGGGTTCATCAAAAGTACAGCGTACCAATGTCAGAGTTGTAGCGGCCACAAACATCAACTTGATGCAGGCTGTAGAGCGTGGCAAATTCCGTGAGGACTTGTACTACCGTCTCAATACCGTTCCAATTTTTGTGCCTCCATTGCGTGACAGAGGTTTAGATATTGAGTTACTTTTCAGAAAATTCACAACGGATTTCGCTGAAAAGTATCGCATCAAACCTATCCAATTGACTCAGGATGCTCAGAATATTTTGTTGTCACAAAGGTTTCCTGGCAATATCCGCCAGTTGAAAAATTTGGCTGATCAAATCTCCATTTTGGAAGTTGATGATCGTATTGTCGATGCCAACAAGTTGACCCATTATTTACAAATGAATAGTGGACAGCAAGTAGGTAATGGGCTTGTACGTAAGGATTTTGAGGCACAAAATAAAGAAAATTTTAGTGAACGAGAATTACTCTACAAAATTCTCTTTGACATGCGTCGTGATGTGACTGAACTCAAAAAGATGTTTTTGGAGGTGCTGAAAAATAATGGTGAAATGACTGGCGATATTCTCAAAGGGCATGAAACACTTTTCCAAGGTTTAGAAGGTGAAACGATTCCTACTAATTATGGACATAGTTATCAAGCGCCAGAAATGAATCCCAACCGTATTTTGCCTCCAAGTACTCCCAATTACGAGCAGCCTAACTATCAAAGTGTAAATGTTTCGCCAAGTGATAATGAGCTAAAAATTATTTCGCTCGACGACAACAATACTGCCAACGATGTTTACGATATTACTCATGTAGCTGAGGAAGTATCTTTATCTCTAGAAAAACAAGAGAAAGATATGATTATTAGAGCATTGAGAAAAAATAAAAATAAACGTAAATACGCAGCACAGGATTTGGGTATTTCCGAAAGAACGCTTTACCGCAAAATCAAGCAATATGATATCGAAGAAGAATAATCTCTGGAAAATTTCTGGTATATTACTTTTTGTAGGGATAGCAAGTTTATTACAAGCTTGCTATACTTTTCGTGGGGCTAGTTTGGACCCTAATTTGAAAACCATCCAAATTCAAAACTTTACAACACAGGCAGCGGGTGGACCAACCAATCTAACCTTGACTTTCAATGAAAAAATGAAAGAATACTTTCAACGAAACACTTCATTGAAAATGGCGAACATCAATCCAGATTTGATGTTTGAAGGAAGTATTACAGGATATGATGTCGAAGCTAAGGCTACTAGTTCATCCGATAAAGGGGGCTTGAACCGCCTCACCATCAGAGTTCAAGTAAAGTTTACCAATGCTAAAGACGAGAATAAAAACTTTGACCAAGAGTTTTCTTTCTATCAGGATTTTCCTCAAAATCAAACCGTTGCAGCGGTAGAAAAGGAATTAATCCCTAAGATATTTGACCAAATTGTTTTAGACATTTTTAACAAAACCGCTGGAGAGTGGTAAGAGCTTTTGAGTGATGAGTCTTTTGAGTTGTGAGTGATGAGTTGTGAATTGTGAATCTATTTAAGAAAATATTCAAGTAATCAATCTCTTGCATTAGCATCGTAGGACTATAGTTTGGGGATAAAGAGCTTGTCTATAAAATACAGGCAATTCAAAACTCATAATTCACAACTCCCAACTCACCACTCAAAAAACTCATCACTCTTTTTACCAATAACTTCTCGATGACTAAAGAAGCTTTTTCATATTTAGTGACCAACCCCAATGAAGTTTCCAAAAAGGATGTTGAATCTTTGGAAGCTATTTTGGAGGAATATCCTTTCTTTCAACTAGCACATACCTTAGTGGCAAAAGGCTATCATGCGAATTACGCTGAAGAGTTAGCTAACGAAAAAATTCGTAAGGCTGCTATTTATGCCCTCAACCGTAATGCTTTAAGAAAGATTATCAATGGAAGTTTTGTGAACGAAAATCTTGTTCCTCAAAATTCTCCTAGCACAGTAGAATACATCAATAAAGTTGATAAAATCATAGAACAAGCAACGGCAGAAGAACAACCGCAAAACTTTGCAAATCATGATTTAATGGCTTTTTCTGCCTCTTATGAAGATGCCTTGTTGGACGATATTTTGAATAAGCAACAAAAACAGCTTGACATCATCAATTCGTTTATTGAAAAAGACCCAGGCTTGATTCGCACCTCTAAAAGTCAGATGGATTCGCCTGTGAGTCATGTTGATTTATCTGCCAAAAGCACGAAAGTAGAAAAAGATATTGTTACAGAAAGCTATGCCAAAATTTTGACCATGCAAGGACGCAAAGAAAAAGCGATAGAGGTGTATGAAAAATTAATTTTGAAATTCCCAGAAAAAAAAGCGTACTTTGCGGATAAAATTAAGGCCTTACAGTAGGAAGAGTTTATTTACTTGACTAAATTTAGCACTTCAAGCATTCAATAAGTTCTTCTCAAAGCAATGAGCTTGCGATTTGAGCTTATCGTCTAAAATGTCTTAATTTGGCCTAATGCCTACTGCTATTGCTTACAGCGTTAGTAATTCATTTCCCAAATACAAAATATTCACATTTAAAGTAAAAGTAAAAAATGTTCGGAGCAGTTATTGTAATTATTTGTATCGTAGCGGTATTGTTAGTGTTCGTAGTACTTGTGCAAAACCCTAAAGGAGGTGGCTTATCGGGTGAATTCGGTTCGGCTGGCGCAAGCCAAATGTTCGGTGTACAACGCACTGGCGACCTACTTGAACAAATTACTTGGGGTGGAGCGATTCTAATTGCTTTGTTAACATTGGGTTCTAAGTTTTTGACTCCAACAGCTTCTGAAGGAATCAACTCGGTGAACGTTGAAAAAGCAGCTACTAAAACTATTCCAGCGGCTGTACCTGCACCAGCTCCTGCTGCTCCAGCTTCAGGAACTCCAGCACCAGCGCCTGCACCAGCGAAATAATTTTCGTAGGTTCGGATACAACAAAAAAGTCGAGCAAGAAATCTTGTTCGACTTTTTTTGTTAATTATGTCTAGTCAAGAACTAGTTGCATTTTGAGCGTTAAGCTCAACACAAGAAGATTCCTCAAAACTCCCAACTCCGCACTCAAAATTCAACACTCAAAACTCCATCTACGCCGCCGATACCATTTCAACTACTTTGCGTTGAGCTATTGGCAAAAAGGTTTCTTCTAAGGGTAAAATACTTGAAGATTCAACCAAAAATGTGGCAGGGTTTGGCAAGTGTCTATATTTTTTGACTAAATCAATCTTCATGTTTTCGAAAGTATTCGCCATCGAACGACGAACAGTATCCACATAGAAGGTTTTTAGACCTCTACATTTTTCGTGGTTATTTTCAAAAATGGTCAGATTGAATTGATAAATCCGTGTTTCTTGAATACAAGGCTCATACAAAAACAAATAACCTTCATTTTTGTACAAAGGCAAAACACCAATGGGCGCAATTGAAATCCCTTTTTCGACCTTTAATAAAAGCTCCTTTCCTTCTTCAATTGAATACTTAAATTTTGGCAAAGCATATTCCATAATACTTTGCATTTCGGATATAACTTCGTTTTCAGGCTGTTTTACTTCTTCATAATCGACTTGCAAAGCATCCGAATCCAATCCTTTAATTCTTTTAGGAAAATTTTTCGCCATTTGTTGAAGACCATCCTTAAAGTACATTGAGTACTCATAATGACGTTGCAAATCAGACAAGTCAGGGTAAAGCTTCTTTTCTTTGAAGTTAGTTTTGACAGATTGTAGATAGGCGAGCAACAAATATTTTTTGTACTCGAAGTCAATTAAACCTGCGGTGAGCCAATCTTTTTCTAAATTTCTCATCTTGGGCCTCCTTTTTTGAAATTAAGTGGTGATTGTGTGAATTGGTGAATCAAGTTAAAGGTGACTCTTGCGGTAGAGTTTGAAGTATAACTATTGCAGATTTGGGATTTCTGATTTCGAGAATGAAGAAATATACTTTTATTTTTTACAAAATAGCTTAAAAAGTAGAGTACAATTCCGAAATCCAACATCCGATATCCGAAATAGATGATTCTTACAATCCTTGGCGCACTAGTATTGTAGAGTCATGAATTTTTCTGGCGATTTCACCTACACTTAAAATTAAAAACTTTGTCAAAAAAAACAAATATTCAGGGAGCTTTTTGAAATTGGCATAAAGAAGAAACCTGTTTGAAGTCAATTTGTCATAAAATAAGTACAAAATAGTAGACAAAATTTCAGGTTGAATTGACAAATGAGTGGAGTATGACATAGTTTGAAGCCAAAACCTGACAATATTTCAGCAAAATGCCCAATGGCACAAAAAATGTACAAAGATGCCATGTCAGCCACCTAATAATTGCGGCTGGCTCTGACCTAAAATTTACATAAACAAAAAATAACTCTTACAAAAACAAATGTCAACAGTTAGTATCAAACCATTAGCTGACAGAGTTCTAGTTGAACCAGCAGCAGCAGAAGAAAAAACTGCATTCGGAATTATCATCCCTGACACAGCGAAAGAAAAACCACAAAAAGGAACAGTAGTAGCAGTAGGTGCTGGCAAGAAAGATGAGCCGTTGACTGTTAAAGTAGGCGACACTGTATTATACGGTAAATACTCTGGTACTGAAATCGCGGTTGAAGGAAAAGATTATTTAATCATGCGTGAAAGCGATATTTTCGCAATCGTTTAGTTTTTACAGTAAGCTTTAGCAATTAGCTGTAAGCATTTCAAACTTTAATTATCTAACATTGTAACAAATTTAGCGCTTGTTACATATAGTATAAACAATACAAAAATGGCAAAGGAATTATTTTTTGACACCGACGCTCGTGATAAATTGAAAAGAGGCGTTGACACTTTAGCAAATGCAGTAAAAGTAACTTTAGGACCAAAAGGTCGTAACGTTATCATCGACAAAAAATTCGGTTCACCAACAATCACTAAAGATGGTGTTTCGGTAGCGAAAGAAATCGAATTGGAAGATGCAGTTGAAAACATGGGTGCTCAATTGGTGAAAGAAGTAGCTTCTAAAACGGCTGACCAAGCTGGTGATGGTACTACTACTGCAACTGTATTGGCTCAAGCTATCTACACAATCGGTTCTAAAAACGTAGCTGCTGGTGCAAATCCAATGGATTTGAAACGTGGTATCGACAAAGCTGTTAGTGCGGTTGTAGGTTCATTGAAATCTCAATCTAAAGCTATCGAAACTTCAAACCAAATCGCTCAAGTTGCTACGATCTCTGCTAACTCTGATGCTGAAATTGGTAACATGATCGCTAACGCGATGGACAAAGTAGGTCGTGAAGGTGTAATCACTGTTGAAGAAGCTCGTGGTACTGAAACTGAAGTTAAAACTGTAGAAGGTATGCAGTTTGACCGTGGTTATTTGTCTCCATACTTTGTAACAAACACTGAGAAAATGGAAGCTGAATTAGAGCGTCCATTCATCTTGATTTCTGAGAAGAAAGTATCTTCAATGAAAGAATTGTTACCAGTATTGGAAGGTGTTGCTCAAACTGGTCGTCCATTGTTGATCATCGCTGAAGATGTTGACGGAGAAGCTTTAGCTACATTGGTAGTTAACAAAATCCGTGGTGCATTGAAAGTTGCTGCTGTTAAAGCGCCAGGTTTCGGTGACCGTCGTAAGGCTATGTTGGAAGACATCGCTATCTTGACTGGTGGTACTGTAATTTCAGAAGAGCGTGGTTTCAAATTAGAGCACGCTACTATCGAATATTTAGGACAAGCTGAAAAAATCATCATCGACAAAGACAACACAACTGTTGTAAACGGTGTTGGTTCTTCAGATGGTATCCAAGCTCGTGTAAACCAAATCAAAGCTCAAATCGAGAACACTACTTCTGATTATGACCGTGAGAAATTGCAAGAACGTTTGGCTAAATTGTCAGGTGGTGTTGCTATTCTTTACATCGGTGCTGCTACTGAAGTAGAAATGAAAGAGAAGAAAGACCGTGTTGACGATGCTTTACACGCAACTCGCGCTGCTGTAGAAGAAGGTATCGTAGCAGGTGGTGGTGTAGCTTTAATCCGTGCTATCTCTTCATTGGACGGTTTGAAAGGTGAAAACGATGACCAAACTACTGGTATCAACATCATCCGTCAGGCTATCGAAGCTCCATTGAGAACGATCGTTTCTAACGCAGGTGGTGAAGGTTCTGTAGTAATCAACGCAGTGAAAGCTGGCGAAGGTGACTTTGGTTACAACGCTCGTGAAGACAAATACGAAAACATGTTAGTTGCTGGTATCATTGACCCAACTAAAGTAACTCGTTTGGCTCTTGAAAACGCAGCTTCAATCGCTGGCTTGTTGTTGACTACTGAATGTGTGATTGCTGACAAACCAGCAGCAGACCTTCCAGCAGCTCCACACGGTGGCGGAATGGGCGGAATGATGTAATCAATTTCTGCTTATAAATCAAAGGCCTCTTTCTACGGGAAGAGGCCTTTTTTTTGTTAAGCGGTTACAAATGTCAACTATGATGGTTAAATGCTCTTTGTATCTCATTTGAGGGCAACTGTTTAACCAACCAACAGCATTTGTTATGAAAGCTTATGAAAAGTGAAAACTTCTACAAAGTACCACTCAAATCAAACACCTACCAATACAGAGAAGTAGATTTATTAATACGACTTAATATTGTCTCTTGAAATGACTTTGGACTTAACACTTTGACAGTTTCACCAAACGACAAAATCAACTTTTCTAACTCATAATTTGGGACAACACTAATGGTAACTTCAAGACCATCTTCTGTATTCTTACTTTTTTGTGTTGGATGTATTGGTTTCGTTACGACATACGGGGCTTGACTAGGAGAAAACCACAACTTGATAGTTTGTAACTCATCATCGACTTTTTTAGTAACGCCTATTAAATCATAAAAATAGTCCTCCCAATCAACTTCTGTTTCAATATATTTTGTCTTAGACTCCTCAATAGTTTTAATTCTATCTAAAGCCATATTCCAGTATTCGCTTTTTGTAAACTCGTTATAACCAAAGACAAACCAACGGTTATTGTATTGTTTCAAGTAATATGGGTGAAAAGCTATTGAATAAGGCAATGGACTTTTGAAATCTTGATATTCAACGGTCAAAGACCGTTTGTTTACAATAGCATTGAATAAAGGCGTAATAAATTTTGAACCTTCATAATCTAAATTACTCTCAAATGACATAATTTCTCTTTCAAGACTAACCAAACCAAGTTTAGATTCAATGGCTGGAATAATTTCATTGATAAACTCAAATTGCGGAATACCCTTAAACCTCGACAATACTTGCAACGCAGACTTTAACTGCTTAGCTTCTGTTTCATTTAAAGGTTGGTTATTTATGGAATAAGCAGGATCCGAATATTTGAAATATACAGTTCGACCGTCTTTGTATTTCTCTATCGGTGCTTTCCATTCCGACAATTCCATATACTGCATATCAGCATAAAATTGAGTTTTCCCAATACCTTCCAACCCTTCTTCTAATAGGGCTTTGTTAGCTTCATCTATTAACCGTTGCCAAGTGTATTTGGCTCCTGTATTCCGTAAACACCTATCGTAAGCAAGATAGCGTGTTAAAGCTTTTTTATTTATTGACATATCTGTTCAGTTTGCCTGAACAAATATATTGTTTGTTTGCATCGTAATCAAACAAACAATTAAAAAACAAAGAAAACGGAAACTTATCAGTTCAGTTTGACTGAACACATAGGTTTCATCTTTGCATCATCTAATCAATATTTAAAACAAAATATGGGAAATATGAGCACCAATTACGCAACCAATGTGAAATCTGCAATCGCAGTAAACCCAACTTTCAAAGCAATTTGTGAGTTCAACATCCAACAATTCCCAGTTGATGGATATTCAAGATATTATAGCCAACTTGGAAATGGTACTGCCATTTTGCAAACAGCCGAGCAACTCAACACCTATTTAGCCTCATACGCTGATATGCACCAACACAAACTAGACCTTGCTTTCGCTTCACTATTCGGCAAAGAAGATTTTAACAACAAATCGGCTGAAATTATTGACTGGGGTTGTGGACAAGCATTTGCATCTTGTGTGCTTATCGACTTTATCAAGAATAACAACATCAAACTTGATTTATCAAAGTTCACTTTAATTGAGCCATCTGCAATGGCTTTACAAAGAGGATTAGAGCACATTGATGCTATCTATCAAAGAAAGCCAAAGCCACAAACCTTTTCAATAAATAAAAAGGCTGATACCCGCCTTTCAATTAAAGGTTGTCAGGCAAGCGGAAAAATTAAAATTCATCTTTTTTCTAATGTGCTTGACATACATACTTTAGACTTGAATCAAGTTTTAAAAAATGTAACAAGTAACTTTGACGGCTTGAATTATTTTGTTTGCGTAAGCCCAATAAATGGACTCAGATTACGGACCTTTTACAAAATGTTTGGTCAGTCAAATTTATTATCATCAAACGGCAGTTCCATTGTTACCGAAGTTTTCCGACCAAGTGCAATGAGGAAGGTAACAAAGTCAATTTCAAGAGTGGAATACATTTTCAAAACGAACCTATAAATAATTAAATTTACAAGATATGGAGAAGAACATTCAAGCGGATCTATTCGGGCAAACAATTGCCCCCCCCAATCCAATAATCAAATTGCAAGATGCTGAATTGCTTTATCATCCTTCGTTTTTCGATAAAGCGGAAAGTGATAGAATCTTCAAAACGCTTTTAAAAACTATAGAATGGAAGCAAGACAAGATAATGATGTACGGAAAGGAATTACCATTACCACGCCTATCTGCTTGGTATGGCGATAACAACAAGCCATACACCTACTCTGGAATTACACTTAATCCATTACCTTGGACTGATGAGCTTTTGCTGATAAAGGAAAAAATCGAAGTTGAAGCAAAAGTAAAATTTTCAAGTGTGTTGATTAATCGTTACCGTGACGGACAGGATTACGTTGGTTGGCACACAGATGCAGAAAAGGAATTAGGAAAAAATCCAATTATCGGTTCTGTGAACTTTGGTGCGACCCGAAAATTTCAACTAAGGAGAATTGACGACCACAAAGAGAAATTTGAAGTGGAGTTAAAACACGGTACTTTTTTGGTGATGGGTGGTGCAACACAACATTTTTGGCAACATCAAGTTCCCAAGACTGCATTGAAAATTGGAGAAAGACTGAATTTGACATTCAGAGTTATTTATTAAGTGATAAATTTGTTCTTTGAAGTGCCAACAAAATGATTTTGAACTGTTCATTGCGATTTGCAATGTCGGCCAGCAATGGCTGTTTAAATGGTAGTTATTTTCATTGTTCAGCATTGAGCTATAATGAACATTTAGTTATTGGATATATCAGTAATTAATATATTATAATAAAATATGAATAAATATTGACATCATTAAATTTATGATGGATTCATCCATAAAGAAAATCAGTTGGCACTTCTTTTTTAAAAAACAATATGCGATTAACGCCTGAAAATATAGAAGAAATAAAAGTTCGCTTTGCGAAAATGGAGACCGTTGAGGAGTTGGCTCAACTGTTAAGTTGGGTGTATGCCTTGAAGTTTCCAAAACGTAGCAAAAAAACAACTATCATAATTGAGATAAAGCACTTAAATTATTATGCTTTTAAATCCGCCAATAGATACAAACAGTTTACAATAAAAAAGAAAAGTGGTGGTGAAAGACCAATTTCAGCACCACGCTACAAGTTAAAAACCATTCAAAAATGTATCAACGAAATATTGAATGCTGTTTTTACTCCTCATTTTACCGCTACAGGTTTTGTTCCTAGAAAGAGCATTGTTGATAATGCTAAAGTGCATATCGGAAAACAATTTGTTTTTAATACAGATTTGAAAGACTTTTTTCCAAGTACAGAATTTAGAAGAATTAAAACTGTATTAGGTTTAGCACCATTTTATTTAACTGATGCGAATGAAATTAACTCAAATACAGAAAAAAAGAAAACTTCGGAGCAAAAGGGGAAAGGTTATTTGGGTTATCTCATAGCAAACCTTTGTTGCGATAATGGTTGTTTGCCACAAGGTGCACCAACATCTCCAACACTTACAAATTTAGTTTGCCAACGCCTCGACAAAAAACTTTACAAGTTTGCTAAAAGTATAAATGCAACTTATTCAAGATATGCTGACGATATCACGTTTTCATCAAATAAGCCAGTCTTTAATGAGTCATTTAAGAAAAAAATAATAGACATAATAGAAGTCCAAGAGAAATTCAAAATTAATTTTGAAAAAGAAAGACTTCAAGAAGGAAGCGAAAGGCAATCTGTAACAGGCATAATTGTAAATAGAAAGAGCAATGTCGATAGAAAGTATTTAAAAGATGTTCGTTTCTGGTTAATGTGTTGGAAAAAATTTGGAACTGATGCAACACAGCAAAAATTCTTAACTCAATTTCCTGAGAAAAAGGGCTTTTTAAGATATGGCGGTGTAACTCCTCAATTTTATAATTACCTCTACGGAAAAATTTTGTTCTTGGGTATGGTTAGAGGTGCTAAAGATGAAATATTCTTAAAACAAAAAATGAGTTTTGATGAATTGTATAGTGCAGTGAATAGCCCAAAAAATCACTCTAATCACATTTCAACACCAAGTAATTCCGCTTTATCACTCCTTGAATTATTGCAAACGTGGGAAAAGAAGGGAATAGAAACAGCTATAAAACAATACGGTATTTAATGGATGCACAGAAACTAAAATTTATGATGTCTGTCCAACTTGAAATTGACAAGTTGGAAGCGGAGCTTGGTTCTAATCATCAAGATGTAGTTGCATCTAAAGCCTTGTTTCAAAAATTAAGTCAAACAGAAATTCAAAAGAAAAAACAAGTAAATAGTAAATCTGAATGCTGTGATGAACTAATTCCAATAAAAGCGGATACTGAAACTATAATTGACCAAGTAACCAGAGTAACTAATAAGTTTGATATAATTGATAGCATAATAGAGAAAAGAGCTTCGCACTTTTACAATGATTTTCCAACTACAAATCTAACGCTTACAGAATTAAAAAAAGTTTTAATCAAAAATTTGGAACTCTTTGAATTAAGTTTAAAAAAAGAAGACCATCGTTTAGCCTCTAAATATTTAATTGTTCAATTGGAAGGAATCCTTAATCTATTTGAACCAGAACTAATTTTGTTCGAAGAAGCCAACCCAACAAGGCAATATTCTCAATTAAGCTATATAGCAATATACAAAGGTGTAAAAACAATGCCTTTCAGAACTAAGTGTAATTCAATTCAAACATATTTGGGAATAAAATACATTGCTCACAACAAAGTTTCATTAGTCTATGATATAAGAAATTATGAATCTCATCAATTTGCTCCTGATAAAATTGAAGAGAGCGAAGCAAAATTACAATTACTGAAAAATAGTCCAACAGATTATTATGAAGAGGTTTTTAAATTGATAAAACAATGCTTCAAATCAATAAAGTAGAATTTCAGTATGACCAAGACCGAAACTAAAATATCAAACCAAAGACAAGCAATTCAGCACTTCATTGAAAAAATGGATATTGAAATGGTAGATACTCTTTAGACTCTGAAGCAAAAAAGTGATTTGATACAATTTTTAGCAATTGAGACTGCCTAATTTTATGGCATAAAACATTTTGTTTAGTAACTCAGCGAAGTCATAACTTTTTAAATCATCCAGAATATGTACAGAATCATTGTTTCCATCACATTGTCAGATAGTGGTATCGACACCATCAAATCAACGCCAGAGCTTCCTAAAAAGGAAATGGAATATGTTCATCTTTGGAAGAACGAAGGTATTTTGGAAAGCTTTTATATTTCTGTAACCAAAAAAGAGGCAGTTCTTATATTTAAAGATATAGACGAAGCTAAATGTAAGGAAATGATAGAGATACTGCCTTACTTTCCTTACATGTCAAAAATTGAATACCTTGGGGTAGATAAGCAATTTTAATTTTAGGCTTTGGGTTATTTACCTTATTTCATAAGTCTAACAGAAAACCGAATAGGGTGCGACTTAAGTCGCACCCTATTCGGAAAAGGTTGAAGAGACATTTTTTATTATTTCCCAAAAATTTGGGATGACTCATTTTTTACATTGTCGCTTCTTTTTTCAATACCAAAATCTCTTTTATCCTCTATCATACCCTCCTCCCCCCTTCCAAATTGAAATCTACCAACAACCAATAAAATAGTTTATTGCGGAATTTTAGGGCTAAAATCTTACCATTTATCAATTTATTCATTAAAAACTAGGGGGATTATTATTCATGAATAGAATAATTTCTCATATTAGAGGAAATGTCACATACTACCTTTAACTTATTGCATCCACCTTGATATGATAAACAAAACTATCACCATCGAAACGCAATTGGCGGCAACACCTGAAACCGTCTGGAGCTTCTTGACCAATCCTAGTCTTTTGTCCGAATGGCTCATGCCCAACAACATTACGCCTGAAAAAGGTAGAGAATTCCAGTTTAAAACCAAATCACGGGTAAAACTTGGTTTTGATGGGTTGATCTCCTGCCAAATTCTCAAACTAAAACAGTATTCCGAAATAAGCTACACTTGGCAGGGAATACTCGCCCATGAACAACACCAACTCGCAACCACCATCACTTGGACTCTGCAAACTCAATCCACTAATCAAACATTATTGAAACTCAAACAAGAAGGATTTATTGGTTTTAAAAACCTGATTCCGTATGCTATTTTACAGAAGAGTTGGCAACGCTTACTCTCCCAAAAACTTCCTCTAGCCATCGCAAAATACCAAGCCGAAATCTGATGTTTGAATACGCTTAAATACATCCTTTCCTTCCTCCTTACTTTGTATTTTCCTCCACTCTTTTTAATACAAGTTTTTCTATTATAAATGAATCTTTTTTGTACTTTAACTTACCATGTTGGGGTAATGTTGGGGTAAAAAATGCCTTTTAGAGCAAAATGAAAGGTTTTGTAGTGGTAATGTAGTAACACCTAATTGGACTATTTGAAGTTCTTCCTCCTACTTTTGCAAAAGCGAAAAGCAGTTCGATAAGCCTATCATTATCGGATTAATCCAATTCTTTTTCATTATACTCCAAAATGCTTTTGCAAAATGCAGAAAAAACATCTACTAATTTTTAGTATTCTTTTACTCTTGGGTAGCGTGAATACACTCCTAGCTCAAGGTATTAGAGTTACTGGTAAAGTTACCTCTAAAAACTCTGGAGAACCATTGATTGGCGCCAGTGTATCTATTATGGGAACAGCGAAGGCTACAATTACCGACTCGTTGGGACGCTACAGTATTTCGGCAAACCAAGGAGCTATTTTGGTAGCCAACTATTTGGGCGCATCAGCTCAAAGTGTGAGTGTCAAAGCTACTACTACTGTCATCAATTTTGTGATGGAAGAAGCCATCAACAAGCTCGATGAGGTGGTTGTGGTAGGTTATGGTGCTCAAAAGAAAAGTGTGGTAACGGGTGCTATCTCGTCGGTTAAGGCTTCTGACTTACAGACTATGCCTATCAACCGTGTGGAGGAAGCATTACAAGGTCGTACTTCGGGTTTAACGATTGCTTCTAGTTCTGGTCAGCCAGGTTCTGGGGCAACAGTACGTGTACGTGGTGTAACAACACTCAATAATAACGACCCTCTTTGGGTAGTGGATGGAGTGGTAATCGACAATGGTGGTATTGGTTATTTGAATCAATCAGACATCGAATCGATTGAAGTATTAAAAGATGCTGCTTCACAGGCTATTTATGGAGCTAGGGCTGCCGCTGGGGTAATTTTGGTTACTACGAAAAAAGGAAAGGCGGGTAAGTTACAAGTGAGCTACAATGGTTTTTATGGTATTTCGTCACCTGCTAAAAAACTCAATTTACTGAATGCTACGCAATATGCGACAATCCGTAATGAGTCTGCCGTAAATGCTGGTGCGCAACCAGTATATGCTAATCCTCAATCATATGGTACGGGTACAGACTGGCAAGCTTTGATTTTTAATAATAGTGCTCGTCGTCAGAATCATGAGCTTAGTTTGAGTGGAGGTAGTGAGCGTTCGACTTACTATGCTTCTTTTGGCTACCTTGACCAAGAAGGTATTGTAGCTACAGATATTTCGAAATACACACGTGCCAATATCCGTTTGAATAGCACTCACAAAATTTCAAAATATGTAACTTTTGGTCAGAACTTAGGCTATGCACATGACAAATCTGTTGGTTTGGGAAATACAAACTCTGAATTTGGTGGTCCTTTAAGTTCTGCTATCAACCTCGACCCTATTACTGCTGCTGTGGTTACAGACCCAGCTATTTACAATGCCCCACCATACACAAATACAGGGATTCGTCGTGATGCCAATGGCTTTCCTTATGGAATTTCGACGGCTGTAGGACAAGAAATGATTAACCCATTGGCGTATATCTCTACACGTTTGGGCAATTACGGATGGAGTGATAACATTGTTGGTAATGCTTATTTAGAAATTAGTCCTATTCAAGGATTAAAAATTCGCTCAACTGTTGGCTCAAAGGTAGCGTATTATGGCAATGAAAGCTTTACGCCTATTTCTTGGTTAAACTCTTCAAACATCACGTCGCAAACTTCGTATAACCGTGGTTTAAACTCTCGCTTTGACTGGAACTTAGAAAACACTGTTTCTTACACACGTGATATTCAAAAACACAATATGAGCGTGTTGTTAGGTCAAGGTGCTTATTCAGAAAATAGAACTTATTCGACGAGTGTTACCTTCTATAATATCCCTGTAGATAATTTCAATGATGCATCGATGAACTTCAAAGTACCAAATGACCAACGTTCTTCGGATTCAGGCGAAGGTCAGTTGCACAACGTATCTTCATTGTTTGCCCGTTTGAATTATAGTTTTGATGAAAAATATTTGATTCAAGGTTTGGTTCGTCGCGATGGTTCTTCACGCTTTGGCGCTAACAACAAATATGGTATTTTCCCTTCTGTTTCAGTAGGTTGGGTTACCTCTCGTGAGGCCTTTTTCCCAACAAATACCTTTGTCAACTTTATGAAAGTTCGTGGTGGATATGGTGTTGTAGGAAACGATGCTATTGGTGATTTTGCTTTCTTATCTACAATCGGAAGCGGTCGTAATTACGCTATTGGTAACTCAGGAAGCTATATTATTGGTTATAGTCCAAACGCGCCAGCCAACCCAGATTTGAAATGGGAACAAACGAGTCAAGCGAACATTGGTATCGATGCAACTTTGTTCAATAATCTATCTTTGACTTTAGAGTTTTTCCAGAAAACAACGAAAAACATTCTTCAAAACCCACGTATCCCAAGTTATGTAGGAGCTATTTCAAACCCAGCAGCCAACGTAGCAGATATGCAAAATACAGGTTTTGAAATTGAATTAGGTTATCGTAAAAAAATCGGTCAGGTCAACTTCTCCGTAAATGGTAACGCTTCATTTATCAAAAACGAAGTTACAAACCTAGGAAACGGAATTGCTTATTTGTCAGGCGGTCAGTCATTCCAAGCAAGTACCTATCCTATTACTCGTACGGCAATTGGTCAGCCAATCAACTCGTTCTTTGGTTTCCAGACATTGGGGGTTTTCCAAAATCAAGGAGAAGTTGAAGCTTATGCCAAAGATGGTAAAAAGATTCAGCCAAATGCCAAACCAGGCGATTTTAAATGGCAAGATACAGATGGTGATGGTGTCATTACCGAAAAAGACCGTGTATTCTTAGGCAACCCAATGCCAACAGTAACGTATGGTTTTACGGTTAATTTAGGCTACAAAAACTTTGACTTTGTATTGTTTGGACAAGGTGCAGGTGGTAACAAAATCTTCCAAGGTTTGCGTCGTTTGGACATTGCAAATGCCAACTGGTCAACCAAAATCTTAGAACGCTGGACAGGCGAAGGATCTACTAATAGCATGCCTAGAGTCGTAAATGGCGACCCTAACAAAAACTTTGGTAACCCTTCTAATTTCTACCTTGAAGATGGTGATTATTTCCGCATCAAAACACTTCAATTGGGTTATACTTTACCACAAGCTATTTCAAGCAAAATGGGCTTGAGCAAGGCAAGATTGTATGTGATGAGTCAAAACCTCTTGACAATCACTAAATATAGTGGCTATGATCCTGAAATCGGTGGTGGTGTTATGAGTATCGACCGTGGTATCTATCCACAAGCACGCTCATGGATGGTAGGTTTAAATTTAGGATTTTAACAGAGGTTATCAGTTAAAAGTATATCAGTTATTGTAATTTATTCATAATCAATATGATAACATAAATTTACACGGCAGATATATCATTAACATAACCTTTCCTTCTACTTAAGTTAGTGGGTAAAATAAAAAGAATTTTACCTGCATTAAGCTCTAGGCTTTATGCTGTAGGCTAAAAGTTGAAAAGAATTTCTCATGAAATAATTTAAGTTCTTTTGCCTAATGCTTACAGCTTAAAGCGTATTAATGCAATTCTATTTTGCATTAATACTTAGTACTTAACAATTCAAAATTCAACAAAATGTCAATAAAAAAATATATCGCAACATTACTCATTGGTAGCCAGTTATTATCGGCTTGTACCACTGAATTTTTGGAGGTAACTCCCAAAGGAACCAACCTCGAAGCCAACTATTACCGTAACCAAACCGAAGCGTTCAACGGATTAGTGGCAGCTTACGATGTAGTTGGTTGGCAAGGAGGCGGTTATGTCACTAAAGTAGGTGCTATGAATGCCGCTTCAGACGACCACTATGCTGGTGGTGGCGGACCAAATGATATTTCAGACTTTCAAGTAATCTCTAACTATACTTTAACACCTGACCGTGGTCCACAGGGAGAATTATGGAGAAAAGGATTTTCGGGTATCTTTCGTGCCAATACCATCCTTACCAAGCTCCCTGGCGTTCCAATGGACGAAACCTTGAAGAAGCGCTATACGGCTGAAGGGAAGTTTTTGAGAGCTTATTTCTATTTCGATTTAGTGCGTCTTTTCAAAAATATTCCACTATTTACAAAACCTGTAGAGGCTAGTCAGATGTACAATGTTATGCAGGCTGCTCCTACAGAAGTATATGCGCAGATTGAAAAAGACTTGAAAGAAGCATTGACAGACCTTCCTGCTACTATTCCTGTGGCTACTGAAGGCGGGCGTGCTACGCAAGGTGCAGCTCACGCTCTTTTGGGTAAAGTGTATTTACAACAAGAGAAATTTACTGATGCTGCTTCAGAATTTGCTCTAGTTAACGGAACTCCTGGTGGTTCAAATCAATATGGGTATAAGTTGCTCAATAACTTTTCTGACTTATGGAAAGTGACCAACAAGTACAACAGCGAATCAATTTTTGAGATTGCCTACACCAATACTTCAGCAGGAAACTGGAACTGTGTGGCTTGTACAGAAGGAAACTTGTTGAATATTTTGGTAGGACCACGTGGCTATCGTTCATTAAAATCTGATGCTCCTGACTATGTTTCAGGTTGGAGTTTTTTGGTGGTTACCCCAGATTTATTTAATGCCATGCACTACGACCCACGTTTAAATTCGACAATTGCTAACTTGGATAGCTTGGAGAAAAACGGTATTGCTGGTTATGAAAAAGGTTATATGAATACTGGTTATTTCTTGGAAAAATTTGCAGGTCGTAACTCTTTCAAATGGACAGGTGCAGGAAATATGGAGTTGAATTTCCCACAAAATATGTACGAAATTCGATTGGCAGATACGTATTTACTCGAAGCTGAAGCCTTGATTAGAGGTGGAGGTGATTTAAAACGTGCTGCTACGCTATTGAATGCCGTTCGTAATCGTGCCTACAAAAGTACAACTGGTAATATAGCTGCTACGCTTGACAATATCATCAAAGAACGTCGCTTGGAATTGGCTGGTGAAGGTCACCGTTGGTTTGACTTAGTCCGTTGGAAAATTGCACCTCAAGTATTGGGTAGTCGTGGTTTCCAAGCTGGGAAACATGAGATTTTACCTATTCCTTTGTTAGAAATGGATAATACCAAAATCCAACAAAGCAAAGAATGGGGAGGTACAAAGTAAATTAAGTGTTGAGCTTTAAGCTACCTTTATATTTTCCAATTAGGGTGCGAATCAATTCACATTCTAATTGGAAAATATTGTTTATAAGTATAAGGAAGTTATTAGTTAACTGTAAATCTGTTACTAGAATGAACTTATGGGGCGGTGCCCAAGGCGTAAACAACTCAATATTCACTTGCCAAATGGATATTAATTATGTACGTGTTTACAAGATGATTGACAAATAACCTCCTAGGTAGAGACGTAGCATGCAACGTCTTTTCAAAGAATTATCTGATATGATTTACATGTAACATTCTAGCTCTAATCATATTTCAATTTGAGAATTTGTTTGGAGACGTTGCATGCAACTTCTCTACAGGTTTTAATCCGAAATCAGCCATCCCAAATCTACAATCGAAATCTATTCATCGTAAATGCTCAGGAAATAACTAAAGAAATTCACTTCGGATGGTAATTGTAATTTCTTGCGTAAACGATACCTGCTTACCTCCACACTTCTCGCAGAGATATTCATGAGTTGAGCGATTTCTTTGGTAGAAAGATTCATTCTCAAATAAGCACAGAGCTTTAGTTCATTTGAGCTTAAATTCGGAAATCTTTCTTTGATAACCATCAAAAATTTGCTGTGAACGCTATCAAAGTGTATTGAAAATTGGTTCCAATCCGACTCAACGGTATTCTCATCGTCAACAGTTTTCATCATACGTTTCAAATCCTCCTTGATTTCCTCCACATTGCCTGACTTATACATTTTACCCAAATCTTGTTTGAGTTTGGTCAGTAACTCTGCTTTTTGGACTAAATACATCGCTGAGGAAGCTAGTTCAGCATTTTTATGAATAATTTCAGCTTCTAACTTTTCATTTTTCAGACTGACAATCTCTTTTTCATTTTTATCTAACTCCAATTGGTGCATATACATCAATTGCTTTTGCTCTTTTTGAAACGAGACTTGCTGGTCAATAAATTTCTGTTGTTGCCAACGAAATAATCTCCAGAAAGCAATTAACAGAAGTAAGGAATAAAAAACATAAGCCCAAATTGTCAAATACCAAGGTGGCAAAATGATGATTTGATAAGAAGCAATCTCCGATTCCTGTCCCAAATTATTTCTTGCTTTAACCTTAAACAAATATGTTCCTGCTGGTAATTGAGTATATTCTTTACTTGTCTTTTTAGTCCATGCCGACCACGTAGCATCAAAGCCTTCTAGTTGACACGCATACTCAACAGTCTGGAGTTGGTGATAAAGTGTAGACGAATATTCGAATGTTAATCGATCAAAATCACTACTTATCTCAGTGCTTTTTAGTCTCTCAACATTCTTGATTCCACCATAAAAAACGCTATCTATTTTGCCAGTAGCACTAATTTCACTAATAAGCACATTAACCTTACTGAGTTTTTGTCGATATGCCTTGAAGTTAATATGAAAAAAGCCCTTTTCCCCTCCTACTATTACATTTTCTAGATTCATAGGATTGATAAACTCAAAACCCGAAACAAGGCGATTATTCAATTCTGGAAGGTAAATTACTTGTGGCTTTTGGTTAGAGAAGTCCAAAACTCCAATTCTATTATCTGCAATAAACCAAACATTTCCATCTTGGTCCTCCTTCAGATAATACATTTTCATTCCTTTAAAATAAGGCATCAATAAAGAGCAAGGAACAAATTTATCGGTATGAATATTGTATTCAAAAATGCCATTTTCAGAAGCAATAATAACTCTGTTTTTAAGACGATAGACAAAACTATTATTCTCCGAAAGCGCCAAGCCTTCTTTAGCACCATATAACTTCACTTGTGTTCGTAAAGAATCTTTGATTAAAACCCTAAAAACACCCTTGTAGGGATGTGTTGTCCAAATAGCTTTGTCATTATTGGGATCAATACAAACAAAACGAGAGGAAATATGAAAGTTATCGACCTTTTTATCTGCCGAAAATTGTCCATTTTTATAATTCCAAAATTTCAAACCATTGTAATTCCCTGCGACCAATCGAGCACTGGGCTCTAAACTAGAAAGTGGAACAAAAGTCCAATAACCCCCATTGTCATCTATTTTTTGTGCACCATTTGCTTTTACCACAAATGCCCCATCATGATGTCCCATCAAAAGCTGGCGATTGATTACTTGTAAATTCCATACTTGTCCAGTCGAGTTAGGGACTTTTCGAAAGGCGTTTTTCTCATAACTCAAATCGCCCTGTCCGCTGATGGGCGCTACATACAACCCATTAGCAGTTCCCAAATACAGATTCCCTTGATACAAGGCCGAAGCGTATCCACCAGCATCTGCATCTTGCATAATCGAGATACTTTTGATGGCATTGTTAGTTGCCACAAAGGCAATTCCATTGTCTAATCCCAGCCATAGATTTTTTTGTTTGTCCAAAAAGCTATTGAGAATATTATTGTTATTGAGTCCTTCTATTTTTGAAAAGTGTTGAATAAAATTTCCGTGAATGTCGATGATATAACAACCATTCAGGCTAGTCGAGAGCGCTATTTGAGTAGCATTGATTTGAACGGCATGATAGATACGATATTTGCTAATTTCGGTAATAAATGGTGTTGCAAACGGCTGAATACTTTGGGTATTTAACCAATATAGTCCATTTTCTAAAGTCGAAATCACTGACAAGTGTTGAGAAACAGGCAAAATAGCTGTTACTAATTGCTTGCCCAATAATTGTAAATTTGTACTAAAAGGTATCCATTGTCCATTTTCAAAATACAATAATCCTTCATCAAAATCTTGCGCAATTAACTTATCTGAACTTTTACCCAAAAAACGCCAATGGGAAGAAGGTCTATATACCGAAACTTTATTGGCTTTGTATTCAAAAATACGACTACTAGAACGAAAAAATACCGATTCTTTCCAAACACAGACATTCCAAACATCATAAAAAGTTTGGTCTTTTTCAGGTAAAAGTTCTTTTAGGGAATGATAAGCCAATACCCCATTCCCACTAGGGCTGAAATAGCCAATTTCATTCTCTCCACCCACGTAGACCTTGCCATCGGGAGCAATTGCCAACGAACGGACTTTGGTTTTGGAAGGCAAATGATACTTTCGCCAATAGTTACCATCAAAAGTCAAAAGACCTTCATTATTAGCAAAATACATCCGTCCAGCAGCATCTTGTTGAATACCCCAGTTTTGCGTTCCAGCTAGATATTGATTTTTAGTATAGTTATTTATCTCTGGCAAACCAATGGTATTTTGCCCAAATGAGATAGATATGGAAAGAAGTAATATGATTGATAGGATTAGTCGGTTCATAAAACAATTACAGGCGATGTGTATATTTTAAGACAAATATCAAGTAAAAAGTCCGAAATATTATAGTTTTCTATCCTTATTGTCCTAATGTTGGGGTAATGTAGGGGCACAATTTTATTAATCCTGATAGAGTATTTCTACTTTTGACAAACAATTACTACGCTAACTATTCCTAAAATATATCTGTGTTAGTTTTAGCCTTTCTTCCTATATAAAATCTTGAAAACAAGTCTTGCTAATTTTTTATATATCCAATTTCTTTAAAAACTATAAATTCATTATCCTAATGATTTGGGTCTTCTTGCGTTAATTCTAGTTGGAGATTGGGATTTAAATTCATGGCTAGACCCAAAACAATAGGATTCATTAACCCTTCAGAACGTAACAGTGAAAAAAAGTATGTTAACCCTTGCCCTAGCGATTATCTCGGTAATCGCTCAGGCTCAGGGATTTTTGAAAGCAAAAGGAAAGATTATCACCGATTCAAACGGGAACAAAGTTATCTTACGAGGCATGGGGCTAGGCGGCTGGATGTTGCAAGAAGGCTATATGTTTAAAGTTGGAAATATTGGTCAGCAATACCAAATCAAAGCCCGAATTCAGGACTTGGTTGGACAAGATGCTACCGATAAATTTTATCAGCAATGGCTCGAAAAACATACACAGAAAGCCGATATTGATTCGATGGCAGCATGGGGATTCAATTCTATAAGATTACCCATGCACTATGATTTATATACCCTTTCGGTAGAAAAAGAACCTGTTGCAGGCAAAAATACATGGTTAGAAAAAGGCTTTGCCATGACTGATAGCTTATTGGCTTGGTGCAAAGCCAATAAAATGTATTTGATTTTAGATTTGCATGCAGCTCCAGGCGGACAAGGGAATGACTTAGCTATTTCTGATCGTAATCCTAGTTTGCCTTCATTGTGGGACAGTCGTGATAATCAATTAAAAGTAATTGCACTTTGGAAAAAGCTAGCAGAAAGATACGCCAACGAGCCTTGGATTGGAGGCTATGACATTATCAATGAGCCCAATTGGGGTTTTCAAGATTCAAAGGATTTTAGAGGTACAGAAGAGAAACTCAACCTTCCTTTGAGAAACCTGATGATAGAAATTACGAAAGCCATCCGTGAGGTAGACAACAATCATATCATCATTATTGAAGGGAATGGTTTTGGAAATAATTATCGTGGATTATTACCTACTTGGGATAACAACATGGTTTTGAGTTTTCATAAATACGGAAATTTTAATACCAAAGCCGCTATTCAAAACTTCTTGAATCTCAGAGACGAATACAATGTACCTCTTTGGTTAGGCGAATCAGGTGAAAACTCTAACAATTGGTTCACTGAAGCTATCCGTTTGGTCGAATCGCATGATATTGGTTGGGCATGGTGGCAGTCCAAAAAAATGGGTATTAATAACCCTTGGGAAATCAAAATAACGCCTTCTTACCAAAAGCTTTTGGACTACTGGAACAACAAGGGTCCTAAGCCTAGCAAGGAAGAAGCACAAACCTCTTTAAACGAACTTATTTCACTCATTCAACTTCCTAATAACCGACCCCACGCCGACGTGATTGATGCGATGTTTAGACAAGTAAAAGAGCAAAAAGCTTTGGCTTTCAAAACACATCGCATCGGCTCATCGGTTACCATTCCTGCGGTTGATTTTGACTTAGGAGGGCAACGAATTGGGTATTATGATAAAGATACCGCAAGTTATCACTATACCCCAGGCGTCAATACGCAAGGAAATCGGGGAAAAGTATATCGCAACGATGGTGTAGACATTCAATTAGAAGATGGACAATATCAGGTCTTTTCGATTGAAAATGATGAATGGTTGGGCTACACGATTGAGGTAGAAAAAGCCAAAAAATATCAAATAAATCTCGAAGTAGCCTCAAAAGAGGCCGAAGGTCAAATAGAAATATGGTGCAATGATCAATTGTTGTCTACTACAAAAATCAAACCTACAAGCAATGACAAAAATTGGAAATGGGTGAAGGCAGGCAATATCCTGCTGAATAAAGGTACTCAGCAGCTTCGAATCAAATTTGTGAAAGGAAATATTTTATTTAGAACTATCCAACTCAATTAATACTTAATAACCCTTCGTTCAATGTCGAGCCAGTTCATTTTTGGACTGGCTTATTTTTTGTAAAATAAGGCAAAAACTTATCTTTGTATATGTCAAATCTAAGCCATATTATCGAAGAAAGACCTCACGAAGTTGGAAACTTCTGGGTAGGTCGATTGCTTCCATTTCGTACCAAGCGAATGGTAGGTCCTTTTACTTTTATCGACCACATGGGGCCAACCCAGCTCCAAGACTATGAAAACTTCGATGTTGGACCACATCCTCACATTGGACTGTCGACCCTCACCTATCTTTTTGAGGGCAGTATTATGCACCGAGATAGTCTTGGAACACAGATGGAAATTCAACCAGGGGCTGTCAACTGGATGACCGCAGGTAAAGGAATCGTTCACTCCGAACGTACGCCAGACCATTTAAGACATTCTCCTAAATTTTTACATGGTTTACAAATCTGGGTTGCGTTACCCAAACATCTGGAAACAATGGAGCCTAGTTTTTTCCATGCCGAAGCCGACACTTTACCAGCATGGGAAGAAGATGGCGTACAATACAAACTCATTGCGGGCGAAGCCTTAGGGCATCAATCTCCTGTGCCAGTATATAGTCCTCTTTTTTTACTAGAAATCAAATCTACAGCTAAAAAGACGGTCAAAATCGGTAGTTCTCTTTTTGGCGAAGCAGCCATGTATATTTTGGAAGGAAGTGTAGAAAGTGATGGAAATGTTTATGAGCCCAAAAGAATCTTAGTAGCCAAAGATGCTTCACTTTGTGAATTTACTATCGGCGAAAATACAACCATCTATATCTTTGGAGGAGAGCCATTTCCAGAGGAAAGATTTATGTTTTGGAACTTTGTAGCAAGCGATAAAGAAATGCTAGAAGAGGCGAAACAACGTTGGCAAGACCAACTATTCCCCAAAATCGAAGGCGAAACGGGTTTTGTCCCTTTACCTGTGATTGGAAAAGTTTCTTAAGTTTTATAATGAATAGTCTGGTCCGAGTCTTAGTCTCGGACTAGCTTTTGTTTCAGTCTATAAACTGTTAAAAAAATAAGTCCAAGACTTAATCTTGAACTAGGAAGTTATTTCATTAAATAAGAAGATGTTATTAGTTGATAGTTTATTTGTTACTTGAATACTCTTATAATCAAAAGATTACACCCAAACTACACCTTAGACATATTGTTAATCTAATCTCTTAGGCTATTCATAACTTAAAATCCAAAATCAGCAATCCCAAATCCGAAATCGTTTGAATTCTTTCATATTTTAGTTTAACTTAAAGAGAAATAAAACTAAATCTCGATATGAAAGCTATCTCTACCGAAATCAAATGGGGCATTTATTTTTCGATAATGACCCTCCTATGGATGGTACTCGAAAAAGTTGCTGGTTTGCACGATGTCTATATCGACAAGCATCCGATTTATACCAACTTCATCGCTATTCCTGCCATAACGCTTTACGTATTTGCCCTAAGAGAAAAACGTTTCAAAGATTTGGGAGGCAATATGACCTACAAGCAAGCGCTCTTGAGTGGATTTTATATCACTTTGGTAGTTACCTTATTAGCACCTCTTACACAGTGGATTACGACCCACATTATTACACCAGAGTTTTTTCCGAATGCTATTAGATATGTAATTTCTCACAAGATGATGACAAAAGAAGAAGCCTTAAATCAATTTAATGAGAAAAATTATATGGTTCAAAGTATTATTGGTGCACCTATCATGGGGATGATTACAACTGCTATTGTAGGTTTTTTTGTAAAGGGAAAAAAATAATTTTATAACACTATTTTTTTTGATTTTTATTTAAAATAAAACTACTTTGCACCAATATTTAGTTCTACATTTCAAAAAACAAGTAATCTTTAATATACCTAATTGCTAATTAATTGAGTGTAAACTAAATATACTTCACATATAACGTTTACACATAATGAAAAAAAATTTTCTTACGATTGCCTGTAGCATTCTACTTGCAGGAACCCAACCATTAATAGCTCAACGCTCTTACGACGAAGTCATCACCACAGACAACAAAATTCAGGATCTTGTTCAAAATGAAATTACTGGTGTTTTAGTTTTCAAAGAAGGTTCAACCATCAAAGGTATTAATCCCGACACAAAAAAAATTGCTTGGACATTAACCAAAGAAGATTTTGGAGTAACTTCCGCAACTGACATCTTAACTGACCCAGATTTTGGAACAATCTTTAAACAAAAAAGAGACCTATCTAGTGTACCCAACAGCCCGTATGTAGAGGCTTATATCAACTCAAAGTACTTAATTATTAATACTGAAACAGGAAAGCTCGTATATAATTCTTCAAAAGAATCATTCTGGGTATTTCAATCAGACTTTATTCCTGAAAGTAACGAATACTTACTTACGTTAAAAAGTGGAGAAAATATGGCAATTGCCCTATTGGACATGCAAACAGGTGGAATAAAATGGAATACCACTGTCAGTAAAGCTAAATCATTGCTTAGCTTCTCATTAAAAGAATCTGCCAATACTAATATTGCGAAAATCAACGGAAATACGATTTACTACTTGCTTTATGGCAAATTGTACTCTTTTGACAAATCTTCTGGTAAGCTAAACTGGACTGCTGAAGAAGAATATACTAAATTCTTTCCTACGCAAAACGATAAAAATCTCGTAGTAGTAAACAGTAAGGGTTTGATGTCGTCGAAACAGTATTTGAATGTATTAAATACAGAAAATGGTAAAAGTATCTGGTCTGAATCAATCAAAACTAAAAGAGTCGTATATCTCGAAGATTGGGGCACTAAGCTTTTGGTAGCACACTATTCTGGCTTTAACTTCTTCGATTTAAAAACAGGGGAAAAAATCTGGAAAAAAGATGCTCGTGGCGACGGTTTGAAACGTGTAATTCCTATCGATCAAGATTTCTTATATGTTGCTGAAAATGAAATGATGCTTATCAACAAAAATGGAGAAAAGCTTTGGAAAAGTTTCATTGAAATAGCAGATGAAAAAGAAGATCCTATTTATTATTTAGGTAAAGTGGGTGACAAGGTTATGTATTTAACAGGTACTTATGGAAACATGGTAGATTACAAATCGGGTCGTAAATTATGGAAACGCAATATCAAATTTAACAACAACCGTCCTGTATTACCAACCTATGACGAAAACTCGAATTCGTATTTAGTGTACAACGATGAAGAGCTTTACAAATTTGATCCCTCTATTGATGATAAGCCAGAGCCTTTTGCAAAGGTAAATATCAAAAGAGAAAAAGAACTTAATAGTATCGAACTGTTTCCTTGGGGTGTAGTATTGAGTGGTCCAGTTGAAGTAATGGGCGTTGGTATGGATGGAAAAGTAAAATATCATGACGTTTACACCCAACCTGGAGAAGGCAATCGTCAATTAATCAAAGGTGCTTCTGCTTTAGGCTCTCTTGCACTTGGAGCTGGTTCTTTTGCAAAAGCTGTTGAAGGTGCCGAAATTACTATGACTTACCGCGACGAAGCCGGAGTCCTCAGAGAATCAATCGTCAGACAAGCAGACACAGGTAAACAACTCCAATCTGCAGCGCTTGGGGCAGGTTCGGCTGTAATGGGGCAATTGTTCAATAAATATGGTTCACGTTTCAATGCTATGCGTCAAAACAAAGATTTTTCTTATATCTATGCAAAAGATCCAAGCGGAGAAAAGGTATTAGTTAAAGTAAGAAAAGCTGATGGTGTTGAGGTAGACAAATTAATCTTCAAAAATGATAGACCCATTTATGAAGTTGACCCTGCAACACAAACAGTATATTATGTGTTAGACAATGCTGTACAAGTATTTTACAACAAAAAATAATTAGTTACTCCCATTTCTAAATGCCATCAAACCTCAATTTGGTGGCATTTTTTTTAGTTATGAAAAATTCACTTTTAATATTTAGCCTATTTTGTATTAGCCTTGTCACATTGGCACAGGAAAAGGCAAAATTCAAAAAACAAGAATATTGGGTTAAAAGTATTGCTCCATCAGCATTCCCCATTTTAGATAATGTATATACTCAGGGAACATACTTTAAGATTGAGCCAAATATATTACTCGCTGAAAAAAATCTAAAACGAGACTTTTTTAATATTAAAGGGTTTATCAAAAATCAAGAAAATAATGATTTGAAAATCTATGTAGATATTCAAACAATAGATTTAATAAAACAAGTTCAAGACTCAACTTTTGACAATCAAACTAGGAAATACTATCCAACTGCTAAAGTATATTTTAAGGTAAACATTGCCTATGAAGTAAAATTTAAAAATCAAGTTCTCTGGAGAAATGATTATGTAGCCTCTGAAAATATTCACTATACTAATGGAAAGGGCTCTTTCATACAATATGAGAAAGATGCTACAAGTGAATTTGGGGATCAAATTGAAAGTATTGCTGATATAGCTCTAAAAAAGATTCAAGAACAATTGAATCAAAAAGTAGGATATTATTTACAAGACAGTAAAGAAACTTTTTTTTGGCTTACCAACAAAGAGCACCCAGAATATAGTCAGATGTTGGCATTTGAAAATGAAATGAATGCGCAGTTATCGGCTGTTAACTACGAAAGAGGCTTGAATCGGATGCAATTGTTAGTGCATTTGGGATATCTAGAGAGTTTACTTACCAAATATCAATCTAGTAAAGAAAATGAGAAAATCAGGTTTATTGTAGCAAACAATCTCGCTCAAGCCTATTTTTTATTGGAGGATAAAACAAAAGGACTGTATTATGCAGACTTATTGATTAAAAATGGATTCAGAGAGAGTTACGGCTTTGAATTAATCAATAAGTACAAAAACCTTGAAGTGCTCGCTGGAAAAACTAGAACACATGGTAATCGATTTGGTGAGCTTTCTAAGCTAGGCTATAAATTACAACAAGAAGAAGCACTTCAAAAAGAAGAAGCAAAACAGGCCTTTTTTGAAAAAATAGCCAGAGATGAAGCCGATTGGGAACAAGAAAAAGTAGTAAGAAGTAATCAAATCGAGCAATTCAAAATCAATTGGTTCAAGCTGATTGATTCAAGTTCATTTCAAAATAATGCTGACATACTCCATAAAGTTATTCAAAACTTAGGCGGTGCATCTACTCTTAAAGGTATCGAAAAGATACATACAACATCTCAATACAAATTTGAAGATAGCAATATTCCAGTATTTGAAGATAAATGGTCTTTGGCGTTCACAAACTTTTTATTAAAGAAAAGAATGCCAGACAATTATCTATTTGTAATCAATAACGTAGAAGCTTGGAAACATGATGACAGAGTGCGTGGAGAAAAGTGGAAGAAAATATCTACATCCGAATACACCGAGAACATTGATAAACTATTACCTATCTATCTGCTATCGGGCATAAGATTTGACCTTTGGAATAAACTAGAACAGCAAACCGAAAGGTTTATCAATGATAAACTGTGTTGGCACTTGAGTTTCACAGAAAAAGAAATGTCCTCACAAAACCGTATTATTCCTAAGCAAGAGTATCATTTTTATTTTGATAAAACAGATTATTCACTTGTCTCAACCGAAACCCTCTTCTTTGAGGATGGAAAGAAAATATCTAAAGAACGTAAAATTTTTACTGATTATAGAGCGATCTCAGCTTTGAACAATGGGAAATTACCTCATCGAATCCAATATCAAATTGAAGATTATTTTGGAGAATCTTTTTTTGAAGAAATAATTGAAAAATTGGAAATCAACTCAGGATTTTCAAATCGTATTTTCATTAAAGAGGTATATATCGGAGGCTTTAAATAAAGAATATGAGTTATTCCAAATTTAGCAATTTAGTGATTGAGCGCATAAGTGATTATTTTTAATCTACACGCAATGCTTTGCGTCTAAAGAGGCGTCATGTTGAAATATAGTATGAAAAAAGGTGTTCGAAATGAGTTTTTCGAACGCCTTTTTTCATAAACAGTAAATAAATATCTAGCGTTTGATTACCTTTGATAAACCCATAATTATCAACAGCATACCTAATGAAAACACTATATATTAGCTTGTTTGCTACGCTTTGTAGCTGGCTTTTTTCGCTTCCAGTTTATTCACAATCCTGTAATTGTAATTTTACTATTACCAAAAGTGGCGCTTACAGTCCTAGTAATTTCAATGCCCAACCAGGCCAAACTATTTGTGTCCAAGCTGGAACTTATACAAACTTATCTTTCAATAATTTTCAGGGTAATGGCACTCAACCTATCCTTATTAAAAATTGCGGGGGTCAAGTCATCATTCAGAACACCACAAATGCAGTAGCAATTAATTTTTCGAAAAGTAAATTTATCAAAATAACGGGCAGTGGAGATGCTACCTTACCTTATGGATTTAAAGTGGCAGGTACTGGTAACAATAGTAGAGGTGTTAGTATTGCTGATAAAAGTAGCAATATTGAAGTAGAGAAAATTGAGATTCAAAATGTTCAAGGTGCGGGTATTGTCGCACGTACAGAGCTAGCATGCGATAGCACTACATGGAGAGATTATTATACCATGAGTGCCATCAAAATACATGATAATTATGTACATGACGTAGTTGGTGAAGGTATAGCCGTGGGCGAGCCGTCTTATGGTACTCCCAAAACTATAAACTGTAATGGTGTAAGTATATCCAAGTTTACACACCTTATCGTAGGTCTTGAAATCTATAATAATATCTTTGAGCGCACAGGTAGTAAAGGCATACAATACGCTAACTCTCCCGACGCACAAGTGCACCATAATATGATTAAAAATTGTGGAAAAGTACCAGGCTCAACCACCCTCAACAATGCCGTAGCCATGAATGGGGGCGCTGGAGGTAATTTTTATAATAATACTATTCTGGACGCTGAAGGAGCCGCCATTGTAATGTTTGGCTTTTTGGGAAATCAAATGATTTATAACAACTTAATTGTCAGACCAAAAGGCAACGCCATTTTCTCTGATTCTCGTCCTGGCTCTATTCCTGACACCTATTTGCGTATTGCTCAAAACACCATTATTTCTCCTCAAACTGAGGCATTGAAACTGTATAGCTCGATCCACAATTATGAGATTGTCAATAATATTATGTTGAACTCTTCGGTCGGAAAATTCATTTCGCCTCTTTCTTCATCTGTTAGAATAAATGCCCGAAAAAATTACCTTAATGGTGTAGTGGATGCGTCATTTTATGAAAACACTAGCGCCGAAAATTATCGTCCGCTAAGTCATGCTCCTGTGATTAATAAAGGCGAAAACTTGAGCGCTTGGGGTATCACAACAGATATTACTGACCAACCTCGACCTAACGGTGGAGACTTTGACATTGGATGTTTTGAGTCGGCATCGGCAGTAGCTACCTATGTTCCGAGCTCATGTGATTATACTGTCATTCAAAGTGGCGACTATTCGGCATTAAACCTAAGCGCAGGACCAGGAAATACTGTTTGTATTCAGGCAGGAACATACACTGGACTCAAATTTATTGGACTCAATGGCACAGCCAACGATCCAATTATTTATAGAAATCTTGGTGGTCAAGTAATTTTTCAAAACACTACGAACAATCAAAATGGTTTAAATTTTGATAACTGCCGTTATTTCAAAGTGACTGGCACGGGTGACCCAAATGTTTATTATGGGCTAAAAGTAGCTAAAACTGGTTCTGGGGGTATGGGTATTACAGTAGGTGGCAAAAGCAGTGACTGTGAAATTGAGCATGTCGAAATCTCCAATACTGGCTTTGCAGGTATTATGGCAAAAACTGACCCCAACTGCGATTCAACTACATGGCGGGGCAACTTCACGATGTATAATGTCAAAATTCATGATAATTATATCCACGATGTCCCTGGCGAGGGTTTGTATATAGGCAATTCATTTGCTGCTGGTGGAATGACCATCAACTGCAATGGCGTAACCAAAATAGTACCTCCTCACAATATTTATGGTCTTCAGGTCTATAACAATCAGTTAGAAAGAACTGGGTGCGAAGGAATACAGTTTGGCTGTTCTGTAGACGCCTTAGTGCATGACAACACTATGATAGACACTGGAATCAGCCCTTTTGACGTCTATCAAGCCAATGGAATACAGATAGGTGGAGGTTCTGGTGGTTTATGTTATAATAATACCGTCGTAAATGCCAGAGGAACAGGTATTATCATGGTAGGATTCTTGGGCAATCAATCTGTTTTCAATAATGTTATCGTGAACTCAGGTTACAATGGCATTTTTGCGGACTCTCGCTCTTGTTCTATCCCAAATACTTACTTAAGAATAGCCAACAATTCAATTATTGGTTCTGCCAGTGATGCCATCAAACTATACAGTTTAATTCATACGCATGAGGTCGTCAACAATTTAATTGCTATTCCAGCCACTGGGAAATATATCGTTAAATTGGGCAGTCCAGTGATTGTCAACGAGCGCAATAACTTCAAAACTCTGGATATCAGTCAGGCTCAACTCAACAATCCTAGTAATGGTAATTACTACCCTATAGTTGGTTCACCACTGGTCAACACAGGCGAAAACCTTCTCCTTTGGGGTATCTCTTTTGACAGAGATAATAATCTAAGACCTTACGGCAGTACTCATGACATTGGGGCTTTTGAATTAATTCCTCCAGGCGGTTGAGTATTTGGATAAATTCTTTTGTTTTTCCTCATGTTATGGCATAAAGTACAGTCACAACATGAGGATTTTTTATTTAAAAAGCGATAAGTATCATTTCTTAGAAATTGGGAAAGTGATTTTTTTTATTGATTTTTAACAAAAAAGTAACAAAACCTTATTTTGGTTATCTTAATTCACCCATGCAAAATATTGTTATCAAAGAAGTTGTAAGCCCGAGTGAACTCAAAACATTCGTCTATCTCTCACAAAAACTACATGAGAATCGCCCAAATTGGGTACCTCCTATCTATGCAGACGAATGGATTTTCTTTAATCATAAAAAAAATCCTGCTTTTGAAGTTGCTGATACCATTTTGTTTTTGGCTTATATTGATAACAATCCTGTAGGCAAAATTATGGGTATCATTCACCGTGAATACAACGAACTTCAGCATATTAAAGAAGCTCGTTTTTTTCATTTGGATAGCATTGAAAATATTGAAGTAGTAAAATTGCTGATAGATGCAGTCCAAAGTTGGGCAAAACAGCATCACATGGAAACTCTAGTAGGTCCGTTTGGATTTTCAGAAAAAGACCCTCAGGGCTTCCAGATAGAAGGGTTTGAATATTTACCTGTCATCGCTACTGCCACAAATCCGCCGTATTTACCTCAATTCTTGGAAAAATTAGGTTTTGGTAAATTGACAGATTGTGTGGTTTATAAAATTGACATTCCTGCTGAAATACCTCCGTTTTATCAAAGAATTTTCGACCGAGCACAACGCAATCCCAACATTAAGCTCCTTAATTTTACATCAAAAAAAGCGCTTAAACCTTACGTAGTTCCAATCTTTCGGTTGGTAAACGAAACCTATAAAGACCTGCTAGGTTTTGTGCCACTTTCGGAAGCTGAAATGCAAAAAATTGCCAAAGCGTACTTACCCATCCTAGACCCAGACTTTGTCAAAATTATTATTGACGAAAACAATGAACCCATTGCCTTTGTCGTGGGCTTACCTGATATGAGTAAAGGTTTGAAAAAAGCTCGTGGCCGATTATTTCCTTTTGGATTTATCCATATCCTTTTGGACGCAAGGAAAAATAAGCAGTTGGATTTATTATTAGGTGCTGTAAAACCCAATTACAGAGGTTTGGGCTTAACCACGCTTCTAGGTGTAAGTATGATACAAGCTGCACAAAAACGCAAGATGGAATTTATGGATACGCATTTGGTACTAGAAACCAATCATACCATGCGTGGGGAAGCTGAGAAGTTGAATGGAGAGGTTTATAAAAAGTATAGAATTTTCCAAAAAGCCATTCTTTGAACATTTCCTAATCAATACATTTTAAAATTAAGAGTATGTTTAAAATTTTACTTGGCTTGTATCGGAAAAACAAAATTTCCCTTCGCTACTCCTTACTTTTCTTGTCTTGACACAAGAAAAGTAACAAAAGAAAGTCAAGAAATCCTAAACTCGCCTGCGGCTCAAACAACAGGATTTCAGAAAAATAATCACAAACTTTTTAATTTTTAATAATTTGTAAAAATTAAACAAACTCTAACACATTTTCAAATCGACATATTTTTCAAATCAAAAAAATCCCCTCAGTTTTGAAACTGAAGGGATTTTTTAATGAAGCTGTTTAAAATTTCGTAAAATTTCTCGCGTCAGCAATGAATTTATACTGTTTGAGCGAAGTGAGGTGGGACGCCACTCCGATTATAAATTCTTGATTTTTTTGTGGCCGCCGCTGCGGTTACTTTTTGTATCAAGGCGGGAACGCCTAGTTAAAAAGTAAGGCGAAGAATAAATCAATAAAATTGTTTTTTGAAAAGTTTAAGCAGCTTCAATTACTAATATTCGTGTGGAAGTGCTACGTCAACCAATTCGTTCCATGGTAAACCGTGAACGTTCAACATTGCCATAAATGGATCTGGATTCATTTCTTCACAGTTCCATACGCCTGGCTTGAACCATTCGCCTGTAATCATCATCATAGCGCCAAGCATGGCAGGTACACCAGTCGTGTAACTTACACCTTGTGCTTGAACTTCGCTCCAGCAGTCTTGGTGCTTACAGTTGTTCCAAACATAGTAAGTTCTGTCTTTACCATCTTTGATACCTTTGATTTGGCAACCAATAGAAGTTTCACCTGTATAGTTTTCTCCTAAAGTTCCTGGCTCTGGCAATACCGCTTTCAAGAACTCCAAAGGTACAATATCAATACCTTTAAATTTGATTGGCTCGATTGAAGTCATACCTACATTTTGAAGTACGTTCAAGTGAGTCAAATATTGCTGACCGAAAGTCATCCAGAAACGAGCACGTTTAATCGTTGGGAAGTTTTTCACCAAAGATTCTAACTCTTCGTGATACAACACATACGATTCTTTCGGACCGATACCAGGATAATCAATAGCTTTGTGAATTGACATTGGAGGAATTTCTACCCACTCCCCATTTTCCCAATAACGACCGTTTTGAGTAATCTCACGGATATTGATTTCAGGGTTGAAGTTAGTAGCAAATGCTTTACCATGGTCACCAGCATTACAGTCGATGATGTCCAAATAGTGCATCTCGTCGAAATGATGCTTGTTGGCATAAGCCGTGTACACTTGTGTTACACCTGGGTCGAAACCACAACCTAACAACGCCATCAAACCAGCTTGTTCGAAACGCTCTTTATAAGCCCATTGCCAAGAGTATTCAAACTTAGCAACATCTTTTGGCTCATAATTAGCAGTATCCATATAGTGCACGCCTGTTTCGAGACAAGCATCCATAATGGTCAAATCTTGGTACGGCAATGCCACGTTGATGATCATCCAAGGTTTCACTTCGTTGATAAGTGCCACCAATTCTGGTACGTTGTCAGCGTCAACTTGTGCAGTTTGCACAGGTGTTGGCAAACCTATTTTAGCACATTCTTCTGCGATGGCATCGCATTTACTCTTGGTACGGCTCGCCAATACGACCTCCGAAAACACGTCGGGATTCATGGCACATTTTTTCGCTACCACATTTCCTACACCACCAGCACCAATGATTAAAACTTTCTTGCCCATTCCTTAATGTAAATGTAAATGATTGAGTTATGAATGAAAATATTGGCGCAAAATTACATAATTTCAAGATAGCTTTCGCATTAAGCGCTTGTTAAATTTGTTTTTGGAAAAAGTGATTCCGATTTAAGACATTTTGCGCTAGTCTTTCTGAAAAAGTATTTGGCTCCTTATTGAGAGATTATTTGAAGAGCGCTTTTTTTACCAGTAAATCCCTTACTTTTGCGTCTTTTTAGCGTAAAAGATATATATCCCCTTCACGATGAATCCTACTAATGCTGTTTTTATAACTGCTTTATCCATTATTGCTCTTGGCTTTTTCCTCAAATATAAAGGCATTATCTCTGAGAAAGAAGGTAAAATTATCACCAAACTTCTGGTACATACCACCTTTCCTGCATTGGTTTTTGTCACAATTATGCGTGTCAAAATCGAGGCAGATTTATTATTACTTCCAGTTTTTTGTATCAGTTTCAGTGCCATATCTATGACGATTACAGGTTTGCTTTTCAAAAATCAAACCAAGCGACTACGAGGTTTATTGACTATGGCAAGCGGTGGCTTTAATTTAGGATTATTTGCTTTCCCACTTATTGAAGGCATTTGGGGACCTGAGGGAATGGTCTTTGCGGCCTTATTTGATATGGGAAACTCCATTGTGGTCTTTTGTATGGTATATGGTACAGGGGTAATTTTTGCAGAAACCAATGAAGTACAAGCAGTCAGAAAAAGAGAGAAACTCAAAAAGGCTTTTCTCAAAATCTTTACGCTACTACCCTTTCAGGCTATGTTGTTAGGTTTATTTGTTAACTTAACCAAACTTGAATTACCAGAGGTGTTAGTTAACATTATTGATATTTTAGCAAAGGGTAATAAAGTGCTAGTATTACTGATTATGGGTATTTATTTGAGTATTGAACTTAAACCAGAAATTTTCAAAAAAATCGCCAGTGTACTAGTTATTCGCTATGCTGTGGGTTTAACGCTAGGCTTTTTCCTATATTATAATCTCCCTTTCGAGCCCCTATATCGCAGTATCGTACTGGTTTGTATGATTCTACCAGTGGGTATGACCTTACTCCCTTTTGCAGATGAACTAGGATATGATTCCAAAATCGCTGGGCTTTTAGTCAACATTTCGATGATTATTAGTTTTGTATTGATGTGGGGCTTGGTACTAGGAATGGGACTGCGGTAAGTGCTGAGTTGGGAGTTTTGAGTGAGGAGTTTTTTTGTCGTAAAAGAGTTGCTCAAGACTAAAAGAATCGTGCAAAATACGCTTGAGTAAACGAAAATCACCTTGTTTTTCTTTGTAAAAGCTCCGTAGGTGCGACAGAATTCAAGATAGTTATCTTTCTGTCACTCCTACGGAGCTTTTGTACGATTACCGCATCTTAGACTTATTTTTTTAAACAGTTTGAAACTGAATTTAGACGGAATCAAAATACTTAAATAGCTTTTATGTGTTTTGTCCAGTAATAAAATACTTATATCTCTCGTAAAATTATCTACTTGAAAAACAGACGATTAAGTGTTTTTATTTCTAATTTCAACCTGAAATATTACTATTAGAGTTTGTTTTTGGATTTTTCTAAAACTATTAAGTATAAACCACTAGATAACTCTATTTTTGCGACCTCAAAATACTTTTGTCGGAAGACAACCTTACATTATGAATAGTCAGCAAAGAATCGCAGGGTTTGGATTAGCCATTTTTGCCGCCATTACATGGGGCGTTTCAGGAACATTTGGACAGTTTCTATTTAGTCAACGAGGTATCAATCCTGGTTGGCTAGTAACGCTACGTTTGTTGGTAGCGGGTAGTATTTTATTGATGATTGCCCTTTTTCGTGGTTTAGATTTATGGAAAATTTGGAGTAATAAAAGAGATACACTGTTGCTTTTGGCATTTAGTGTGTTAGGAATGGTGGCAGTACAATACACTTATTTTGAAGCAATTCATAAGTCAAACGCTGCAACAGCTACCGTTTTGCAATATATGGGACCTGTTTTTATTGCGATATATATGGCTTTTAAACAAAGAAGGTTACCCAATTTTATCGAATTTGTGGCGATTATCTTAGCACTTTCGGGTACATTTTTATTGGTAACACATGGTAAATTTGGAAGTTTAGCAATCTCTACCGAAGGGCTTTTATGGGGCATTGCCTCCGCAGTTGCTTTAGCGATTTATAGCTTATTACCTGTTGGATTGATGAATCGCTACGAAGTGACTACTGTAATTGGTTGGGCGATGTTTGTAGGTGGAGTTATTTTCAGTTGTGTATTTGCCCCTTGGAAAGTATCAGGCACTTGGGATTCGCAGTCTTTTGCTTATACGGGTTTTATCTTATTGTTGGGTAGCTTGGCGGCATTTTATGCTTTTCTGAAAGCAGTAACAATTGTTGGAGCTCAAACCAGTAGTTTGCTTGCCTGTGCAGAGCCACTATCGTCTACAGCCATGGCTATTTTTTGGTTGAATACTCCATTTGGTAAAATCGATATGCTCGGAAGCTTCATGATTATGCTCACGATTGGTGTGTTGGCACTTTTTGGCAGAAAAAACTAAAATAGGCTTAGCTATGATTTAGTGAGTTGTGATTGAGTGATTGAGTGGTTGAGTTATTTTTAAAATAATCACTAAATCACTCAACCACCATTCACTAAATTTAAGATGTCTACCAATTATTATCCTGATTTTTATCCGATTTTACGGGTGCCAACGGTGGTGTTGGAGGAGGTGGCAAACTCGGTGCTGAAGCGGCACTAGGTGCTTTTGGTGGCTTCGGTGGTTTTGGTATCGAAGAAGCCTTTGGCGCTTTGGGAGGTTTAGGAGGCTTTGGCAAGCGATATCCCGAACCATAATGTCTATTTTTTGACCAATACTTACCTTCTGGGTCTATTTCCTCAATCGCTTTGGCGTGTACTTCCATCTCTTTTCCAATCTCTTCAATAGGCTTTGAAAGTTTATCCATTTCTTTTCCAAGGCTATCCATTGGAGCAGTATTTATTTCCATTTTCTTAGATACTGACTCCATTTCCTTAGAAGCCTTTTCCATCCTTTTCTCAATTTCTACACGTTGTTTTTCAATAGCATTCAACTCTTTCTGAACCTTTTTATATTCATCAGATTTTTTGTCGAGGTTAGCAACTGTCATCTCCAACTGTACTTGTTTCCCTACTAATGTACCCAATTCTCCCCCTAATTTTCCGATTTGCTCAGAAAACTGTTGAAATGGTTTTTGGTCAATTTGCATTTTTGCCCCTAAACTTCCCATTTGTCCAGCTAAGTCTTGGATTTGCTTTAGATAAGGATCCATTTTCTTTTGTAACTTTTCAATTTCTTGCTCGTGCTGTGCCACTTTCAAGCTATCTGGGTCGTTAGCTTCATCTTGAGTGGCTAGGAGCTGTGACAATTTGCTCTCTTCTGGTTCTGGATTTGGAATATTCGTATCTTTTTGTTCTTCAGAAGTACTGATTAGCGTACTTTCTGCCAAAATTTCCTTAGAAGTTTGTGTCAGCGTTTTTACCGATTTGTTAAAAAGCTTTGATGCTTGCGCTTTTACCTGCGTAAAGTTAAGACAGCAGAAAGCCAACGCTAATACTACTACCGAACTAATAATACCCACAGGATTATTAGTTTCTTGCTGAGGCATACCCAAAATACGCTGGATTCTGCCTAATAATTGAGGTTTATTGCCTGAAAAAGCCATAGTCAATGATGTTTTTGATTGTTGTCTAAAGGTTTCTACAAACGTAAGAGCTTTGGCCAAGAACAATTTGCTTTGGCAAATCTCCAACGCCCAATCATCACAGCAGTTTTCACGGTCTTGACGAACAGTTTCGCCAATTACCCAAACCAAAGGATGATAGAAAAAGAGAATTTCAATCATTGACTGGATAATGTTAATCAAATAGTCATGGCGCTTGATATGAGCCAATTCATGTGCAAAAATCGCTTTAATTTCTCCCTGACTCAAACCTGTTAAAAGACCAATCGGTACAAGTACCATAGGTTGCCAATAGCCAATTGTGAGCGGTGATTCCACCAGTTGAGACTCACGAATTTCTACAGTTCGAGAAATATCAAATTGATTAAGAAGTTGTTTAAAGAGGTTTTCTGTTTCGGTATCTACCAAGTTTGTATGTTGCCAGCGCAACTTTTGCACATAAAAATACCCACCAAGCAACCTTAAGGTCATTATTGCCATGCCCAAAATCCATAACATTACCAGCCAATCTAAATGTAAATTGAGCCATGTAGCTATTTGTTCCCAAACGGAAGTCAATACCACTGGCGATTGAGTAGTAGGTTCAGAGGTTGATACATTTGTTAGCGATTGAGGATTTCCTACCCCAAAATTGAATACTTTGGCAGATACATCTTTTGGAAAAGTCTTCCAAAAAGTAAAACCCGAAATCAAGAATTGTGAAAACAATACACCGATTCCCGACCAATAACGTACGGAGGTATTTTGTCGATAAAACGAACCGATGAATTTATACAAAAAGAATAATAGGCTTAGTTGCCATAACGAATGCACCAAGGTCCATGCCAAAGCATAGATAGTTTGTGGTGACAAAGGAGCTTCGAAATATTGCATGGCTAATTATTTTGTTCTAGTTGAGCAATGAGTTTCTTGATTTCGTCGAGTTCTTCTGCCGAAGTTTGGTGATTTCCCAAAGCCTGCATCACGAGCTTCATAGCCGAACCTTTGAATGCTGTATCTACAAATATATCAAGCAGCTGTTGCTGTGTTTCGTCTTCGCTTACTGCTGATTGATACAGGTGATAGCGTCCTTCATCGGTACGTGTGACCAGCTTTTTCTCAAACATAATTTGCATCAGTTTGAGTGTGGTGGTATATCCTATCTCTCGCTTTTTATTGAGCTCGTCATTTACTTGTCTTACAGTCGCTTGGCCTAGCGCCCATAATACTTGTAAAATTTCTAATTCTGATTCTGTGGGCTTTATCATGATAAAAAAGTTTACTACGAAATATTTCGTAACAAATATACTACGAAAAGATTCGTAATTGCAAATTTTATCTACGAAATTTTTCGTAGATAAAATTAACATATTGAATATCAAAAATTTACATAATTATATCTAGATATAAAATGAATCTAGTTTAGAACTGGCATAAAAAAAGTCCAAGACTAAGTCTTGAACTAGTAAGTTTTGTAATTTCATAAAAATACCTTTATCTCCATAACTTATCGTAAAATAAGTCTATAGTTTTTTTTAAACTATTTGCCTAGTGCCTTATGCCTATTGCCTGTTACTCTTATATCAACTGTTTGGCAGTCACGTACAATTGACCAAAATGACGAGTCGTATGTTCGGCAGCATGGAAAATCAAACCAATCACATTGGTAGGAATTTGCTTGCGACCAATTCCTCTAGGAAGGAATAGGTCTACTTCTGAAAGTTGTTTGAGATAGGAAAGGTATTTTGCCACTTGTAAATCAAATCGAGTCAATAGAGTCGCTACAGTCTGATTTTCTTGAGGAGCTACTTTTTCAAGACTTAATAAGTCAAACTGCTTGGACGACAGGGTATTTCCTTCGGCATAAGTTTGAAGTCTATCTAACACACCCGAAAGATGTTGTAAATGAAAACCAACCGAAGCTACACCATGAGGCTTTTCCCAAAGTAAATCATCAGAAAAGTCTTTTAACAAATCATGTAATTCTTCCTGAACTTGCAAAACAGCATGAGCTGCGGGTTGTACTAAAGCGGGGATACCTTCGATAGGTCCACGCATCCAAACTTCTAGAGGAGCAGACATTTTTAGATTGTGAATTTGAAAATTTGGAGATTTGAAAATTTGAAAAACTATTTTTCAGTTTATAAACTGTATAAAAAATAAGTCCAAGACTAAGTCTTGGACCAGTAGTTTAGATTTTCATTATTATATTTAATGCTCTATTGATGCAAATAGTTCCTATTGTGACATTCAAACCTATTTTTATCATACCAACTTTATTTCCACAATCCAACATCCGCAATCTCAAATCAGAAAGGTCTTCTAGCAGTGGCATAACACCCCATCCAGTAAGTTGAAATGAGATTATCTTCACGAACGCCTTTCGAGGATGAAGCATGGATGAAATAGATTTCTTTAGGACCTCTAATTTCTGTAATCATACCAGAATGATTCACCTCTGCCACATTCCCTTTATCTGTCACAAAAAACACCAAATCTCCAGGTCTTAAATGATCTAAATCCTTTACTTCTTTTCCATAAGAAGATTGTTGTACTGCTCTTCGAGGTAATAATACTCCCATTTCTTTAAAAGTTGCCAACAATAATCCAGAACAATCCATACCTTTTGAATCGACTCCTCCAGTACGATAGGGCACTCCAATGTATTGGCGAGAAATAGCTATCAACTTGCTCACTTCTTTGGAGGTAATCACCACAGGTCGGCTTGGGCTCGACGGACGTGTAGTCGTTGTGGTTGTTTTACTAGATTCTTTTCTACGAAAAAGTGCGCAAGAATCTAATAAAAGTGGAAGTATTCCTATCAATATAAGCTTGGCATAAGTGGATGTGGTAGTCGTTTTCATGAGATTGGTAAGGATTTAATCTGGGTAAGTTTTTCTAAAAGCAAGTTACAAAATTCCCCATTTTCACCAAGTGTAATTTCACTACAAGTATATGGTATTTTATCATTCGGCAAGACAGGTTGAGTTTCTAACGAAAAGCCTCTGACAAATCTTATATTTGATGGACTTGTACTTTATCAGTATAACTCTTCAATGATTGACTCGCCTTTGGAACAATCCCCTGAAGTCCATTCCCAATTCTCGTATAATCGTATTCGCCCATCAGGTAAAATTTCTGGTGTGGAAATACATTTTCCCGTCATTATTTCGCCCAAACTATTGACTTGATGATAACGCATATCGATTTTCCCTGATTCGTCGACTAATCCAATCAAATGTCCTTTGGTAATTTTACCTCCAGCATATTCAGAGGTCAATATATTTCCTTCTTGTTTGTAATGAAAGATTGTTTCTGCGGAAGTCTCTCCATTTTCAGTATTACTGATGGGGGCAAATTTCTTGTTGTTGTAGTTTATCATTAAATAGCTTTTTGTTGAATGGCAAAATTAAACATGATTTCTTATTTTACTTATATCATTTTATCTATCTCCTGCCTCCTAAACTTTACTTTTAGCCATCCTCACTGCTAATGCCACCAAAATACTTGCCATAAACCATTTTTGTATTTTTATCCAAAAAGGATTTTGTGCAAAAAATCTTGCCATTTGAGATGCTGTCAGTACTAAGGAGAAGTTCACCGAAAAACTTACCAACATTTGAGTTATTCCCAATTGTAAGCTTTGCAAAAGAGGATTTCCATACGCTGGCTTTATAAACTGTGGGAAAAAGGATAGATAAAACATCGCTACCTTTGGATTCAAAACATTGGTGAGTAATCCCATCGTAAATAGCTTTCTGGGAGAATCATTTGACAAATCATTTCGCGCCTCAAATACAAATTTTCCCTTGGGATTAATGGCTTGAAAAGCTAAGTAAAGCAAATAGCCCACACCCAAATATTTGATAAGTTCATACAAAAACGGTACCTCTGCCAAAATAGCCGTTAATCCAAAGGATACCATAATGATATGAAATAAAAATCCTACCATCACTCCTGCCAATGAAAGTAACCCTGCCATGCGCCCTTGAGTAATCGAGCGTGAAATCAGATAAATCATATTGGGTCCTGGACTAATGACCAGCACAAAAGCTGCCAAGGCAAATAAGAGTAATTCCTGAAATTTCAGCATATCTCTATTATTTATTTAGTGAATGTTGAGTCAAGTATAAATTATAGAGAGTGTATTTTTTTAATTATAAATACATTACGTTTAAAAATATACCTGCTTATTAAGATTTTTTCAGAAACCAATCTTTCCATCAGCTCCGTAGGAGCTTTTACAAAGGGAAACTTTTTAATTTTATTTTGCACGATTACCTATGATTCAATTTGTATTCATAATTTACAAAAATGGCGCAGAGAATATTTCCCTGCGCCACTAAAAAAAACACTCTGTGCCTTTGTGCCTGTTCCCTTTACCTCTCCTAAACGGCTTTCATGCTTAAGGCAATACGTTTACGAGCAATATCTACCTCTACGACTCTTACTTGCACCTGTTGCTGTAATTTCACCACCTGATTCGGATCAGAGACATATTGGTTGGCTAGCTGAGAAATATGAACTAAACCATCTTGTTTTACCCCCACATCTACAAAACAACCAAATGCTGTGATGTTAGTTACTATTCCTGGCAAAACCATTCCCTCATATAAGTCTTCTATCGTTTTTACATTGGCATCAAACTCGAAGGCAGTTAGTTGCTCACGAGGGTCACGCGAAGGTTTTTCTAACTCTTTCAAAATATCTTGAAGCGTTAGTAAACCTGTATTTTCGCTAATGTATTGCTGTAAATTAAGTTTTTTACGCAGCTCGGTACTTGTCATTAAGTCCTTTACAGTACATTTCAAATCCTTTGCCATACGTTCTACTACTGGGTATGTCTCAGGGTGTACTGCTGAATTATCGAGTGGGTTATCTGACTGAGGAATTCTCAAGAAACCTGCGCATTGTTCGAATGCTTTATCACCCAGACGAGGTACTTTTTTGATTTGTGCTCTTGATTTAAAATCTCCATTTTCCTTACGAAACCTGACAATATTAGCTGCCAAACTTGGTCCCAAACCAGCTACATAGCTCAACAAATGTTTCGAGGCAGTATTGATATTTACTCCAACCGTATTAACACAACTTTCTACGACCGAATCCAAGGAATTTTTTAATAATGGTTGGTCTACATCATGTTGGTATTGACCCACACCAATCGATTTTGGGTCAATTTTCACTAATTCTGCTAATGGGTCTAGCAAGCGACGACCTATAGAAATAGCACCACGAACAGTCACATCTTTATCTGGAAACTCTTCACGAGCTACTTCTGAAGCTGAATAGATAGAAGCCCCTTGCTCCGAAACCATAAAGATTTGTGGCTGTGCTGAGAAAGTTAGCTTTTTGACAAATGCCTCTGTCTCACGACCAGCAGTACCATTTCCGATAGCAATAGCTTCAATTTTATGTTTTTCAACCAAAGACAAAACTGTATGTTGTGCTTCCATTGTTTTATCAAATGGATAAATCACAGTATCGGCTATCAGGTTGCCTTGTGCATCTAGGGCAACCACTTTACAACCTGTACGATACCCAGGGTCAATAGCCAAGGTACGTTTTTGTCCAAGCGGAGAAGCCAATAATAGCTGACGAAGGTTTTGGGCAAAAATCCTAATGGCTTCGTTATCCGCTTTTTCTTTAGAAAGGTTTGAAAATTCATTTTCGATAGACGGTTTCATCAATCGTTTATAAGAATCCGTAATCGCGTCCTCAACCTGTTGTTTGGGTTCGGACATTCCACGTAAGAAAATACGATCGAGTGCGCCCAAAGCATTGTCCTCATCTGGCGAAATAGAAACCGACAAAATACCTTCCTCCTCGCCACGACGAATCGCTAATAGTCGATGTGAAGGTACTTTTTTAAGCGGTTCGCTAAAATCGTAATAGTCTTTGTATTTGACTCCCTCCTCTTCTTTTCCTTTTTTTACTTTTGAAGAAATATAGGCTTCACGTTCAAACACCTTACGCACTGCATTACGAGCGTCCACGTTTTCGTTAATCCACTCGGCCATAATATCTCGTGCACCTTGCAATGCCTCGTCAACCGATGCTACTTTATCGTTGAGGTACGCCTCTGCCTTTTTAAGAATATTTGTTTCTTTTTGGTCAAAAATTAATTTAGCTAATGGCTCAAGCCCTTTCTCTACGGCGATACTCGCACGGGTTTTACGCTTTTGTTTATACGGCAAATATAAATCTTCTAATTCTTGAAGCAAATAAGCATTATTGAGCTTATTCAATAACTCAGGAGTCATTTTTCCTTGCTCCTCTATGGCTTTGATAATAGTCTCACGACGCTTGTCGGCTTCTTTTAATTTATTCCAAAGGTCTTTAATATCCAGAATTTGCACTTCGTCTAAGCTTCCAGTTGCCTCTTTTCGATAACGAGCTATAAACGGTACTGTTCCACCTTCCTCTAATAACTTAATTGTATTTTGTACTTGGTTGGCTCTTACGCCAATCGCATTGGTAATGATGCCAATTTGAGTTGTATTCATGATTTTTAGGTTTTGACTAACCACAAAGCTAAGAATTCTTTTGGATTTACGCCAAGCTTCTCTTTTTAGGGTTCTATTATGATAGAATTACTTTACAAAAATAAACACAAGAGTTAAAATAACGAACTATGACCACTTACTCATTTTGTGGCTATTGACAAGTATTTTTCGTCATTGAACTAAAAAATTCTTTCTTAAAAATGTGTAACTTGAGTTTAAAATCGAAATTTTCCGAGCCCACTTATCAATCTAGACGTCTTTTAATAGTTCCTCATGACAGCCTACAAAATCTTTAGAGTATCGACTTGGTGGTCGACAACCACTTTAATTCGTCGTACTGAAAATACCCTCAGTGTAATCGAAGAACAAGGACATGAAATCGTCACTGTTTCTTTTGGGGTAGATATACTCATGCGACCTACAGCTTTTATTACTATTCGTATCAAAGCTTAAGTATTGGTATGTAGTTAATAATAGAAATTTTAAAATCTAAATATTTTATTCTCAATCTTTTCAACTCAACGATTAATTGATATTCAGATTTTAAAATTACCTACTCGGTATGATTACTAAAGCGTATTAATGCAAAATAAAATTGCATTAATACGCTTTAGGTTGTAAGCCGTAGGCATTAGACACAAAAGCTTTTATTATTGCATAAAAATACTTTTTAATTTTTAGCCTACGGCATAAAGCCTAGAGCCTATTGCGGGTAAAATTATTTTAATTTTGCTCACTAACTTAACTAATCGTGCAGAATAAGATTTAATTTATGTGTTTAGGCACTAGGCAACAGGCACAAGGCAAAGAGTGTTAAAATGTTTTTTAATAACCACAGCCATGCTTTTTTCCAAAGCCCAAAGCCTAATCTTAAATTTTATTTTGCTCACTGACTTAAGGTAGTTAAAATTAAGGGCGAAATATCGCCCTTTTTTATTTTGAGCCAAATCGGGTTTTCCCTAAAAAACTTTTCTCATTGTTTTCTAAAAATCATTTTCCTACATTTGCCCCACTTGAAAAATCACCATTTATTCTTTTGAAAAGACTACTTTCTATATTTCTGGTTTCGTTGCTCCTATACAATATGATAGGCTTTAGCTTTTTGTATTGTTGGGAAGAATACGGAACCCTATATAAACAAGAGATAAATATCGAAGAATCAGGCGATTATTATTGGATAAAACAACCCTTGCAACTACCCTATCAAAATAACTGGACTGAAAGTCGACCCATTGAAGGAAAAGTCAAACATGGTGAAAACCACTATAATTTAGTAGAGCAACGTTATCAGAATGATACTCTATATACCCTTTGCAAGCTAGACGACAACGCTCGATTTAGATTTATGGAACTGGCGGAACATATCACCGACCATGTCAAAGAGCATTCTTCACAAGCGCCATCTGGAAAAAGTAGCTTTTTATTAAAGAATTTACTGAAGGAATATACCTCTATCCAACGCTATACAATTTTATATATCTTGGAATGGACAAATCCTTTCAATCGCTCTTGTCACCATTATCAGTTATCAGAAGGCTATATCAACAACTCTTCTCCACCACCAGCTATAGTTTGTTAATTTTCATGTAGCAATAATCATAACTTGGTATCTATATCAAGTCCAATGACCGTATTCTTTATGTTGATGATTAACCTTGCTTGTATAATACAAGCCTAAAAAATTATAGCCATGAATTTATCCAATACAAATACACATAACGTTACTGTACAATGGTTCAATAGAATTGCTTTGTTTGTAGTTTTCTTTTGGTTTGGCGCACTGAAGGTACTAGGAGTATCTCCTGCTGAACAAATCGTTAGTCAGCTACACGCTCTGACGCTAGCAAAGTTTATTTCTATCGATACATTCTTACCATTTTTAGGGTATTTAGAATGCTTTATTGGCATTATTTGGTTGATACCACGACTCACCAAATTAGCATTTTTCCTATTTTGCTGTCAAATGGCAACCACTTTTCTACCCTTATTGCTTATGCCCAACGAAACATGGCAATCTTTATTTGCCTTGAGTCTGCCAGGACAATACATCATCAAAAATGTCGTGCTAATTGCTTCTGCTTATACGATTTATCGAGCGGGAGACATACAAGTGAAATCATTTCAACAAGAGATATAAATAGTCAAATTTGAAAATAGATTATCTATTTCAAAGGATACGGCTTTATTTTAATCAAAGCCGTATCCTTCACATCAAATCCTTTCTAATATTTAATATTTTTGCTCCAAATTATAGAAGGTTTTTCTATTAACATATAAACCAAGTAGGCAAATAAGATACAAACTAGATGTGAAAATAAAACGAATCCGATTTTTTCGAATTGACTTGAAATAGGTCTATAATACAAATAAATCCTTCGCATAACTTCTACTCCAATTATCCAGTGAAATAAATAAAGTGAGTAAGAAATCTTTCCAAGAAAATAAAATAGTTTCGAACGTATATCAAAATTAGTGTATATGATTATGGCCGTAAAAAGTGCATATATAGTATTGGATTTATGGTGAAAATACCAAATAGCCCCTAATAAAAGTACCCCTAAAACAAGCAAAGTTCTTCTAGATAGTCGGTTTATATGATGTAAGAAAAGTAATATTCCCAAAGAAAAAAACTCAATAAATTCAAAAATGAAGGTATCAATGGGAAGCCTTAGAGAAATAAGTTTAAATACTATTATTATTCCTCCCAAAATCCCCAATCGAATCCTAATGTCAGATATCATAATTAATGGGAACAAAAGTGCAATTATAAGATAATATTGGAATTCGATTGCCAATGTCCAATAAACTCCTTGAATCCACCCTTTTTGAAAGAAAACATTCAAATAACCAAGATGTAACGATACTGAAGCCCAGTCGATTTGATAAGGCTGACAGCACCAATACCACATCAATGAGAGTGTTATGAGAGAGAAAATTATCGAAAATAAATAAGGGGGCTCTAAACGAGTAAATCGTTTAATTAAAAACTGCAATATTTTAGAAAGTTGATATTTATTTTCATACATGGAATATGGAATGATAAAACCAGAAATTACAAAAAACATTGCTACACCCGATCTGCCAGAAATACTAATTGGGAACAAGAGTTTGTAAAAATAGTAATCATCCTTTTTAAAAAAATCTAAGGCGCAAAACAAGTGCATTTGAGTAACAGATATAGCGGCGAATCCCCTTAGCCATTCAATTGATTTAATTTGTTTCATTACAACAAAATTCGATATAGAAATTATAAGTTAATTTAGTTAAGTATTAATGCAAAATAAAATTGTATTAATATACTTTAGGTAGTAAGTCGTAGGCGTTAGGCAGAAAAGCTTCTATTACTTCATGAGAAATAGTATCTAACTTTTAGCCTACGGCATAAAACCTAGTACTTAAAGCGGGTAAAGTAAAAATAATTTTGCCTACTAACTTAAGCAATACATACTAATCCATTAGCAAAATATTGGTTTTTCATTGGTAAAAGCTTAAAGCTTTTGGCGGGAAACATTAACTTTTAGTTTTAATTCAAGATCTTACTTGTCTATATATCTGAATAACAGAAAATATCATTAGCCATAAGCCTTACCTATATTAATTGGGCTTTTTAAAAAGAATGATTGAAAATTCTATTGTCAGTAACATAAAGCATTTTGCAAGAAGTAATCCATAAGTTTAAATAAGAATCAATAGAACTCTCGTGTAGTTTTTTCTATAAAATTTCTAGAGATAAAGCTTAAATTGATTGAGCATAGTTTGATATTTTGAGGGAGTATTTCAGCTTTCATTTGACAGTAAATATAATTGTACTATCAGAATTTTAAAGGAAAGGATGAGTAACTACAATTAATAAATCAACGCTCTTGACGTATATAAACTTTAGCTTGATATCTTTAATTCAAAGATTGTAATTATTTTTTATTTAAAGAAGGAATTAATATACAATCGATGATTTTTCAAGAAAAACATCAAAAATACTCTCATTTAGAATTTATTTCTGACCGTCTGATTTTAAATTTGAATAATCTTTCATTTGCCTAAAGTCATTAAAAAATTATATATCTTTGTTATCAAGAATTATTTTTCATATTCTGCACAATTTCATCATATCAATTCTAACACTTATTATTGCTTCTAAAATGACATTAATTTCTACAATTAATAGACTTGAAAATCGTTTATCTCAAGTATTTTCTAGTTCTACATGGTTATATAAAATTTTACTTATAAGTATCATCATCTCAACATTAAGTGCCTTTCCTCGTTATGATTATATTTACGAATTTCAAAACCTTCGTAAGGATCCACATGGTGCATGGGGTATCTTGTGTATGAGGTCAGCTAATTTGATGGACTCAAGCATTCTAGCAGATGGAGACAGTCACACTCGCAAGCTCACTTTTAGATTGGTTTTACCAATATTATTGAAGCTCTTTCATCAAAATGTTTGGTACATTGTTGTTCTACAAACTCTATTAGGCATATTCATGATGTACTTAATAGCTAAAATTATTTATCAGCTCACTTCAAATAAATTAACTACATTTTACTTTACATTAGCTACCACAAGTATCTATTTTGGCATATCTGCTTTTTGGGAGTTAGGAGGATTCGGAGACTCTTTTGCCTATGGCATGTTGATTATTGCAATGTATTATCGCAATCCAATTATTATTTTTGGGGCAATTACTATTGCATCTTGGACAGATGAGCGTGGGTTTATTGCAGGCGGTTATGTTCTATTTTGGTGGTTATGTAGAAACTCTATAGAAACAAAAATGGGGCTTAAAGACTTACTTAACAATATTTTCAGTAAACAAACATTCGCAATTATTGCATCTTGGATTGGATATATATTGTTAAGAGTATGGCTGACAAAATACTATAATCTTAACGTAGACACACACCAAATTGGAGGATTTATGCTTGGACCAGAACACAGCTCTAGTATTGGTTTAGGGCTTTGGACAAGCTTAGAAGGTTTTTGGATTTTTATTTTGCTTACTGGTATTATTATGATTGGGAATTGGAATGAAATGCGTATCGTATTCTGGGGATATTCTTGTTTAATTGTATTTCTCTGCCTTACTAGCTGTATGGTTTCTGATATAAATCGAAGTATTTCATACGGTTACCCATTAATATTACTGGGTATGGTATTTTTGACAAAGTATCTTACTAAGAAAGAATTACACTATTTTACTGCTTTGATTGCTGTAATTTGTTTAATTCATCCTCTTTTAATGACTTTTGGTTCGAATCTAGTGGTCTGGGCGTATCCTCTCCCATATCAAATGATTATCTTCTTTTTCAGGTAATTCAGCATACGACTCCATTTAATATTGGTTATCTCAAGCACTAAAAATGAGTCATTCCCAATTTAGTGTTTGATTGATTGCTTCTAATCTACATTTTATTAGCACAGACGCAATATTTTGCGTCTAAATATGAATCATTCTGAAATATAGTGATCTTAGCTATTTTAGAACGAGATAGGTATATTACCAGAAACATGAGTTATCCCTACTTTAGCGATTTAGTAATTGAGCGCATAAGTGATTCTTTTTAATCTTCATTTTACTAGTAGAAGTGCACTTTTAAAATGCCATCATACTAAAATTTAATATGAAAAAAGGCGTTCGAAATGAGTTTTTCGAACGCCTTTTTTCATAAACAGTAAATAAATGCCTAGCATTTGAGTACTTTTCCCCAAAATTTGGGATGACTCATGTTTGATAAAGCTTTAGACGCAAAGCATTGCATCTAAACTACTAGAACATATATTTTAAAAATAATCACTCCATCTCAACTCACTAAATTAGAGATGACTTATGTTACTTTTACAATCTATCTTTAAAACTTTCGTATCCAAAAGATTTAACCAATTCAAAAGTATCGTTTTCTCTCCAAATACCAATGGAAGGAAGATTAACGCCATTGAAAGTGGTAGTTTTTACCATCGTATAGTGAATCATATCATCAAATACGATAGAATCACCAATTTTTAGTTCTTGGTCAAACGAGTAATCTCCATAGAAGTCACCCGCCAAACAAGTCATACCACCAAAACGATAGGTTGGTTTGCCCTCCACAGGTTCGTGGTGAGCTCCCAAAATTCTTGGTTTATAAGGCATTTCTAGCGTATCAGGCATGTGTGCTGCAAAACTCACATCCAAAATAGCGGCATTTATTCCTTGTGAGTCAATAATATCCATCACCGTAGAAGTCAAATATCCTGTTCTCCAACCTACTGCTGAGCCTGGCTCTAGAATTATTTTAAGATGAGGGAAACGAGCTTTGAGGTTTTTCAGTACAGAAATCAAATGCTCTGGCTCATAATCAGCACGGGTAATTAAGTGCCCTCCACCTAAGTTCAACCATTTGGCTTGTTCCAATAAATCGCCAAAACGCTCTACAATAGCATTCAAAGTACGCTCCAAAGTATATGAATCGTTTTCGCATAGAGTATGAGAGTGCAAACCTTCAATGCCTTCTGGCAAAGTGTCTCCTAATTGATTGCGAGTAATACCCAAGCGAGAGCCCGCAATACACGGATTATACATATCTGTCTCAACTTCAGAGTATTGAGGATTGATACGCAAACCGCAGCTAATACCATTGGCACGTGCTCTTTCACCAAAAGTATTATATTGATTCAATGAGTTGAAAGTGATATGGCTCGAATAAGACATCAATTCGTCAAATTCACGCTCCAAATAAGCGGGGGCATATACGTGAGCTTTGGCTTTCATTTCCTCAAAACAAAGACGAGCTTCGTTGAGTGAACTTGCAGTAGCACCAGCCAAATATTGACGTACCATCGGGAAAGTACTATACATCGAAAAGCCTTTAAGCGCACAAATAATCTCGATTCCTGCTTGTTCCTGTACATATTTGAGAAGTGTTAGGTTCTTTCTCAAAAGTTGGTCTTCGATTACATAACAAGGCGAAGGAATTTGTGAAAAATCAATCATCTGATAAGATATTCTTGGTTGAAATGGTTTGTTGTTGAACTGAACCGTTGGTTTCATTTGATAAACCTATTTTAACTAAATTAGTTCAGCACCCAATTACTAATAAGGTGCAAAATTACCAAGAATCCATGAACCTTAGATTAAGAATTTAAAAAATGATGAAAATCAAAACAAAAGGGCGATGATTTCGCCCTCGGTATCCTCAAAATATATTACACAAAATCTTCACGAAATGGCGCAAATACATCTACCAGCACACCTGCCTCCAAAGCCACTGCTCCATGTACAATATGAGGAGGAATATAATAAGTATCACCTTGTTTGAGGACTTCGGTTTTTCCTTCAATGGTTATCTCAAATGCCCCGCTTTCTACATAACTAATTTGTGTATGATAGTGGCTATGCAATGACCCAATCGCTCCTTTTTCAAAGGCTACTTTAACCATCATGACATGATTGTCATAACTCATGACTTTACGACGTAACCCCTCGCCTACTATTTCCCAAGCAAGGTCTTCGTCATGAACAAATCTTTTTCCAAATTGTGACATAGCTGATTTTTGTGAATTGTGAGTTATGAATTGTGAATTAGTAGTGTACGAAGGATTTCTCACAATTTCAGATTTGGGATTTCTGATTTCGGAGATAAAGTAAAATATCTTTATTTTTTACAAAACATAGAATATTACATCTTCGAAAGCCAACATCCGATATCCGAAATAGTTACTTTGTCCTTTTACAAAATTAGCCAGCAACACATATAAGCATCACTGGCTAATCCATTCACGTTTTTAACAAGATTTTACTAATAGAATTTTACAATTCTACTTTCTCCATTTTAGGAGCAAACAAGTGCATTAATCCCCACGCTAATAAGTAGGCAAAACCACACACAATAAAGATGATATTATAACCTGCTGTGATATTTCCAGCTTCTTTGTATGAATCCAAAATAGTACCTACCATTAATGGGAAAAGGATACCACCTATTGAGCCAGCCATACCACCAATACCTACAACAGAAGAAACGGCTTTTTTGGGGAACATATCCGAAGCCGTCGTAAAGATGTTGGCACTCCACGCTTGGTGAGCTGCCGCCGCAATACTAATCAATACTACCGCTTGCCAAATATTGGAACAATACTGAGCCGCCATAATTGGCACAACTGCCAAGGCAAAACTCAACATCGCTACTTTACGAGCTTTGAATACTGGCCATCCTTTGTTTATCAAGAAACCTGACACATAACCACCACCAATACTACCAATCGTTGTGGCAGTATAAACGATAATTAGTTCTAAAGATGGTTTTTTCAAATCTAATTGGAAAGTTTCTGCAAAATATGAAGGCAACCAATACAAGAAGAACCACCAAATTGGGTCGGTTAACATTTTTCCAAAAACAAAAGCCCAAGTTTGACGAATTCCGAACAATTGAGCCCATTTTACAGGTTTTTCATCAGATGTCGATACCTCATCCTCGTCACTTTGGATATAGGCTAATTCTTCTGGAGTAACAGACTTATGGGTTGTTGGATTGTCGTAGCTCATTACCCAGAAAATAACCCAAATAAAGCCTACGCCACCAGTTACCATAAAAGCCACTTGCCAACCCCAAACTGCCAAAATCCATGGCACCATCAATGGCGCTACTACAGCACCAATATTAGCGCCTGAATTAAAAATTCCAGTTGCTAAAGCACGTTCTTTTTTAGGAAACCATTCGGCAATACTTTTGATTGCTGCGGGGAAGTTTCCTCCTTCGCCCAAACCTAATAAAGCTCTGAAAGCACCAAAACCCAATGTACTGGTAGCAGCAGCAGTTAAAACGCCAGCAGTACTCCACCAAATTACGGCTACTAAATACCCTAGTTTCGTACCAATTTTATCAATAATACCACCCGACAACACCAAGCCAATTGCATAAGCTGCTTGAAATGCCATTACTAGGTTACTATAATCTTTTTCGTTCCAGTCAAATTCTTTTTCCAAGGTTGGCTTTAATAAAGCAATCACTTGGCGGTCAAGATAACTGATGGTTGTTGCAAAAAACAAAAGGGCTACAATGACCCAACGATAACTTCCTACCTTTTTTTCCATAGTTTTTATTTAGATAAGCTTGCCACCGTTTCCATCAAGCTAGCTACGGTTTGCTGAATTTGATTAAAATCTTTATTTGCTAAAACGGCACTTGGAAACAATTGCGAGCCCATTCCAACTGCAGTTACTCCTGCATTAAACCATGTTGTAAGACTTTCAGTTGTTGGTTCTACTCCTCCAGTTACCATTACTTTCACCTTTGGCATTGGACCTTTCATTGATTTTACAAAACCTGGGCCAACAACATTCCCAGGGAAGATTTTAACTACAGTAGCCCCTAATTCTGTTGCTTGATAAATTTCATTCAAAGTACAAGCACCAGGGTACCAAGCAATATTTTTTTCTTGACACAATGCTCCTACTTCAGCAGTTGTTACTGGTTGTACTACAAAATCGGCCCCTACTTCGATAAACTTAGCAGCTTGTTCTGCTTTGAAAATCGTACCGATACCGATTGCCATATCTGGGCAATTTTCACGAATAAAAGGCACTAATGCTGTAAAAGTTGCCAAAGCACTTTCGCCACGATTGGTAAACTCAAATGCGCGCATACCACCATCATAACAAGCTTTGATGATAGCTTGGGTTAAAGCTAAATCTTCATGGTAAAAAACGGGAACAACTGGATACTTTGCAATAAGTTGGTCAACCGTTGTACTATCAAAAAAGGCCATTTTATATTTCTTAATTAAAATTGAGAGGAACAATAAAAATTGATTGAGTAAACCATGAGTAATTGCTCACAGCTCATTCAATACTTATAAAAACTTAGCTAGTAGATTTTCTACTTGTTCTACGCTTTGTTTGGTAGCATCGCCATATTCATTCAGTTTACCGAATGCTGCTGCGGCTGCATAATTAATTACTTCTTGAGATGATTTTTCATTGTATAAACCATAAATCAACCCTCCCATAAAACAGTCACCGCTACCTACTTTATCTACTACTTCGTCAATGGTGAAGGTTGGAGAAACGTATTGTTGACCGTTGGTAAAAAGTGTGGTATAATACAAAATACCCTTTGGAGGAGCGTCAAAACGGAACGTATGTGCTACCACAGAGCATTGAGGATATTGTTTTTGAATAGCTTCGGCAGTACGAATACTATGCGCCAAATACTCTTCTTGTGTTGAATCTGGATTGATACTTGCATCTACAGGAATACCCAAAAGCCAATCTGCTGCCCAAATATTACCCATAATTACGTCGCAGTATTGCGCTAAGCGTGGCATAATTTCGACAGGTTGTTTGCCGTATTTCCAAAGCTTTGCACGATAGTTGAGGTCAACAGATACTGTAATACCTTTGCTTTTGGCAATTTTCAGAACCTCCTCACAGGCATCTACCACATCTTCGTTCAAAGCTGGGCTGATAGCACTGAAATGAAACCAAGAGACATTTTCGAGAATGCTATCCCAATCCACTTTACCTGGCGCTAAAGTCCAGAAAGCAGAATGAGCACGATCATAAATTACCCCTGCATTTTTGAGGTCTGCACCCTGAGGGAGGTAATAAGTACCAATTCTGTCACCAAAGCAAGGCATTTTATCAGCAGAGATACCTTTGTCTTCGATATACTGCTTCAGTTCAACCGAAAGCTGGTTGTCGGGCAATACACTGGTGTATTGCACAGGCACATTCCAATTCGCTAAAGCTGTGGCTACATTCAATTCGGCACCACCAACAAACACGGGCATTGTGGCATTTTTAATCCATTCACCACCCAACTGAGGAGAAAAACGTAAAAGAATTTCTCCGAAACAACACACTATTTTTTGCATATATCTATTTTAAAAAGCGGCTAGATACCTCTGAGATACCTAGCCGAGTCACTTAAAATCCGAAGTATTCTTTGGCGTTGTTGTAACAAATATCTTGAACCATCTTTCCAATCCAAGGAATATCGTTAGGTAGTTCGCCATTTTCAACGTCGTTACCTAGTATATTACATAAAATTCGTCTAAAATACTCATGACGAGGGAAAGAAAGAAAACTACGAGAGTCTGTCAACATACCTACAAAACGGCTCAACAAGCCCAAATTTGAAAGCGCATTGATTTGTTTCTCCATACCATCTTTTTGGTCGAGGAACCACCAACCAGAACCAAATTGGATTTTTCCAGCCACCGAACCATCATTGAAGTTACCAATCATGGTAGCCATCAATTCGTTGTCACGGGGGTTCAAGTTGTAAAGGATGGTTTTAGCCAATTGGTTGTTTTCGTCTAATTTACCCAAAAATTTCGAAAGCGCTTTACCTTGGTCAAAATCACCGATTGAATCCCAACCCGTATCAGGACCTAATTCTCGCATCGCACGAAGGTTGTTGTTACGCAATGCGCCTAGATGAAATTGTTGTGTCCAACCCTTTTCCCAGTCCCAAATGGCAAAATGAACCAACATCGCAGACTTGAATTTCAATTGTTCTTCTAAAGTCAACTCACTTCCTCCTTTGATTTTCAAGAAGATAGCAGCAATTTCATCTTCAGTGTAATCTTCAGCATAAATCTGCTCAAGACCGTGATCAGATAGCTTGCCTCCCATTTCAGCAAAGAAGTCATGACGCTCTTTCAATGCACCTAAATATTCGTCTAAAGTCAAAAGACTACGACCTACAACTGCTTCTAATTTTGTAACGTAAGCCACAAAATTCGCCACGTTTTCTACTGCCATCGCTTTATCAGGACGGAAAGTAGGCAATACTTTTACCTCAACACCATCTGCTTTAATTTTTTGGTGATATTCCAAAGAATCAAGCGGATCATCTGTTGTACACACCACATTTACATTCATTTTATTCAACAAACCTCTTACTGAATATTCTGGGGTTTGTAAAAGGGTAGTGCATTTTTCGTAAATATCTTTCGCAGTCGATGGATTCAAGACTTCATTTACCCCAAAATAACGTTGTAATTCGAGGTGAGTCCAGTGGTACAAAGGGTTACGCATCGTGTAAGGTACCGTTGCTGCCCACTGTTCATATTTCTCATAATCCGACTTGTCTCCAGTACAATAGGCTTCGTTGATTCCATTTGTACGCATTGCACGCCATTTGTAGTGATCGCCGTACAACCAAATTTGGGCAAGGTTCTCAAATGACTTATCCTCCGCTATCTGGTCTGGTGGTAGATGGCAGTGGTAGTCAATAATTGGCATTTGCTTAGCATACTCATGAAACAAAGTACGAGCTGTTTCAGTCTGTAATAGAAAATTGTCGTCTAAGAAGTTTTTCATCTTTTGAAATTGATAGTAGTTCAAAAAAATTGCTTAAAGTTTGCTAACCCAAGCAAGAGACTGTATTTGGATAATATTTTTGGCTGTCGGCTTTGAGCTTATGGCTGTGGGTTTTGGAGCTCAATTACCTGAAACTCCGCACTCAAAACTCTAAACTCATCACTTAGAAGCCGTTGTTGAAGTTTTCTCCAACAACCATGCGTAAGCAACAAACCACTTTTATTAGTTGGCGCCTAACTCGTTGGAGAAAACTCAAACGAGGGCACAATATCTTGGCGTTGAGCTCAATCACCTGAAACTCCGCACTCAAAACTCAACACTCACCACTTATAAAGAGACTCCACGTTTCCATGGAATAAAGTCATCGTGTCCAAGGGCAACAGCTTTAGGTGTGTATTCACCTGAGGCCGTTTTGATACAATATTCCAATAACTCCTCACCCATTTCAGCAATCGTTTTTTCTCCTGTAATCACAGTTCCAGCATTGATGTCAATAATATCTGACATTCTTTCTGCCAATGCAGAGTTAGATGAAATTTTTAAAACAGGACAAATCGGATTACCCATTGGATTGCCTAATCCCGTTGTAAACATGATTACATTAGCACCTGAACCTGCCAAACCCGTCGTACATTCGGCATCGTTGCCCGGAGTACAAAGTAAGTTTAAGCCTGATTTTGTCGCTTGTTCAGTGTAATCCAAGACGTCAAAAATAGGAGAATTCCCTCCTTTTTTGGCTGCACCTGCCGATTTCATGGCGTCGGTAATTAAGCCATCTTTGATATTGCCTGGTGAAGGATTCATATCAAAACCAGAACCAACCGCCTCTGCACTACGTGCATAAGCTGCCTGAATCGTAGTAAATTTCTCAGCCAAATCATCATTTACGCAACGATTGATTAGTTCTTGCTCTACCCCACACAATTCTGGAAATTCAGCTAACATTACCTTACCTCCTAATGCAGAAAGCAAATCTGCGCAATATCCTACTGATGGATTGGCAGAAATTCCTGAAAAACCATCCGAACCACCACATTCTACACCTAAAGTCAGGTGAGATAGCGGAGCAGGTTCACGCTTAGCTTGGTTAGCAATCGTTAGACCAATAAAGGTTTGTTTGATTGCCTGACGCAACATTTGCTCTTCGTTTCCGATAGCCTGTTGGTCAAAAATATAAAGAGGCTTTGAGAATTGAGGGTCTACTTTGGCAATAGCATCCTGCAATAGTTTTACCTGCGCATTTTGACAACCTAAACTCAAAATCGTTGCACCAGCTACATTTGGATGCGTGATATATCCCGCCAATAGTTGACACAACACTTGTGCATCTTCACGAGTACCACCACAACCACCAGTATGCGTCAAAAATTTGATACCGTCTACCTGTGGAAATAATTTACCACGACCTTCTTCTGTTTGCTCTGTTTCTTCATAAACTAATGCCGAAACATCTACCCCATTTTTATAGGCATTAATCAAGCTTTGGGTATATCCTTGAAACTGCGAAGCTTTAGCATATCCCAATTCATTCAAAAGCGCATTTTTGATTACCTCGACGTTTTGGTTTTCACAAAAAACCATTGGTACTACCAACCAGTAGTTTGCAGAACCTACACGCCCATCTGCACGATGAAAACCGTTAAAAGTACGTCCTTCAAATTTTGAAGTATCTGGCTTCTGCCACTCCAAGTTAGGTACACGCTCGCCATAAGATTCGGCAACGTGTTTTACGTTGAAAGTAGTAATATGTTCTCCTTGTTGAATAGGCTGAGCAGCTTTTCCAATCGTAAGACCATACATTTTCAACAAATCGCCTGTAGCGAAGTCAAATTCTGCAAATTTATGTTTAACAGGAACATCTGTTTTTAATTCTATTCCTTCTAGCACTTCCCCTTTTTTGAGGTCTGTCAAAGCTACATAGACATTGTCGCTAGGATTGATTTTGATAGCTTTTGCTTTCATTTTTTGAGAATGTTTACTGGTTACAGAAGAAAGTTAATGCTGAATTACGAGTTGCGAATTGTGAATGTAAAATATTAATTAACAATACTTTACCTCACCTTTTTACCTAATTCCTGACAACTTTAATCTAATTTTGCCCACTAACTTAAGTAATTATGCAAAATAAGATTTAATAAATTGATGAGATAAAACATTAGTAATCATAAAATTACACTCAAAACTCATCACTCACAATTCAGCACTCATACTTACTAAGGTATCTTCGCCTTTACGTACAAATATTTTTAGGGTACTCAATACACCTTCGTTGGTCATTTTGAGTAAGTACTCTTTTATCATAGCTGCAAATCTTTTGAGAGCAGTAAGGTCTGTTCCCCACAAGAATTTGTCAGAAAGTACCGAATCAACTAATTCTTCTGGAGATAAAGACGCCCACTTTTCAGCAAAATACGCTACTTTATCATCTTGAATCAGGTATTTTTCACCATTACTTATACCATAATATTTCCCATCTTCAGCAAGTTCTGCTTTCATAAAAAGCAAATAAGCGGCAAATCCTACCGAAAAATACTCAGGAACACATGGGAAATTTTGATAATACTGTAACAAGGTCGCCAAATTACGCATCTTCATTTTAGAAGTGTACTGCATTGTAATGCTCAACCAATTGTGTTGGATACTATTGTTACGGAAACGGTCTAATACTTGGCGTCCAAAACGTTCTGCTGTCAAAATCGACACTTTATATGGAATAGACGGAGCTAACTCAGCTAGCATCAAGTTACTTACGAAAGTACTTAAATATTCGTCTTCCATACCCTCAGATACCGTTTTGAAACCAGCTAGATACGCTAATCCACAGCTGAGTGTATGCGTTCCGTTCAATAATCTTAACTTCAACTCACGGTACAAATCGATGTTGGGCTCAACAATCACACCTTCGTCTACTTGTCCAAACGAAAGAACTTCTTTTACGTGTTCGTCACCCTCAATAGCCCAAAGTCGGTAAACCTCAGAAACAATTAATAATTGGTCAGTATAACCTAATTGAGCTTCAATCGCCTCTTTCACCTCTGGTTTTGGTTTGCCTGGCACAATTCGGTCTACCAACGAATTACAGAAAGTTGTGGATACCTCTAACCAATCTAAAAAGTCTGTTTCTAAAGAATTCAAATGAGCTAATTCCAATACGATTGATTCCAATTTTTTACCGTTATCAGGAATTAACTCTGTAGGCACAATCACCAAGCCTTTCGACTTGTCACCATTAAATGCTTTATATCTTTCATACAAAAACGCTAATAACTTTCCTGGGAATGACACAGGAGGTTGATTGTTATTAATATCGTCTTGCACTAATTGAATACCTACTTCGGTAGTATTTGAAATAACAATTTGCATTTCAGGATTATGCGCACATTCCAACACCTTTTTCCAATCTGATTGTGCTGAAATCACACGGCTAATAGCCGAACTCAAAGTGTATGACTCGATTTGTTCTCCCGCTTGTACCCCACGCTCACAAATCGTGTATAAGCTATCTTGTTGGTCAAACTCATCGGATGCCCCTGATGTAGATTTTACCACCACAATGCGTCCGTTAAAAACGCCTTGCTTGTTGGCTTTGTCAATAAAATAATCTGGTAAACCACGGAGCAATACTCCTGTACCAAATTGCAATACCTTTTCTGGAAGATTGAGGTCGTTAAGGTTTGGTAAATTCACCGCACATTGAGGCACAATTGAATCCAATTGTGAAAATGAAATATCTTTCATAGCAGTCGTTTTATTCAAGAGGCGTTATGCCCAAAAATGATATTATTCTAAGGATACGTTTAAAACTCTGTAGTTTTGTAAAATAAGTTTATATCAAATGTTTAGCACCTGCAAGCGAATATGAGAATGTTTTTACGCAATCGTTTTCGGCATCGTTCCCGAAAATTATTCCCTCCGTCAATTTTCCATGACTCAGAGATATTACACTTAATCGTCCAGAAATTGGAATTTGTATTTTTTTAAGAATAGAAACTGTTGGAGTTTTTTTGAGTGAGGAGTGATGAGTTCTGAGTGAGGAGTTTTGAGTAGTATTGTTAAGTAATTATCAATATTTATATTCACAACTCAGCATTCATAATTCACAACTCAAAACTCATCACTAAAAAAAAGGCGGTAGTAAGATATTCTCACCACCGCCCTTGACTTACTTTTTAATGGTGGCTTGTTTTAGAAGCCATTCTGTTAGGTATTTAGCAGCTTTAAAATTTTCGTATTGTAAAGGAAGGCGTTTGCCATTGAGGTATTCGTTGTAAATCCAAGGGTCACCAAGGACAAATACTGTACCTTTACCAACTTTGGCTGTTGCCATAATCACATCGCCACCTTCTTCCAAGATCGGTTTTGCTGGTGCTTTTGTTTCTAGGGTTACCAATTCTTTTACATAAATTTTCTTCACATCCTTGAAAATTGGATGATTGTTGAATTCAAATTTACCTTGCTCAAATTGGTCATTTTTTACCATATTGCGGTTTTTGTTGGTAAAGCTAATACCAAACGCCTTCGTCAATTGATTGAAATGCTTGATTTCAGCATTAGATGTATCATTGGCTAACAAAACCAATACACCACCTGCTTTTACCCAGTCAGAAATAACTTTTACGTCCTTCTCCTCAACATAGTTTGGTGCTGGAGTTTCTTTTGGCGTATCTGGGTCAACAATAATAAATACGCTTGCATTCTTCAAGTTTTGAGCACTTGGCGCTTCTTCCAAAGTACCTAATTTAGCTCCATATTCATTGAAGATTTTACCCCAAAGCGAGTATCCCGAATCCTTACGGTCATACCAAGTATAGTGAAATGTTTCTTTTGCACCAGTAAAACCTTTGCGATATTCACGGTTAAAGAAGTTATCTAACATGACAGTTTTGCCTTTGCCAATCGACAAGGTAGGGAATGTCTCCATCTCAACACTTGCCATGATGAAAGGACCGACACCTTTTAAATCATCCTGACGGATTTTTTCACTTAAGTAATATTCGTAGCTACCATCACGATAAGGAGTACCGCCCAAACCAGAAACCTGTACGGTCTTTTCTAAGTGAATCAAACCATTGGCATCCGTCGAAATAAAGTTTTTCAAAATACCTTTATAGCCTTTTTGTGCCGCAACCATATAGGCGGGACTTAAATATCCTAAACGAACACCTTTCACAATCGAATACACAAACATCGAAGAACCAGAAGCTTCTAAGTAGTTGCCTTTGCCACCGATTTTGTCAGTTACTTGATACCAACAGCCTTCTTTAGGGTCTTGATACTTGATAACGGCTGGAATGATACGTTGTAAAATAGCTACTAACTCGCCACGACGTGGGTGGTTGGCAGGAATATAATCCAAAACGTCTACTAATGCCATTGTGTACCAACCCATTGCACGGCTCCAGAAGTTTGGAGACTTACCTGTTTTAGGGTCTGACCACTTCTGCTCATGGCTTTCGTCCCATCCATGATACAACAAACCTGTCTTATCATCACGACCATTTTTTTCCATCCAAACAAACTGATTGATAATATCATCAAAGTTTTGGGAAGAGCCAAACATTGCCGTATATTCTGCATAGAAAGGCTCTGCCATAAACAAACCATCTAACCACATTTGGTTTGGATAGCGTTTTTTGTGCCAAAAACCACCTTCCTTAGTACGAGGTTGTTCTTTCAACTGCTTCATTAAATTATCAGCAGCCAAGCGATATTTTTCTTTACTAGTTTCATGATACAAAGTCAACAATAAACGACCAGGTGTAATCATGTCAAGGTTGTAATCGTCGATTTTATAGGTACGGATATTACCTTTGTCGTCTACAAACTGGTCAACTACTTGCTTGATATAACGGAAATATTTAGCGTCGCCTGTATGATACCAAACATTTTCGAGTGACTTCATCATCAAGCCCATTTCGTATTCCCAATGAGCGTTTTTCTTTTCAGCACTGTAAGTAATGGTATCCTTGTGAACGGTTAGCATGGTATTTGCCATTCGTTCTGACCAAGGCAACGACTGCTGTACTTGAGCAAAAGCCGAATTCGCCATCAATGCGCAAACTGTCAATATTTTTGCAGTTGTCTTGAACATAGGTTTTGTTTTTTGAATGTTTTAGAATGTTTTGAGAGATACGTTCTTTCAAAGCGTTGAGACTTTAGTTTCCATAAAGAGCACCTTTTCAATTCAGGATACTCTTTATGAGATTATGTCACGAAGTTACTTACTTCTTCAAAAGAACACTTGAAGGCACTTTTTCTCCAAGTTCAACGTCTTTTTTTGCTTGCTTGGTATCTGTATTAACCAAACGAACACTTTTGTTACGTTCTCCCGTTATTTTCAGTAATAAGTCAGTCGAAGCACCTTTATACTGAATATTGTCTAAGGTAATTTGTTGTCCATTCTGAATTTGAATCGTCGTAGCATCCTTAGAAAGAATACTTACATTTTTGAGATTGATATTCTCAGCTTCAGTACAAATCATTCCTTTATCAGATTCCAAAATCGCATCTTCTAACCAAACATTCTTGATAGGCATTTCGGGCAAACCTCTAATAAACAACGCCTTTTCGGCACCACGACATACGATATTTTTCATGTAAAAATCCTTAAACAATGGCGTTCCTGCACTAACTGGCTCAAATTTGATTTCTGGAATATCTGTCTTCTCGCCATATACAGGCACTGGATCTTTGGCAGCGTAATACATATCAAACAAAATTGCTTCACCAGGGATATTGGTCATGCCAATGTCGCTGATATAAATATTTTCCACTACTCCTCCACGACCACGTGCCGACTTGAAACGTAACCCAATGTCCGTTCCCATAAAAGTACAGTTGTTGACAAACATATTTTTGACACCGCCAGACATCTCGCTTCCAATCACAAAACCGCCATGAGCATGATATACAAAACAATTATTAATCAACACATTCTCGGTAGGCACACCACGTTTACGACCTTCTTCGTCACGACCTGATTTGATACAGATACCATCGTCGCCCACATCAAATGTACAATCTTCAATCAAAGCGTTTTTACAAGATTCCAAATCTATTCCATCACCATTTTGTGCGTACCAAGGGTTTTTAGCTTTTACTCCTTTCAAAGTAATATTGTCACACAACAATGGGTGCAAACACCAAGCAGGTGAATTTTGGAAAGTAATCCCTTCAAGCAATACATTTGAACAACGTGTGAGCGACAACATATTTGGACGAAGGAAGTCTTTGATATATTCAAAATCTTTTACCTCTTTTCCATCTTTCAATACGCCTGGCAGTTGAACTGTAGAACCCAAATATGATTTCTGACTTGGATACCAGTTATTTTTGTCAGGACTCAACAAACCACCTGATGCAATAAGTTTTTCCCAAGCGCCTTGGGTCATTTTTGAACGTTTTACTGGACGCCAAGCATCGCCTGCACCATCCAAAACGCCAAAACCTGTAATGGCTACATTTTCCAAATCTATTCCATAAACTGGTGCTTGACAACGAGCAGCTGTTAAGCCTTCGTAGGTGGTACGAATCAAGTCAAAGTCTTCAAATCGATTACTAAATTGAATCAAGGCACCTTTACGCAAATGTAAATTGACATTGCTCTTCATGACGATTGAACCTGTCAACCAAACTCCTGATGGCACAATGACAGTACCTCCACCTGCTTCGCTACAAGTAACAATAGCCTTATTGATTGCCTTTGTATTTAGTGTTTGTCCATCTGCTACTGCGCCGAAGTTGACAATATTAAAAGTATCTTTCTTGAAAACTGGAGTTGATACTTTCGGTACTTCATAAGCAAATTTGGTAGGATATACCGACTTTTTAAAGAAGGATTTCAAAGGTAAACCTAAAGACGCCATATCTTCACAAACTAAGCTAGCCATTACTTCAGCGCCGTATCTAGAGAAATGTGTATCGTCAGAAGCACCGTCTTTATAACGAGCATATACATTTTTAGGATAATGTAAGAAAAGCTTTTTCGAACCTGCTACACCATGTTGTTCTATCACTTTCTGCGATTTTTGGTGTAAATCAATCATGGGTACTTTCAACTCTTTTGCCAACGCTTTTACCACATCTGGGTAGTCTTGATGTTGGTCAACAAACTTACCACTTTCATCAAACTTGCGACGCATCACAGGCGTAATTAACACAGGGTTACCACCTTTAGCACGAGTTTCGTTGACAAAACGAGTCAAGTTTTGCTTGTAAAGTGTTTGTGAAGGGGCCGAACGAGTCGTATCGTTCACTTTTTGATCATTGTGACCAAACTGAATCAAAACCCAGTCACCTTTTTTTACCTTGTCTATTACCGTTTTCCAACGACCTTCGTTGATAAAGCTTTTAGTACTACGACCATTTACGGCATGATTTTCAATTTTGATTTCATTCGTAAAAAATTCTGGTAAAACCATCCCCCAACCTGTTTCGGGTGCAGCGTTCGCCGCCTTATCAGCCATGGTTGAGTCTCCACATAAAAATATTGTAGTACGAGTATCTTCGAGCTTAAAGCTGAATATTGTAAGAAGAATGAAGGTAAATAAAAGGACTTTTTTCATTAGTTATTGTTTATTTGAAACTCCTAATGGAGTAAATCTATTCGAAACCAATATTTGCAATTAAATGGTAATGAGTTAGAGTAGTCTAGGGTTAAGTGTGCTACTCTTTTATTTAAAATTATGTTTATCCACAACTTAGAATAGATTAAAAATTCATAATTAAAAAATAAAAAGTGTATGTTTCTCTTTATGAAATCCTACTGTTTGAGCCGTAGGCGAGTTTAGGATTTCTTGACTTTCTTTTGCGGCCGCCGCGCGGTTACTTTTCTTGTGTCAAGACAAGAAAAGTAAGCTGTTGTGAAGGGAAATTTTGTTTGTTTCAACAAATGCCAAATAAAACTTTTAAGCTTACACTTGAGCCATCAAACTTGATTATATAATTCTTATTATATGTCGTAATTTTTTTAGAAACCCTTGGCTTTCTCCCTCCCAAAAGAAGGGAGAAGCTAGGTCGAGGTTTAGAGGGTTCAAACTATCTATCCAAAAACTAATTATACATACGATGGCTATTGAGTTGTTCCGTCAAGAACACTTTATCTCTGAATATTTCTTTTTTGACTTTTTCAGGGAAATAGTAGTAACAATTTTACTATATAGTTGCTGTAAGATGATGTCAAGTTAGAATTGTCCAAATCCAAGGACAAATTTTTACAAGAAAATATTTACGCAATCGTTGTCGGCAACGTTGTCAAGCAGTCAGGATTTTTGATTTATTTAATAATATTTGGGATATTACCTTGAAAATCGTAGATTAGAATAGTTTTACAGAGAAGCAAGTTATCTTTGTAGAAAATTGTACAAAAACAAGATTAGCTTTGGAAATCGCAACCATAAAAGATATTGCAAAGGCACTAAATTTGTCGACCTCCACTGTTTCGAGAGCGTTGAGGGGAAGTTATGAAATTAACCCCGAAACCAAGCGAATTGTGTTGGAATGTGCCGAAAAACTGAACTATCGCCCCAACCCTATTGCCTTAAGTCTCAAAGAAAACCGTAGCCGTGCTATTGGTGTAGTTGTACCTGAAATTGACAATCCATTCTTTTCTCAAGCTATCAACGGCATCGAATCCATTGCATACAATCGTGGATATCATGTAGTGATTTTTCAAAGTCATGAATCTTATGACCGTGAAGTAGTTAATATTCAGCACCTTGCCTCACGTCGTGTCGATGGTGTTTTGATTTCACTTTCTGGACAAACAACCCATGTCGAGCACCTGAAAGAATTACATAGTAAGGGTATGCCCATTGTATTTTTTGATAGGTTTTCGGACGAAATCCATACACACAAAGTTGTAGCGGACAATTATCAAGGTGCATTTGACGGAACCGAACATTTGATTAAATCTGGCAAAAAGTATATTGCTCATTTGGCAGCTTCACCCACGCTATCTATTACTCGTGAGCGTATTAGTGGTTACAGAGCAGCACTGGAAAAATACGGTATTCCCTACAATGAGGATTTTGTGAAATACTGTAATTTTAGTATTGAAGATATGGAAAAAATCATCGATGAGCTTTTGTCACAACCGATTCTTCCTGATGCTATTTTTACTGTTAGCGACCGTCTGGCTATGGCATGTCTAAAGATATTAAAACAACGTAATATTCGTATTCCTGAGGATATGGCATTGATGGGCTTTAGTAATTTGAAAGTAGCAGAATTACTTTCTCCATCTTTTACATCAGTTATCCAACCAGCCTTAGAAATGGGACAAAGAGCAGCAGAATTACTATTGGATATCGTAGAAAAGAAAAGTAAAAATCCTGTTTATCAAACTGTTAAACTTCCAACAGAGTTGATTATTAGAGATTCTACTAAAACAGTCGCTGATTAATATTTAGCAATTAATTACGAAGGGACAAAAGCAAAGAATATGCTTTTGTCCCTTTTAATTTTACGTCTGTTATCATGTTTTTAGCAATATTTTCCATTTGATAAAGTAGAAAAAAAGAATCATCATCTTTCTTCATTGAGTAACTATCAGAATCTAGTATTTATCCTATAGGCTATCAAAGCCCATTTTATCTAAACATCATGAAAAAATTAAGCATCACACTTTTATTTTTAGTTATGGCTACATTGGGAAGTATAGCACAATCAAAAGATGAAAAAGCAGTAGCAGAATCAGTTGAAAAATTGCGTTTGGCTATGATTGATCCAACCAAAGAAGCCCTAGAAAGTATTGCAACCGAAGATTTGTCGTATGGACATTCGGGTGGTAAAATCGAAAACAAAGCACAATTTGTAGAAGCTTTGGTCAGTGGTAAGTCTGATTTCAAAACAATTCAATTGACAGACCAAACCATCAGTCTTCATGGCAAAACAGCTATTGTTCGTCATAGTCTATCTGCTGAAACATTGGACGGTGGCAAGCCTGGCACTGTGAAGTTGTTTATCTTGACCGTTTGGAGCAAAGAAAAAGGAGGTTGGAAGTTACTTGCTCGTCAAGCAGTTAAAAACTTAAATTAAAAATACTTTCTATTACAAATACCAACAAGAGACATCCCAAATTTAGTGATTGAGTGCATGAGTTATTATTTCAAATCTGCATTTTACTCATAGAAGCGCAATGCTTTGCTTTTAAAATGCCATCATACTGAAATTTGTATCGTCGTCCTAAAATAATGATACAGGATTTTGAGAAATAAAAATAGAATATTTAAAACAGTAGTAGCTTGAGTTACTACTGTTTTTTAAAGGTTTTAAATTTTATTTTGTTCTGCTTGGGCATTTGATGAGGAGTTAAAAGGTAGTTTGATAAATGAGGTCTTTTTTCATTATAAAGATCAACGGATTGTTTAACTAAGACTTTAATTGTTTCACGGCTCTTATCAAACCTATCAATCATAAACTCTTGTTTCAAAATTCCATTTATTCTTTCGGCTGCTGCATTTTCATAAAGATCTGAGTTTTGTGTCATGCTACACAGGATTTTATTTTTCTGTAATACTTATTGATAGGCATCAGCACAATATTGTATTCCCCTGTCAGAATGATGAACCAATGATTCACTTTTATCCTTTCTTTGAGTGCCATTTTCAGAGCTAAAATACTACCGCATCGGCGGTCCGATTTCAGTATTTAAATTATCTGCTATATAATAGCCAACTATCTTTTTTGAGTAGGCATCTGTTATCAGACTAAGATAGGATTAGGTTTTTTCCCAATATAAGTAATATCTGCCACCCAAACTTGATTGGGTCTTTCGATGGTAATATTTATCAACAAATTATCATGCTTTTTGAAACGGTGCATGGAATTTGTAGTTACATGATAAGTTCGTTTAGGCACTATCAATAAATGATTTGCTTTAGGAATAGCAAAAAACTTATCTCTTCCAATGGATAAGCCCTCAAGTTGTGCTTGAAGCAAATAGTACATTTTTCTTCCACCCACACATGGCATCATTTGTCGGAGTTCTATTACCATTACAACTACTTTTTCAGCTTTATCTCTCTTAATATTACCTCTCTTGACACTTCTATAATATACTTGTCTATCAACCCCGAATCCTATATTCTCTCTCTGCTAAATCTATCATCATATCAAAGATTATCGCTTTTTTGTCTGATCCTGAAACTTGATGCTTGATGCTTGATGCTCTAAATAAGTCTTTTGTTTCTCTAAAAGTTTTACCTTCGCCTCTAGTTCCATTATTCGTTGTTCTGGTGTCTTTGGCATATTCAATGGCGTTTGATTTTCCCAATCAAATGTACCATATTTTTTCAACCATTTCTTAATTGTATTATCACCTTGAATACCATATTTTAATCTCGCTGATGATTGGGATTGTTCTCCTGATTCAACTTCTTTAACTACTTGAAGTTTAAACTGCAAACTGTAATCTTTTTGTGTCCATTTTACATAATTGTCTTCTCCGTACACTGATACCTTTTTTATTGTATTGCTATTTCAGGACTAGACAAATCATTAAAAAAGCGGTCGAAAACTATTTTCGACCGCTTTTTTTAAATTAAGAATATTATCTCTAATTTTTCGAAGGCCCACCGCCTCCACCATTTCCTCCATCATTAGACTGTATCGCTTGCTTGACATTTCTATTACCAAAATTATAGGTAAGAGAAATTCTGAATCTACGGTTATCCCAGCGGTAGGTTCCTACGCCTGTTAGTGTCGTAGTTTCAACATTATTCCTGAAGCTATTAAAGTTGAATGGATCTTGCACCAAGAACTTCACTGTAGCTTTTTTGTCCCAAAGCATTTTTTTCAAGCCAAAATCAAGACCTCCTTGTGGTTTCGAGGTTTGGAAACCCCAAGTTTCTCCTGAGTTATACCAGCCCGAAATCTCGCCAGAAAGAGTTTTGTTTAACGTAAAAGTATGCTGCATATAAGCCCCATGATATAGCTGACTAATATCTACAACCGTATTTTCTCTCTTGTAATTATATACATTGATACCGCCCCAAATATTCAAATTTACACTCCACCATTTTGTTGGGTTAAAGGGTACTGAGGCATCAACACTCCACCAACCAATTTTACCATTGACATTTTCCATCGATTCTCGAATCACACGGCGCCCAGGAATCAAGACCGAGTCAACATCAAAAACCTCTGTTGAAAACTGATTAACAGATACATAGTTCAAAGAAAAACTGTATTTGTCTTTAATCGTATTGGTCAAACTAATGGTATTATTAAGCGATGGCAAAATAGTTGGGTTGCCTGCCACATAGCTTTGTGGTGAGAAAAATCTTTTGAAAGTATTAAATACATCGTCGTTCGGTCGGTTGATACGACGGCTATATCCCAACGAAATTGCATAGTCTTTCGAAACCTTTTGGTTCAAAGTCAATGTCGGGAAAAGGTTTAAATAATCTTGCTGAGTCAATTTATTACCTTCTCTATTCAACCCTTGGTTATTGGTTTGTTCGGCTCTCAAACCCGCTTGAATGCTCAAACTTTTGGTCAACTCACTGTTTATCATCACATAACCTGCCGAAATTAACTCGTTGAATTTAAAGAATGAACTTACCAAAGCTCCATTGTCACGGAAGTTGTCGCTAAAATCGTTGGTCTTTTTCGAATAACTAGCCTTAATTCCTGTTTCAAGCTTAGTTTTAGCAGTAAGTTTTTTGATAAAATCTGCCTTCAAAACGAAGGTTTTTCCATTGGCTGGAAAAAGTATTTGATTATTAGCTATGATAGGACTTGCATCGTTTTGAGTTGTAGTTGTGACAAATCTATCATCCCAACTTTTCGAGTTCAAAATCACGTCAAAATCTACAGTCAATTCTGTGCCCGACGTATCTATCTTTTGCTTGAGGTGGGTATTAAATGTATAGTTATCGAAGGTAGCTTCACGGTTTCTGTTCGTCAATAAACTTTGACGAATTGTTTCGGTTACGGATTGTTGATTGTATGAACGATCCATAGGACTAAAAGTATTAGCCCATTGTCCAGAAAAACCTACAGTAGTCTTTTTCGACAAATCATAATCAAAGCCAATTTTAGCACTCCAGTTTTCAAAATTTCCTTTTGCTAAACCTGTAATTACTCGCTTTTCTAATACAGAGCCCGTTTCTGACAAAAAATTCTGAACTTGGTCTTCTGAGTTATACCACGCAGCATATTGACGGTTGATATTTCCGAAAATGACATATTTTTCACGACGTGAGTTTATGGTGAGTCCCTGCCCATTTTTGGGCAAACCACCTACGCCCTTATAGTGGCTATATCCTGCGTTGAGGTCTAAAGTATAATTTGTACCAAAATTTTTGCCTTTTTTAGTTTTGATGTTGATAATACCACTCGAACCAGAAGCATCAAAACGAGCAGAAGGGTTGGCTATAATTTCTATTTTTTCGATATCCTCACTTTTAAGTGTTTTCAAGAAATTAGCTAGCTGTTCGTCCGTAAGGTAGGTTTTACGATCGTCAATCATGATGAGAACACCATCTTTGCCTTTGAGTTTGATGGTTTCGGTATTACGGTCTACGGTCACACCAGGTACTTTTTCCATCAGCTCCAAACCATTGAGCCCTGCTGCCGTTGGACTAGCCTCCACATTCATAATCATTTTGTCGCCATCACGCTCAATCAGTTGCTTACGAGCGGTTACTTGTACTTCGCCTAAAGTTTGTGTTTCTGCTTTGAGTTGGATCGTTCCAACATCCATCGTTTTACCTGACTCTAGATTGATTACTTGAAAAGATTTCTGAAAACCTACCGCCGAAACCTGTAATAGATAGGCTTGAGGTTTTAATCCTGTAAATTCAAATTTTCCATCTACATCGGCAGCTTCACCTTTCACTAAGCTCGAATCCTTGGTGTTTAAAATCAATACATTGGCAAACGAAGCTGCTTGTTGTTTGTCGTCTACAATTTTACCTTTAATCTGTCCTAAGCTTGAATAGGTTATAAAGAGGCCTAGAATTAAGTTGATGAGGTTTTTCATTATTTAGAGAAGTTTAATTTCTCCAACAGATGCTCAAACCTCCATTGATGTTGCATCAGGTTTAGCAAAATTTTACGCCATCCTCAAAAATATCAAACAACCCTTTAAAAATCAAAGCATTATTTTTTAGGTTTAAAGGATAAAAAAATGACCCTAATAAACAAATACCTATCTTTTTCATTTCTGTTTGCTCCTAAAAACTAAAGAATCACCTTTGTTTTATTGCCTCCCAAATTGAGTCTAAATTTTAGCGCTACGGTATAAAACGACTGTTTCTCGAAGCCTTCAGTTGGGTTTTCGCCAATGGTATAATCAAATCCAATTTGGCTCATTTTTTTACCATCAGAAGAGGTAAAAAATGTATAATTGAGACTAGTATTTAAAAACTGCTGAGTACTATTTTTCACATCGGAAACTGTTTGGTAATAGTTGTAGCGATATTGCCAGTCAAGAGATAAGTCCAGCTTTCCTTTTAGGCTATTATTGGAAGGATAAAACGTAATATCTGTCGAGATACGTCCGAATGCCCGATAAATATTACCTGCCGAAAGGTGAGTTTCGGTATAAGTACGATTTTCATTTTCGATACCAATATAGGGCGTGTACACAAAACTCAGTCTACTTCCAAGGCTCACAGGATGATTGGGAATCCAAAAATATTTAGGATTCATATCCTTAAAAGCAAAAACAGGAGTCAAATAAAAGTTGCTTTGAAAAGAAGCATTTTGCTTGACTTTATCTTCCATAAACTTGAAAGATTGCACCAAAATGGGAGACCATTTTTTGTGTTCTAAACTATTCATTCGCCATTCGGTTGCGACACCACCAATCCAGACACTTTGAGGCTTATCAATCAAGGTATTCCGATGCAACTCCATGTACGGAATTACCGATAATGTTCCTTGAGGATGATGATAAGCACTATAACCAATAGCCATGTCTAGTAGCCAAGATGCAGATTTTTCTTGTGGTTTGGTAAATGTGATAACAGCGGGTTTTGCCCAATCTTCTTTCGTTTGAAAGGATTTTCGAATCGTAAAGCGGTCTACAACTTTGTTTTGAGCTTGAGTAGAAAAGTGAGCAGAAATACTACTTAAAACGATAATAATTAAACGTAAATTTAGTTTGTTCATGTGCAACGCAATTTTGGGAGATTCTGGGCAATTGCGTGATTTATTAAAATTTCCTTAAAAATGAATTTGTGTAATAAAATGAAAAATGAGTGGTTGATAAATCGCTAAAAATTCTCCATGTTTCACAACTCTATCTTTATAAGATACAATTACCCGATACTTCAATACCTTCTTTTCTTGAAAATACGGTTGCTAAGTGGGTTTGGCAAATCATGTTTTATCAGATGTGTTAAAACGAAATTGTCAAATACCATTTTTAAGTTTATTTTTAATCGCTTTAAAATGAATCTATCTAAACTTTTCGGCTGGTTATTATCTTTTTCGGAGGAATGGACGTAATTTTGTAAATACAATTTGAAGAATTGTGGGTTTACGATGCCTAAGGTATCAAAAAGCATCGCAAAAGAAACAACAGATAAATTAAACGAAACGTGAAAAACATTCGTAATTTTTGCATTATTGCACATATTGACCACGGCAAAAGTACTCTAGCCGACCGTTTGATTGAATTTACTAATACTGTTCAAAAGCGTGATATGCAAGCTCAGCTTTTGGATGATATGGACTTGGAGCGTGAACGTGGTATTACTATCAAGTCACACGCTATCCAAATGAACTATCAATACGGCGACGAGAGTTATACTTTTAACCTCATCGACACTCCAGGACACGTTGACTTTTCTTACGAAGTTTCTCGCTCAATTGCTGCCTGCGAAGGAGCGTTATTGATTGTTGATGCTTCACAAGGTATCGAAGCTCAAACTATCTCAAACCTTTTCTTGGCATTAAATCATGACTTGGTGATTATTCCAGTTTTGAATAAAATCGACCTTCCAGGGGCGATGCCAGAAGAAGTAAAAGACCAAGTAGTAGATCTTTTGGGTTGTGACCGTGACGAAATTATTCATGCTTCAGGAAAAGAAGGTATCGGTATCAAAGATATTTTGGATGCTATCGTTGAGCGTGTACCTGCACCAAAAGGTAATCCAGACTCTGAATTACAAGCATTAATTTTCGACTCGGTATTTAACTCATTCCGTGGTATTGAAGTAATTTTCCGTGTATATAATGGTACTATCAAAAAAGGTGATAAAGTTAAATTCGTAGCCACTGGCAAAGAATATACCGCCGATGAAATTGGTACGCTCCGTTTTGATAAAGAACCTAAATCAGAGGTAAGAGCAGGTGACGTAGGTTACTTAATTTCGGGTATCAAAGATGCCAAAGAAGTAAAAGTTGGTGATACTATCACACACCGTGACAAACCTTGTTCGGTTATGATTCAAGGTTTTGAAGAGGTAAAGCCTATGGTATTTGCGGGTATTTATCCTGTAGATACTACGGAGTTTGAAGACCTTCGTGATGCCATGGAGAAATTGCAATTAAACGATGCCTCATTGGTGTGGGAGCCCGAAACTTCAGCCGCTTTAGGATTCGGATTCCGTTGTGGTTTCTTAGGGATGTTGCACATGGAAATCGTTCAGGAGCGTTTGGAACGTGAATTTGACATGACGGTAATCACAACTGTACCTTCAGTAAAATTCAAAGTAAATACGACAAATGAAGGAGAGATTTGGGTGTCTGCTCCATCTGAGTTACCAGACCCTAACAAAATTGACAGTGTAGAAGAACCATTCATCAAAGCGCAAATTATCTCTAAATCTGAGTATGTAGGTACGATTATGAAGCTTTGTATGGACAAACGTGGTATTCTCAAAAATCAAATTTACTTAACATCTGACCGTGTAGAGTTACAATTTGATATGCCACTTTCTGAGGTTGTATTTGACTTCTTTGACAAATTGAAAACTATCTCTCGTGGATACGCTTCATTGGATTATGAATTCAAAGGCTACGAAGAAAGCGACATGGTGAAGCTTGATATTATGCTAAATGCTGAACCTGTCGATGCACTTTCTGCAATTGTACACCGTGAAAAAGCCTACGAATGGGGTAAACGTTTGTGCGAAAAGTTAAGAGAATTATTGCCTCGTCAACAGTTCGAAATCGCTATTCAAGCTGCAATTGGTCAAAAAATCATTGCTCGTGAAACGGTAAAAGCACTTCGTAAAGACGTATTGGCAAAATGTTACGGTGGTGACATTTCTCGTAAACGTAAATTGTTGGAAAAACAGAAAAAAGGTAAGAAAAGAATGCGTCAAGTAGGTAACGTAGAAATTCCTCAAGAAGCATTTATGGCTGTATTGAAACTAGACTAGCATTAAATGAGAAATTGTGTTTTTTGAATGATGACTGTTTTTCAAAAAATCCTTTTCTTTATAAACGACAAAAGCTCAATCGTAAGTTTGGGCTTTTGTCGTTTAAATACAATACGATTTAGCATCCACATCGCACACCTAACTTCACTCATATCTTTATCCAATCTTTCTCATACTTCTAGGTAATAATTCCTTCTATCTTGCTATCAATCAAAACCGTAAGCAATATGGAAAAGTTAACAATAAAAAAACAGCTTTTTGAAAAAGCGATTCAACAGCAACTAACATTAGTAAAAGATATTCAAAAACGACTTTCTGATTTAAAAGAAAGCATTACATCTTTAGAAGTTGGAAGTTTCGGCGGAAGTGACGACGCTCGTCGAGAAGAAGATGTTGAAGATATTCAACAAGAGAAAATTCATTTGGCTAATGCAAAAGCTGAACTCAGTAAACTTGAAGCATTATATCAAGATGTACAAATCGATTCTAAAGTTGGTGTGGGAAGTATTGTAAAAACAGAGCAGTTTAATTTTGTCTTTGCGATAAATATGCCTCAAATAGAATTAAATAACGAACGTTTTATGCTAGTATCAGACCAAGCACCAGTGTTTAAAGCTCTAGAGGGAAAAACAGTTGGCGAAGAGGCACAAATCAACCGACATCATTATACGATAAAAGAGATTTTTTAAGATACAAAAAATAAGTCCAAGACTAAGTCTTGGACTTATTTTACTTCTCACTATACACTTTTCTCATAATCGCATCGCCTACACCTGTACGATAATGACTCTGTTCGTAGAAGTTTTGATAATATTCTGTCAACCCATTTTTTCCAGTAAAATCATACACTCTTTTAGGAAATAATTTTTGTAATAGAGCCAAGTCTGTGGGATGAAACTTGACTTGTTCATACAATGGACTCAAAATTATTTTGTAATCAGTATGATGCTTTTTGAAAATATCAGCTATCTCTTGAAGCATTTTTTCTTGACGATATTCAATTAAAATTGAGTTGTCTGTCTTCTGACCTTTTCTTTTATAAAATACTCCCTTTTTTCCCTGATAGTACTCTTCTGGCTGTCGACTTACCAAACGCTCCTGAAAAGGCATATAGATGGTATTATTGCGAGTATCATAATAAATGGGCTTTTCTTGAATATAGCTTTTCATCCAATTTTGATAGCCCAATAATTGATACCCATAATAACGAATCCAAAAGTCAGGTTGTATATAGGCTTTGAGAAATAGTGTTTGAAAATCTAATTCTGACTCTCCTGAGACCTTCGGATGCTTGATATACAAGTGATTGTCGACGTTTGAAGTATGCGTAAACGTACGATCATGACAAATAATGAGTAGTACATTTTTCAACTCCACTCCTTGTCTATCCAGCCATTTGATTTTAGTATAAATCCCATAAATAGACTCGTTTGAAGCATCAAAAAGAAATGGTTCTGCCCCTTGAGGTAAATGCTTTCTCCAACGAGCGGGTTTAAATGCCATCGTTCGCGAACTCCCAAAAATGAAAGAATTATAATGGTAATGAGGATTATTGCGAATAAAAGTTTCAGTAGAAACATAGTCTCTGTTTGGAACAATTACAGGTTTTGAAAAGTCCGAATATGTATGCAATACTTTGAAGGGGTCGAAATACCAATATCCCAACAAAAACAAACAGCCTACAACAAAAGGAACAATCGAAAACTTGAGAATAGTCCAAATAAATCTACGCATGAGAAAGGAAATACCAGTGCCTTAAATCATTATAAAGCACTGGTAATGAAGTATATTATTTCTTTTTCTGTTTCTTTTCACGAGCCACCATCTCTTTTGGTTTTTTCTCCATTTTGATCGGATAGCTCAACAAATCACGAATTACCACTGATGCACAAACGCCTCCAAATGCCGCAGGGATGTAAGAGATTGTCCCATAAGCTGACTTTTTGAAGTTACTTCCATCGGTCAACATCAATGAATCATCGTCGTGTTTTTCTAAAGAAAAGACCGCTTTGATGCCCGAACGGACTCCTAATTTACGTAAGCGCTTGCGAACTAAGGACGCCAAATAACATTGACGAGTATCAAATAAATCTGCTGTACGAAGCAATGTTGGATCTACCTTTCCTCCTGCTCCCATCGAACTTACAATTTTGAGCCCCTTGTTGTAAGCTGTACTCAAAAGTGTCAATTTGGGCGTGATTGAATCAATACAGTCCATCACATAATCAAACTGATTTTCGCTCAAAAGCTTTTCTGCGGCTTCTGGAGATAAAAATTCCTTTATGGTCGTTAGCTTTAACTCTGGATTAATCGCCAACAATCGCTCAGTCATAATATCGGCTTTGGACTCGCCGTGGTTGGTTGCCAAAGCGGGCAACTGACGGTTACGATTGGATGGATCGACCACATCGCCATCTACAATCGTCATTGTGCCAACGCCTGAGCGCGCGACAAATTCGGCAGCAAATGAACCAACGCCACCTAAGCCCACCACTAATACATGAGCGTTCTGTAATTTTTGAATTCCCTCGTCACCTACCAACAATTTGGTTCTACCAAGCCAAGCTAAATCACTCATTTTTTATTGAATATCTTTTACTTAAAATCCTTAAAGTTCTTCTCTAATTTGATAATCAGTAGTTCTATCAGAGTTCATGGTTAGTAATTCGCCAATAAAACCAGCCAAAAACAGTTGAGAACCTATGATTATAGCAACCAATGCCAAATAAAACCATGTATTATCGGTAATATTTCGGAAAGGAATATGATTGGAAATACAATAAATTTTGTCACCAATCAGATAAAGCGTAATAAATAAGCCTACCAAAAATGACAAGATACCCAAACTACCAAATAGGTGCATTGGACGTTTGCCAAATTTTTGGACAAAAGTAATCGAAAGTAAATCTAGTAATCCGTAAAGAAAACGCTCGATACCAAACTTGGTCGTACCATATTTACGAGCTTGATGCTGCACTACTTTTTCTCCAATTCTTGAAAAACCATTCCAATTGGCCTGAACAGGGATATAGCGGTGCATTTCACCGTAGAGACGTATCGTTTTGATTACCTCTAATTTGTAGGCTTTCAAACCACAGTTATTGTCATGCAGATTAATACCCGACATCCATTTGATGGCCGCATTGTAAAGTTTCGTAGGAATGGTTTTCGAAAGTGGATCAAATCGTTTTTGTTTCCAACCCGAAACTAAATCATAATCCTCAACCGTAATCATTCGATATAGTTCAGGGATTTCGTCAGGACTATCCTGCAAATCAGCATCCATTGTAATAACCACACTTCCTTGCGCTTTCTGAAAACCCACATGCAAAGCAGCAGATTTACCATAGTTGCGACTAAATGAAACAGCTTTAATACGGGGATTCTGTGCGGCAAGAGATTTCAACACTTGCCATGAGCGGTCTTTACTCCCATCATTCACAAAAATCATTTCATACGTAAACTGATTTTCATCCATCACTCGCTCAATCCATGCACAAAGTTCAGGCAGAGATTCCTCCTCATTATATAGTGGTACTACAATCGAAATTGCTAACATAATTTTGTTTATTAGAAAAGTCATCGTTTTATCGACAACCAATGATGGACAAAGTCCTTATCAAAAAATCAAATAATACTCCTTCAATAATGTAATAAACTCCTCTGTGTACTGCTCCTGGGCATTTTTGATGAAGAGTTCTTGGCTTTTAACTTCCCCAACTTCAGCCCCATACTCTGTGATTACCCTCAATACTTTAGCCCCATCTCGATGACGCACAGTAAGTCTATTTTGTGGAAATAATCCTTTATTAATTGCCAAACTCTCTAGTACATTCGCCTCATAAGCTGGTAATAATACTGCAAATTTACCAGAAGTTGTCCGTAACCTAAGCACTGAGTCTAAAAGTTCTTCAAAACTTAAAGTTTCGGTATGATGTGCCTGATTTTTTTGTGCTTTTTCAGACTTCAAATGATTCTGATAGAAGGGAGGATTTGACACAATATAATCATATTTTTTATTAGCTGAAAATTCTTGTACTTTCCCATGAAATACCCCTATTCTTTCGCTCCATTTACTTTGAGTTATATTACTTTTGGCTTGCTCAAAAGCTGGTAGGTCTAATTCTATGGCATCAATGTGAGCAGGACATCTTTGAGCCATCATTAATGACAATAGACCTGTTCCTGCACCTATATCCAAAATATTTTCAGCCTGAGCAACATCTACCCAAGCACCCAATATACAGGCGTCGGTAGACACTTTCATGGCACACTGGTCTTGATGTATGGTAAATTGCTTGAACTGAAACATATAAGTTTATAATATTTAATGATTTAGTGATTTTCTATAGTAATCACTAAATCACTCATTATTTTCTTCCATAATCCGCAGGGTTTTCGCCCCAGAATTCGGTTTCCCATTTAAGAACTTGATTAGAATACGTATTATTTTTCAACCAGATTAATGCTCTATCTACTAATCGAAAAAGCTCTTCGGTTTTAGCATTACGTTCCAAATTGGTCTTTATTGCTTTATTTCTGACCCAACTCAAAGCCGTTTTTGAATCTGAATAGATGGGTAAATCAGAATTGTGTTTTTGCAAGAAAGACAACCCATGAACTATTGCCAAGAACTCTCCGATATTTACAGTTCCTTCAGGAAAAGGCCCCATTGAAAATAATACTCTTTTGGTAGAAGTTTCAACTCCTTGATATTCCAACACACCAGGGTTGCCTGAGCAGGCAGCATCTACAGAAATACTATTGGCTAAGGGTTTGCCTACATTTTTTTTTGTTACTGCTTTTGTGCCAGTAGTTCCTTGCTGAACAGACTGCCAGTAATTTCCCTTAGCAGCTTTTTCGGCCTCCGCCTCCGTATCAAAGGATTTGTATTGTGCCCCTTCAAAGCCTTTTACAGCTTCTTCAGTTTCTGCCCACGAAGAAAAAACACCCGTTTTTCTTCCCTTCCACACTGCATAATATTTTGCTTTTTTTGCCATTTCTCTTAAAAAACCGTGAAGATAATCAATTTTCGGCTTTATCTCGAAAGAATCAACATACTAAGGTATTTCGAATAGATATGAAGAGCATTTTTTCAGAAAAATCCTAATAAGTGCCAAGTGCTGATTTTAGTTAATTAATGTTAAATAAGCGTGTTGAGGTCATTTTGCTATTGTTCTTCTAAAAATGACCTTTTAGCTTTGTTCAAAATTTAACACCGCTTGCATCATGATAAAACTCATTCTATCCTGTTGTATTGTCGCATTGAGCGCACTTTCATTCACTTCAAAAGCACAGTTCGACCCTAATACAAAATACTGGCAATTGGGTGGTTCATTAGCTACTAATAATACCACATTTAGCAATCTTGGTCGAGAAGATATGCATAGCCATGCTATCTCATTGAGCTTTAGAAAAGGAAAATTTGGAGAAAACAATGTGGCAAAAGGTTGGCTCTTGGACTATAGCCTTCAAACATCGTCGGGGTCAACTCTTAACACGACCTATTACCAGTATCGTTTTGGAGCGGGCTATTTTGTAAGCAAATTTCAACCTATTACCCAAAATTTAGCCTTGTATGCCGAAGCCGTTGGCAAAGCATAATATCTATACAATACCTCAAAAGGAAGCACTGGCACTGATGGCTGAGGAACAACCATTGAGGGAAATGTTGGGTTACGCTACAGCATGAAAAATAAGTGGTTCTTAGATTTAGGGACTAACTTAGGAACGCTTCAATACCAAAGTATGGGTGATGTAAAGAACTTCTCAGGAGCTATTGCGCCAAGTATCGGGACATTCAAAGTTTCTATTGGCAAGACTTTTTAGCGTGTAGAAGTTATTGGTTAGTAGTATATCAGTTACAGGTAGATTTTAACAAAAGTGTTTCATTTCTATATGTACAGTCATTTTAGCATCTATTATTTGTTTTTTATACAAAGTGCAATATTACGTTTACTCTACACCGTTTTGTTCAATTAGGATTGTTTCGCACTAAGAAACGAGGTTATAAGTAGAACGCTCTGCCAAAGGTGGAGCGTTCTCTTTTTGTTAATGTTTTGTTAAATTGATTAAAATATATCTAATAATTCCTACTTTAGTACAAAATTTTAACACCATTGACATTATGAAAGCAATTTTTCTAACCTGTTTGACTGTGATGCTACTCATGGTCCACAATTCATCTCAAGCCCAATATGACCCAGGCACTAAAAACTGGCTAATGGGTGGTTCTCTTAATGGAACTTTCGGGAATTATTTTGTCTCTTCCCAGACAGGACATGTTCAAAATTTGAACTTATACTTCAAATCAGGAAAATTTGGAGCAAATAAGGTTTCAAGAGGCTGGTTAGTAGATTATACGCTTATGTGGACTGAATCAGGCGTCAACTTTAAATATGGTTCACATACTATTGGAGCTGGCTACTTTATCAATAAATTTCAGCCTCTTAACAAAAATATAGGTTTATATGCTGAGGCTGTAGGCATGGGGAAATACCTCCTCGCTAGGTCAAACCAAGGATATAAAAATGATGGTTGGGGAGCTTCCATACTAGCCAATGTAGGATTGAGATATCATTTTAAAAGTAAACTTTTTCTAGATTGTAGTGCTAATATTGGCTCTGTCAATTATCAAAGTACAGATTTATTAGTAAAAAATTGGGAAGCTTTTTCTATCGGACTATCACCCTCTATTGGTTCTTTTAAAATTGCTATCGGTAAAACACTCTAATCTAGAAAAATCATGAAAACGTTACAATTTAGCTTATTAGTTATATCGATTTGTCTACTATCTAATTTCTATAGCGTTGGACAATACAGTGAAGGCAAAAAATACTTAGAAGGGTCGTTCGGAATAGGAAAAGTCAGTGTAAAGAACCCTACTCAAAGTGATGCTTTATCTTCTAACTTAAATCTTACTTACGGAAAGTTTGTAACAAAATCAAAAGCTCGTTTCTGGACTTTTGGATTTAGTCATTCAGAAACAGAAAATGGTTTTGAGTACAATGTAAAAAATTCACAAAATAGATTCTCCATTGGTTTGGGAAATGAATATTACAAGCCAATTTTTGGAAATTTAGGCATTTATGGAAGGCTTCAAGGAAATATTTATGCAGGTAATACTTCTAAAACCATTAAAGATGATGTGTCTCCATCTAACATTGAAGATACCGACACATTCTCCTCTGGGATAACTTTTGGAGGTTCAGGAGGTATAAGTTATTTCGTTAATAAAAAATTAGCACTCGTTGTACCGATTGTAAGTTCAAATTTATTTGCGCTAGACTTTAGTCAAACAAAAAATGAAACAATGATATCTACCTCTAGAACTAGCATGATTAGCTATAGTATTTCACCTACTATCAATCTTAATCTGGGTATAGGTATGCGGTATGTATTCTAAAGAAAAAGAGGTTGTCCGATGGGATAACCTCTTTTTCTTTTTTGCCAATTATATCAATCTCCCTCCTCTTTCAGCACTCGAATATCCGCAATTAGATTTTCTATATCTGTGGCTAAGGTACCATTATATATTCCTCGGATTCGGTTTTGGGAGTCTACCAAAATAAAATTTTCGGTATGTAAAAAATTGTTTTCATCTTTGGCTACACCTAAATTCTCGTCTGCGAAATAGGATTTTCTGGCCAATTCATAAATCTGTTTTTTATCACCCGTCAGTAAATGCCATTGTGGCAAGTTTATATTTTTTGCCTTTGCATAACGTGCCAAAATTGTAACACTGTCACGATTGGGCATAACGCTGTAGGACATAATTCTGACTGAACTATCCTTTGCATACGCCTGTGCCACCTTTTGCATCCCTTCCATTAGTCGAGGACAAAGACTTGGACAAATCGTAAAGAAGAAATTGGCAACATGAATTTTGCCTTTTACAGTATTGAGTGTCACCTTTTGACCTGCTTGGTTCTGAAAACTAAAGTCAGCAATATCATGTGTAACACTATCAGGATTCCAAATTGTGGTAAAGTCTGCTGTATTATAATAGGGTATTTTCACCTTCTTCTCGGGGGTGGAACAGCCTGACATTATCAGTATTATGAGTATAATATGAATCCTCATCATAGACCAGTTTGTTGTTTCTCATTTTCGCCCATACAACCTTTGGCACCTAATAGTCCAAATCTTCTTCCTTCGACTACCTCAAAATTTGCCTTTAACTTTCCGTTTTCATACCAAAAACTTTGTCTTCCTGCTGGCTGACCTTGAGCATTATAATGGCACAGAGAAAAAAGTTGACCACCCTGATACCATTGCTTATGTTCCCCGACAGGGATATCCTCCACAAAATGGTAGTCAAAACGCTTATGACCATTTTGCCAAAAGGCAATATGATGCCCAAATTTTTGATTATTTCGATAAAAACGTTTTTCAGATAAGTTACCATTTTCATACCATTGCGTAGCCCATCCTTCTAGCTTTCCATTATCATAAACTCTTTCCGAAGATTTTTGATGACTAGGAAAAAAGGTATCGAGCACACCTGAAAAAGGTTTTCCTTGATAAAAAAGTACATCTTGTTGATACACAAAAGCCTTATCATCCCACCGATAATGTTGTGGAGATTTTTCACAAGCGAACAGCAAAATATGACTTAAAAAGAGAACTAACCAATGGTGAAATTTCATATTCAACTTTATATTAATACAGTTTAAAAAGTTAGTCTAAGACTAAGTCTTGAACTTGGAATTGCTGAATAATGAGTGGGAAATTTTGAATATAAATTTTTAATTATCAATAATTTACATTCAAAATTCACTACTCGCAATTCCACCTTATTACTGACTAACTGTTCCTGACGTTCCATAAAAGCCTGAGCCATTGATGTAAGGATCGGCATCAGTTATATGATAATGGTAAATTCCTTTAGGAAATTCCGCTGTTACATGCGAATGTCCGTGATAAGTATCCAAATCAGCATTGGATACCGCCTTGCCATTTTCTTGAGGGCCATACACAGGAAAACCATCCAGTAGAAAACCCAGAAAAGCTGATTTCCCATTTTGTGTAGTCAAGTAAGCTGGTTCTTGATGATAGTGGTATTGCCCAGTCTGCTGAGGATGCCCTAAGTATTGGTCAAAAGAATTAATCTCATTGGTCAAAGGCTGATTGGGTCCTGCATATTGATTAAAAAAAGGAACTCCATTCAGTGAAATACCAATTGGCCCTAGAGGCGTAGAAGCATGTGTAGTAGCTTTTGCAGGATGAAGTGGTATTTTAAAGACTAAATTCTGTGAAGATATCCGATTAGGGTTTAGATTAAAACGTGTATTGGTTCCGTTATAAGCCTCGTATCTAGCATCTGTTGATTGAAAATAGGGGCTTTTATGATTAGGAATACCATTGCTTTTAATGACCAAATAATTGCCTTCGACTGTAACAGATAAACCAGAATTTGAAAACTTAGACTGCACTACTGATATGTCCACATCCGAAGTCGTTGTAGTATTGTCAGGAGTTACAGACGTAGTATTATCGCTTTTACAAGCAAACAAACCCATAAAAGCCAATGCAAATAATTGCTTTTTCATAGTTTTTAAAATTTAAGGCAAAAGTTTATTGCCAGTTTGATTAAACATAATTGTGGGTAGAGATGTCTCATTAATGATGAATTGTGAGTTAGGAATTGAAGGAAACTCAAGCGTTTTTTTAAAATGAAATTAATGTAGTGGCAACTCTCGCAGTTGCTCCATTTAACACTGCAACCGCATGGGTTGTCACTACGTTATTTGAATTTCTGGTTACTTATCTGTTAAATATTCAGACTCAACTTATTGCTATCTTGGAGGTCTTGATACTTGCTCCAGCACTTCTCCAATCATATTATCGAGCTCTTGTTTCTGCTGAGGATCACAGACTTTATCTCTTACTTTTCTGAAATGGTCAAAATTGGTCTGCTCCTGTTTGGCTATAAGGTTCGCAATCTGATTTTGCTTTTGAGATATAATCGAATCATTTTGTGATAAACCTTTACTGTATAGGTCTTTTTTGGCTTCTTGAATCGCCAGATGGAGGGAATCTATCTGGCGACGATGTTCATGAATCAATGTTTCATAAGCTTGTTTTTGCTTTTCATCAAAATTCAATTTTGACTCTAAGTATTGCTGAAGACGTGGTCCTTGGTGCCCCATACCAAAAGGTTGACCATGTGGAGGTCTTCCAGTAGGGCGTCCCAGCCAAATTACGGCTAGTAAAGCAATATTCATGATTACCAAACCAGCGAATATCCAAGGAGAGAATAATTTCATAACTAAAAATATTTTTTTTGAATAGAGCATCTATTAATTAGTACAATTGCGATAAACCAGTATTTATACCAAATTCATTACCTAATTCGACCATAATATTTGTTTCATTTTGAGGCTTTAGATTATTCCAAACCGTCAGTACGTTAAAGAATAATAGTATCAATGCAAAACTTATCCCAGCCGTTTTCCAAACAGGGTTAATGGTTTTTCTATGATTTCGTTGGCTAATTCTGTACTGAATTTTTGCAAACAAAAATGGATTACCTTCTACCCTTTCAAGCGCATCTAAGCTCTGTAATGTTTTTTCTATTTCATCGTTATTTGTTTCCATCGTGTTAGATTCCTTGCTGATAATATCCTTGTAGTTTCTTTTTTAAATTTTGTTTTGCTCTAAAAATTAGAGATTCGACAGAAGCCAATGATACTTGCATTACCTCTGCGATTTCTTGGTACGAAAGCCCTTCGATTTTGTGAAGCGTAAAAGCCACACGTTGATTGTCGGGCAATTCCTGGACTTTACTCATCAAAATACTGGCTCTTTCCTTGTTTTCTAAAGTGACACCGGGGTGCTCCCAGTCTGGCATAGAGGGTAACTCTTTGTTTTCACTCCAGCTTAAGATAGATAATATTACACCCCATCGCTTTTGACTTTTTTGTTTACGTATATAGTCAAGAGATTTATTTACTGCTACCCGATAGATATAGGTTCCAAGCTTTGAATCAAATTTGAATGCATGAATAGACTCATATATTTCAATAAAAACTTCTTGAGTCAAATCCTCTGCTTCCGTCGAACTTTTCACAAAACCCCAGCAAGTATTCTGCACCTTATCTTGATACTTATCGACAAGATGTTTGAAAGCTAATTGATCGGCTTGTTGTAGTTTTTTTACAAGTTCTTGTTCAGTCATAGAGATAATTTAGCCAAGTGATTTGGTATTTGGAGTTTAGACGTTATATTTAAAGTAAAACCTGCGGTTTACATCTAATTTTTTTTTATAACGCAAAAATCTCTCATTTCAAATTCAAACTATTTTTTATATTTTTTCTGATAATTATTGAATTTTATCATCATTTTAATACCTTTAATCGCATTATTTTTGTTTTTTGCCGATTTATGAGATAGATTTAAAACTTATTATTTGAAAAAATAAAATGCTTTATCAATTTTTTAAATTTTTATAAACAACTATTCTATGAGACAGTTCTATCGATTTTCAATGATTTTAGTACTACTATTTTCAAGTGTTTTCACTTTTGCTCAGAGTTTAAAAGGTAGTATTAAGGACAGCAAAACAGGTCAAGGAATTCCTGGGGTATCAATTAGTGTACAAGGACGTACTACAGGTACGGTATCTGATGGCAATGGGAATTATGTATTAAAACTTCAAGCGGGTAGTTACACGATCAAAGTTAGTGCTGTGGGCTATCAAGTAATTACTGAAAATGTACAAATTGATGCGAGTGGCACAAACAAAAACTTTAGTTTGGTAGAAAGTATTTCTTCGTTGGAAGAAGTGGTCGTAACAGGTACACGCAGTGAAGGTCGTACCAAAATAGACACGCCAGTGCCTGTTGATGTTATTCCGCTTTCGCAAGTAACCAATAATGTTGGGCAAGTTGACATTAACCAAATCTTAACTTTTGTCGCTCCTTCATTTCAATCTTCTCGTCAGGCTATTTCGGATGGTACTGACCACGTTGACCCAGCTCAACTACGTGGACTTGGCCCAGACCAAGTATTAGTTTTGGTAAATGGTAAAAGAAGACACCAGTCCTCTTTGGTCAACGTAAATGGTACCGTAAACCGTGGTACAGTTGGTACTGATATGAATGCGATCCCTGCTACTGCAGTTGATAAAATAGAAATCCTTCGTGATGGAGCAGCGGCACAATATGGTTCTGATGCCATAGCAGGTGTTATCAACATTGTGTTGAAAAAACAAACAGGTCTATCAGGGAATCTATCGGCAGGAGAATACGTAACATCTTATGCGAAGAATTATGCTGTTAATTTCAGCAACGGTTTGCCCAAAGATGTATCGGTTCAAGATGGTTTTACGGGACAACTTGGCTTGAACTATGGTATCAAACTAGGAGATAAAGGTTTTTTGAATATCACGGGTGAATATGTTTCGAGAGGACGTACCAACCGTACGGGTACATACACAGGTCAGGTATATCCAACTGTAACAGGTCAAACCGACGACCAAATTATCGCAAGTAAAGGACTTACACGTGATGCTTTTGATATGCGTATTGGTAACTCTGAAGTAAAAGGTGGCGGTATTGTGGTAAACGGTGCTATGCCTATCAATGATAATATTGAAGCCTATATTTTTGGAGGTTATAACAACAAAAAAGGTAACGCTGCAGGTTTTTATCGTTATCCAAATGGTGTTCCTGCGGCAGTTCGTACTGGAGTTTTTGCACTTTATCCAAATGGGTTTTTACCTGAAATCACTTCTGATGTAACAGATTTTTCCATTGCAGCAGGTGTGCGTGGTAAAATTGCTAAAAACTGGAACTTCGATTTAAGTAATGTTTATGGTAAGAATATTTTTGATTATGGTGTTCAAAACTCTATTAACTATTCTCAAGTTGGCAGTGTAAGCACTCCACAAACTTCGTTTGATGCAGGAGGCAATACATTTTCACAAAATACGACCAATTTTGATATGAGTCGTAAATACGGTGATATCTTGGAAGGTTTGAACGTAGCGTTTGGTGCAGAATATCGTGTCGACCAATTTGGTACTCGTGCTGGTGAAGAAGCCTCTTACAAAAACTATAACACAAGCTTAGGTGTTGCGGCTGGTGCGCAAGTATTCCCAGGTTTCTTACCTTCAAATGCAGGTACACACTCACGTAGCAACGTTGGGGTTTATACAGATCTAGAATTAGATGTAACTAAAAAATGGGTAGTTTCAGGTGCTTTGCGTCTAGAAAACTATTCGGATTTTGGTAGTACAGGACTAAAATACAAAGTAGCGACTCGTTACAAATTGTTGGACAAACTAGCAATACGTGGAGCCGTAAGTACAGGGTTTAGAGCACCATCTTTACAACAACAGTATTATTCAAAAACAAATACCTTGTTCCAAACAATCAATGGTGTACAAACGCCTGTTGAAAGTGGTACATTCCCCAATAGCAGTCAGCCAGCCAAAATATTTGGTATTCCTGAGTTAAAAGCTGAATCTTCACAAAGCTATAGTATCGGTGCTACGGCAGAATTGGGTAAATTAGAAGTAACTGTTGATGCTTATCAGATTGATATTAAAGATCGTATCATCTTGACCAATAACTTTACGGCTAACGGCAACGCCACTATTGCTGCGCAATTAGCTCAAGCAGGTGCAACTACAGTTAACTTCTTTACAAATGCCATTGATACTCGTTCACGTGGTTTGGAGGCTGTGGTAGCTTATGCAACTCGCTTGCCACAAGGGCATTCATTGAAATTTACCTTAGCGGGCGCATTTATCGACAATGAGGTAATCAAAGGCTCTGATGGTAAACCAGTAATTAAAGCCACTCCGACATTGATTGAAACTGGTCAGTTAGGGAATTATTTCAACCGTGAAGACCAAAGCCGTATCGAGGTAGCTAGTCCAAAAAGCAAAATTACGGGTACAGTAAATTACAAATTTGGTAAATTTGGAGCCATGCTTCGTGCGGTCCGTTTTGGAGAAGTGGTGTATCTTGACCCAACGATGTTAAGCTCTGCTAACTTTGTAGCTAATGCTTTCAATAACAATAACAAAGAGACGTTAGACCAAACTTTTTCACCAAAAATCACTACTGATTTAACATTAAACTACCAAGTGGCGAAAGGAATTAACCTTGCTGTTGGGGCAAACAATATCTTTGATGTTTACCAAGATATTCATACTCACTCAGGAAACATGAGCGCTGGACGTTTTGTGTATTCTCGTCGTGTTCAGCAGTTTGGATTTAACGGTAGATATGTATTTGCTCGTTTGAATTTCAATTTCTAATGACGAGGTTATTTGTTAACAGTATATCAGTTAAGTAGGAAGACGTTATTAGTTAATAGTATATGGGTTATTTGAAGACATTCATAATCAAAATGTTATATCCAAATTACACCTCAATACCATTTATTTAATCCTTTCTATTACTTAATGTATTAAAATCATAGCTGGAAGAATTCTATTTTCCTAGACTATCGTATACTCATTAAAAAAGGCGTTCGAAAAACTAATTTCGAACGCCTTTTTTGATACTATATCCCAAAATGATACCTCTTTAGACGCAAAGCATTGCGTCTCTACGATATGAATACCTATAAAAACATCTCAAAACTCAGCACTCAAAACTCATCATTCAGAACTATCCTAGTCTTGTTTTGATAATCTTGATTGCTATCGCCAAAAGAATTACTCCAAACACTTTTCTGAGCACATTTGTACCTCCTTGACCTAACATTTTTTCAATCCATTCGCTTGAGCGAAGTACGATATAAATAAAGATTAAGTTGAGAAATACCCCAATTAGAATATTAATTTCATCATATTGAGATTTTAAAGAAAGAATAGTCGTCATGGTACCTGCTCCAGCAATAATTGGAAATGCTAAAGGTACAATCGAAGCAGCTTTTGAACCTGAAACCTCCTCAGACTTGAAAATATTACGTCCTAAAATCATTTCGAGACCAATCAAGAAAATAATCAATGCTCCTGCGATGGCAAAGGAATTAATATCGACACCGAAAAGGCTCAAAATAGATTTTCCGACATATAAAAAAGCAATCATAATACCGCCTGAAACCAAGGTAGCTTGCTCGGGGTGGATATTACCTGTTTTTTTACGTAAATCAATAATCACAGGAATCGACCCAAGAATATCGATCACAGAAAATAAAATGAGTGAAACAGAGAAAATCTCTTTTAGATTGAAATTCATGATTTGAAAGGGGTTTAGTTGATGAAAAAGCAGAAGTTATCTTTTCAGCCTTTGGCAGTTGGCGATGAGAACTCGGCAAAATATTCTTTATAAAATTGTCAATACATTTTTTGCCTATTGCCTACAGCATATAGCATAATATTTTTTTAAACTGTTATAACCGCTTTGCTGGGCAAATGCAATAATAACTGCTCTCGTAAAGCCAAACGGTCAGCTTCCGAAATAGCGGGAAAGTTGGCAATTCTGAACGTATTTTCCTTCCAAGCACCATAACCGTTGCCTAAAGTAATACCTTGTGTTTCCATAACCTGTTTGATATACTTAACTACCGAAGGTTGTGTTTCAATTGCCAATACCGTATCTGAGCGTAACTCAGGTGCCTGTACTAATGGTTTTACACCTCCATTCGTTAAATCTGAATCAAAATGTTCTTCAAAAAAATCATACCATTCTTTTGCTTGTGCTTCAATACGAGCAGAAGTTTCTGAAATATCTGGTATTTGGTCTAAAATTTTAGACAACAAATAGATTTCCAATACATTGGGAGTATAATGAGTCTGATATTTTTTAAAATTATCATTCATAAACAACAGACTATTATAGTATTTTCTATCACCAATTATTTCAGCATATCGCAGTGCTTTGGGTGAACATACCATTACTGCCATACCTGCGGGCAGTCCAAAACATTTTTGCACAGAAGCAAACCAAATGTCTGCCTTTAGCCAATCCAGCTCTACCCCTGCCATCGACGAGGTAGCATCTACGGCAATGAGTGCTTCTGGATATTTTTCTAAAATATTATTCCATTGCTTTAAGTGCGTACCATTTGAAGTTTCGTTATGTGTCAAACATACAACGTCTGCATCTGAAGCTGGTAGTAAAATCTCTTCTATCGACTGTTCATAATCATAAAATACTCTCGATACTTGTGGTAAAATACGCTCGGCATATTCAGCCCATTTGTCTCCAAAAGCTCCATTGTATAAATGTAAACTATGTCGCTGGGTGAGCGATTGGGCAATGATTTCCCAAACCTCTGTAGCCGAGGATACAAAATATATTGTATAATCTTCTGGAATATGGAGTTTCTGGTGAAGTAAATCAATAGCAGAACGGGTAATCTGCATACAAGTCTGACTACGGTGATTGATACTAAGCACGCCCTCGTCAAAGGCTTGTTTGAGATAATGCTCAACCACTGGATAAACTTTGGAAGGTCCTGGATAAAATGTAATCATCGTAGTAAGGCTTTGGAGAGTGGAGTTTGGGGTGATGAGTTTTGCTTTCATCACCCCAAATCCAAATTATAAAAATGTTTGGATAGCAAAATCGTATCCTCTCAAGCCAAAGCCTATAATGATTCCGATACAATTTTTACTTAAAAAGCTATGATGACGGTACTCTTCACGAGCATGAACATTCGAAATATGTACTTCTACGGTTGGTGTTTTTACCGCCGCAATAGCATCAGCTAAGGCAATAGACGTGTGTGTAAGTCCGCCAGCATTCAAAACGATACCATCGAATGTAAAACCTACTTCGTGGATTTTGTCGATTAAAGCACCTTCGTGATTTGACTGGAAATAGTGCAAATCCACCAGACCTTCAAACTTATCTCTTAGTATTTCAAAATACTGCTCAAATGTTTGGTGACCGTATATCTCTGGCTCACGTTTTCCTAACAAATTCAAGTTAGGACCATTCACGATTAAAATTTGCTTTTTTGTCACAACTATTATCAATTTAAAGTTAAAAATGAAATCAGGCTTTGAAAAAGCTCCATCCCCTTCACCTGATTCTACGAATATGCCAAATATTGATTAGCTTCGCAAAATACAATAAAAATTATATCCTAAAAACAAAGCTTCAAATACGCTAGTTCATACAAAATCGCTTTGTTTTCACTTATTTCGGAAGTATCAAGATGTGGCAAATTTATATAAAAAACTTTAAAAACTATCTTACACTCGAAAGGGCACTTTCTGAGAACTCAATTGAGGCGTATATTCGTGACGTTAGTAAATTTTGGGAATATCTCGAAATCATGCACGAAGATGCCCCATCGGTAACGGAGGTAAACGACAAGCATATCTTTAACTTTTTTCAATATATCGACGAACTCGGACTGGAAGCCACCTCCCAAGCACGTATACTTTCGGGACTCAAGGCTTTTTATAAATACCTTGAAGTAGAAGATATTATCAAACAAGACCCAACCCTTTTGATAGCCTCGCCCAAAGTTGGCAGAAAACTACCATCAACGCTCAGCTATCCTGAAATTGTACAAATACTGGAAGCCATCGACCTCTCAACACCCGAAGGCACCCGCAACCGTGCAATGCTAGAAGTATTGTATAGTTCTGGACTTCGTGTGTCGGAACTGGTAGAGTTGAAAATTTCGGAGTGCTATTTTGATATTGGTTTTATTAGAGTCCGAGGTAAAGGAGATAAAGTAAGATTAGTGCCAATTGGCAGAGATGCCATGCACTACACACAGATTTATATGGAAGAAATCAGAAAGCATCAGCCCATTCAGACTGATTTTTCAGACCATCTTTTTTTAAACCGTCGAGGAAAAAATCTCACCAGAGTGATGGTCTTTTTGATTATCAAAGACCTAGCTTTGATAGCAGGTATTCAGAAAAATATCAGTCCACATACATTCCGTCACTCTTTTGCGACTCACCTGATTGAAGGGGGTGCAGACCTGCGTGCCATCCAAGAAATGTTGGGACATTCGAGCATTACGACCACCGAAATATACACACACCTCGACCGAGCCTATCTACAACAAACCATTGTAGATTTTCATCCTAGGAATAGAGGGTTTAGATAGTAAAAAAGTATGAAAAAACATGGGAGATTGAAGTCTAGTGCTCGATATAATGCCGAAATTGGGCTAATCAATAATGTTTATTTCGTTACAGATAATTCCGACGAGAGCAAATCTAAGTTAACAATTAAATTACCATATTAATACAATGAACAATACACAAGACTATATTACAATTTTTCTATATGAGATATTGATATTTGGCATAATGCTATTTTTACATACAGTTGGATTAACAACAACATACAATATATACCATCAAATAATAGAAAATTTCATATCATATCTAATAGAAAAATTTTTCTTCAGTTGCATTGTAGGTGCTTTCGTTTCTACAATGAGTGTTCTAGTTTGGGCACTACTAAAAACAATGATGGAAAATTCCATTTCTTATAAAAAAGTATTTAAAACTCAGTTTACAATTTGCCTTGTATTTAGTTTGATTATAGTGATGATGCAAGTTTTCATGATCTTACAGAACTCAGAGTTATATCAAACTGAACCTTAATCTAGACTTCACATCTTTACTGGAGTTATCTCCAACAAACTCATATAAATAAAATATCCCAAAACATATCAATAAAGTATAATTGGGGATTTCATTTTTTTACTAAAAATGCACAAACCCACTATTTTTAGGGATTTTATGACAAAATAATTATCCCTATTTTTGTATCGAAAATTTTAAACGATATTTACATCTAACAACTTGTGTAAACAATTAACTTTATTTTGTATCAAGATTTAAGTAATTGCGTAGAGCAATACGCAACAAAAATCATTCAGTAATCTGATAATCAAAACTTTATACAAAATTCAATTTCTTATAATTCTACATGATTTTTTAGTTTAATGATAGAGTATTTTTACACATTACACACCTATTTCTTCTGAATCATCTAAGAATATATGATCCAGAAGGAAAAAGAGTTTAGTTTAAATTTTATCGATTATCAGCAAACTAGGATTTAGTATTAATGCTTACTAATGTTACAATAAAAATCTAATTATCAGCAATTTAAAATATATACTATTTTTGTCTTATGATTTTTTATTGGATTTCATCAAGAAAAAACATTGACGATATTGCTTGAATATAACTTACGAATCATGCAAAATATAATATAGATATACTAACTTGCTTTTAAATTATAGAGAAAAACTTTTCTTATTCTTGCTCAACTATATATATAATACTTTTCTTCTTGCTCTTGAAAATCGCCACAGACCATTGAGTGGGCGAAAGGTGTCTAAATTAAATTACTTGCTTCTTTTAATCTTATAATTCTATTTTGATTCTTCCACCGAGGAGGTCAAAAATTTTATCTATTAGCCTTTGTATTTATTATTAAACGACCAACACCTTGATTTTCAGACAGTCAAGGATTGATTTTGTATTTACTTTTGAAAGTATAATGTTAAGTATTGTCAATTAAACATATAGGCCTGTGATTGGTATACCGCTAACTCAATCACAAAATATAGTTACTAATTGTATTGACGACTTGACTTTGTTTTCGAAAGCAGATAATGTTTTGACAAAACACTTAAAGGCACCAATAATGGTTTGCTTGAACTTTGTTTTGTCCAATAAACAATGAGTTTTTCGGAGAAATTCTCACAGGAAAACTATTGCCCTAACTATTTATAATTGAGGATTAAAGTCCTTTTCAAAATTTAACACATCTAATTAAAAACATGAGCACTAATACTTTTAACCTACTAATTTCACTATTTATTACAGTATTAATTCCAGTCTTATATATCAGCTACAAGTACAATTTATACTTTAATAAACGGCTAAGCTCCCAAAATCACTGCCCTGTATGTAGCCAGAATTATGGTACTCGTGTCAAAACCCCTTTTATTATGAGAAAGCTAAGAGACATAAAAGGAATAAAGGTAAAAACCTATAAATGTCTATCCTGCAAATCCATTTTCTTCGTCAAAGAAAGTGACATACCGCAGAATACGTATATGCAACAACGTTAACATCTTTCTCTATATTTAACACCATAATTAATTATCTTTTTGGCTTTAATCTGATTGCAATCACAAGCGTCATGAGCGAAATTTGATGCTAGATTTTCAGTAAAGAGACAAACCTTATTGAGTAAGACTCATCTTTGTCTCTCTCAGCAAAATCTCCCCCCTAACGTTATCCCTTTAATAAATTATTGGTACGATAACGTTAGGGGTAAATTTCAACTTCCTTATCTAAAGATTTAAGTATTTTAGTTTCTACGACACTTCTTCCTTCTTCTGGCATTTATTGATAATGTTTATACTATCTCCAGAATAAGCCCAAATAAACCACTAATAATCAATTAATTAAATGATTTCCACTTATTTAATTAATTGACTTTCATAACTCTATTTTCTTTACATATATCCTAAAACTCATCTCTAAGAACTTATAAATTTCCCAATACAAAGAAGTCTTGCTATGCTTTGCGAGCTGTGTGGCATATATTTTTCTGATGTATCAAGCTTAATTTGACCATCTCATTCTACTTAACAAATGATAATTCTAGCAAATACCCCCTAAAAATAGGGATTTTAAATATTTTTATTAATCCCTATCTTTGTAGCATATTTTCAATTGAAACAACCACTCCTAGAGCAAATTTGTGATAAGAAATTTTCTAATTGAGCATCGAACACCACCATTGTTTTATACCAGTTTGATTTATAAAGATGTTAAACCGCACGATTTTCTTGCTAATAAATACTGAATTTTTGAAACCAAAAACATGTTTAAGTATTTAAAAAGTCTTTTCTAACTTTGTATTAATAATAGTATTTTACCAATTAGCCTATATTGTTGTCTTTCACTGAACCGTATTTTTTTTATTAGTTTTAAATTTATATATCATGCTAATCGGAATAATTGATGAAGACCAATATAAAATATTAAACATAGAGGAATTCTTTACCACTTTTAGAGATATTGACTTGATTGTATCAGGGAACGATATAGAAAATTTTATAGTAGGCGTTACTGATAACCCCGAACCCGATGTAATATTTATACGAATAAAACAGAGTGGTTTTAGAGGTACTGAGCAGATTAGTAACATTCGAAAAAAATTTTTACAATCTTTAATTATTGTCGTTACAAGTGATACTACCGATCATTCAATTCTTGAATCATTTAAAGCTGGAGCAAGTGGTTATATGCTTGCACCAATATTAGCCTCAACCATTTATGATCAACCTGATTTATTTAAACAAAAAGGAACACCAATACCCTATGACATCAAAAATGCTTCTTTTAGAGCTAGAAACAAAACCGACACAAGACTTAAAAAAATACTTACTAAACGAGAAATTGAAGTTGTCCATTTTTTACTAAAAGGAATGTCATATAAGGAAATTGCGAATAGCTTAAATATTAGCTTTTTTACAGTTAATGATCATGTAAAAAATATTTATACTAAGCTTAATATCAATTCCAAAGGTGAACTTTTATCTCTATTCATATCTTAAAAGAATAACACAACATTAACACAACATGAAAATAGAACCTATCTCATTAATAATTGATGATGACAAAATTAATCGTTTCATTCTCTCAAAAACCCTCGAAGAGCTTGGACAAATTCACTATGAGGCAATCAATGGTCAGGAAGCAATAAACTTTCTTAAATCAACAGACTATAGCCACATAATAGTTTTTCTAGATTTGAATATGCCTGTTTTGGATGGATATGAATTTCTACAATTCTTAGATGAATTTGCTCACGATTTTACCCATAAAAACATTAAAGTCATTGTTTTATCATCGGTGATGTATATCGATTTTATTAAAAAAATGCCCTATGCAAAAATTATCAACTATTTGAATAAACCTGTTGATTTACGACATATAAAATTGGCTATTCACAATGCTAAAGAAGCATTTAAAACGAGTTGCTATATGGCAAAATTCAACGAGGGTCTTCAGCAAAGTAGATGATGGTTTGATTTTGAATAAATACCATTTTAACTTTTGTTGGCACGCTCACAATCAATTGCATTTATTACTGTAACAGTAATCCGTCAATACTGTTGCAGTGAATGATTATCTATTGGCTTATGAAAAATTAAGTTAGTGGGCAAAATTAAAATGATTTTACCCGCTTTAAGCACTAGACTTTATGCCATAGGCTAAACGTTAAAAAGCATTTCTTAGGAAATATGTAAAGCTTTTTTGCCTAATGCCTATGGCTTACTGCCTAATGCGTATTAATGCAAAATAAAATTGTATTAATACTTATCATGAGTTAATCTATCTTTTTAACTTATAATTTGTCTTAAAATGAAAATATTCAGCTCCGCCAAATACCTATTGATTGGCAATATCATATTGTATTCGTGTGTAAGTACAACAAAATTCGAAAGGCTTCAATCGTCCAAAGAGCGACTTACCAAAAACCTTGTGTACACCGAGAATGAATTAGGGAGCCTAAGAGAAAAAACTTATATTTTGATTAACAAATTTGATGAAGAATCACACAAGTTGAATGAGTTAAATCAAAAAGTTAATTATTTGGCAGATGCCATAAAATTAGACAGTCTAGAGCTTGTAAAATATAAACTTAGTTTACAAGATTATGAGGAACAATTGAGACAATGTCATGAAAGTAACTCGATGCTTGTTGCAAACTTTAACAACAAAATATCGGGGCTTCATCAACAATATCAAAAGAAAATAAGACTTCTCAACAACAAGATAAGATTTACCAAAGCTATGCAATTACAATTGCAGCAAAAACTATTGACAGAACGACAAAAAAATGCCCAGCTTAGTCGAAAAGCAAATGTAGAAATACATTAATAACTGTAACATAGGATTTTTTCTTGCTTATTTCACCCTTGTTGGAAAAAACAACAAGGGTATTTGTATTTCACTACCTCGCTATCCTTCTGCCTTTTTGGGGGCTTTTCTAACAAACCTGCGCAAGCCTATATTATGCCTAAAAACATTATTAGTTGATGACGACCATCCCGTAGGAGTTAATTCCAACGAGGGCATAATACAATTTCTTTCTTCCAACTGGGTATATTTCCAACTTTTTGAACTCTATTAGTTAATAATTTTAGGTCATTGCCCTAAGGCATGATAGTATTTTACGTTTACTACCATAATTTTAGTCCCAGACCAAAGAACTTTTGGCTTTTAAGGCCATTTTCTAAAGATTAATTAACTATATAAATAACTATGTCACTTTCTAAACTATCTGTGCTTGTTGGAGCATCCTTGGGTTTGTACTCATTTATTCACCAGCCAGCACCTACCTCAACCTATCCCTCTGAGGTTTTTACAAAGGTGGATACCTTAAATCGTCCTGACGAAAATCGTTTTACTAAAACTGTCTTATCTAATGACCTCAATGAGCCAATGGAATTGGCTGTTGCCCCCGATGGTCGTGTGTTTTTTGTGGAGCGTGCAGGAAAATTTTATGTGTATGAACCTGCCAAAAAGAAAACTCGTCTTTTGTATGATTTTCCAGTAAAAGCGGTAGACAAATACCTGAATGGGATGTTGGGTATGACGATTGACCCTAATTTTAAGGATAATCACTATTTGTATTTCTTCTATACGATTCAGGATAAAGAACAAACCAGACAACGTATTTCTCGTATCAAGGTAGATAGCGAAAGTAATCTTGATTTGGCTAGTGAGCAATCTATTATCGAGTTCCCGATTGATTTGGAAGTGAGTGCGCACACAGGTGGTTCACTAGCGTGGGATGCTCATGGCAATTTGTTTATTTCGACAGGTGATAATACTGTTCCGTTTGAATCGAGCGGTCATGCTCCTATTGATTCTCGTGAAGGACGTATTACGTTTGATGCGCAACGTTCGGCAGGAAATGCTAATGATTTACGTGGTAAAATTCTTCGTATTCATGTCGAAAAAGATGGCTCTTATACTATTCCAGAAGGTAACCTTTTCCCTAAAGGAACTGCTGGTACTCGTCCTGAAATTTATGTAATGGGGTGTCGAAACCCTTACCGTATTTCGGTAGACCCAGCTACGTCGATCGTTTACTGGGGCGAAATTGGACCAGATGCAGGAAGCGACGGCGTACAAGGACCAAGAGGTTATGATGAATTTAACCAAGCAAAAAAAGCAGGTAACTACGGTTGGCCCTATTTTGTAGGAGATAGCAAACCTTATCACCAGTATGATTTCGCTACAAAAAAAGTGGGAGATTTATTTGATGCTAGTGCACCAATCAATAATTCTCCGAATAATACAGGTATCAAAAACCTTCCTCCTGCTCAAAAAGCGATGATTTGGTTCCCATACAACAAATCGGCTGAATTTCCTGAGTTAGGTGTTGGTGGTCGTTGCGCTATGGGTGGTCCAGTATATCATTATGATGCCAAAATTGCTAACAAAGGCAAAATACCTTCGTATTATGACAAAGCATTATTTGTATATGATTGGATGCGCAACTGGATATTTGCTGTACGATTGGACGAAAATCAGAATTATCAATCTCTGGAGCAGTTTATGCCACAAACAGGTGATTTCCGTCGCCCTGTCGATATGGAAATCGGTTCAGATGGTTCTATATATTTGTTAGAATATGGTTCGGTATATGGTATCGACAATGAGGATGCTCGTTTGGTAAAAATTGACTTTAACGGAGGAAACAGAGCTCCTGTGGCAAAAGCAATAGCACAAGATACCATCGGTTTGGCTCCAATGACGGTTCAGTTTAAAGGCGAACAAAGTTTGGATTATGACAAAGGCGACAAATTGTCTTATTTATGGAAATTTGAAGGAAATAATACTTCAACCGAAGTAAACCCAAGTTACACTTTTAAGAAAAATGGTATTTATAAAGTTTCGCTAACCGTAAAAGACCAAGCAGGTATCAGCAATACCAAGGCTTTGACAATCAAAGTGGGTAATACCTTACCAGATGTAGCTATTTCGACAGAAGAAAACAGTACTTTCTTCAAAGCTAACACAGGTAATTTGAAATACGCCGTTGAAGTAAAAGATAAGGAAGATAAAATCATCGACTCGAAACGTATAAAGGTGGTTTTGAACTATATTCCAAAAGTAAGTAGAGAACCGCAAATGGGTCACCAGCAATTAACATCTACGTTTAGTTTAGGAAAATCTTTGATTGCAGGTTCTGACTGTAAAGCTTGTCACCAACTTAATGCTCCTTCAGCGGGACCAGCATTTAAGGAAGTAGCCAAAAAATATCGTGATGATAAAACAGCTATCGCCAAACTAGCAAACAAGATTATTACTGGTGGTGGTGGTCTTTGGGGCGACCGTGAAATGAGCGCGCACCCACAACTTTCGAGAGAGGAAACTACCGAAATGGTAAAATATATCCTTTCATTGGGAACAGAACCAGTTGAAAATCGTATTGCTCCGAAAGGAACAGTGGCTTTGAAAGAGCACGTTGGCAAGGAACAAGAAGGTCGCTATGTGATTACTGCTTCGTACACAGATAAGGGTTCGTTGGTAGCTCCAGCAGGAAAGCCAAAAACAATCTTGGCTTTAAACAAAACTGCCACTTTAGTATTACGTCCAAACCGAGTATATGGTGCTGAAGCTGATGAATTACATAACCTTGGTCGTCAAGACAAGCGTTTGGGCTTTATTCATAATGGCTCTTATTTTGTTTTGAAAAATATTGATTTGAAAGGTATCAATGAATTGACTTACAAATTCTCGTCAAGAGACAAAGCTGCCACTGTGGAAGTTCATACTGGTTCGCCAACGGGTCCTGTAGTTAGCACTTTGTCGTATAGTCCAACAGGTGCGTGGGACAAATATGCTGAGCAAACAGTGGGTATTCAAGCGCCAACGGGCAAACAGGATTTGTATTTTGTCTTTACTAAAAAAGATACTCCAAACAAAGACTTGTGTAGCCTCGAATGGGTTGAGTTTAAGTAATATTGAATTATGATTTGTGAATTGTGAATGTTGTTTTTCATCAGTAGTCAGTATCTCACTGACCAATTAGCGACAGCAAAAACTCGTATATACATAGGTAAAAGTAGTACGAAGTCCTGTCGCTTGTCGAGTGGCACATTCGACAAGGAGGGGAATAATAAGGAATATGTTCCTATTTCCGAAATCAGAAATCTCAAATCCACAATAGTTTGATTGTTTTATCGCCTTGTTGACTAACAACCAACAAGGCGATTTTTTATTACAAATGAATCTACATCCGTGGTCTGTGTCTCACTGACCAATTAGCGACAGCAAAAACTCGCATATACATAGGTACAAGCAGTACTACATCCGTGGTCTGTGTCTCACTGACCAATTAGCGACAGCAAAAACTCGCATATACATAGGTAAAAGTAGTACTACATCCGTGGTCTGTGTCTCACTGACCAATTAGCGACAGCAAAAACTCGCATATACATAGGTAAAAGTAGTACTACATCCGTGGTCAGTGTCTCACTGACCAATTAGCGACAGCAAAACTCGCATATACATAGGTAAAAATAGTACTACATCCGTGGTCAGTGTCTCACTGACCAATTAGCGACAGCAAAACTCGCATATACATAGGTAAAAGCAGTACAATGTCTCTATCTGTGTCGAGTGTCCCACTCGACACAGATAGAGACCATATTTTTAAGTTTTAAATTAAAAACTCTGCGTTTATAATTTAAAAATAATCTCTACCTTCGTAACCTCAAATCAAATTAATTTCCTTTTCAATTCACACTATTTATCATGAAAACTCAACCTACCTTGAAGCACTTGATGCTTTGTACCTTATTATTATTATCATTCAGTTCATTTTCTTTTTCTGGAATTACTATTTCAAAAGACAGTACCCGTGCTTGGATTGTTCAACTAAGCAGCAGTTTGCCAGCAGGCTCGGATACCACATTGTCAAAATGGATTCGTGATGGATTAAACGAAAGTATCTTAAAAGGAACTTTTGACACGACCTCAAACAAGCAGAAACTTTACTCTGACCTAAACAATGCCTTGAGTATTTACCATAGAAAGGTAATTATTCGTAATTTCGACTTTGCAGGACTAGCCAACGGTACTTATCAGCCAAATGGTTTCTCTCAAGGAACACAGTTTGCCAACTTCAAAGTGAAATTACCCAATGGTAGTTTTGACCCAGATTTTGCTGTAAGTTATGCGCCAGATGTGATGTCTTTTGTCAATAATACGGCTAGCTTAGAGCAATTACCAGAAGGGACAAAATTGTACAGAGTGTGTAATGACGGTTGGGACCAATTCACAGGAGGCTATTGGACACGTACCAAACCGACTCAAATTTCGGAGGTAATTGGAGGAACAGCCGTACAACCAGAGTGGAATAGCTTTAAAAATATTGTAGAATACTCCGTTCCTGCGGGTGGTATTTGGGTTTGGAGAGGATTAGCTGCAGCACAAAAACTCTCAAATAATTTGAATATTGGTCAACCATATTTAGCTGGTGGAGGCGAACAAATTTTGATTCCACTGGTATATCGTAGATTAAAGAAGGCAGATGGAAGCTTTGATTTTAGAGCTATCAATCCAGCTATGCAAAATAGAATTACAGTATTACCAGCCAACGAATTACCATGGAAACGTTAACTCCCGTGTACCTGAGATTGCTCAAAGCCAATTTCGAACATTTAGTTCAGTGTTTTGCTGAACAAGAATTACTTACTGGTCAAACAGGTTTATTATTAAGACTGAGAGCAGAAGATATTTTATCCAACTCATTGTGTCAAGCATTATCAACATCAGATATCACCGACGAAAATCTTCAATGGGTTCGTGAATCGGTCATGACTTATTTGAGATATTATCCAGAAAATATTTCAAGTAGTAATCTTGCAACCCTCGATGATGAAATCGACATGATACTTCACAGAATTATGGAGATAGCGGAGCATTTGTAGTGATGAGTTGTGAATGGTGAGTTTTGAATGATGAATTGTGAATTGTGAGTTGTCCTTGCCTAAAATAGGTTGAACTAAGTAAAAACTGTTTATTTCGGATATCGGATGTTGGATTTCGGAAGTGTAAGCTTCTATATTTTGTAAAAAATAAAAGTATTTTGCTTCATTTCCGAAAACAGAAATCCCAAATCTGAAATTCTGTAAAAACTCCTCACTCCGCATTCTTAACTCAGCACTAAAAAAATACCCCCACGTCCATATAGATGAGGGGGATTTTTATTATCATTCAGTTTTTCACTTATCTGTTTTATTTAACATCCCAGAAGATCTTCGCATCGCGAGTATCTTTACTAGAAACAGCACTATAGTTCGGGTTGAATGTACGCTCACGACCAGGGTAAGTCAATCTGTTTGGTGGCAAAGCAAAACCTGAAGTATTGTCCGCTACAAAAGTCAATTGAGGATATTTTGTACGACGAAGTTCAGACCAAGCTTGTACCGATTGCATAAAGCCAAATTGTACCCATTTTTGTGTCCAAATCAAGGCTAATTTTTGAGCCGAAGATCCAGCATATTTGATCGTTGAGTTTGCTAAAAAGTCATTTACAGCTGCGGCAGATGGAGCAGTCAATTTTGGAGCTGTACTATTGCTCAAGTTATTCAAAGCATAGTAATAAGCAATTGATTGAGCTACACCTTTGTTGTAAGCCGTTGCAGCATCTGTAGTAGTTCCCCAACGCTCATACGCTTCTGCTTTCAACAAATGTGTTTCAGCCGAAGTAAAGATTACGCCAGGTAATTTGCTGTTGTACACAAACGTAGCTGAGTCAAGCACTGCATATTTACCATTAGTAATATTTGTAGCTTGGTCAGTTGAGTTCAAGTCTAAAGGCATTGCATTATAATCTGCATTGGCTACCCATTTGCTACCATCCTGACGACCGCCTTTGTCATAAATTACTGCAATACGAGGGTCATTAGCAGGTTTTAATACTTTATCCAACAAGAACGAAGCTCCCAAATGGTTATTTGACTCATAGAAAGCATTACGCAAATTGTCGATATAAGTTGTTACTGGGTTCAACAAAGCATTTTGAGTTGTTTCTTCCAACAAAGGATATTGTGTTGGGTTATTCAACATTTCCAATACTTCTGCTTTTGCTTTTGCTTCATCCACGAATGAAATACGCATTAATGCACGCAAACGTAAAGAGTTTGCCAAACGACGCCATTTTGTAATATCGCCTTGGAAAAGAATATCTTGCTTTTTGAACGAGCCAGCCGTTACACTACTCAAGTTAGCGGTAGCAAAATAATTTGAAGCATCTTTCAAGCCAGCAATTACGGTGTAATATACTTCCTTCGCGTCATCAAACTTTGGTGAAGTAATCGAGCCATTTAAGTTCAACATTCCTGCTTCAGAAAATGGAATATCTCCCCAAAGGTCAACCATTTGAGCAGTTTGTTCCAACATTGCTACTTTCGCTGCATTCACAAACACATCTGCACTTTGTTTTTCTGTAGCTGAAAGTTTAGCGTATTGTTTTTCTATTTCACGATAATGTGCCAAAGGACCACTACCATTACCATTAGTTGTGTAAAAATCACCCCAACGTTGCTCAGTATATTGCGCTTGTTCACGGTAAATGAATTTATCGTTGGTAAATGAAATTACTTGAGAAAATACACCTGCGTGCGTCAACGCAAAAGTACGCATATCCCAATATTTTGGGTAGATACGATCATTGTTGAGAATTTGAGTAAAAAACTTCTCAACTGAAGGAGTCGTTGTCTGTTCAGGGTTGAGGTACAAGTCACCGAGTTGGTCTTTACAGCTACTCAAAGTAGCTACAATCGCTAACATTGCACTTATTTTGATGAATGTCTTTTTCATACTTTTCTAAATAAAATGTCTGATTGGTTGATTAAAAACTTGCGTGTAAAGCCACACCAAAGCTACGAGTTGCTGCTGTTGAACCTTCGTCGATACCTTGACGATTCCAGCTAGTACCGATTGGTGCTTCTGGGTCAAGATTTTTCAAAGTGCGATACAAGTAGAATAGGTTACGACCAATCAAAGACACACGAACATTTTGCAAACGCAATTTTTGAGCTACTGCCGAAGGCAAAGTATAAGATAAAATTGCTTCACGAACTTTCAAATAGCTGTTGTTATAAACGGCACCGTTTTCGTACCAACCCGACGAACCCCAAGTGTAAGTGTTCATGTAATATGAGGCTGCATCAATAATTTTACCGTTTTTCTCACCATTAGCTGTTACGCCATCCAACATGACACCATCATGGTACACTTTACCACCGTTTGGCGCAGTTGCAGTGTGACTTGATAACAACACGTTGTTGCCACTTCCATCTACATAATATGGTAAACCACCATTTTCGGCATCACGATATTTCATTGTGCTTTCAAACATACCTGCACCTGTTGCATACAACAATGGGTTTGATACCAATTGCCCACCGATACGGTAATCCATATTGATGTCTAAACTGAAGTTTTTGTAGCTAAATGAGTTCAAGAAACCACCTATTAATTTCGGCATAACGTTACCTACTTTTTTGTAGTCAGATGTCAATGTATAAAGACCGTCTTCAGAAATAATATAGTTACCTTTTGAGTCTGTTGCACGAACATGCGTGTAGATATTTCCTAAATAATCGCCTTCGTCAGCTACGATTTTAATTGCAGATTGGTCAGCATCATAAGCAACTAACTGAGGAATACCTTTTGCCAACTTCTCTACTTTTGTACGGTTGATAGCAGCGTTGATACGAGTATTCCAAGTGAAATCACGTGTTTTGATAGGAGTTGCATAAATCGATGCTTCCCAACCAAAAGAACGAAGCTCACCTACGTTTGCCAATACTGAGCTAGCACCTGTACTTGTTGGAATAGAAGTTTGAAGGATTTGGTCTTTGATACGGCTGTTGTAGTAAGTTACATCAAAACCTAATTTATTTTTGAAGAATTTTGTTTCTAAACCAAATTCATTCTCAAATTTTTGCTCAGGTTTGATGTTATCGTTACCATAGCTAGAACTTGCTCTTAAAGCAGGAACTGCACCGTAAGCCGTTTGCAAAATAGTTTGAGAATACGTCGTGTTAGCTACGTACAATGGAGGAGCATTACCTACAATACCATAAGAAGCACGGATTTTACCATAGTTCATAAAGTTAGGCATTTGGAATGCGTCTGAGAATACAAAACCAGAGTTTACCGAAGTATAGAAATAGCCATTATTTCCAGCAGGCAATGTTGAAGAGTATTCCTGACGAGCTGTACCTTCTACAAACAACATATTTTTGTAAGCTGCATTCAACGTACCCAAGTAAGCAAACTTAATCATTTCTCTACGTGAAGCGCTGGCATTCAATACGTTAGTAGAGTTGTTCATACTAAACCAGTTCTCAATTACCAAACCACCATTTGTACCAACCGATTGGTCATAGTATTTTTCCTGACGACCTTGTACACCAGCAGAAGCTGATAAGTCAAAGTTATTATTCAATTTTTTGGCATAAGTCAACATTGCATCACCATACACGATTGAGTAACGACCACTTGCTACACGGTATTCACCAGTACTGTTTCCTGAGTTAAACAAAGCTGGAAATTCGTTATATTTCTTTACTTCAGTACCCAAACTTGTAAAGTCATTACCTACACGACCACGTAAGCCAAATTCATTATTGATTTTGTAGTTCAAAGTCACCGAACTTAATACACGGTCTTGGTTTTCGTCTTCGCTATTACGCAAAGCATTCCACAACAAATCCATAATATCACCACCACGAATGTTGTATTTGAACGCCTCTGAAGGATTACGCTCAGGAACGTTGTACGGTACATATTTGTATCCTTGTGATGTTTGGTAATGATTCAAGAAGTTGTTCATATCTTCCGCACGGCTATAAAAACCACCATAGTTGGCTGTTACACGGTTGATTTGCTCAGGACGGTTATGCACTTTTGAGTTGATATAACTTACCACCACATCGGCCGTAACTTTATTACTCAATTTTACAGAAGAGTTCAAGTTGAAAGTATTACGTTTCAAACCACTTCCACGCATAATACCTGCGTAATCTGTACCAGTATAAGAAAAACGGTAAGAACCCTTGTCAGTTGCATTTGAGAAAGCTGCGTTAACCGTTGAGTTATAACCTGTTTGGTAGAAATCGTTGAAGTTGTTTGGCTTAGCGCTATACGACTGCATTGTTCCGTCCCACCAAGGCATCATTCTGCCGTCCATTTTAGGGCCAAATTGTCCGTAAGCTCTGTAGTTAACACGCTTAGAACCATCAGGATTTGTGATAAAACCTTCTTCATCAGCACCAACTGCGAGGTTTGTAGCACGGTCATAACCAGGGCCATAAACATTCTGGTATTGAGGCGTAAATGCCACACGCTCTTGGTTATACGTGTAGTTTAATTCAACGCCCAAACCTTTACCTTTTACGCCAGATTTTGTTGTAATAACAATTACACCATTCGAAGCTTCCGAACCGTAAAGGGCTGTTGCAGATGCACCTTTCAATACTGACAAGCTTGCAATATCGGCTGGGTTAATATCCAAGATACCATTACCACGGATACGTTGGTCGTCCCAATAACCACCGTTGTTCAAACCGTTTGCACCTGCTTGGTTAAAGTCACGGATTACGATACCATCCACAACATAAAGTGGTTGTGTATTGTAATTCAATGAGTTAACGCCACGCACTTGTACGTTTACGGCTGAAGTAGCACCACCTGGCGCCGTAGAGATTTTAACACCTGCTACTTTACCATACAATGCCGAAGCAAAGTTGGTATTACCAGAAGCGGTGATTTCCTTGCTCGAAACCGTTCCGATTGAATAACCAAGGGCTTTTTGTTCACGTTTGATACCCAAGGCCGTAACAACCACTTCATCAAGGTCTTGAGAAGTAGCTTCCAAAACCACATCGATGGTTGTACGTCCCGACACTTCAACGGTCTTTGTAGCGAATCCCAATGATTGGAAAATCAAAGAGGCATTTTTGGCAACAGAAATCGTAAAATTACCCGAACCATCCGTTACTGTACCTTTGGTGGTACCTTTCACTAAAATACTTACGCCTGCTAGGGCAGATTGATTGCTATCCACGACCTTTCCTTTGACTACCTGCTGAGCCATAACGAACTGTCCAGTCAAAATCAAGAGTGTAGCAAATAACGTAGTAAAAATTTTTCTACATGCTTTCATTGTTAGGAATTAAAATGATGAAAATTGAAAATTGGAGCTCTGGTAGAGCGAATTTGAAAAAAATAGTTTTAGAGTGTTACGGAGAAAAAGCTTCCCTCCTTTCGTTGTTTTTCATGGTTTAAATACGGTAAGTTGATGCGGTTTTGAAATCCTATGAACCATTTCGTAGCAATTAGTTTTGAAAGTGTTAGTTGGATTTCGCAACCAAATTAATAAAATAAATTATTAAATATTAATTTATTGTAAATTATTTTATTAATCCGTTTTGAGAATAAAATACTCAACTAAATTGAACATTTTACACTAAAATTATCTTAAAAGTGGAATTTTCAGGATAAAATCAATTGCAATTTGGGTTAAATGAGGAAGCAAATAGCACAAAATGTTTTTAAAATATTTTATTAACTATTCTTACTAAAACACCTAGTACTTTGCCTTATAAACTCATTTTCAAATAGTTAAAAAAAACTGACTATAACATTTATAGGCTTATTTGTAACAAGATTTAGGGGTTAAAGATTATATCAAAAAAATTCCTTCTTGGATACAACTTAAGTCGTACCCAAGAAGGAATGAGAACTTTAATCTATCACTTATCAGGGATTCATTCCATTCTTTTTTACCTTCAACTCATCAGGAGCATCTTTGGTATAGGTATTAAAATTAGGATTGTAAGACTTATCAAAAAGATTCTTCACTATTTGTAAATCAACCGAAGTCTGTGGATTAAAGGCTGATGAGACCATATACTGCTGCAAACTATAGGCTAATTGACGTGCTACGGGTCTTGTTTCTAAATTTGAACTAACATCTGCGCTACAAATCAATAATTTTCCTTTGCCTACTTTTGCCTCCACAATCAAACCCAAGGGTCTATTCAAAAACCATGTATCTATGGGTTGAACAACAGGTTTAAAACCTTTCGGAAATTCGTCTAGTAGCATTACTTGAGCTTTATGAACTAACTCCCACCATTGTACATTGGCATGAAAATCAGTAGGGAAAGATTGAAAAGCTGGATGCTTAGGATCACAAACAAAACCTAAAGTATGCGGTGGGCGCATCTTAAACCATGAGGTATTCCAGAAAACAGGTTGTAAATAATTGACTACTTCTTTGCCTCTTTCTATTTTGCCAGCGACTTGCAAAAATACCTTCCCTCCTTTTTCCAAAACCTGCAAAGCTTTTTCATCTAAACTATTACATGAATAAACTTCCTCTGATTTTACAGCTGGTAAAGTTGTTGGATATACCCAAAACGTCCACTGATTCTGAATTTCTGAGCCATTAATTGACGCTTTAAGTAACAGTTTTTGGGCTTGATTAATTTGCTGAGGATTAAACGTAATTTTTCCAACTGAAAGGTTATTTCCAATCGCATAATCAGTGGACTGAAACTCACCAACTTGTACAGTTTTTCCTTCTGAATTAACAATTTGCCATGCAATTACTGCTTTTGACAAGGCTTTTTGTCCAAAATGAAACAACTCAACTGGTATTTGGATACTTTCATTTTGCTGAAAAACAAATTTTGGAAAACGAGTTAAAATAACCGTTGAGTCACAAAATTGACGGAATTCTTTGGCATCTATATATCCTTTTTCCTCCCAAAAACTATCAAGCAAACCGACCAAAGCAGTTCCTTGTCCTGAATAATCGTTGAGACCTAACATCTGAAATCCTGCTGAAAGAGGCGTTCTAAATGCCATTTCCATTTCGTGCTTGTAACTAATAGCTTGTAGTTTTCCTGAAGCCATAAAGAAATCTTTGTCCCTATCAGCCATTCCTCTATCCTTCAAATCTTCTTGGAAAAGTTCATAGTTACGAGCCTCATAAAGTCCTTTATACTTTTTGATTTCATCAAAATTAGGGAATACACACCATTGACCTAACTCATGAGTAACGTAAGGAACTGTAAAGTTTTTGACCTTATCTCCAAAATCAGTACTACTTGATGGGAGTTTGTCCCAAGGTAAACCTCTTGGTCCTGACTTAATCATATATTCGTTAGCAGGAACTAATGGCCAACTCATTGCTACCGAAGCACCTGTATATTTACGACGAGGGTCTTTTGCTTGCCAATATTTAATGAATTTTGTTAAATAATCTACCTGCTTTCCTCCTCTTGGTTCGTTGCCGTATGCCAACATACAAAAGGAAGCATAATTCCCATAAACTTTCGCCATACGGTTGGTTTCGTCCATTATATATTGATCAATCGGATGTCCATCGCCCAAAGACGAACCGTGATTTGCCCAACTTGGACCTTCAGGTTGCAGATAAATACCCACTAAATCGGCAGCAATAAAGGCAGCTTCTGGTGGGCAATACGAATGAAAACGAAAATGGTTAAGCCCATAGGATTTGGCTTTTCTGAAAACTTTTTCCCAAGATGCCACACCCATCGGGGCATAACCTGTTAATGGAAACTGGCAGTTTTCGACCGTTCCTCTCAGGAATATTGGACGTCCATTAATTTCAAAACGAGTTCCGTTGATAGCAAAATCTCTCATACCAAATTGAACATCCCTTACCGACTGCACACCTTCATTTGTAGAAACCTGTACGTTTAATTTGTATAATGCTGGCGCATATTCATCCCAAGTCAAAAAATTATCACCCATCGGTAAGGTGTAGGTTAATGTATTACTTCCCTTATCCGCTTTAAAATCTACCACAAGAGGTTCAACTGAATGTTGTTTGGATGAATTGAAGCTTTTGGCAGAAAGGGTAATTTTCCCAGAAACGGTAGTGGTCAGATTATTTTCCAGTTGAATCACTACTTTAGCAAGTTTTTCTTTTACACTCGGATATATCTGCACATCCGAAAGCCAAACTTGCCCTTCGGTAGCCAACTCCATTTTTCCAACAATACCGTTCCAGTTTCCTTGAGTATGATCAGTAATACTGTGAGAATCTTTCCCCACATTGATTGCTTTGGTTTTATTATCAACTCGCACTGTTAGCGTATGTTTTCCTGTGCTGAGTTTTCCAGTCAAATCATAAACATGGGCTACACAAAGAGAATTTTGCAAACCAATTTCCTGATTATCAATCCACACACGTGTTTCGTAATGTGGACGTTCAAGATTTAGCCAAATACGCTGATTTTTCCAGTCAGCAGGAACAACAATATCACGTTGATACCATGCGCCACCTACATAATGCTTTTTAGGAGTAAGCCAAAAGGGGAATTTTGGGCGAGGACCTTGGCGGTATTTAGCCATTCGAGGATTAAAATACCATGAACTATCATATATACTACCCGTCCATTGGGTCTGAAGTGTTACAGTATTGCCTTTGCCATTTTCAAGCATGGAGCCTGGTAACATTACCTTGTCTTTTAGTTTTTGAGAAAACCATTTTTCTTGTACTCCTTTATCCAAGGAATCAATGGCAAATCGCCATGTTCCTTGTAAATTAAGTCTTTTTGATTGTCCTATCGAAGCGAAACTTATAAGAACAAATAATGCTATGAATAGATTTTTGAGGATTTTTTTCACGGTTAAAATGGTAAGTTATACAATTAAGAATAGCTTATTAAGATAAAAAATCCGAATAAGCCTAAACTATCAAATATAGCTTCCAAATGTCTTCCCTCCATCATGTATCATCCTGATGCTTGTCTATTTTCTATTTCGAGACCTTGTCTCGGACTCACTCTTGCTACATTTTTAAAACTGTTCAAAAAAAATAGGTCCAAGACGAAGTCTTGAACCAGTTGCTCTCTTCTATATTACTCAATAGTTTTTCATTAAAAATGATTGCAAATCAAGCCTTTTTTAAACGAGGTTTGATATATTGGTGATAAAATTCTGGATAAAATCTAAAAGCGTAAACAAATGGATGAAGCACATTTACTTTTAGTTCTTTATACAAAATTACTTGTCCGATGATAAAACCAATAAAGCTTGACACCAAAGTTGCTCTAGCCGCTCCCATCACCCCTTGTGAACTAATCAAAAAGTAGTTCATAGCAATGTTTAAACAAGCTGAAAAAACAACTACAGAGAAGGTCAATTTGGTTTTGCCAATAGAATCGATGACAATACCAAATTGACGACCAAATGGTACAAAAATGCAATATAACAAAGTGATTTTCAATAAAGGAATTGAATCATCGTATTTTCCACCTGCAATAATATTGACGATTAAATCAGAAAAAAGATAAAGAAATATAATCGCAGGAATCACCAATGCGAGAATTGTACCCACAGATTTTTCATACAAATATCGAACTCCATCTAATCCCTCTTGTGCACGCTTGGCACTTTGTGGAAATACAATTGTAGCAATAGAATTGGTTGGTATCTCGATAAGGTTTGTGATTCGTACTGCCACATTAAATGCCCCGGAAGCTACAGGAGAAAGCATAGCTCCAAGCATCATTTGGTCTATTGTTCCTGACAAAATCGAACTTACAGATGTGCCAAAAGTATATTTTCCAAAATGAAATAATTTACTAATCCACTCTTTGTGTAACTGTCTATCGAGTGTCAAGTGTTTTCTAGCGTAGCTGTATCCAATCAAAGTTGCTATCACAACTGCCACAATCTGAATATAAACCAAATACGCCAAAGGAATTGTGAACTTGGTAATAAAACAAACCAGAATAAACAAAAATAATACTGCTTGGCGAACAAAAGTCGTAATAAAAACCCCATTAAATGCCAGATGAGCTTGTTCTACACTATTAAAAATAGCCAATACACCCGAAAGCAAAAAAGTAATATTGTGCACATAAAACATTGGTTCCAACTCGGGCGTATGCCACATAACGCTCAAGTAATGAGAAAAAATAAGATTTAATACCACACAAAAAACTGATAATAATGCACTTATCGTTACTGATGCAGTAACGATAGCCGTCTTTTCTTCAGGCTTTGCGCCTGACAAAAACTTCACCAAGGCATTGCCAATCAACCCATTTCGGATTACCTCCAAAATAGAGGTAGTAGTCATAAAGAGTGTCCAAGCGCCAAACTGATTTTTGTCCAAAACACGCACTAGCATATAAAATCCCCCAAAGCCAAAAAGTACATTAGTCAAACTTTGGAGAATATTCAAAAAGCCAGATTTTAGCCAATAGTTGTTTGCCATACGATTATGATTTTACGTAATGTTTTAGCACAAAGTCTCTCGCCTCTTCATTGGTTTTGGCATGATAAATCGTAGCTCCTGAAAGTTTAGGAAAAAGTGTTTTGAAACAACCAAAATGATGTTCTGGGCCTTTTTTAGACAAAATAATATTGGCTCCTTTAAAGCAACTCGCCAAAGCGGCAGTACCTCCATGTATAGAGATAAACTTCTCGCAATTGGCATAAACCGATAACTGAAAATGATTGTAGTTTCGAGCTTTGATTTTGTTTTCTTTATACAAATCCTCCATTAACACCACTTCAGGATGTGTTTCGGCTAGCCATTCGTAGTCATTGAGTTCGTATATATCGCTGGTATCATTGGTGATATTCTGAGGGCGTGGGCGGTTATAAAGAATGGTATAGTCTTTTTTCAGGTGACTAATCATAAAGTCCAAATCTTCGATACTATAAAAACTAATGGGTGCTCCACCCCACTCCATATTGTATCGATTAGCAATCATCAACATCGGTTTGTCATAGACATAAACATTGTTCTTAAAATGCTCTTTATAAGGCACTTCAAGCCATTTGGTCATATCATAATCTTGACTGTACAATACACGAGGAAGTTCAAAGTTGTAATTTCCTTCGTTGGTTCTTACATCAAAGACTTCTTCATGATGTGGCGAAAAAAAGTACATTTCCTTGGTAAAAAGCGCTGCCTTGGTACTTTTGAGCGTACCATTTTTGTAGTGCCAGTAAGCAAACGGAATCGTAAATTCTAATTCAGGAGCAAATTCTCCTTGAAACTCAATTTCCTTATAAGGTTTCTTGATTACATAGTCTTGCAAAACATACTTAAGTTGCGTTAACTGGCATCGATAAGTATGACGGTAATAATAGCGTACATCTGGAGTCATTCGTCCGTGTCGGAGCAAGACAATCAAGCTAAGAAATTTGTTAAGGATTTTTTCAAACATAAGTACACGAGTTGAAACAATATAAAGAATAGTCAGGTTTGGACAATTATTTTACTATTATCTTATTAAACAAGATACAGCATCAATGATTATGCCGAAAGAATAATTTCTTTTTTTAAATATAGAAATTTAATGATAAATAAAAAGCAATATTTCTCATTTTTATTCTTTCCTTTTTCCTATAAAAGATTCTTTTTATAAATTTCTACAAAAAGTATTCCAACATTGATAGACACAAGTACAAACCTTTTTAAATCCGAACTTCGACCGTAATTTAATTTCGAATCCACTAACTTTACAGTTATTAGTGATAATCTTGGTCTCATTTAGACCAATTACTTTGCATTTAATATTCTTGATTATGATACGATTCAACAAACAAAAAACTTTTGCTCTAACAATATTAACACTTTTAAGTCTAGAAACTTTAGGACAAAAAGCTCACTTTGACTTAATTCCTTTGGGAGTAAAAGGTGGCACCGACGAAAGTAATATGTCATGCTATATGCTTGGAGCGAGTGGTTCAGAACAATTTGTGGCATTAGACGCAGGAACGATTTATGCAGGTTTGCAAAAAGCTGTGGAGAAAAAGACATTTACTTTACCAGCGTCGCAAGTGATGCGAAAATATATCAAAGGATACTTTATTTCACATCCTCATCTCGATCATGTTTCGGGGCTTATTATTAATTCTCCTGGCGATACAGTCAAGAGTATCTATGCCACTCAGAAGTGTATGAGTATTATGCAAGAAAACTATTTCAATGATAAAACTTGGGTAAATTTTGGCGATGCAGGCGTTGGGATACTCTTGAAAAAATATCATTATGCAACCTTACCTCTTGAAACTGAACAAAATATTTCGGGTACAGATATGACCGTAAAAGCATTTTCTTTAAGTCATATAGAACCTTTTGAAAGTACAGCCTTTTTGATTAAACATCAAGATTCCTACGTGTTGTATTTGGGAGACACAGGAGCTGATGAATTAGAAAAAGCAGGTAAGTTGAAAAACCTTTGGAAGAATATAGCTCCCTTGGTTAAAAGTAAGCAACTAAAAGGGATTCTTATCGAGGTTTCTTTTCCCAACGAACAGCCCAATCATTTGTTATTTGGTCACTTAACACCGCAATGGCTGATGAAAGAAATGAGTGTTTTGGCAGACCTTGCTGGAAAAGAAAATATGAAAGGATTAAATGTTGTTATCACGCATTTGAAACCTCCAGCTACCAACGAGCAAAAAATCATTGAACAGGTAAAAGCTCAAAATATATTAGGATTAAACATCATTTTTCCACAACAAGGAGAAAAAATTAAACTCTAAATCAAGATTTCAGATTTCATGAAATACTCTTGAATGGCTCCACAATCTGGCACCAAAAGCCCTACAGCCCTGACAGAGAAAAGCTTGATTATGATACTTTTGTAAAAAAATTAAAACCAACTATTCAATTATTATGAAAAATGTACTTTTAGGATGTGCTTGTTTATCAATCATGTCTCTTTCTTCTGGATTCTCCTGCAAAACTAATGGAGGATTAGAACCTACTACAGAAAACGCTACCGCAGATACTCAACCAAAACTCAAATCTAACATCATAGTTAATGACAAGGATGTTATCTGGGGAATGGACTTTCTTCCTAATGGTGACTTACTTTTTACAGAGAAACAAGGTAAATTTTACCGCTATTCAGGTGGAAAAACTACTGAACTTTCAGGAGCTCCAACAGATGTATTTGTAAAAGGACAGGGTGGTTTATTGGACTTAAGAGTTCATCCAAAATATGCTCAAAACGGTTGGATTTATGCGACCTATGTAAGCAAAGGCACTGATGATGGATCACAATTAAATTTGATTCGCTTCAAACTCAGCGATGATGCTATTACGGGTACTGAAACGATTTTTACAACTCCTGCTACCAACACAATGTACAATCACTATGGTAGTCGCATTGAGTTCGATAATAAAGGGTTTTTGTTTTTATCAATTGGTGAAGGTGGAGCAACGAGTTATGGCGGTGCCGAATCGCCCAACATGAATGCGCAGAATGTTACGATTCCTTGGGGAAAAGTTCACCGCATGACAGACGATGGTAAAGTGCCTAGCGACAACCCTATTTTAGAAGGAAACTCTGCTCCTTCTACAGTTTATTCTTATGGTCACCGCAACCCACAAGGTTTGGCTTTTAATCCCACTACACAAGAAATTTGGGAATCAGAGCACGGTCCTCGTGGTGGAGATGAAGTAAACGTTATCCAAAAAGGTAAAAACTACGGTTGGCCTGTGGTATCTTATGGTATCAACTACGATGGAAAAACAATTTCTAAAGCTCCTGCTAAAGAGGGTGTTACGCTTCCACAACACCAATACACCCCATCTATAGGAACTTGCGGGATTGCTTTTATTACAAGTGATAAATACAAAGGTTGGAAAGGAAGTTTGTTAGTTGGTGGTTTAGCTTATCAATACTTAAGTCGTCTTGAAATCAAAGATGGAAAGGTGGTTAAAGAACAAAAACTATTGGAAAGCATCGGACGTGTACGTAACGTAAAACAAGGTCCAGATGGCTTGATTTATATTTCGGTAGAAGGTCCAGGAAGAATTATCCAATTACTTCCAGAATAATTTAGCCCCTAATTTAGTGAGTTGATATTGAGCAAATTAGTGATTATTATCCCTGAGATATAGTATAAAAAATGCGTTCGAAAAGCTCTTTTCGAACGCATTTTTTGGTTAACTGTTATGATATTGCTAGCTAGGTATCCCAAAATACAGAATGACTTCTATTCGGGTGTTTAGCTATTAATCATCCATTGTCAAATCAACACATCTTCAAATTTTCAAATTACTTCGGTGCTACTTCTCCCAAATAAAAACTTGGATGTGGAGGCTGGTTATAGCCAGAGTTTTGCCACGCAATTGCCACACGATATTGGGCATCGTGCATCAAAGTTGGCATTTTGTAGGTTGTTGGAATAGTCGTAGTAAAAATACGAAGCGCCGAACTATCATTCTTTTTCAATACAACCTCCTCACGCCAATCTCCAAACAAATCGGCTGAAACGGCAGGCGTAGCCTTTGTACCATTGTTAGACGAACAATCTTGAGCAGTAAACAAACGAACTAATTGTCCATTCTGGTAATCCCATTTATCTACATGATTTCCATCCAATAACTCACGAGTTAAGTCACCATCCCACCAAATAGCAAAGTTCATAGAACGAGGTCTATTCGCACTAATCTGATTACCCTTGCAGTCATAGAGCCCTCCCACAGACCCCCAAACCTCATATCCATAATGTGTTGGATCAATATCCGAAGCCATACAACGCCCCACATCCTTACCTTCTCCTGATACTCCCCAAATAGGTTTTCCAGTTAAAACATCTCTAAACTCCATACCATATTCTCCATATTTGGCTGGTTCTTCATGACATTGCCAAAGCTCCAACCCTTTTCTGGTTGGATCCATATCTGAAACATGCAGCGCATCGCCATGACCCAAGCCATTGGCATAAAAGCTTTTACCATTTGAAGCTATGACAGAAGCCCCACTGATCACCTCTTGCTTTCCATCTCCATCCAAATCGGCAATACTCATCTGGTGATTTCCCATACTTTTGTGAGCTTCGTTTCCAGCATCGTTGGAGTCAAAATTCCAACGCATTTTGATTTTGCCTTTTTCAAAATCCCAAGCAGTTCTAACCAAACGAGTATAATAGCCACGTCCAGTAATCAAACTTGGATGTTTACCGTCCAAATATGCCACAGCAGAAATAAATCTATCTACTCGGTTACCATACTTGTCACCCCAAGCTCCCACCTCTCCACGCTCAGGCGTGAATGGTACTGAATCAAGAATTTTTCCAGAAATTCCTTCAAAAACAGTCAAAAACTCAGGTCCATCCAATACATATCCTGTTTCATTACGATAATCAGCCTTTGCATCTCCAATCACTTTCCCTGCTGCATCTGTGGTTCCATCGGCAGTTTTACACGCAATTTCTGCCTTGCCATCACCATCAAAGTCAAAGACCATAAACTGAGTATAATGGGCACCTGCTCTGATATTTTTACCTAAATCAACACGCCACAATTGCTTCCCGTCCATACGATAAGCATCCAAATAGACATTCCCTGTATATCCACGCTGTGAGTTATCTTTGGCATTAGTCGGATCCCATTTCAATATAATTTCGTATTTACCATCACCGTCCAAATCTCCTACCGAACAATCCGATGCTGAATAGGTATAGGGTTTGCCATCTGGGGTTATACCTCCTGCAGGAATATTAAGTGGTATTTCAATAAAGTTTTGTGCTAATACTTTGGTAGAATAGGCTTTTTGCTCTTTGCCATTTAATACGGCTCTAACGCTGTATTCTTCAGATTCAACTCCGCTACTATCCACCCAGTTAGATATAGCTGAAATTGGGTTGGCATTCAGTTTTGTTTTGCCTCGATAAAGATTAAATGCAAGATTTTTGGCGTCAGTACCAAGGATTCTCCAACTCAAAAAAACAGATTTGGGATTGGTACGCACTGCGACCAAACCTCTGTCTAAATTTTCAAGTTGATATTGAGCAGTAATAGCATGCGACATCAGTAACCCCACGGCGTAGGGCAATACTTTACTTACGATTTTTTTCATGAAATAAATCAGGTTTATTGGTAAAGAAATTAGTGAATATTAGTAGTAAAATGTTAGCTCAAGCGGAAAACGAAACAACTAGAGGTAGCATACTTCCCTCCTTGCATAGCAGTAAAAAGATGGGTTGGCTTGCCGTGTTGCATAAGTAATTGGGGACGTTCAAATCTACCATAACGCTTAAGGTGCGCAGGTGCTGGTGGTTCGGTTATGTAAGCTTCAGCAGGGAAAAAAGATACCGTAGGTTCGCTCCACTTTTTTCCATTTTGGGACTCCATAAATAAACCTACTTCATGGTTGTAATACCCCATATCACGAGTAAGTATTTTAAATTTTCCCTTTTCTAAATAAGTAAAAGCATCCTCAACTTGGGCATTATTACCTTTTCTTGAAAAATCCACAATAGGGTTTCCTTTATACTTTTGATAAGGTCCCATAAGGTTTTTGGCTATCGCTAAACCATACTTTCGATTCCCTCGAATAGCACCTTGAGCTTCTTGGTATTCTTTCGTATTCCAAGATTTGTAATACAACCAATATTCACCATTTGGATGTTTGATAAAAGAAGGGTTTGTGGTACAATGGTCATCCCAAGCACCTTCGGCGCCCGCTTCTAACAGCGGTTTATCATAGCGAGTCCACGGGCCATCCAAACTTGGTGCTGTAGCAATACCTATACGCTTGGTGTCTGTTTTACCATTGGAATTACCCATGTAAAACAAACAATATTGGCCATCTACAAACTGAATATGAGGATTATGACAAGTAGTAGCGTCCCAATATCCTTCGCCTCTTGGGGCAAGAATGGTACCTGTCACTTGAAAAGGAGCAGTCGGTGAATCAGCAACAGCATGAGCGATTTCGGATTTATGAATCCAACCACCCATTTTGTATTTTTCTGGCCATCTCGAAAAGAATACATGCACTTTCCCATCTGGAGCTATTATCGGCGAAGCGCACCAAACGTAATAGCCTTCTATTTCCAATCGGCGACCGACTGGTTCAAGATGCTTGACAAAATCAGATAAAGGCAAAACCTTTGTTTTGGGTTTTCCAAAGCTAAATGTAGTCAATGGCAAGACTCCCAAAGAAGCCAAAAAGGTTCTTCTAGATAGCATATTGTTTAGAGATAAATATCAATTTTTAGATCAGGAAAGTAACCGTTATTTGTTAAATGTATAGCTGTTAACATTGAGTTTATTAAACAAACTTTACAAACGAATATCGTCTTTAGTCTAAAAGGTTGTTTTGATAAATTTCTACTAATTGATATTATAAATAGAGGAACCTGTCCATCCGTGGTCAGTGTCTCACTGACCAATTGGCAAAAGTAATCCGATGTAATATAGCCAGTTGTTGAGTGGGACACTCGCCATGGATAGAAATAAATATCATCAGATATTCATCGCATCCGTGGTCAGTGTCTCACTGACCAATTAGCAAAAGTAATCCGATGTGATACCACCAGTTGTTGAGTGGGACACTCGACATAGATAGAGAAATAAATATCATCGCATATCGCATCCGTGGTCAGTGTCTCACTGACCAATTGCCAAAAGTAATCCGATGTGATACCGCCAGTTGTTGAGTGGGACACTCGACATAGATAGAGAAATAAATATCATCGCATATCGCATCCGTGGTCAGTGTCTCACTGACCAATTGGCAAAAGTAATCCGATGTGATACCACCAGTTGTTGAGTGGGACACTCGACATAGATAGAGAAATAAATATCATCGCATATCGCATCCGTGGTCAGTGTCTCACTGACCAATTAGCAAAAGTAATCCGATGTGATACCACCAGTTGTTGAGTGGGACACTCGACATAGATAGAGAAATAAATATCATCGCATATCGCATCCGTGGTCAGTGTCTCACTGACCAATTGCCAAAAGTAATCCGATGTGATACCGCCAGTTGTTGAGTGGGACACTCGCCATGGATAGAAATAAATATCATCAGATATTCATCGCATCCGTGGTCAGTGTCTCACTGACCAATTGGCAAAAGTAATCCGATGTGATATAGCCAGTTGTTGAGTGGGACACTCGACATGGATAGAATAAATATCATCAGATATTCATCGCATCCGTGGTCAGTGTCTTACTGACCAATTGGCAAAAGTAATCCGATGTGATATAGCCAGTTGTTGAGTGGGACACTCGACATAGATAGAGAAATAAATATCATCGCATATCGCGTCCGTGGTCAGTGTCTCACTGACCAATTGGCAAAAGTAATCCGATGTGATACCGCCAGTTGTCGAGTAGGGCACTCGACATGGATAGAATAAATATCATCAGATATTCATTAATCATGCTTTTGTGAGCTTAGTTTATCTACGGGATAGCCTTTCGCTTTACATCTCGCTATAATCTCGTCTAATTGCTTTTGGGGCATGGACTTTTTGCGGCTCATGATAAACAAAAATTTGTACTCTGGATGTCCCACTACCACATAAGAATAATCTTCGGGAAGTTCGATAATCCAATAATCAACTCGATATGGCCATAAAAATTGTGCTTCGAGCTTAGCGTTATTGGTATTAACAACTGGAAAAACTTTGGATTTGACAGAGTGAACGTCCTCGTCATCTCCTTTTTTGTAGGTAGTTACGACATCGAAATAACCTTTGGAATTGAGAGAATAATACCCTGTGGTTTCGCGAGTATTGCGGTCAAACATTGTGGGTAAAGAGTAAAGCGAATACCAAACACCGCAATAGCGTCTTAAATCAACTTTCTCAACTGTAGCATTCGGCACTAAATTGGTTTTCATCCAAAACAAAGTAAAGACAAGTAAGTATTTCATAAGTTTCTCGTTTTGGAAAAATACGAAAAACTCAGTCTTTTAGATTTTGAATCACTTAAAACTCATTATCATTTATCAATTTTTTGGGGAAAATTACCAAATTTCTAATCAAAAAACTCATTATGAAAATTGACTAAAAATACTTCATGAGTTGCACGTGTGATACCTGTATAAAGCCAACGCACAAAGTCCTCATTGATTTGTTCATCTGTCAGATAGCCTTGTTCCACAAACACCGCATTCCACTGACCACCTTGAGATTTATGGCAAGTAAGCGCATAAGCAAATTTTACCTGTAGCGCATTAAGATAGGGGTCTTTACGGATTTCGGCGATACGATCTTTTTTGTTTGTAATATGCTCATAATCCAAGGCTACAGAGTCGTAAAGTGCTTTACTTTCATCCTTATTTAAAGATGGATTATTAGAATATAAAGTACTCAAAAGTACTTTTGCCTCGATTTCGGGGTGATCTTCATAATCGAGCAAACGCAAGTATAGGGTCGCAAAGCGAAACCCGTGCATTTCTTCTACACCCCGAATTTTCATAACCTCCACAAAATCACCATTGGCTAAAAATCCAGCGGGTGAATCTTCTCCAAGCCAATGATAATTGTTTCGTACAATCATCAATAGGTCTCCTACCGATAGTTCATCGTCTAAGGCAAATATTTGTTGTCGGATATATCGGTTATAAAGTACCGCTGTCTTGTTGGAGCGCGTTAGAATAATGGTATTTTCTCTACCAAATTTACGATAAGCATAGTTTAAGCCATCTTCTAGCTTTTCGCCAGTCATCTTATAAAAATCTCTATATCCTTTGGTCACAAAAGAAATTTTCGGTTTGTTGGTGCTGAGGGTACTACGCAATTGAGTAGCGTTATACAAAATCCCAGATTCGGCATCCTGGCGCATTACTTCGGTAAGTTCTTGCTCCAAAACGCCCAAATGAAACTGTCCTTCCATGTAAACTTTTTCCAGCGCTGGCGACATAAATTTACCCACAGGTGGCAACTGGGCGGTATCTCCTACAAAAATGATTTTGTTACCATTATAATCCAGTTCAGGATGAGTAAACACATATTCCATCAAATCGGTGAGCAAACCCGCAGTACCAAACTCGGCATCATCCGAAATCATCGAGGATTCATCAATGATAAAAATGGTATTGGTAGCGTAGTTATTTTGGCGCTGAAACTCTAAGCTACCTGTATATTGATTGGCAACTTGGCGATAAATTTTTTTGTGAATCGTCAACGCTATTTTTTTCGAATAATTCGACATGACTTTTGCCGCACGCCCTGTCGGTGCCAACAATACCGATTTATAGCCAAATTTGGGCAAAACTTTAATTATTGTCGAAATCACCGTGGTTTTTCCTGTACCTGCATATCCTTTTAACAAAAAGCATAATGGACCAAAATCGTCGGTATTGAGGATAAACTTTTCCATTTTCTGAAAAAGTTCAACCTGACCAACAGTTGGTTCAAATGGAAATTTTTGTCTTAATAAAAACGAAGGTGTCTTTTGTTCTTCTGCCACGGAATTATTGAGTGAGTTGTGATGGAGTAAAGTGAATTGTGATTTTTAATACATTAAAGAATAATTGCCTCTTCATGTGACAAGTCTCGAAAGGTGTTTATTAGGCATACTTTCTCGAAATGCTTTAGGTCTTCAACTTTGATAGCTTTTTCTTGTATTTGCTGAGTATCCAACAAATATTGTCTTTTGGTTCCTTTTAGCAAAGGTGTATCGGGGGTAAACCATTGTTTTCCATCCCAAAAGGCCAAATTCGCAATAGTGGCATCCGAAACCCATCCATTCTGTGTAATAATCAACTCGTCTGCGTCAGGATTTTCTTGAAGTAATTGTGTAAAAACACTTCTTTCCAGCCATTTGATGGCATAATCTATCGGTGAGGTTTCTATCACTTTTATTTTCCGAATAGTTTTCCACTGATATGGAATAAACTGCACCTCTTCTATTTCTTGTTGATATACTACTCGACAACGCACAATTCCGCCCTTGGATTCCTCAGGAATAGTCAAAATCTGAGCTAATTCAATGTCATCTTCACACTGCCAAAGTTGCTTTCGGGCAGCGTTCATGCGCGCTTGATGATAAGGTAATTGTAATACCTTGCCATTTTGTATCTGTATAGTTTCTAAAATTCTCATATTCTTCTGTAAATTTAAACTACTTTTTTTAAATAGATATTCCAGATTTTGCATAAATAATTGATTCAAAAATGAAAACTCTAGATGATTTGCTAGTATTGGGCGACCCTCGGCTTTATGAGATATGCCAAGAAGTTACAAAAGATGAACTTGTTTTGGTAAAGGAGTGGGCAGCTGACCTGCACCAAGTCATGCAGGAAATACGAGAAAAGTACAATTTTGGAAGAGCCATTGCTGCGCCGCAGTTGGGTATTATGAAAAGAGTGATTTATATGAATATCGATAAACCTGTAGTATTTATTAATCCAGTTTTAGAAAATCTCAGTGAAGAATTATTTGAGCTTTGGGATGATTGTATGAGTTTTCCTCGTCTCTTGGTCAAAGTAAAGCGTCATAAAAGTCTTACAATTCGCTACCTTGACGAAAATTGGCAAGAGCAGGTTTGGGATATGCAAGATGATCTATCTGAATTGCTCCAACATGAATATGACCATTTAGACGGTATTTTGTGTACTATGAGAGCTATCGATAATAAGTCTTTCAAATGGAGGTAGCGTGTATTTTTTTGCACCTTATTCTCTCTTTCTACAATAATAAGTACCTACCGAAATATAGAGCTCAACAGTATTGATACCCCTACTTCTATTGCCCTCTAACCCTGCATATCATATTGGGCAATTTATTCTATTTTTAGCAGTGGATAAATCATCCACGAATTAGTTATGTCTGAAGAAATAAGATGATTTAGCGTTTTTGTTTATTTCATTTGAAACCAATACAAGATATCATAAAACATCTTTTTCTTCACAAACAACTAATACACTATAAATCTATTTTCTATAAAATTTTCTATGAAAAAAAGAACAACACCATGGTTGGCAGTACTCTGCCTTATTGCTTCCTATTGCCTTCAGGCACAAAGCAACTACTATCAGCCCCTACCCTTAGGTGCTATCAAACCCAAAGGATGGCTTCGCGAAATGCTTTTGACACAAAAAAATGGATCAACAGGAAAATTGGATGAGTTGTATCCTTTGGTAATGGGACAACGCAACGGTTGGCTTGGCGGTGATGGAGACCAATGGGAACGTGGTCCGTATTGGATTGATGGGCTATTACCCTTAGCCTATATTCTTGATGATAAAGAGCTAATTGCGAAAGTAAAACCTTGGATAGAATGGAGTATAAAAAGTCAACAACCAAATGGATACTTTGGACCTTCTAAAGACTATGACTATGAAGCTGGAATACAAAGAGACAACAGTCATGATTGGTGGCCAAAGATGGTTATGCTGAAGATTTTACAGCAATATTACTCCGCTACTCAAGACAAAAGAGTGCTTACTTTGATGTCTAATTACTTTCGTTATCAATTAAAAGAACTTCCTCAGAAACCACTTGACCATTGGACTTTTTGGGCAAAATTCCGAGTTGCAGACAATCTGATGGCAGTATATTGGCTTTATGATATCACCCATGAGCCTTTTTTGTTAGACCTTGGAGAGTTGCTACACAAACAATCTTTTGACTTTACTCATCAGTTTCTTCAAACAGATTTCTTGACTCATTTTGGAAGTATCCACACCGTGAATCTGGCTCAGGGACTCAAAGAACCTATCATTTATTATCAAAAACATCAAGAAGCTAAATACCTTGAAGCCGTAAAGAAAGGGCTTATAGATATTCGTCATTATAATGGTTTTGCAAATGGCGGATATGGTGGAGATGAAGCTTTGCATGGCAATAATCCAACCCAAGGAACTGAGTTATGTACAATTGTAGAAATGATGTTTAGCCTCGAAAAAGCTCTTGAAATTACAGGTGATATATCTTTTGCAGATCAGTTAGAAAAACTTGCTTTCAACGCCTTACCCACTCAGATTACCGATGATTTTATGGAAAGGCAATATTTCCAACAAGCAAATCAGGTCATGGCTACTCGTCATCAACGCAATTTTGGTGACAATCATGGAGGAACAGATTTGTGTTTTGGCTTACTCACAGGTTACCCTTGCTGTACTTCTAATATGCACCAAGGTTGGCCTAAATTCACGCAAAATCTTTGGTACACAACCGCAGATAAAGGTATCGCAGCGTTGGTATATTCATCCAATGAGATGAAAACTTTGGTTGGTAAAAATACCATGCTTACCGTACTTGAAGAAACCAATTACCCTTTTGACGAAAGCATCAAGTTTACGCTATCTCTCAACAAATCAGACAGTTTCCCTTTTCATTTGAGGATTCCTGCTTGGTGTAAAAAGGCTATTGTAAAAGTAAATGGTAAAGATTTTCAAGAAATTGAAGGAAATCAAATCGTTAATTTAAATAGAATTTGGAAAAATGGCGATATCGTAGAATTAATATTACCAATGCATATTTTCAAAAATAAATGGTTCGAAAATTCCTTATCAATTGAGCGAGGACCAATTACATACGCTTTAAAAATTGGAGAGGAAAGTAAAAGAATGATCAATACCAAAGATTCAAAAATCTATGGCGAAAGCTATATAGAATCACGTCCTACTACAGATTGGAATTATGGTATTTTTGAGATGCCTGACAGTAAGTTAGAGTCATTTTTTATAACTACAAAATCAAATCATATTTCAAGCTACCCCTGGAACACCCAAAATACTCCTATCACAATTAGAACAAAGGCTAAAAAAATCCCTACATGGACTCTTTATAATGAGTCTGCTGGACACCTACCTTATTCGCCAATTTATGGCTTAGAAGCAAGTAATTTAGAAGAGGACATCGAATTAATTCCCTATGGGTGTACTACTTTGCGAATTTCACAATTTCCTGTAGTTGGCACAAAATAACATTGGTTTTTTAATAAAAAACGCTCTGCTTGTAAAGGCGATAAACACCTTTACAAGCTGTTTTGGGTTTAAGATTAAAACCATTTGCTAATTTTAAACTGTATTTGTGTAGTTTATTCCCTTTTAAAATCGAAGATTTATATTATTTTTAAAATCAGCTTATCCAAGACTTTCTTATTGAGTAGTGATATGGTCGCTCTTCAATAAGAAAGTTAGATATATATTTCTTGACTATATCTGATATTTAGATGAAGTACATTCTTTCCCAACCCATTTTTAACCATCATACACAAAACTTTAAGGCACTCATTACTCTGGCTTGGGGATTTTTTCCTTTTATTGCTCTGTTGTTATTTATTGATTCACCCTACTTTGTAGAGCGCTTTTTTGAGGGTAGATACCTAGCTGACGTCCTAACTATTCTTTATTTTTCGAGTTTGTTTAAATACAGCGATGCTCACTTACGAAAACTATTATTCATCATGGTTTTCTTATCATATCTTGGCGAATTAATATTTTGTAATGGTGTCGGAATGTATGACTATCGAACGCCCTATGTCCCATTTTATGTACCTTTTGGGCATAGTATTGTTTATGCCACTGGATATATTTTTGCCAAAAACCAATGGGTTATAAAACACGACAATACGCTTCGTTCTATCTTTATTGCCTTTTATGCTCTTGTGTTCTTAAGCGTTGGCTATTTCTTAAATGATGATTTTTCCCTATTATTTGGTCTTTTGTTTTTTATACTGGTAAGACGTAAAAGATGGCAAAATGTCTATTTTTTTATTGGTTTGGCAGTATTCACCACCGAGCTAATTGGAACCTATTACAACTGTTGGACTTGGAGGCCAATCACTTATGGAGGACTAGCGACCGCCAACCCTCCAATGGGAGCCGTATTTTTTTATGGAGGCGGAGATGTACTACTCGACAAAATAGTTTGGTATTATGAGCGCAAAATCCAAGCGATTTAGCCAGTTTTGATACATCAGTGCTGGTTTTCAATAGTGCGAAAAGTGAGATTGATTCTTGGCTTGCTAACTCTCTTGGTTGGTGGTAAGCGATGTAACCAAAAAGTCTGGGTTGTATCTTTCATCACCAACAAACTTCCGTGCTCTAATAACATCTCTACTTTCTCGCCAGAGTGTTTATGTTTAAAAGCAAACTTGCGCTCTGCACCAAAAGTAATCGACCCAATAGCTCCGTTTTTTTTCAAATCAATTTCATCGTCGCTGTGCCAGGCCATCCCCTCATCACCAGAATGATAGAGATTTAAAAGGCATGAGTTAAAAGTTTCGCCAGTAGCTATTTCTATTCGATTCTTGAGTGCTAGTAACTCAGGTGTCCAAGGCAAAGCTTCTTTGGTGACTTTTGAATATGTATATCGAAACGGCCTATCGCCATACCATGCTACCTTGCGTTTGGTAATGATTTTTTTACCAAAAATAATCGCCTCATCATTTCTCCAATCGATGGTATTCCAAAGCTTTTCGAAAAACATATTGGCTTCTTCTTCTAAAAAAAGTTTGCCATGGTAATTGACTATACCATCTTTTGGAAGCCAATTGATATGAGCATTATGCTCATTATATAAAAAAAGACTCATACATTTTGTTGGTTTTATAAAGCAAATTTTATGGATTTGCACTACACATCCTACCCGATTATTGCTAAATGTTCTCTGTGCTCACTTTCAAATATAAGGATTTAAAGAAATAACATAAATTGTTGATTAACAATCAAAAAAAATTTGCTTCTAATTATCTTTAAGTATAAATTTATATCTAATAGGATATTGGTTTCTGTCTCCAGTTTCACGAGATTTGTATAGAATCTAAAAGATAACTGAAGAATTTTCACCATAAAATAAAAAAAACAATAGTATTTAATCATATATTATCATCTACACTTTATGAATTCAACTCAATAGTTTCTTGCCTAACATTAATCAGTCGTACCACTCTTCTTGCATATTTCTAAGATAAAACATTCAAAGGTATTGCCCTTCGAACAGGGATTCTATTTACTAAAAAATCATCAACATTATCATTTTATTGCGCCTAAGTACTTCTTAAATTGTCCGTTTTTAGAATAATATAAAACCTAATTTTTGATATTATTAAACATTCACCCTAGGCAATTAAAATGAAAAGCATTGTTTCAAGCTTCTATTTTCAAATTAGTTGCTTTCAAACACTTATGTATTAAATGGTTTATCTAAAAAAAAGTGATAGTTTTTCGATCTCGCCAACACTCGAACCTAAAGAAAACAATGGACGCGAGTACGTCTTTGTAAAGCAAAATAACTTATATGTTAAGATGCCATATAAGAATTTAGTTTTTGCAAAAAGCTCAGGCAATTATGTAGAATTAATTACAAGCAATCAAAAAAAATACCTTCTAAAAACAAGTGTTCAGCAAATAGAAAACTCTTTGAATTACGAAAAAATTATTCGTATTCATCGTTCCTATTTGATTAACATTGACCACCTAATAGAATTTAGTGTTCAAGAAGTTACACTTAGTAATGGGTGTATTTTACCTATTGGCAAACATTATCAAGAAAACTTTATAAGCCTTGTTTTAAACTGCACAGTGCTTATGTAAACCTCTTACTTTAAACTATTTTGATTTAATACATTTTCAACATTAACACACTATATTTAAATAATTAGAACTCATGAAAGCCGAACTATTAAACCTAGTTTTTCTCACAGCAATAGCTCTTGTTGTGAGTGTAATTATTGGTATGCTCTATTTTTATAGAATGAAAAATAGAACCACTATTAAAAATCAATGCCCATGTTGTCACCAAAACTACGGACAAAGAGTACAAACTCCATTTGTGTATGATATTTTTAGAACAATCTTAAGTATCCCTGTAAAAACCTATAAATGTTTATCTTGTGACTCAATTTTTTTTGTAAAGTAAATATTAACGTATTGTCAACAGGGTTAGTAATTATGCTACAGGGGTATGTCCTGCTGAAGTAAGTTAGTACCTTGGATTCAATTTTTATTGGTCATAAATTAGGGTAATAATCAAATCCTAATTTTATGAAATCAATATCGCAATTTTCTATTTACTGTTTTTTAACATTAATTTTTACCCTCTCAAATGTGTTTGCTCAAGCTCCTAAAAAGACTTCTGGCAATCCCATTTTTGAGGGTTGGTATGCTGACCCTGAAGCGGTCATTTTAAATAAAGAATATTGGGTTTTCCCTACTTTTTCGGCCAAATACAAAAACCAGGTTTTCTTTGATGCCTTTTCGTCAAAAGATTTGGTCAATTGGAAAAAACATCCTAAAATTTTGGATACCACAGCCATCAAATGGGCAAAAATAGCTATGTGGGCTCCATCAATCGTACAAAAAGGAAAGCATTTTTTTTTGTTCTTTTCGGCTAATGATATTCAAAGTTCTGAAAGGAAAGGCTTTGGTCCCAATAATCCAGATAAGGATGATAAAGTGGGCGGAATAGGTATTGCAGTAGCTTCAAAACCCGAAGGCCCTTATAAAGATTATCTTGGTAAGCCTCTTATCAATCAATTTTATAACAAAGCTCAGCCTATTGATCAGGCAGTTTTTCAAGATAAAGACGGCCAATACTATATTATTTATGGAGGTTGGGGACATTGTAATATTGCCAAACTCAAATCTGACTTTACAGGTTTGATACCTTTAGAAAACGGTGAAATAGTTAAAGAAATCACGCCAAAAGGCTATGTGGAAGGACCCATTATGTTTATTCGCAAGGGTAAATATTATTTGATGTGGTCGGAAGGTGGCTGGACAAATGGAACGTACAAAGTGGCCTATGGCGTAGCGGATTCGGTTTGGGGACCATTTGAGAAAAAGTCAACTATCTTAGTGGCAGATGAAAAGGTTGCCACTGGTGCTGGGCATCATTCTGTAATCAATTCTCCTAAGTCTGATGACTGGTACATTGTGTATCACCGTCGCCCAATTCCTAATCTCGACCGTGACCATCGTGTGGTATGTGTCGATCATCTGTATTTTAACGAAGACGGTACCATTAAAGATGTAAAAATGACTTTCGAAGGCGTTGAACCTAAGAAATTGAAATAGGGAATTATTTCCATTTGAAAATAAAATAGCATTACTCCAGATAATTAGGAGTAATGCTATGAATTATGTCCTATGAAATAAGATGTCATTTCATACAAATTAGATACTCTTTCCCTAATGCCTGATCCCTATTGCCTAAAGTTCAGCAACCTATCGCGCACTTCCATAAGTGCATATCCCAATAGATTTTCGCCTTCCCACTCCATCGGATTTTCAACGTCTGGATGATCAGATGCCATACCAATACCCCAAATAGAATCGACAGGGCTTGCCTCTACGATAACTCGATTATTGGTCGTTAATAAAAACTCCTTTAAGGCTATATCTTGTGAAAATTTATGAAAATTACCTTCTACAACAATATTAAATTTATAGGTATCCCAAGTTTTTGAATTAAAATTTTTTACCGATCGGCCAAGCTTTTTTGCTTCTGCGGGACTCTTCACTTGTAAGATTTTCTGAGCAGACGCTTCATCTTGAAATAACCTAGCTTTTTGCACCATCATCCAATGTTCGGCTGTTTCAAATACCTCTTGATTCACTTTAAATGGTGACTGCCACCACTGGCTAAAACACGATTTTGAGAGGCTTCCATCTTTTGCAGATTGATGCCCCCAGAAAAATAGATATTTAATTGGCTCTCCGTAGTTGTACTTTTCACAGAGCCATTGTTGATTATATTTCATAGTTATCATTATGGTTAGAAATTCAAAAATAGTAAAATTTTAGTAATTGGTTAAACAAAAAGAAGATAGCTTCTTTTATAAACTTTGCTTCTTCTTGTTTTTTGGTAAAAAAAAAGGCTTTTTTCAAAGAAATTTGAAAAAAGCCCACAATAATTTATGTATCTATTTTATTGTACTACAGCTGCATAAATGCCTGAAGTTGCATCTTGTTTGAATGATTTTGTAATCCAGCCTCCGCCTACAACATCATTTTCTTCGTAGAAAACCGCCGCTTGACCTGGCGCAATACCCGATACAGGCTGATGAAAATCTACTCTAATTTTTTCGCCATCTTGGATGATTTTAGCTGGTGTTCCTTGATCTTTATAGCGAACCTTAGTGATGGTTTCTAAGGTATCAGGAATTGAGGCATACTTTGATAAGTTCAATTGTCCAACCCACATACCATCACGCTCCAAATCTTTGTCACGTCCCAAAACTACCTCGTTGGTTTCTTTGCGAATCTCTGTCACAAAAGCAGGATAGCCTAATGCAATACCCAAACCTTTGCGTTGACCGATGGTATAGAATGGATATCCTTCGTGTTTCCCCAATACTTTGCCACTAGTGTCTACAAAGTTTCCACCACGTACCTGTTCTTCTAATCCCTCTACACGTCGTTTTAAGAAGCCACGATAATCGTTGTCTGGCACAAAACAAATTTCATAACTTTCAGATTTGTTGACCAAATCCATAAAGCCACGTTCTTTTGCCATTTCTCGGATGGTACTTTTGGTCAAATGTCCCAAAGGTAACTTGGTGCGAGAAAGACTTTCTTGAGAAACACCCCATAATACATAGCTTTGATCTTTCCAAGTATCAACACCTTTAGAGATAACAAAACGTGAGTTTTCTTCACGAATATTAGCATAGTGACCAGTTGCGATGAACTCACAATCAAGTTTATCGGCACGACGCAAAAGCGCATCCCACTTGATGTGCGTATTACACATTACACAAGGGTTTGGGGTACGTCCTTCCAAGTATTCACCCGTAAAGTGATTGATTACATAATCGCCAAATTCTTCTCTAATATCGAGGATATAGTGAGGGAAACCCAACTCAACAGCAATATTACGTGCGTCGTTGATTGAATCTAAAGAGCAACAACCTGTTTCTTTTTTGGTACCACCAGAGGAAGCATAATCCCATGTTTTCATGGTCATACCTACTACTTCGTAACCTTGTTCGTGAAGCATTACTGCTGCCACCGAACTGTCGATACCGCCACTCATGGCGACTAAAATTCTTCCGTGTTTACTCATGTTTTCGGCGAGGATTCAAAGTCCTCCGTTATTCTTTAATATGATATTTCAATAATAAGCTGATTATTGTTGCCAATACATTAATAGTATTAATCAAAGATTGACATTTTTTTTCAACCAAATATTCTTTTGCAAAAATACAATATTTTTCTAACACCATGGCTAGCTTTTTGGTTCTGAGTTAGTCAAATTGTACTTTTGCAAAAATTATAGGGTAAACGTTTTTCCCTACAAGCAGAAAACAATTATGTTAAAAACTATCGTTAAGGTTTCGGAGGTAAATAATTTATCGGATGCTCGTTACTGTGCAGGAATGGGCGTTGAATATATTGGATTTTCGATGGACAATGTTCCTTTTGAGAAATACAAAGAAATGAGAGGTTGGCTTGCAGGCGTTCAAATCGTAGGTGAAACCAACTCAAATAATGCTTTGCATATTCAAGAGATGGTAAGTGTTTTCTTACCAGATGCTATTCAGATTTCGGCTAATTCAGGTAGTGATTTGCCTGATTTAGATACGTTGAAAGAGTTGAACTTGCCAATTATTCTCAAAACTGATTTCGCAGAAGCTAATCTTCCAGCTTTATTTCAATCGACTGCTGGATATATTACCTATTTTTTATTAGAAAATTCGGATGAGTTTACACCAATAGATGCCATTACTAGTCAAATAGAAACTTGGGCGGCACAATACCCCATCATTTTAGGGTTTGGTGTTACCGAAGACAACGCCAATCAATTGTTGGAGGAAGTAGGATTTAAAGGATTGGCTTTGAAAGGTGGACAAGAGATTAGACCAGGATTTGCTAATATGGACGAACTCATTAATATTTTGGAAGTATTAGATGATGATTTTTAAGCTACAAAAAAGGGTTTGAAATTTGAAGGTACTTATCATATCCTCAAATTTCAAACCCTTCAGATTAATTGTCTTTAACAAAGCAGGAACACTTATGAATTAGTAAGTAATATGTTGGTACTTATATCATCTTACTACAAATCAAGCACAGATAAAATTTTCTTATTTTGAAAATTTCTTTTCTTTGTGAGTACTACTCACAGAATAGGAAAGGTAAAGTCCCATTCCTAATAATATAAGGGCAAAAATAACGACTGACATTTTGGATAGGAGTGAAAAGAGTGTGAAAAAATCTCTAATTTGATACAATGACAACTTTGAACAGGCAAACCCTAATCGAATTGTAATATTTATACGATTTTTCTAAAACAAAGAAACAAAACACTCCTAAAAAAGCCTATAAAAACTCTTGAATTTGAGTAAACGGCTCTACTTCTAACCAATTGATAATCAAACCTTCTTTTTCCATTTTCCTAAAATAAGTCATTTGTCTTTTGGCAAATTGATGTATTGCTACATTCAATCGATCAAACATGGTTTGATAGTCTATTGTACCTTGTAAATACTCGGTTATCCATTTGTATTCTAGTCCATAAAATATCAATTTATCAGAGCTCACACCTGCACTGAGTAGTGCTTTTACTTCCTCCACCATTCCATGCTCCAATCGTTGATGTAAACGTGTTGTAATTTTTTCTCTTCGTAATTCCAAGGGAGGATTTAATCCGAAAATAATAGAATTGATAGCTTGTTGCTGAGGTAATTCAAACTCAGGGTGCGTCTTCAAATACTCTCCTATTTCGATGGCTCTGATGGTACGCTTATGTGTAGATGTATCTGCTTTGGGCACAAAAGAAGATAATGATCCAAATCTTTTTAATAGCTCCTCCTGTGACAAAGGAAGCAATACTGCACGCAACTCCTCATCAATAGGAACAGCAGTGTATTGAAACCCCCTCAAAACAGCCTCCAAATACAAGCCACTTCCTCCACAGAGAATAGCAATTTTACCTCGATTCCGAATATCATTAAATACTTTTTGAAAATCTTTTTGAAACTGAAAAATATGATAACTATCGCCTGCATTTACAATGTCAATCAAGTGATATGGCACCTCTCTATCGCCTATACGATACTCTTCTAGGTCTTTTCCTGTCCCTAAGTTCATTCCACGGTAAACCTGCCTTGAATCTGCACTGATAATTTCGGCATCTAGCTGTGCCGCTAGCTGCACAGCCATACGAGTTTTGCCTGAGGCTGTTGGGCCTAATATCGTTATTAATTCATATTGCATATTATAAAACTTAACTATTCTTTTCTAAGTGTTTTTATGTATTTTAAACTACCCGAATTACATATCTTAATCCAATTTTGGCTCTTTAGCTCTTCTAAAGAATATTGTTGTAAAATACGGTTTTCGGGATAACGCTCATAAGTATCAGCGTTTACAAAATAATTTATAATTATCTCAAAATCAATAATTTTCGTAAAACCAAGCACATCATAACTACGCCCATCAGACCAATCTTTGTCGGCATAGCTCATGATATCGTCTGGTTGGTTTTCTTGTATAAAAGCCTGCATAAGTTTGTCCATACCTCCTACCACAACAAATCCTTGCAATGAGGCAAAACGTAGTAGTTCATACGAACGAAAATATTGTCTATTACCCCATTTCATAGTTCGACCACCACTAAAACTGGCTACCGCAATAAGGGTATTTTCGTGACTTGGAAAACTTTCGCCTAAATATTTGGGGATATATTGTTTTTTGAGAAAAAGACCATATTTGAGTTTGGCCTGCGTACTCCCTTGTAGATGATGTATATCTAAAAAAGAATCCATCAGAGGTTTGTCTATCCTAGCAACAATACAATGACGAGCGTGCAATCTGACAAAAAAGCCTAGGATACTTCTGATTCTTGCTTTTAAAAGAGATTGCTTGGTATGCCATAAATCTTGCCAAAGGCAAATGTACTTAGTTCCAGTAGTCGCAGCAATATGACTCAAACTATTTCCATAAGATTCTGAAAGTGGTGATTGTTGCCAGCAAAAAATATCAAAAAGGATCAATTTTATATTTTTGGTCGGAAAATATATCGAAGGTAAATCTTGTCCTTCTAATTTCTCTGTAGTCCTTTGAAAAGGAATCTCCTGTGATTTGAGCCATTGACAAAGCTCGTCTATCCATTCAGCCATTACTATTCTATTTTACTACAAAGATAATCATTCTTATTATGGTACTTCAACAAGCACAACAATTGCTAAATTAAAGCCTTTTTATTGGTATGTTTTCATCAAATGAAAAGTAAAAGCACTTTCTTTCAAAATAGAAAAAGACTTTCTAGTAAATACATTTTAGGACAAAAAGATACATAAATGCGAAAATTTCATAATTTTGTTAAAGTCACCTATTACTAAGTTTAATGTTTCGATTAATTATCCGCCAGTTTTTAATTTATTCATTTTGGTTTATAGAATTATGCGCTTGATTATAGCTATGATATTTTTTTTGAACGTCATTATAAATTTTCAGTCTATTTCGCAAAACTGTAATTGTGACGTCAAAATTAGCAAGGCCAACTATTTTGACCCTTCAAATTTGCCCGTTAAACCTGGACAAACAGTTTGTATTAGTGCAGGTGATTATTCAGAAATCAGATTTACGAACATCAAAGGTACAGCCTCAGCACCCATCAAAATCATCAACTGTGGTGGCAAAGCAAACATCACTGGCTACAATGTAGGTGTTTTATTTTCTGATTGTAACCATATTCAATTTTTAGGCTCTGGTGAATCTAGTATTCAGGAAGGCTTTGGCATAAGTTCAACGGCTAATGCCTCTATGGGTATCAAAATTGAAGGAACAAGTAGCGATATAGAGGTTGCTAACGTCGAAATTTCTCATGTAGGTTTTGCAGGAATTATGGTAAAATCTGATCCAATTTGTGATCAAAGCAACTGGGAAGGAAACTTTGCCATGTTCAATATTTTGTTACACCATAATTACATTCATGACACTGGTGGCGAAGGAATGTACATAGGAAGTTCCTTTTGGAATGAAGGTCAAGAAATTATTTGTGATGGCAGCAAGGTATTAGCATATCCTCATCTGATTTATGGATTAGACGTTCATCATAACAAAATACATAAAACCGCAGCCGAAGGTATTCAATACGCATGTGCTCCCGATGCAAAGGTGCATCATAACGAATTACAACATACTGGTTACAATCCTTTTTCGGTATATCAAGTAAATGGAATTCAAATTGGTGGAGGGGCAGGTGGAGATTGTTACAATAATGTCATACATGATGTAAATGGTACAGGCATTATTATGTTGGGTGGATTAGGCAATCAACAGATTTATAATAACCTGATTTATAATATAGGAGGAAATGGTATTTTTTCGGATACTAGACCTCGTTCGAGCGAAAATACCTACGTTCGAATTATGAACAATAGCATTATAAGTACCACTGGCGAGAGCATAAAACTCTACAGTACCATTCAGCACTACGAGATTTACAATAATTTACTTCTCAAAACAGCTAGCAATCAGTATATCAAAACTTACTCGACAGTAAGATATACCGCTTCAAATAATTTTACCAATAACTCGATAGACAACGCCAAGCTTCAATATTCTAACGATAATAATTATAAACCAAGGTTATCTTCGCCACTAGTAAATGCAGGGAAGGATTTGGCTTTTCTTAATCTTAAAACAGATTTGATCGATACACTCCGACCTATTGGTGGAGCCTATGATATTGGCTGTTATGAATATACAGGTAATTGGACGGTAGACGACTTTGTGCCCGCTCAAGAACTACCTACTTATCCTAACCCCTGTAGCTCTATACTATTTGTCCGTTTGCCAGCAGTCAATCAATTTTTTAATTTGAAGATTTTTGATGGTCTGGGAAGACTTGTGCAGGCTCAAGAAAATATGATAGCAGAAAATAATTTGTTACCCATAGACATGTCTGATTTACCCCCCAATCTTTATTTGATATCAGTAATACCAACTACTGGCAACACAAAGATCACTCCTATTTATCAAGGGAAAGTTTTGAAGATACCTTAAGAGCTTTTAGATGTCAGCTATCAGCTTGTAAAAATTTAGTATCAAATCCCGAATTTAGTGATGCTTTCGAAAAAACTTGTGAGCATTTATAAAAGGATATATTTGCCAAACTATTTTATCCAGCTTGTATATTTTCTTTTTTATATAAAGCTATTTTACGATATAGTTCGTCAGGATTGAAGGGCTTCGAAATATAATCATTCATACCCACCGAAAACGCTTTATCCTTAATGTCAAGCATTGCTGAAGCTGTCAGTGCTATAATTGGAATATGCGCAAATTTATCATTACTCAACGCTCTGATACTTTGAGTAGCCTCATACCCATCCATTTCGGGCATTTGTAAATCCATCAATACCATATCATAGTCTGATTGCTGTACCATTTGAACAGCAAGAACACCATTTTCGGCCACATCGCTCTCTATATCCCATCGCTTAAAAAATTGTTGCGCTACAATAATGTTTATTCGATTATCGTCGGCAATTAATAATTTAAGTCCTTTCAAACTTGGGTGCTTTTGGATTGTCATATCAGGTTCAGTACGTTTTTTAAATTGGAAGGAACTATTCTTCAGACGAAGGTCAAAGTAAAACGTCGAACCTTCTCCTGGAGCACTTTCTAATTGGATTTTACTACCTTGTAACTCCAATAATCGCTTCGTAATGGTCAATCCGAGTCCTGTTCCTCCATATTTTCGGGTAGTTTCGGGACTAGCTTGCGTAAAACTGTCAAAAATAGAATTCCATTTATCTTGAGGTATGCCTATTCCAGTATCTTTTACCTCAAAAGTTACCGTTGTAGAATCCGCATCTTTTTTGAGAATCGATGCAGAAATCGTAACACGTCCATAATCCGTAAACTTCACTGCGTTGGATACAAGATTGGTGAGGATTTGACCTATTCTTACCGAATCTCCTTTTACCGCCTCAGGAAGATCGTCTTCCATCATCAACTTTAACTGAATCCCTTTATCAATAGCCTTTTGCAACAAAGCTGCTCTGATATTGATTAACAAATCTTTCAGGCTAAAATCCACTTCTTCAAAAGTAATTTTTCCTGCCTCTATCTTATTAAAATCAAGAATATCATTGATTAATACTAGTAGATTTTCTGCTGAGAATTTCAAAATCTTCAAATATTCTGCTTGATCTTCACGAGCATTTTGCATCAATAAATGTGTAATTCCAATTACAGCATTCATAGGCGTACGAATTTCGTGGCTCATAGTTGACAAAAACTGCGTTTTGGCAACTGCCGCTTGTTCGGCTTCCTCTTTAGCAAGAATAAGGATATTTTTTGCTTCAATTTGATCAGTAATCACATCAAAGCAAATAATTATTCCCCCGATCTCGCCCGAGTCCAAGTACCATGGACGAGCATCCCAACGTACCCATTCTAATTCTCCATCTGCACGCGTGTAGCTATCACATTTAGAATGATGTATTTCGCCTTTCAAACACAAATCATTGATAGCTTTCCATTTTTGAGGAATATTTGGCAACACCTCATAATGATTATGTCCAATCAAGTCTTGTTCCTGAATCTGAAAAGAGTTAATCCAATGCTGGCTGTAGGCGAGATAATTCATTTTGGTATCAAATATTGCTACAGCAGCAGGGGTATTAGTAATAAAATTGGCAAACTGTTCTTGTTTGATTAGTATAGCTTCTTGATTCTTTCTTTCTTGGGTGATATCCAAAATAGCCCCAACAATTTTATCTACCTTACCGCTTTCCGAAACAGTTGGCTTACCTATTTTGCGAACTATCTTTTTCTTGTTGTTACTCAAATTGAGTGATAGTTCTATCTCAAACTCTTCATGATTTTGGATAGCCTGCTCTAGTAAGTTCTGATATTGAGCTTTTGTAGTTTCGTCTATCCAATCAAGCAGATTAATTTTAGGAAAACTCGAAACATCTTCTATTTCAAATATTTCACATGCCGCCGAAGAATAAGTATTGGTATGGGTCGATAAGTCAAGAACCCAACTAGCCGAATGAGTCAGCAACTGTGTTTCGGCTAACAAAAGCTGTGTTTTGGCTAGCTTTGCTTCTGCTTTCTTTCTCTCTGTAATATCATGCCAAACGACCAAAAGCGCATCTTTTTGATTTAAGCGAATTGGGTTAAGAGTAACCTCCGCTAAAAAAGTAGAGCCATCGAGACGTCTATGAAGCCACTCAAAACGATGATAGCCATTTTGACGAGCCAAAGCATCCATTTTTTTCGACTTTTCGAGTGACGTTGAGCCATCTGGCTGAAAATCAGGCGAAAAATAAGCAGGATGGTATCTCAATAAGGTTGCCTTGTCATCACATCCGAGCATTTGAACCGCAGCAGCATTGCAATCAATAATGCCATTTTCATCAAAGATCAAATGAGCATCCGTAGAACGCTCAAAAATTACATTGAGGCGTTCATCAAACAATTTAAAATCTGTAATATCTTGTATGATACCTAAGACTTTTGACGATGTTTTTGAATCTGCAATAATTCTAAACCAACGTCCAATCCCTAGCGTTTTATCAACCTCAAACTCCAGAGTAAATATATTATGCGAATTGGATAAAGCTTTTACATTTCTTTTGAACGAAAGAAAATCCTCCTCATGAGCAAATATATTTTGGAATACATCCCAATCAACACAAGCTGATGGCAAATGCAAAATCTTTTGAGCGGGTTTATTGAGATAAAAAGATTTCTTTGTAAAATCAAATTCCCAAGCACCACTTTTACCCAACAGAGAGGTGTGCTGATAAAGTCTATCTTCTTTTTGTGTTTCTAATAATTGCAGTGTTTCTTCGGTAATGTCTACAAAACTACCCACCACCGCTTCTACAGAAAAGTCATTGACGAGATTTCTAAATCCTGCACGTACATATCGTACTTCGTGATTGGGCAATTTCATGCGCCATTTAAACGAAATATGTTTTGATTCAAGCGTCTGAGAAAGCTCTTCGAATGCGTTTTGGAAATCAAATAAATCCGAAGCAGAAAGATAATCATGCCAAAAAGCCTCCGACGCGTTAAAATCAGCCTCGGGGTATGCCAGAAGATTGAGAAAAGTTGGGTTACATGAGTTCAGATGAGTGCTTGCGTCCCAAAGCCAATATCCTACAAATGTATCTTCAAATATATGATTTACCAGATTTTGCATAAGCAACTGTCCACAAATAATCTTAATGGTCGGAAGTTACTATATGAAGCTACTTGTGTATGTCTGTATAAATGACGGCAAAGAGAATCATAATAGTAAGGTTAGGCGATAACTCTCTCACTTTCAACAACATAATCACTACTTAAAAATATTAGAGAATCAATACAACTACCACAAAAATCATACCAAATGAAAATTACCATTTGATAACAAAAAAAACATTTTTGACGATTAACCCTGTTATACATCTATCACCCTTCATTTAATGATATAATAATTGGATATTCTCCTAAAAAGAGTTTGAATGGGGCTTGTTTTTACGCTTGTAGCACGAAAGGTAAACTGAATTACTACGGTGTCCTTTTTCAGTTATAGTATAGTATTCAGACAAATCTTGAGAGAAACTCACAGCCTCTCCCTGCGACTCTACTTCGTAGGGAAGAATTAGAGCAGGACGTTGGAGTGCTTGGGCTATTGTCTCGTTTTGAGTTTTTTTCCAGTAAAAAATATTTTTATAATTTTTGACTATAATTTCCTCTCCTGTATTTGAAATAGAACCAGAGGTAACAAACAAATCCTGTCGTGAGGCTTTATCATCTGTAGGTCTTTCTTTCGAAGTATTTAGGATTCCTACTAGTTCTGCTGTATTTACTTTTTGGGTAGACTGCGGATATTTGAGTCGATAAATATGTTTTTCTGCTTCACGGTTTGAAATAATAAAAATATCTTTTGAAAGTGGATCAATCAATATACATTCTGCATCTTTTCGACCATCTGGGTATTCAAATTCGATAGTTTCGATATGATTCACTGTCATTTGGGATTTTTCCCCCATGACTGGCTCTTGGAATCGATAAATAAATTTAGTTGAGTGCCATTTAAAATTATCGCCAGTATCGGCTATGTAAATGTAAGACGAAGTACCATTTCTGGCTACAGCAATATCTTCCCAATCACGATTATCGATACCTTCTAAGATAAGTTTTTGTAAACCTTTCCCATTAGCACCTATCAAAAACAATACATTATCGCCACCACTATCGTTATGAACCCAAAATTTATGTGGATTTTGATAAGATGCAGCAATGCCTGAAGCTTCGTCGATTTCGGGATTTTCGACCCAATGCTTAATCGGGGTATTTACAAACAATGAAGAGTCACTAATGGGCAACTGAACCTCACGATGCTTTCTTTCGTCGCAAGACATAAAGGCTATAACGAACATTATTGGTAAATAAAAACGAATTCTCATGGGTTTTGTTAGCAGTTTACTAATGACTAAGCGCCGAAAATACAGACGTAACTGGCAAAATTTATCCCTAAAGATAAATAGAATTCTTGAGTACTTAAAAGTAAGCTGATTAAGTGGAGAAGAATAGGTAAAGAAAACAGGCGATTAAACAAAGGGAAAGAAGAGAAATATGAGTTTTGGTTTGACTTTGGGTATTTAAAGAAACGATTCTGCCAAATACCCAAAGCTTATTAGAAGGTATTACTGCTTGACCTTGGTTTTGGTATTAGTAGTAGACGCAGGCTTAGTTGTTGCCTTTTTGATAATAATCGGCTTGGCATTTATTGTGCCTAGATTTCCTACTTTTTGTACAGCTTCTTCCTTCTGTTTAGGATAATTTACTTTTGTCAGAGTAGCTCTTGGGTCAAGCTTTTCAGTTTCTACGACTTTTGTTGCATTAGTTGCTTTTGTATTGAGAGGTGCTTTTTCGTCATAAACTCCTTTCCCAGAGCGAATACCGTCTTTCTCAGGAAAGGTACCTGGCTTTGGCTTTACAAATGAACCTGCACTTTCTGTTTTTAGAGTTGCTGTTGCTCCTACTTTGGGTACAGAAATTGCAACAGGTGTTTTGGTTGTTTCTACAGCTTTCTCTATTCCAGTTGAAGCCTTACGTTTGTATAAGATATGTTCTCCTTGCAATGACTCAAAAACAAGGTCTGTAGTCAAATTCATATACATGATTTTTTCTCTGGCTACAATCTGATTGGTTTTAAGATTAACTACACGCAATATAATACTGCTATTAGGTTCAATCAGGATTTGTGAACTTTCGTTAATTGGTGTACGGATACCCTTTAAAATCGTATAAATTTCATGATCAGGAATCTTATAGACCCCGTGAAAAATGACTTTGGTTGGTTTGTCATTTGTTGCTTGAATGACCGCACTAAAAGAAAATGTAGATTGTGTGATAGATAATACTACCAAATGAGCTGCTAGGAAAAGTTTTTTCATTATAATAACTTACGTTAAGTGGTCGAAAAGAATCCACCAATTTTAAAATATATAACTAAGTCTGGCATTTTACGGGTTCATGCCTTTTACTCGAAAATTCTTATTAATAATCATAGTTTGTTCTATAAAATCACTTGCTGAAAGAGCAAATTGTATATTTTTGTTGATTATCAAAAATATAGTGCTTTCATCATTAGAGTTCGAATAACACTCTTCTGGAGCATCCAAACCGCAATTATTTTAATTCAAACATCAATTTGTTTATACACACTTTAAAAAAGCACTATGCAACTTCCTTCTCTCTTTACCCTAAAAGGATACCAGTCTCCTGATTCACTTGACAATACACCACTTTGGAAAAGCCTTGGTTGTATTGCAGTAATTCAAGCGATTCTGGTTACTATTTTAGTAACGTTATTCAATAGCTTAGATTGGATAACGTTTGAAAAAATTACAGTTGTGGGGTTCAAATCATCATCTTTTTGGTTATTTGAAAGCATTATTATTCTTACAACATCCCCCATATTATTTATTTTCCGAAAATCCAGTTCTTGGTTTTTATGGAGCATAGTTTTCTTTGGTTATTTCATTGTCGAAATCCACCAGTATGAGTTATATGCTACGGCGTCGCACCCTGCATGGATATTTCATTTTGATAAATTTGTATTTTGGCTTCCTGGGCATTTTAGTAAAATTGTGTTTACGGTGCTCTCTCTTTCCAAAATTACGACTATTCTTACTTTATTCTTAGCAAGAGTAGTTGCTAGTATTTTTTGGGGAATCCCAATTGACAAAGGTGCTTCAAAAGTACAATTTGAGCAATTATTTGGAAAGTCTTGGGCTACAGAAACCATATCCAAACCCAAACGAGATATTGGTTTTTGGCTATTACGTTTAGCGGGATTTGGTTATTTAGGTTTTTGGGGAATTTTGGCTTTAGGACAACTTGGTGCAAGCCCTTGGCCAGACTCACTGCAATACATGATTAATATGGGTAATGCCAACTTGGCTTTGTCGATGAACACTTATATCAAAGAATGGCTCATGATTATGCTTGCATTTTTGGGAGCTTATAACATTGCCTTACGTTATCATGTTTGTGTTGTATTGGTATCAGGACATTTATTTTCAACCATTTATACCCTTCTTTTTTACCTAAATCCTTCGAGTACTGTAAGTTACCGTGACTACCTGCTCACTTCTACTTTTGTGGAAGGAAGTTTGTTGTCAATTTTCATCTTTGTGATGGTCAAGTACCGTGCCAACCGAGGCGATTTTCAAGCAATAAAAGAGATTCCGATAAACTTTTCTATTCCTCTCACTTTACAAAAAATTGCCTTTACGGGACTTACAATTATCTGTATTTTGATTGGAATAAGTATGTTAGCTTTTCGCATCTGGGGGAATCCTACCGAAGGTTGGGGACTTATTTTTTCGGCTCCAGACCCTATGTTGGGCAATACCATTACGCTTTTTGTATCATGGGCAGCTATTAGTATTTTGTTGATAAACAGAATTTCGCTCAGACAGCATTTCACTAATCTTATCATTTTCCCAATGGTACTTGGTGCTATTTTGGGTCTAGTTTGGATTATTTTTGCCGATGTAAAAATCATCAATCAACATGGCATATTTGAGCATATCAACTGGTACTTAGCACTTTATGCTTGCGTGTTCCTACTTATTGCTGGCTTGTTAGCCTTTCTTCGTAAGCTCTATTATAAAATTGATTGTGGCATCAATACCCTGAGTCCGTCGGCAACAGATAATATTCGTGCACTTGTACAAGCTTTAGGGGCAGAACAAAATCAGTTATTGGGAGACGAAAAAAATCTTTCTCTGATTACAAGTTCTATAGACCAATATATTTCTGGTATAAAAGGTAGAAAACGAGGGATTTTGAATGTTCCGTTTAGCTTGTTGGAACATATTTTCAATACGCTTTTTGGAATGAAACCTCCGTTTTCGTCCATGAATCGAGATGAGCAAAGATACTTTTTGAATCATTATATTTTCAGAAATGAATGGCAACGAAAATCTTCAAGCGTTCCCATTATTTCAGAATTTGCCTATCAAATTGGGCTTTCATTAAATGCCTTGACACAGTTTGCTTTTTATACAAACGCCAATGTCAGACATTCGATTGGTTATGTGCCTGCCGACGCACGAGACCGCTTGCAAAGCAATGGCGCTTTATTTAATCCTCCTTATCATGAAGTAGCACCATTACCAAAATCCCCTAGTGACCCCAATAATTATGAGCAAATTCAAGACCTCAAAATTCCTGCGCCAAGAGTTTCTACGCCAACGCATGAAGCTGATTTGCCCGAAGAAGTAGATTATTTGATTATCGGTTCGGGAGCTGGTGGTGCTAGTGCGGCATATCGTTTGGTCGAGTGTATTCAAAAAGAATTTACTGATGCTTCAGGGAAAATAGATGAGCAAAAAGTGAGAGACGCGGCTAGTAAAATCGTTGTTGTAGAAAGAGGTAGTCGCTTACAACCACGTCAAGATTTTCAAGATAACGAGTTTGACATGATGAAGAAAATCTACAAAGAAGGTGGTCTGCAACAAACCAATCAGTTTACCATGACGATGCTTCAAGGCGAATGTGTGGGTGGTACAACAGTTAGCAACAATGCTGTATGTTTCGAGATGCCTGAATCAGTAGCTAAAATCTGGAAAGAAACTTATGGTATTCCAGTGGATGAGATTTTCAAAGAATATCCTACCATAAAAAGTGAATTGAATGTAAAACCATTGAATCCGCTAGGTATCAATGAAATAGTAGCCAATAAATTCAGAACTGGTGTCGAGAATTACAATCAAAACCCTCCTCTGGGGGCGTCAAAACTCACCGAACCAAAAGTGTTGGAAGTAAATCACTTAGAAAATATTGGCGATGGTAACTGGAATTTGGGCAACAAAAAACTTCGTAAACGTTCAATGCTCGAAACTTATATTCCGTGGTCAGAAGCTTGGGGCGTAAAAGTAATCGCCAATTGGACTGCCTTACGTCTTCAGAAAAACGAAGCTGGTACTAAAGCAAGCTCAGTGCTTTTACGTGCCGATAACGGCGCTATTCGTGTAGTGAAAGTCAATAAAGCCGTTATTGTTGCAGGTGGGGTAATTGCTTCGAGTCATTTTTTGATGCGTAGTGAGTTAAACAATCCACAAGTTGGACAGCAGATTAGTTGTAATTTTGGCATGCCACTAGCTTTTGAGTTTGACGAACCTATCAAAGCTTTTGACGGAGAGCAAATCACTTTATTTAGTCATAGCGAACAAGCTGACAGTAAGGTCGTATTCGAAACCTATTTCAATCCTCCTGCGGCATTTGCTTTGGCTTGTATGCCTTTTGTTTTTGAGCGAAGAGATAATTTCATGAAAAACTATGATAAGCTTTTGAACTTTGGAGGCTTGATTGGTTCAGATGCAATGGGGAGTATTCAACCCAAAGCAAATATCCTCAATGGACAAGCTTTTGATTGGACCTTGAGTGAAAATGATGTTGAAAATATTAAATATGCAATTATCACATTGGTTAAACTAGGACAAGCCGCTGGTGCTAAAAAAGTAATTATTCCTACTAAACCAGGAATTTTATTGAATCTTCAAGATGCTAATGAGGTAAATGATTTTATTGAGCATTTTGAGACATATCCTTTGCAGTTAACAGACCTTTTTATGGGTACAGCACACCCTCAAGGCGGCAACAAAATGGCTAATGCTCAACATACTTACGAAAGAGTGGTTGATGAAAACTTTGGAGTTGTTGGGCTCGACAATGTTTATGTAGCCGACGCTTCAGTGTTTCCTACCAGTATCAATGTCAACCCTCAACTCACGATTATGGCTATGGCTTCGTTGGCAGCAAAGAAGATTTTTGCTAAACACCATTAGAATATTTCAGATAGCATATATTGGATTTCGGATTGGAGAGAAGCTTAGGTTTCTCTCCAATCCGATTTTTTGTTTGTAAACATTAATTATATATCTGCATCCACTCAAAACATAACATCCTGATTTTAAGAAAATTAAAAAACACCCTAATCAAGCCTTCTTTTCTCTTCGCAAAATCACCCAATCATTTCCTAATATTTACTTAACAATAAACACACAATCCTAATATAGCCTTAATCCTTAAGTACAATTCTCCTAAAACTGCGATAATAATTTTGCACTCAAGTTTTTTAAAAGTGCATACAATTAAATTATTCAACATGAAAAAAATTTTTACTTCTATTCTTATCGCCACAACCTTTGCGAGTTGTACCACCACCGAAAATGATTTTTTTGTAAATGAAGATGCTGCAACTTTTGCCGAAGTTGGTTCTATTGACATTGGAGAAACGGGTGCAGCTGAAATCTCAGCCTATGACCCACAAACAAAGCGTTTGTTTGTAGTTAACAATAGTTCAGTGAATAAAATTGATGTTTTGGACTTTGCTGATCCTAGCAACATCAAAGTTATTTCCTCAATTCTTGTAACACCTTATGGTGGCTATGTCAATAGCGTAAGCGTGAGCAATGGTAAATTGGCAGCAGCTATTGAGTCTACAGACAAGCAAGCGCCAGGCAAAGTTGTAGTATTTAACACAACTGATTATAAAGAAGTTAAAGTGATTACAGTAGGTGCTCTACCAGATATGGTTACTTTCTCTCCTGACGGCAAATTCATTTTGTCAGCTAACGAAGGTGAACCTAATGCAAGCTATAACAATGATCCAGTAGGCAGTATCTCTATTATTTCGATAGACGAAAACTATGCTGTCACAACTCTTGATTTTGCAGGATACGAAGGGCAACTTACTGCATTGAAAGCAAAAGGATTTAGAGTATTTGGCCCTAATGCAAGCTTAGCTAAGGATGTCGAACCAGAATACATTACCGTTTCGGGCGACTCTAAGGCTGCATGGGTAACCTTGCAAGAAAATAATGCGATTGCCAAAATTAGTCTTGCCTCAAAAACCATCACCAATGTATTCCCTTTAGGTTTCAAAAGCTACAATATAGATGGAAATGAAATTGACCCAAGCGATAAAGACAATACTATTGCTTTTGGGAAATGGCCTGTAAAAGGAATGTATCAACCCGATGCTATTGCTGTTTATGAGGCAGGCGGAGTACCGTACTTATTTACAGCAAACGAAGGCGATGCAAGAGAATATGACACATTTGTTGAAACACTTCGTATTGGTAAAGCAAAGTTAGACGCGACCGTTTTCCCAAATGCGACTACACTTAAAACAGACGCTGTGCTGGGTCGTTTAAATATTACATCAACATTGGGCGACACCGATGGCGACGGCGATTACGATGAACTATATTCATTAGGTGCTCGTTCATTCAGCGTTTGGAATGGCAACGACGGGTCATTGATTTTTGATAGCAAGAAAGAATTAGATACGCAATGTGCTACTGCTGGTCTTTATGATGATGCAAGAAGTGACGACAAAGGTGTTGAACCTGAAGGAATTGCAACAGGAATGGTTGGTAACAAAAAAGTAGTATTTGTAGGTATGGAACGTTCGGATGCAGTGGCAGTTTATGACATCACTAATCCCAAAGCGCCTGTTTTCTTACAATTACTAAAAACTGGTGATGCGCCAGAAGGTGTTATGTTTATTCCTGCTAAAGATAGCCCAACCAAAAAGAGTTTACTAGTTGTTAGTAGTGAAAACGATGGTGTAATCAAAGTTTTTCAGCCGAAAACAATCATGTAGTCTTTTAAAATTTTGGATTGCGGCTATACATGGTTCGCAATCCAAAATCTAAAATAGTTTTTTATATGCCAAAATACCCAATACTCCAAAGAGCAAACAGCCTATTCCTATAATCGAATACTGCCAAAATTTTGAAAATAATACAACCTTTCCCGAATCTCCAATTAGAATAATACCACTCCAATAAAATGGCAAATTAGGATTCAAAGGCTTTCTCAAATAAGCTATTTGAGCTTTTTGTAAAGCAATATCTTTTTCATAACCATCAGATAGATATTTATAGAATAATTCCGTGATTTGATACGTAGCATTATTATCTACACTCCACAAAGTAGAGACAGTACTAGGCACATCCAGATTGGCAAAACCTCTGGCAAAACTCATAATCCCCTCTCCTGTGGCGTTTTTCCCGATATTGGTTTGACAGGCAGATAATACAACCAAATTGGCCTGTAATTGTGGCAAACGCTGTAAATCATTTAGATTAAAAACAGAATCTTGAAAATAAATCGATGACTCCGTCGAATCTGCTTTGCCATGCGTAAATAGCTGAATAATATCGTAGTCAGCTACATCTTTCTTAAAATTTGCTTTTGACGCTTTATGATAGGTCAATAGAGTACCCGTAAAATAGTTTTTTTCAATGTTTTCGAGCGTATGATCAGAGTTATATAGTTTTGCAACACCTAATTTTTCATCAAAATTGACAGGAGCAACTCCCAACAATTTGGTTCGACCAATATTTACTCGATTGGTGTTTTTGAAAAAAACATTTGCCGAATACGCATAACTAAAACTATAATCTTGAATCAAAAACTCCGAAACCCGCCAGTCGGGCAATAGCGATGCCATAGAGACAAAATAATTATCGTGTGATACAATTACTCGTCCCTTGGGTAATTGAAAGGGCTCAAATATATGCTTATAGAGAGCATAAGAGATTTTTTTGAGGTGATTAAACTCCTTCTTTGTGGCAGTTGTTTTACACGTCAATAATTGTTTTTGATATATATTTACAGCATCCAGATATGATTTGAGCGCAATCTTTTTTAATCTAACATGAGTGGATGTCACCGAAATAGCATAAACTGCTTCGTTTCCAACAAAATATTCTAGAAACGATTGGTCGTTATCTTTGAGCTTTTCTTGGAGTTCGTCGAGCGAAATATAATGATGGTTATACTTTAGTTTCTGATAGGCAGGATTTGCTTTCTCTGTTGAATCAATTAGGTTATTTAATTGGTCTTTAGAGGTGAGCAACTTTAAGTTTATTTGCTGGTAAAGTCGGCTTTTAGTATTCAATTTGGACAATTGTTCCTTCATTGACTCTATCTCAAATTGAATCTTTTGTTTCTTTACTTTCACATCATAAGGTAGCTGACCGTTGGCCTCTAGGTCTTTCAAGGCATCGAGTAAAAGAATAGCCCGGCTTTTTTCGATAAAATAAAAAGCCTTTTCTAAATCTTTTAATTTAAAACTCACTTCGATAGCTTTTTCGTAGAAATGATGGGTATTCTTTCGCCAAAATAATTTAGAGCTAATCTCTGTATGCTCTTTACGCATTAAGTCAATCAAGCTATCAGCTTGCAATTGAAAATATTGTATTTTTTTAAGATTTCCATACTCCGAAGACAGCCTAATACGATAGTCAAACCAGTACAAAAGTTCAGATTTTTTGCCACCATAGGTATTAACTACCGATTGATACCCTAGTGCTTTTGCTGCTTTTTGAACATGAACCTCAGCCTTTTCAAGCTCTTTTTGTTGTCTAAAATTATCAGCCTGATGCAGGTAGTATTTACTTTTTTCGTAGGCTAACAAAGGAGAGCGCTCGATAGATACAATAAGCTGGTTGTAAAGACTAGTTGATACTTGGTAATTACCTTGTTTTTGAAAACACGAAGCAAGCATATTATCTGCTTCTAGGTTTTCTAAATGATATTTGAGACGCACAGCAACGCCCTGCGAATAATATTCTCTTGCTTTTGTAAAGTTTTGATTTCGATAATAGTACTCGCCAAGATTTGTAAACACATAGAAATAAAACATTTTATCAGTGTGATTGATACTTGCCTTGCGTAGCTTCTCTCCTACCTCAGTGATTTCATCGATGGGGGCATTGAGCTTTACTTTAGCATTCATCAAATTAGTCAGGAGTCCCAAATACACTTCTGTATCGGTTTTCTGATTGACTTTATCAATACCTTTTGTGCACCATTCGATGGCCTCCTGATAGGAGCCATCTTCTACTAATATACGTGAGTATAAAGTCCAACTCTTATCAACAAATTGAAAATCTCTGACTTTATTTTTTTGATAAATTAGGCGACGAGTAGCCTGAATATCATGAAGATAATACCATTGATAAAACGCATGAATATACCAAACATAAGCCCAATCTTTGTCTGGCAAAGAACCTAGCTTATCCCAACGCTTCGCACGAATTACACATAACTTATAAGCCTCCTCAAACTTTTTCTGCTTTTCTAATTGTTCAAAATATTTTTCTGATTTTTTAAAAAATAAAAACTCTTGTTCAACATTTTTAAGCGTTTTTATTTTCAAATCTTGTTCAAAGGACTGAACTTCTTGAATCAAATGTGTTTTTGCAGAAAAGGTAAAGTAAGGCAAAAGAAAACTGACAAAAGCTATTAAATAATGTACTATTTTGCTCATATACTCCTTTTTCAATTGATAACTCAATGAGTTATCTCGAAAGATAACAAAGATTAGAGAGATATACGACAGCCATAAACAAAAAAGGTTATACCGACAAAAATGTCAGTATAACCAAATACTCAAATTACACATTAAAGTTTAGTTACCACAAATTTGAGACTAACGAGGAGGTGGTGCCAGCGAACCTGACCCTGTGCTCCCACCGGTGATACCAGTGCCGTCTTCTTCGTCAATTAGTAGGTGAAGGAAATTCATATTCTTAACAGACGCACCAGCAGTACGTTTTATAAAACGAGGGTGTGTTTTGAGAAAAGTTTTCTTTTCTATGGCAGTTTTAGGCACATAATTATATCGATAATTAAGTGGTGTTGTCAAAAGCTTATCCATGGTCATTTTTGGGTCAATTTTTTGAAACGCCGCTAATATACTTTTATAATTGATATGGTATTCGATACAAATTTCTTCGCCCATAAACATCAAGCTCAAATCCATGAACTTCGTTGTCCAAGTTTGACCTCTGTCTGCACTAAACTCTACAAAAGTATTGTATCTACTATCGAAGCCCCAAGTCTTAACCTGTTGAAACTTCATGAAGAATTGTGAATTAGGTGATTTAGGAATCAAGAAAGTATTTTTCTGAACAATTTGTACTGAGTTTTTGGGATCTGGTTTTACATATACATACGACTGATTAAGAATACTATAAAATCTTTTGGCGTTTGCTTCGGCTGCTGCTCCCATATTAGGTGGAATTCTGTCGCCCGAAGGAATCAAAAAAGATTGAACATTATCCGCTCCAAAACCATCATAAGGAAAAGTCGTGGTTTCGACATAGTTTTGAATATAACTCGGACAGCAACTTTGTCCAGTTGCTTGGAAGCTTATCCAAGCTAACAGCAATACGATTGTTGATTTAATGGTATGAGATTTCATGTATAGTAGAGTAAAAATTAATTGTGAAAACGTATTTATAATTAGAACTGTCCAAATAATTAAATAACAATTTATTTTCTGATATTCAAATACTTACCTAATATATTTATAGCTATGAGCTATATTTTCTGCTAAAATGACAGGTATGACTAACGAGCATAAACCCATATTTCACAAATCGAGATCCTTACTTAAATAGACACCCCCCAGTTATCAACTGAGGGATGTACACGATTACCTAACCACTAATTTAATTGTTGTATTTTCAATGACTATCGTCCAAGTTCAAGAAATCAGAAACTTGTTTTTCGAATAAAGATTTTTTGCGTCTTGCCACTCCAAAACGGTGTCCATTGGTCATTTCTACTTCTTGGTCAGAACGTTTATAGTTACGGATATGGTTGAGATTGATGCAATATGAACGGTGAATTCGACAGAACTCCACCGACTGAATATGATTCGTAATATCTTTTAAAGTGCGTGCGCACAATACCTTTTTGCCATTTGAGAGATAGATAATTGTATAGTTTTCATCTCCTTCAAGATACATAATGTCTGAATAATTAATGGCAACCTTTTTTCTATCAATATATAGTTTTGAGTGTGTCGAGGTATCTGTATTCATAAGCTTATAAAGTTTTATGGAACGGGGATAATTCTTACTGATTATTTGTGTTTGTGTTGGTTTTCATAGACATTAGTCGTGAGATATGGAAAGAGGTAAACATGAGATGTAAAAAAAAATATATTTTTCTAGAAAAATATTCCGAACAGTCTGATAATCAATATATAATATTCTGAAAAAAGTTTTTAAAACAAAACAAATTACAACTTCTTACTAATCACAAATACATTCTTTTTAAGAGGTATTATACCGTTCACATAATCTTATAAAAATCCTTAGAGCAAACACTGAAATTTAATTAACTTTCGAAGTTCAAAACACTAACCCTACAGTTATTGTGCATTACCCTAAAAAGCTATGATTTCTTTCTCATTTAAGAAGTTATCCGACCAAGACCTTGTAATAGGATTACAAAATAATCCCTCTCAGAATCGTCGGTACGAAAACATCCTTTACGAGCGATATATTTATCTTGTTGATATAGGTATAAAAAAACACCATCTAACCCAAGATGAGGCTATCAGTGTGTACTCTGATACCATTTTGGCGATTATCAAACAGGTCAAAGAGAACAGATTTGAGCAACGTTCAGAATTAAAAACATTTATTTTTCAAATTTTTTCAAATAAATGTGTTGACTATTTCCGAAAAACCACGACTAATAAAGCATCTGTGCATCAAGCCATGGATTTAAGTGATTTTTCGGCAATTATCCCCGATAATCAAACGATTCTTCAGAAGTTAATCCAGCAGTCCGAAATTCAATTAATTTATCAGAAGTTGGCCTTGATAGGACAAAAATGCCAAAATCTATTAAAGCTCTGGAACGAAGGATTTACAGATGACGAAATCATGGATACCTTGGACTATAATAGCACCGATGTAGTAAAATCATCTCGCCAAAGATGTTTGTCAAAACTTAAAGATTTAGTACACAATTCCCCCCAAGTATGAGCAATCATTTAGCATACATTGAAGATTTTTGTAAAAACCGACTCTCTGCAGAAGAAAATGCTCTCGCAAACCAACGAATCCAGAGTGATCCTTCTTTTGCCAAGGATGTGGCTTTTTACTTACAAATGCGACACCTATCTGATTTAGAACAAAAAGAACGCCTTAAAGCTTTGTATTTTACGATTAAACAAAAGCAAAGAGGTCAAATTATCAAGTTCGTCAGTGTTGCCGCCGCAGCCGTTGTTATGATTATTGCAGGTATTTTCTTCATCAATCAGGCACCTACCTCCGAAGAATTTGCCCAGCTTTATGTAAAGGAAAACTTGAGCACTTTACCCACCTCGATGTCTAATCAAAACGATATGCTTTCGCAGGGAGTAAATTGCTATAATGAAGGAGCTTATGAAAAAGCACTTGAATTGTTTAAACAAATCAACAGCAATCCTCAAGCGCTTGAATATCAGGGACTATGTCATTTACAACTCAAGCAATACCCAAGTGCATTGAGTATTTTTGAACAGATTGCTAAGAATAACGAGCTGTTAGTCAATAAAGGAAAATTCTATGAGGCTATTACTTTATTGCAGATGGGTCAGAAAGGAAAGGCTAAAAATATCTTAGTTGAAATTACAGAAAGCAAAGAAGATATTTTTGGAAAACTAGAAGCAGAAGAGTTATTGAAAAACTGGTAGACGACTATTTATTATCTTCGATCACACGAATTACAACTATCTTTTTCAGCGAGCCGTTGCATGCAACGGCTCTTTTTTGTTAAAATTAAATATCTCAGAAATTGGTTATCTTCAATAGTTTTTGACTCCATTGCTGTTGCCCAATTTGAAGTTTCAGAATATATGTGCCCGTATTAAGCTTTTGATTACTCATATCCCAAGCCATTTTTTGCTCTTGATTGGCTTTGATACTTATGCTTTTTTGTACCAATTCTTTTCCTTCGCTACTACAAAAAATCAATTGAGCCTCTCCTCCTACTGCTGACATTATATCAATGTTAATTTCTTGTTGAAAAGGGTTTGGATAAGCTTTGATAAAACCTTGTTTTTCACCTTCTAAACCTGTAATTGTGACCTTTTCTTTAAAAACAAATTCTATTACGATGGCTTTCGAAAAAGTTGGTAAGGTCAATAAACCTCCGCTTAAAACACTGTTAAAATTGCTTTGAGTAGTTGTTTCTCCAGTCAACACATTCCAGAATTTAAGGTCATAAATACCTGCTGACAAGGTGGTCAAATCTATCTTTTCACCTGAAATATTTTCCTTATTTTGGTTATCATAAACCATCAAATATACTCCTTTATCAGAAGTTAACCCTAAAGTAGCCAAACTCGAATTATTGGTACTGATGACTGGATTCCAATCTTTGAGATTCTTCTCTTTTACTACATCTTTTCCTTGTAAAAACTTGGCAGGAATAGCAAATAAGTTTGCCCAATCAGCGGATTTGTAATTATCCCACAACCACATCAAATGTGGAACTCTTGACAATATGCCTGTCCAAATGGCAATTCTTTGGGTATCAAAAGGCACATCGGCAGTATTTACATCAAGTCCATATTCTCCATTGATAATTCCAGTTTTTGTTAGGGTTTCTTTAAAGTGCTTATCTTGCTGATTTTGAACTGCTAACAGATTGGTGTTATACAAATGATATTGCACATTGTCGAGTCCCACAAATTTATCCATTGCCAAACATTGCTGATCATCAGCACTGGTGGTTACTACATGATTAAATGGGTCTATTGATTTAATATATTGGCTCATTTCGTCATGCCAAGTCAATACACCCGTTTTCCAAGCGGCAGACTGATTGGGATGATTTCCTGTAAATTGTACCTCATTGAACAATTCCCAAGCATATACATTGGACGAATACCCCCAACGAGCAATATTGTAGCGAAGCATTTTTTTGATTTGTTGCTTAGCGTTAGGGTTATAAAAAAACTCCTCCGCTTTACTCAATGGACCTCCTAGTGCAACATTGTATGGATTATCGCTCCAATTTGAGTTGACATTTTCTGAAAACATTCCATGTTGTAAAAGTGTCAATTGCAATCGAATATCCCGTTTTTCGGCATGGCTCAAAATTGAGTCTTGCATGGCAGCAGCTTGTTGGCTGTATTTGCCCAAACCACCCGTGTACCCATCGTTTTTCCATTCAAGTGCCTGACGGTTGAAGGGAACCTGCCAGTATCGAGCAAAGTTGGCTCCTGCGTTGGCTAGGTTTTCAAATATGGTAAAATAATTAGTTTGTGAATCCCAAGCTACATTAATACCTAAAGGAAAATAAGGTTCACCTGTCTGATGACGATAATGCTGTCGTGAGTCGCTATCTCTTTGAATAATCCCTTTTTGAGAAGATGATTTCACCGTAAAAGAATAGGACGAAGAGCTCTTTTGTCCCTGAGCATCTTTTATAGTAAATACCACTTGGTGCTGTCCAAGTTGATTAGAAGCATAACGCCATCGCCAAGCCTGCTGGGTAGAATCTATCCGCCATTGCGAATTTTGATAATAGCCTTTTATCCAATAAAAACAAGGAACGGTTTGTTTGCTCCCATCTGGGCGAGTAACTACCGCGTCGACTGTTACCTCATCAGGATTATAGGGATTTGTGTAATCTTTGAGCGAAACAAACTCTGCTTCTATTTTTTGATTTGTTTCAAAAACAGTATTCAACCAACGAGGTTCACTCAAAGCCTGCGTAGGGTCTATAGTATAAATTTGTAGGGTTTGTTTAGCCGTCAAGCCAAGTGTATTTATCACCGTCAATTGCACTTGGTAGTTACCTGATTTATTAAAGGTTTTTGATACTTGTTTTCCACTTAGCTGACTTCCATCCGAAAAGCTCCAGTCAAAAGTTAAGGGTAATCCATTTGCATCGAATGATTTAGAAGCATCCAATATTATGCTCTGTCCGACTTGTACTTTCGAGTTTACTTTCGATAAAATGATTACTGGCTCATCGTTGGGAGATGCACTATTATAAAGCTTTAATTCGTCAAAATACGCCTCCGCTTCGGCTTCATTATCAACCGATAAGGCTAATTCTATTCTGTCAAAATCTTGATTTGGCACCTTCGACAAATCATATTTCCCTTGTGTCCAAGTATTAGGATTCGGCATAAAGGCATATTCGTTGACCCAATTTTCAGTCAGCACGGTATTTCCATTCCACAATTTGAGATAGACACGTCCTTTAGTCGAACTTCTTACCCATAGACTTAAGACATCTTTTGTTTGCGTATTGATTTTTTTACCAAAAGTAAAACTGACAAACTTCCAATTGCCTGCCTCCTTTTTATAGTAACCTACCTTATTAGTCGTATTCATTTGCTTGTCAGGATTATCTACGACTTTGGCATCTTTTCCATAATAAAAACTAGGAATTTGCCCGCCAACCTCAAAATTGGCAATAGTTTGGGCAAAACCTTCGGTAAGGGCTAGTAAAATGACCAGTCCGAAAATGAATAGTTTTCTCATAAAATTTTAGGAAAAAATAGAGACGTTGCTCCCAACGTCTCTACAACAGATTTTTATTTGAATTTCACTCCTTCAGTCACACCTTTCCATTGGTCTGTACGGAATGGGCAAGCTGGGAAACCCTCTTGATTGAACAGATTCGCGTCCTCGGGTGCATCCGCCCAAGCATAACGAACAGAGGCAGGTTTCAAGCCTTTTGGATGGTAAACAATCACTTTATCTCCTTGAATTTCAGCTTTGGCATAGTAAAACACTTTATCTTCACCTGCTATTTCAAAACCTTTCAAGTATCCAAATTTATCTTTCAGCATTAAACCACTACCAACATTTTTGAAGGAAATTGTTGCTTTCCCTTTGTCAAAACTGACAGAAGAATACATTGGTCCAGCCGAAACGATATTTAATCCATAGGTATTTTTCAATGCTTCAGCGGCTAATCTTTTACCAACATCCTGTTTATTGGTTGGGTGAATATCTTTGGGGTTACCTACATCGGTAGTTACAGCCATACCTGTTTTGGGCAGGCTCAAAGTCATCGTTTGTGCTTCTCGCAACTCTGCCCATCCACTTCCTTGATTACTATTTTGGTAAGGTCCATAGCTCGACAACTGAACAAAATAGAAAGGGAATTCATCATTCCAAAGTCTACGCCAATCGTTGATTAATAGTGGAAATGACTTACGATACTGATACGAACGACCCGCATTAGTTTCACCCTGATACCACAAAGCCCCTTTAATCGCAAAAGGTAACACTGGTGCTATCATACCATTGTAGATATAGGTTCCGATATTATTGCTTGAATGAGCAAATGAATGCTCCTCTGCAAAAGATGGCATCAATTTCCAGTTATTGCCACCTATCGCAATTTTCTGTTTTTCTGAACTCACATACAAATCATCGGCATTGCCCATCATGCCTACACCATACCACGAAGGCTCAATGGTTTTATTCATTTTAATCATGAGACTATTGCTACCCACTTTCCAAGTATTGGCAGGAACTACGATTTTACGAATCCCTTTCAAAATACCAGAAAAAACAAGCTTTCCATTGATATAAACCTGATTTTCAGAAAAACTTTCAGCCAAACCTAAAGTGGTTACCTCTCCTATCATCTCTGATGGAATCTCTACCGTTTTAGCGATAAATCCATTCCCACGCCAAGCCCAGATACCTTGCCAATCCCATTGACCAATAGCATTGCCTGTATGCCATTTCGAAAAATCATAGCCAGCTTTTAGATATTGCTGTTCATCGGCAAGTGATATAGGTGCTTTGGCATTCCCTAACAATTTTTCCTTAATGCTTTCTTCCAAACGTAAATCTGCCTCTTGCCAATTTTGGGGAAGGTTTTGGGCATAAGGTTTTAGTTCGTCGAAAGTTTCCATACCTTCTTTACTAATCCAGCCTTCTACCTGAGAACCGCCCCAAGAGCTATGCAATAGCCCAATTGGAACACCTGTTTTTTGAAATACCTCACGTGCAAAGAAATAACCAACAGCCGTAAAATCACCAACATTCTGGCTATTACATACTTTCCACTCACCAGTTTTTAGGTCGCTTTGAGGTTGTGTCGTAACTTCATGCTCCACAAAAAAATGGCGTATTTTAGGAAAATTAGCATTCTTTTTTTCTTGAGAAAAATTATCCGCTTGCTTTACTGTCCACTCCATATTTGATTGTCCAGAACAAAGCCATACATCACCAATTAGTACATCTTGTAAGGCGATTTTTTCTGCGCTACCTTGAACCTCCAAAGTAAAAGGACCTCCTGCTTCTGAGGGCGAAAATTTTACCATCCATTTACCTTCTTGATTAGCTTGGGCAGTTTGCTTTTGTCCTGCAAAAGTCAGTGTGACGGACTCATTAGGTTTAGCCCATCCCCAAACAGGAATTGATTTTTGACGTTGTAAAACCACATGATCAGTAAATACTTTGGCTATTTTGAGTTGAGCCAACAGACATTGGGATGTTAAGAGTAGACAAAAAAGAAATAGTTTTTTCATAGAATATTTATCGGGTAAGATTGTTTGGAGCAATGTTATTAGTTAATTGTACATCACTTATCAAGGATAAAAAGAATCACAAATTGATTCACCATCCTTATATTTTGGATAAACATAAAGCTAGCACATTCTTTGAATTTATTTATGTTATACTGCCGTTATCCGCTTGATTAATTCCATGCATGCACGTGCATTGTGATAAGGGCACTTCCAAAAACCTACTTTATCCTCAGTTTCCATCAAACTTCCATCTTCATATCTTCCCCAAACCCATTCACCTTGCTGTGTATCAATAAGGTTTTTCTGGATGAAAGTCCAAGTATTTTTTACGGCATCAAGAAATTGAGCGTGTCTTGTCAACTGAAAAGCATTGTAAAAACCAACCATTGCCTCGGCACTTACCCACCATTCACGATGTGTATCGGCATGATGTGAAACGGGGTCGTATTCATGGATCATACTACCATCGGACTGAATGGCACGTAGGCTTATGTTCGCCATTAGGATTGCTTTTTCTTGAAAAATATCTATCCATTTTTGGTTACCCAAAATCTCAGCAGACTCCTGCAATAACCAAGCAGCTTCGATATCATGTCCAAACGAAATAGCAGATGATTGAATATGCCATTCTGCATCAAAAAACAAATTCAAATGACCTCTAGGGTTGATAAAATGTTTGTTGAAAATCTCCAACAAATGTTCAATTTTTGAAGCCAATTGTTTATCCCGCCAAACCAAATATAGTGATGAATACGCCTCAATAATATGTAAATGCGTATTCATCGTTTTGGGGTCATTTCGGTCTTTTTCACTTAATCTCAAGTCTGTCAGAAGTTGCCAATCCTGTGAAAAAGCCTCCCAATAACCACCATTGATAGTATCAAAACTATATTTTTCGATAATTTCAAAAAGCGCAATGGCTAAATTAAGAGACTCCTGCTGTTGTGTTGCTTTATAAAAACTTGCAAAAGCATACATCGCAAAAGCCTGACCATAGATTTGCTTTCGAGTACTCGAAGGGTTTCCAAGAGCATCCATAGCCCAGTAAACTCCTCCATGATGAGTATCCCAAAAGTTATTTTTCAGATAGTCAAAAGCACGTTGAGCCAAAGTAAGATACCTTGGCTCGTGGGTAAAATGGTAGGCTTCTGAGAAAGTCCAGAGAATTCTGGCGTTCAATACTCCTCCTTTGATGGCGTTGGGGTCTATTTGCCCTTGATGGTTCATTTTTCCAATAAATCCACCATTTTTTGTATCTATGGTATTATTTTCCCAAAAAGTCAAAATGTTTTCTAACTCCTGAGATAACTGTTTTTTAAATTCAAGCATTTACAATAGTGTTAGCTTTACTTTGTTACAATATTCGGTTTTCTAATGGTATAAAGTCTTATAATATTAGTTGCCAGAATGATTAAATCACTCAGATATCAGTAATAAACCGCAATTGTATCTTCTTGATTATGAATACAATCCAATAACTGATATACTATTAACTAATAACTTCATTTTACTCACCACTAGAAAACCCAATCTTCCTTACTAAATTAAAACCGCTTGATTTGATTCAATCAGTTTTGTTAGGGTTTCTACCGAAGTTGCCGAACGGAAACCATCTTCTGGCGTATTGAGCGCATAGTCTAATAATTGCTCAATGGTAGAAGTAGCCACGTGCATACGGGTATCGGATGAGGCATAATAGATAAAAACCTTCCCATCTTCATCCGCAATCCAACCATTCGCAAAAGTCACATTCGACACATCTCCTACTCTTTCTTCGCCTTCTGGTGCGATAAAATAACCCGCTGGTTTATTAATAACTTTGGTTAAATCGTTTAAATCTGTCAAAAATACGTACAAAACGTAACGCAATCCAGCAGCAGTATTGCGAACACCATGTGCCAAATGAAGCCATCCTTTTTCAGTTTTGATAGGCGCTGGACCTTGTCCATTTTTAACTTCATAAACGGTATGGTAATGCTTTTCATCTACGATAAATTCTTTTTCAATGACCGCATTTTCCATAGAATCGGAATAGCCAAAGCCGATACCTCCTCCTGTTCCTGCTTCGATAAAGCCATCTTGTGGGCGTGTATAAAAAGCGTATTTGCCATTCACAAACTCAGGATGAAGTACCACATTGCGCTGTTGAGGCGAAGGGGTAATCAAATCGGGTAAACGCTCCCATGTTTTGAGGTCACGTGTGCGAGCAATACCACATTGCGCAACTGCCGAAGACTCATCTCCAATTTTAGCATTAGGGTCTTTACGTTCAGTACAAAACAAGCCGTAAATCCAGCCATCTTCATGCTGAACCACACGCATATCATAAACATTACCATCGGGATTTTCGGTTTCAGGCATGACAATCGGGAAATCCCAAAATTTGAAATTATCAACACCATTCGAGCTTTCAGCAACAGCAAAAAACGACTTACGATCTAATCCCTCTACCCTTACTACTAACAAATATTTGTCGTCTAACTTAATAGCCCCAGAATTGAATGTTGCATTGATTCCAAAACGCTCCATCAAAAACGGATTAGTTTCCGGATTAAGATCATATCTCCAAAATACTGGTGTGTGTTGTGCCGTCAAAATAGGATATTGGTATCTCTTATAAATACCATTTCCGACCTCTTCTGGCGTGTTTTTTCTGGTAATTAAAGCTTCATAATTTTGTTGAAGTTGCGTTAATCTTTCTTGAAACAATGCGTTCATTTTCTTTCATTTATATTTGTTAATACTTTATAGCACATTCGTAAAATGTTATTCGCTAATTGTAGATCGGTTATTAGAGGTAGTTTCCCATCTCACTTCGATTAATTTTCGTTATTTCCAATTCTTTTGTAGATGTTGCATGCAACGTCTCTACGGGTTAATCTTCTAACTTATCCCACCATGTTCGTTTTAAGATAAAACTTACCACCAACATAATGCCCACATCAATGACTAATGCCTGATGCATTCCCAAAACCCAATACATAGGCAAAAGAGTAAGACATAGCTGAGATATAATGCCCAAAACCACATTGAAGGCATCCTTTTTGAAGTTTTTATTTGCTTCAAAAGCTGGATTCTCTGCCTTTACAGCCTCCAGAACAGGTTGCCAAAATCCCCAAGGTTTTACAGTTGTATAAAATTTCTTCAAAACTCTAGCGTCTGTTGGTGGCGCTGCCAATGTTCCTAAAATAGACGCTGTTAAGGAAATTACAAATAACAATGGCCACCAATACAATGGTAAACCTGTGGTAAAATAAGGCATCAATAAGGCTGCAAAAATTCCTGCTGCCATTCCCCAAAAGAAACCGTTGGCGTTGAAACGCCACCAATACCATTTTAGACAATTAGCTGCTACATACCCTCCATACAATCCTCCGACAATCCACTGCAAAATGTCATTGACACTTTTTGCCATAAAACCCTGTAAAATACCAATAACCACTACCACCAAGCCCACTAAGTAATTCATCTGAATGGTCTTGCGAGTACTTGCTTCTGGATTAATATATTTGAGGTAAATGTCATTGACAATATAGGCTTGAGCTGCATTGAGGGTACCGCTAAAAGTTCCCATAAAAGCACCCATCAAACCCGTGATTACCAATCCTAAAATTCCAGCAGGCATAAAGGCATTGATTGTTCCTGGTAATAGTAATTCAAAATCATAATTTCCAGAAGCGTCCTTTACATTGAGTTGAGCATAATATAAAAGTGCCAAAACCGTCAAGCCAATAATCATCGAATAGCGGATAGGCAATAAAATGATACTGACAAAGCCCGTCATTTTACTCGCCTCTTTTGGGCTTCGGGTACTCAAAATCTTTTGCATATCATAATTGGGCGCTGGACCTGCCAACGAAGCAAAAACGCCTTTAAGCAACATCATAGAGAAAAATATTCCGAAAATACCATATCCATCCGATTCTATTTTTTGGTGTACTTCGGGCAAAATAGGCTTCCAATCTAATCCAAGTTCCCAGCCAAAAAATGGCGTTCTCCAGCCTTGAGGCAAATGGAGGGTTTGACCTTGCAAATGGTCCATCGCAATAAAAGCAATCGCCAAACAAGCCAAAGTCATAATGCCATATTTAATTACATCGCCCAATACTATGCTGTGCATACCTCCCAAAACTGAATAGAAGGTGGCAATAATAGTGAATACAACACCATAAAAATGAGGAATATACTGCGCTGGAACCTGAAAAGGAATATAAGGCTGTACAACTTCCCAGGGAATAAAGATTTCAACAAATTTTCCTAACCCTACAAACCCATACGCTAAAAAACCAAAGCAACTAATAAGAGCAAAAGCAATGACAATGATTTGGGATGCTTGTACCCCTTTTCCCTCTGAACCGAATCTGGTAGTGAGCCATTCGGCTCCAGTGTTGGCATTGCTTCTTCTAAGCCATTTGCTCAAAAACATCATCATAAACACCTGATTGAACGAAGGCCAAAGCCAAGGAATCCAGATACTTTTGAGACCATACACAAAACATAAACTCACCATCCACATTGTCCCGCTGATATCAAACATATCGGAGGCATCGCTCAAACCGAGCATATACCAAGGCAAGGACTTCCCTCCCATCAAATAACTATCTTTATTTTTCTTGGCTTTATTTTTCATATAAAAGCCAATGAATATCATGGTTAAGAGGTAAGTAAGTAATATAAGTATATCGATTAACTGTAATTTCATTCTCGTTTTTTGATTCTTTGAGCATGGCTTTTGTAAGCCACGCTCTATTTAAAGGGATAGGAAAAGATTTTATAAGAATATCAACTAAACACTTTGTTCTGGTGAAAATACTATTTCAAAACCTTCACGTCTTTACTAAATAAGGTCTGAGGTAAGTTGTAAAATTTGATAAAATCAGGGGCGCTCGTATGTCCTTGATACGGGCTATAAAAATGGTCGGGGCGACCGTTTCTCCAAACCAACATATAACTTAAATGGGAATCCTTTATCGTCTCCCAAACGATGGATGTCCACCAGTTATCGACCGTAATTTGTTCAAGTCCCATCTCTGTTATAGCCGTTAATTTATGTTTTTTGTCAGCTATTTCTTCCAACGTATGAACCATACGAGATAACTGCTTTTTGAACTCATCATTAGACTTAGGCGCATCACGATGATAATAGTCAAAGCCTATCAAATCTACCGCGTCATCGCCAGGATAACGTTCCAAATAATGAGCTTCAGATTCAAATCTGTCGGTCGAATAGGCATACAACAAATGATGTAAACCTTTGGTATCTTTCAAATACGAAACCGTATATCTCCATACCTTTTTGTATTGTTCTGGCGAACAAAAGCCAGCACCCCACCAAAACCACGAACCTGTATGCTCATGAAATGGTCTGAAAAGCACAGGAATAGGCTGTCCTTTGGTATCTTTCAATGAAGCCAAAAAGTTGGCAACTTTATCCAACCAAGAATTATACGTTTGTAAAGCCTTTGGGTCTGAGAAGATTTTGGCAATCGTAGAGTCTGCCTTGTCCCAAGACGTTTTATTGGGGTCAGTAGGATTATTCAAATGCCAAGAAATCGTATTGAGTCCTCCTCGTTGATGTGTATTTTGAATATCCTGACGGATTTTGCCGAAAGGCACACCATCGAGATTGCGTACAGAGTCAAATTCAATTTTTCCTAAATCATAGCCTATTACCGCAGGAAAATCCCCTGTAACTGTTTTCACATCCGAGCGATTAGCATCGCCTATCCAGCGAGTTTTATCGGCGTTGAGCCCATAAGCCAGAGCGTCTTGCTGACCAAACATGATACCTTTCTGACGTAATTTCCAAAGTTGTTGGTAGAGATGGCGAGTCGCTAGAGTAGCCTTAGCATCAATGGGCGCCGATTGGCTAATTCCCGAAAAATGGATGGTTAATGTTCCAATCAAAAAAAATAAACGCTTGTACATAAACTAAAATTTAAGTTGAGTGAAGAATGATTGGGCAAGTTACAGCCTTTTGAAGGAATACATGCCCAACATTACTGCATTAACCATTTTTTTCGGTTGCTATAGATTGATATTCTGAAAGGGTTCATTTTGACATACGGAATCGAAATAGATGAAATTAGCAATAGATCTTCATCTCCCTTCTTATTCCACTAGGGTACTTATATTGTATTCAGTATTTCGGAAAAATAAGGCTTTTAACTTCGTTAAAAAATTGCTTTATTTTCGTTCCTTGACTAATACAAAATTACACTTCAAATAGAACCAATATATAATACAATTTTATCAATCTATAACACTGAAAAAACAATTCAGGATAGCAAAAGGAGATTGAATGAGATAATTTAAGCGCATAAATAGTAATTTTTGATTTTTATATTTGATTATTAGGTGTAAAAATAAAGAGATTTGGAATAATACCTTTTTAACACTTTTAGAAAACAAAATAGACTAAATATATTCTATTAATATATTTAGTCTATTTTGTTTTCTACTCTCCCCTAATCAACGCATTCGTATATTCAAGCACATTTAGCTCTTTAATTACACTGAGCCATCAAAAAATAAAAAGCTTGAATTTTTCAATTCACAATAAAACAATTACGAAATTTGTATAATTTGAAATGACAAATTACATTTGACAAATTATGTCAAGTAAAATTATTCACATGGAAACAGTTGGACAAATCATAAGAGCAAAAAGAGAAAGTTTAGGCTTGTTGCTTCGTCAAGTGGCATCATATCTCGATATTGACCAAGCGATTTTGAGCAAAATTGAGCGGAATGAGCGAACACCAACAAGAAACAATATCATAAAGCTTGCGGAAATACTTAAGCTTGACAAAGAGGATTTATTAGTTCAATTTATGAGCGAGAAAATTGCGTACGAAATAGCGAACGAAGACTGTGCAAGTAAAGTTTTAAAAGTAGCAGAGCAAAAGATAAAATACCTAAAGTCTAACCTTACAAAAAATTAACTTATGCGGACAGAAACTTTAGATGTAGAATTAAATTTAGTTCAGGAACATCAATTAGACATCTTATATAATCATAAATCTTTGTTGAAACCAAACATTAACAACGAAAAAGACACATTAAATGTACTTTCACTCTTTTCAGGTTGTGGTGGTATGGACTTGGGATTTGAAGGTGGGTTTTCTGTTTTACAACAGTCAATCAATGAACTTTTAACACCTCATTTTATCGACAAGAAATTAGGAAACGATTTCATTCAACTCAAAAAGACAAAATTCAAAACTGTTTTTGCAAATGATATTTTAACTGATGCTAGAAATGCCTGGGTAAACTACTTTTCAAAAAGAGGACATAATCCAGAAGATTTTTATAAGGAAAGCATTGTTGATTTGGTAAAAATGTACCGAAATGGAGTTAACGTTTTCCCGAAAGATATTGACGTAGTAACAGGAGGTTTTCCTTGTCAGGATTTTAGCGTAGCGGGAAAACGAAATGGCTTTAACTCACATAAAAACCATAAAGGAGAACTAATTGAAGACAAAACGGCTTCCGCTGAGACTCGTGGACAGCTCTACATGTGGATGAAAGAAGTAATCGAGATAACACAACCAAAAATTTTCATAGCCGAAAATGTAAAAGGTTTAGTAAATCTCGGCGATGTAAAATCAATTATTCAAAGTGATTTTTCATCAGCCAACGGAAATGGATATATCGTACTCGACCCACAGGTTTTACATTCTGCTGATTTTGGCGTTCCTCAGTCAAGAGAACGAGTAATTTTTATTGGCATTAAAAAATCGGAGCTAAAGAAATCAGCTTTGGCTGAATTGGAAAAAGAAACAATTTCAGATCAATACAACCCTTATCCAAAACCAACCCATTCGTACACTAAGAAAGGGGAAAAGTTAAAGCTTTTTGTTCAATTAAATGATGTATTTAAACATTTAGAAGAGCCTGAAAATACAGAGGATTTATCTCAAAGGTTTTACTCGAAAGCAAAATTTATGGGAAAACATTGTCAAGGACAAACAGAGATAAAGCTTTCAAATATTGCACCAACTATTCGTTCTGAACATCACGGAAATATAGAGTTTAGACGACTATCAAAAGAGAACGGAGGGCAAATTGAAAGTGAATTAGACAAAGGGTTAAAGGAAAGAAGGTTGACTATAAGAGAATGTGCATTAATACAAACGTTCCCCCCTGATTATGATTTTGTAATTGAAAACAAAAATGGAAGAAAAGGTTCATTTTTGGTCAGCCCATCACAAGCATATAAAATTATTGGCAATGCAGTTCCACCACTTTTGGCTTACAATTTAGCTAAAAGAATTGAAGAAGTTTGGAGCTTATATTTTAAGAAGTAGAAATGATAATTTCCGTAAACTCAGACCCCAACAGAAACGAATTTGATATTTTACTCAGCTCAACAATTGACGAGTTGAATCTGCATGCTAAAAATTCATCAAAAAATGTAGCTACACTTTCAGGAAGAAATCTTGAGCCGTACGTAAGAGATGTAATGACGGACTTAGCTGTCGGAACTGTTTTTGAAAATTCAATAGAATTAATTGGAGGACAAAAGTTTCCAGATATTATTGCGAAAAAATATTACGGCATTGAAGTAAAGACCACTACACAAAACCATTGGAAGACTACAGGAAATAGCGTTTTAGAAAGTACTAGAGTGGATAATGTTGAGCGAATTTTCATGTTATTTGCCAAATTAGCAAGTCCAATCGAATTTCGATGTCGTCCTTATGAAGAAGTATTATCCGAAATTGTGGTTACTCATTCCCCTCGCTATTTGATAGATATGAATTTAGAGCAAGGAAAAACAATTTTTGACAAAATCAAAATTCCATACGATACTTTGCGCAAAGAGGTAAATCCGATAAGACCAATAGTTGATTACTACAAAAGTAAACTGAAACCTGGAGAAGAACTTTGGTGGATGGATGCAGAAAACAACAGTAAACCAAGCAGTATTGTCATAAAAATTTGGAATAACTTATCCTCAAAAGAAAAGCATGACTTAAAAAATCGTGCAATGGCTTACTTTCCTGAACTATTTGGAAATAGTAATGATAAGTTTGGAAGATTAGCCATTTGGTTCATAACTAGTGAAGCCGTTGTTTGTCCTAATGTTAGAGACTTATTTACAGCAGGAGGAAAACAGGATTGTGTAATTGGAGAGAAAGTATATAAAAAAGTACCAAGAATCTTTTTGAACTTGTTTGAAAATATGCCAAGCATTATTGAAACAATTACGCAAACATCTGCCTCTGAACTTTCTGAGTATTGGCAAACCTGTACGACTGAACAAACGAAATTGTTTGATTGGATAGACTTGGTTGCAGAACTTGCGAAGAAAATTAAAGACGCAAAACATTTAGATATAAAACAAATATTGGCAGAACTAATCCTAAACTAAAAAAGTATTTTTGGTAGCATATTTGAACCTTCTTAAATTCATAAAACCAAATAAGTTATTTAACCATAAAAGCCACCCCAAAACTGAGGTGGCTTTACTATTTGAATAAAGATAAGTTTAAGCTTATTTTACCAAAAGAATATTATCGAAATAAATCGTTTTGCCATCGTCATGAATTTGGAAAACGAAGTCATTGATTACTGGCATTGTCAAAAACCCTGTAGCTGGAATCTTGAAGTAAGTCCAAACATTGGCAGGAATCGTTACTACTTTGTCGGTCGCCCAGTTTACTTTGATAGAAACCTGACGGTCTATATCAGCTCCTTTTGCCCAGAATGTCAAATAGTTTACTCCTGCTGTGCTAATACCTGCACTTGAATGAAGAGATAAACCACCCCAAGAGCCATTATATGCTGCCTCTAGTGAACGAGTACCTGTCCAAACATTTTTGGTAGAAGCCGTAAAGTCGCCACCCCATGACCAGTTGTCGAGACCATCTGCAAAGTTATCTTTGAAGAAACCATAGTTATTATCGACACTCACCAACTCTTGTTGGGTAGTAATGGTACCAGACGAGTTTGTAATCGTAAGTTTAGAACGTGTCGAAGAAGAAGCAGGCATTTCAATCACCATTTGTTTTTTGGTCTTGGAAATCACCTTTGCTTCTGCTGTTGAGCCTGCCAACAATACTTTCGTTACATCGTTGAGGTTATTTCCTTTTACCGTAACCTGTGTACCTTTAGTAAAATCGGTATTTGACAACTCGGTTACGATTGGCAAAGCAATTACCTTGAAAGGAACAGCTACAGATTTACCGTATTTGTTGGTAAAAATAATTTTTTGAGTACCCCCAAAAGCCGTATCTGGTACACGAAAAACAATGGCATTGTCGGTATTAAATGCAGGATTGAGTCCAGCAGGAACGTTACCATTATCAAAAACAATCGTTCTCATTTCGCCCAATCCCGAACCTGTTAAGGTCAGTACCGAGCCTCCCGAAGCCGAATCAGGAGCTAATTTATCAGCCACAGGCACAGCATTTACGGCATCGTCGCTTGTACAAGACGACAACCATACCGTCCCTGTAACAAAGAGTGCTGTAGCTATTTTGAAGAATGTATTTTTCATATCAAAAAAGATTTTTAGTATTTGTCAAGCGGGTAATCAAGACTTTATTCTTGCCTTACCCTTTCCGCTATTACTTATAATAAGGAATTGCTGGTTCTAATAATTTTGGATTCGAAACCGTTTCTGCTTGTGGAACAGGCAAATACAGTTGAGAGGCAGAAGAAATAGACACTCTCATACTGTTGATGGTTCCATTGCCGTTGTAAGTTCCACGCTCTTGGCTAGCCAACATTTGTTTGGCTTTATCAAAACCTTGACGTTGAATATCAAACCAATAATCTCCTTCAAAAGCAAATTCGACACGGCGTTCCTTCAACAATTGATCTTTGGTCAAAGAGGTTACTGGTGACAAACCTGCACGGGTATGTACTTTGTTAAAAGCCTCCAAAGCAGAAGCATCTGTTGTGCTTGTACCTGTTCCTATAGTTGCCTCAGCATAAATCAATAAGACATCTGCATAGCGTAGCAAATAGGTACAAATGTCCGTAGATGTCCCGTTGACATTTTCTCCATTCGAACCTGGTCCTACGATATATTTTAGCGCATTTGAACGAGTTGGTGTTTTGATTTTAGTCGCATCGTCGGTGCTACTTGTCCAAGTAGTGTCATATTTAAAACCATTCGGGAAGTTTACATTTGTCCAATCTGTACGAGTAAATCCGTGTTCCATTACTGACCATCTACGTCTTTTATCTCCTGATTCATAAGAATTTAGTACATCTATTGAAGGAATAATAGCCGACCAACCTGCGCCTGTTGTAGGCTTTAATAATGGCGCTGGACCAACATACGCTTGGATAGGGTTACCAATAGAATATCCCCCTGCTGCCAACCACTGTAAAGCCACCAACGACTCAGGGTTATTATTCATTTTTGAGCTAGTGAACATTGCACCATAATCCGACACAAGGCTGTATTTTTGAGAACTCATTACTTCCGTTGCTTTTGCTTTGGCGTTGGCATAATCCTTCATATACAAATACACTTTTGACAACATCCCTTTTGCTGCATGTTTGGTCACACGCCCTGCTTGATAAGAAGCATCAGGAAGATATTGTTCGGCATATTGCAAGTCTTCTACCACAAAACGTAGCACATCTTTTTGCAAATAACGAGGTACTTTGTAGTCTCCAGAATTGGCTAATGCCACTGGATCAGAAATAATAGGCACATCGCCAAATACACGAGCCAAATAGAAATACGCCATTCCACGCATAAAACGAGCTTCGGCTACTCCTTGAGTCAAAAAGCTAGGGTCGGCAACTTGAGTTTTTTTCTGTTCGAAAGTTTGAATCAAAACCGTTGCATTACCTGCCACTTTATAAAACGCATACCAAGAACGAGACACCTGTTCGTCGGTTGATTGTACCGTAAAATTGGCAAATGAGTTGTATTTGGGGTCACCTGTGTACATATTCCCACTCAATACCTCACCAATCGCATGATAGGCCTTGTCTTGCCATTCGTACCAAATTGTATTATACAACAAACCTGTTGCTGCATTTACTTGTGCCGCCGTAGTGTAATAGGTGTCCAAAGTTGGCCCATTTTGCGAAGGTCTGTCCAAAAAGTCTTCTTTACACGAAGACACCAGTCCAGAAGCGGCTAATAATAATGCGATTATATTTTTTTTCATCTGAAAATTCAAAATTAAAATTCAAGGATTCTGAGTCTTGAATGATTTTATCAAAGAAAAAGCCACGCTTTTCTATACAAATCATCCAACATTTTAACTCTTACTAGAACTCGAAATTACCTCCTATGGTGAAAGTACGAGGGTTCGGATAGTGACCATCGTCTACGTTCATATAGCGAATATTGTTATTGAACGAACCAAGTTCTGGGTCATAGCCTGTGTACTTGGTAAAAGTGTACAAGTTTTGCATGGACACATACAAGCGAGCATTAGTCAACTTCGCTTTTTTGATTAGGTCTTTTGGAAGATTATAGCCAAACGAAACATTTTGGATACGTAAGAAAGAACCATCCTCCACAAAACGGTCAGACACACGGAAGTTGTTGTTATGCCATTGGTTGTAACGAGGTAAAGTAGCATTGGTATTGGTAGAAGTGTATCTATCTAAAACCGTAGACAACTGGTTCCAGTAGGGATTCGTCATACCCTCCGTCAAACGACGAGTGTAATTCAAAATCTGTCCGCCTTGGCTACCATTTAAGAAAATCGAGAAATCAAATCCTTTGTAATTAAAGGTGTTTGTGATACCGTAAGTAAAATCAGGATTAGGATTTCCGATAATCGTTACGTCTTTTGAGTCAATTACACCATCGCCATTCAAATCTTTGTAGCGTACATCACCCAACCACGTGCCTGTTGGTTTTACGTCCAAACCTTGTTTTGCACCATCTTTATTTAAGTCTTCCATTGTACGGAACAATCCATCTGTAACATAACCATAGAAAGTTCCTACTGGATGTCCAACCATTGTATTCGTTACCAAAACTGCATCTCCATATTCTTTGTATCCACGAATTGAGGCTGAAGCGTCATTCAATTCATTCAGGATGTTGTTGTAGTGAGAGAATACGAAGTTAGTTTTCCAAGAAAAACCATTTTTCTGAATATTGTAAGTCGTCACGCCAATATCAATCCCTGTGTTAGTCATTTTACCAGCATTCGTCCAAGGCGAGTTAATATCATTCCAAGCCGTTCCTAAACCCGAAGAAACAGGCAATTGTGTTTGTAACAACATATTGGTTGATACTTTTTTGTAAACATCCAATGTCACATCAACACGTTTATTCAACATCGAAAGGTCTACTCCACCGTTATAAGTCACCACTGACTCCCAAGCCAAGTTTGGATTTCCTACGTTTTGTGGAATCCCCCCTGCACCATAAGGTGCCGTTGAAAACAAGCGGATATTGGTTGTATAAAGGTTGTTTCCTCCTACACCCGAATTACCTACTGCACCAACTCCAGCTCTTAGTTTGAGATAGCTAATCAAATCCCATTTTTTAGCAAATGTCTCTTCCGAAACTGTCCAACCAACCGATGCTGCTGGGAAATACCCGTAACGTTTGTTTGGTCCAAAACTAGCTGAACCATCGCGACGAAGTGAAGCACTAATAGAGTAACGATTGTTGTAAGTATAGTTGACACGACCAAAATACGATTCCATTGCCCAAGGATATTTGCCACCACTAATCGACTGAGTAGTACCACCTTCCCCAGCATTTAAGGATTGTAAATTTAAAGTCAAGTTTTGGCGAGAAGCTGTTACTTGATCATAGTTAGATTCAGAAACCTCATGACCTACGACTGCATTTACCCAATGTTTTCCAAAACCTTTATTAAAAGTCAAATAGTTTTTCAAAGACCAATACAAACTTGTACCACGGTCTTCTATCAATTTACTTGGCGAAAGAATAATCAAACCTGTGTTGTCATTGCGCACATAAGGTTGAAAAGCCGAGTTTTGACTCATGGTAAAGTCATAGTTCAATTCGTTACGTAAATTGAGGTAATTTGTAAAATTCAATTCTGCAAAAATATTTCCAAAAGCTTTAGTTTGAATAGCTGTTACATTACGCATTTCGGCCAAAGCTACAGGGTTGTTGGGATTCCCGAAAGTTGAACCGCCAATCGATACTACTGATGCATACTGTCCATCAAACCCACGTACTGGCGAAGCAGGGCTATTATAAAGACCTACACTAATCACCGCATCAGAACCATCGGTTAATGTTATACGTTGATTCGAACGGGATAAATTCACGCTAACACCCGCCTTCAACCAGCTCTTTACTTGTTGATCGATACTGGCACGTAAAGCAAAACGCTCGAATTTAGAACCGATAACCGTACCTGTTTGCTCAAAATTATTTAAAGAGAAATAATACGTTGTCTTGTCTGAACCACCCGAAAACGCTAATTGGTGATTACGAATATATCCTTTTTGGAAAATTGCATCTTGCCAGTCGGTACCACGACCTAATACTTTTGGGTTTTTGAATTCGCCCAGAGTATCCAAATTGCCAGCACCACTATTACGAATTTCAGGAACTAAAGAGTTGAAATAATTGGCATATTGTTGTAAATCCATCAATTTCAAACGTCTTGGCACTTCTTGCATTCCGTAATATACATCGTAAGAAATTTTACCCTCACCACTTTTTCCTTTTTTCGTAGTAATCAAAACCACACCATTCGCAGCCAAAGCACCATAAATCGCCTGTGCAGAAGCATCTTTCAAAATATCAATTGATACAATATCATTCGAGTTAAGCGCAGCCAATGGACTTTGCACCGACTGACCAGCCATACCGCCCAATTGGTCTTGAGACACGCTACTTCTTCCACTCAAAATTGGCACACCATCAATCACATATAGCGGTTCGTTACCATTTACACTTGTAATACCACGCACACGCACCGACACACCACCACCTGGCTGTCCACCATTACTTGTTACCGTTACACCCGCTACTTTTCCTTGCAAGGCTTGGTCTACCCCAGGAACGGGCAAGTTCTTGATGTCTTTTTCACCAATCGAAGCAATAGAAGAAGTTACTTCATTTTTCTTGGCAGTACCATAACCAATCACCACGACTTCTTGTAGATTTTTGTTGTCGGCAATCAAGGAGATATTGATAGTAGAACGACCATTGATTGCGACCTCAGTAGGTTTGTATCCAACAGACGAAAACACTAAGGTTTTACCAGAAGAAGCCACTTTGATCGCATACTCACCCTTGACATTGGTGGCAGTTCCACTCTGGACATCTTTGACCCTTACAGTTACACCGGGCAATGCCTCACCAGACTCATCGGTTACCTTACCCGAAACTGTTCGTTGTTCCTGCGCCAAAGTAGACCAAATGCTACTCAAGAACAGAAAACAAAAGAATAGTAGTTTTTTCATGTTCATTATTATCTGAGAATAAATTATTGATATTTTAACATGACAAAATTATATACCTCTACTACGAATTATATAGTACTATTTTATCCAATCATAACATTATAACTACTCTTTCAGAAATCACAATAGACTTATTCTAACATAAACTTAAAAAAAACAGGACTATCAACGAAAAAACACAAATTATTATCTATTTTTGACAAGATTATTTAGCAATAAAGCTAGCCATTTATCAATACTTTTTTATCTATTACAGATACTATTATTATCCAAATAATCTTTCTTTTTCCTTAAAATTATGACTAATATTATCCGAGAAATTACTCCATTGACACAAAGTGATTGCTTTACCTTTTTCTCAAGGGTAAAAAAAGAGTTTAACTTTCCCCTACATACGCATGAGGAGTTTGAGATAAACTTTATCATGAATGCCAAAAATGCCAAACGCATTATTGGTGACCATTCCGACAATATTGAAGATTTAGAATTGGTATTGGTTGGGAGTAATCTCCCACACGCGTGGTTTACACATCAGTGCGAAAGTGAAGATATTCATGAAGTGACTATCCAATTTCATCGAGATTTATTTGATGAAAAATTCTTGAAAAGAAATCAGTTAAGTTTTATCAGAACGCTTTTAGAACGTTCTTCAAAAGGTATCTTGTTTTCGCTCGAAACGGCTCAAGCTTTAAAACATCGCTTTTTGAATTTACACCAAAAAAGTGGCTTCGATTCTGTTCTCGAACTGATGTCAATTTTACATGATTTGTCGATTTCGAGAAACATGCGAACGCTCTCAAATACCTCATTTTCGAACGAATCTTTGTCATACAACAGTCGTCGTATCGAAAAAGCGTTTGAGTATATGCAGTCAAATTATGACAAAAATATTACACTCGAAGAAATGGCAAAATTGGTCGGAATGACAGAAGTATCTTTTAGTAGATTTATCAAAAAACGTACTGGAAAAACTTTTGTAGATAGTCTCAACGAAATCAGAATTGGGCACGCCTCTCGTTTGCTGATTGATACAACGCATACCATTGCTGAAATATCCTACCAAACTGGTTTCAATAATCTGTCTTATTTCAATCGTGTTTTTAAGGCTCGGAATAGCTGCACTCCCAAAGAGTTTAGGGAAGATTTCTCTGGGACAAGAACCTTTATTTGATTGCGGATGGGAATTGCTATTTATAAGACTTATCTAGTTCAAGACTTTGTCTTGGACTAGACAAGAAGGTAATCTTTATTCCGAAATAGTCAATTCAAAATCTAAAATTATAGTGCATCATTAAGGCTTGATTTGGTACTCTAGTATGCTCAAAGGAGAAGACATTCCAGCTTTGGTAGGAGGAGCTTGCTGCATTAAGGATATAATTCCAGTTTGTTGGAAACAAGAAACATCTGGCTTTGGTTCGAGAATACTCGGATGCTGAGTATCTATGCCAATAATTTTCCACTTCTTCCATTGACTCTCACTCGTAGATTTCAGAATCACCAATTCTCCTTTTTCAAAATAGATAGGATGCGTTGTTTTCTCGCTAGCTGATTGTCGATAGTAAAGAAGATACAAATGGTCATTGGCATCAAACAAAATTTGCGGGCGTGTGCCAGCCTGAGCAATGATAAGTTTTTCGTACCATTTGCCATTGGTATCTCGCCATAAATGATAATATCCGCTGGCTTTTCTATCCCAAAACGCTCCTTCTTTAAAAGGCTTATTCGGTAATTTGCTCCAATACACTACATGAATTCGTCCCTTTGAGTCTACTGCCTGCGCCTGCTGATTCATCAAAGACTGTTTACGATTAATGGTTCGAATAATCGAGTGTTTGGATTCTAGATTCATCAATAGACTTGAGTCTTGATGAGCAATTATTTCACCACGATTATTTTTCCACGATTTTCCTTGGTCTTTACTGAATGCATATATCCAATCATGGTTTGCTCCATCTGCTTTTTCTCGCCAAGTAAATGTAGTGTAAAGCACTCCATTTTTGTCGTAATCCCAACCATTATAGTAGGCATTTCGAGAACGACTATTATCTATATCATCTTCAAAATAGCCTTCTGGACTATCAATTGCATGACGTTCTTGCCATTGGGTTTGTTTTGCGTTATAGGTTGCCATCCAAGTTTGCCCATCGCCGCTTTTGCCTTTTCTGTAAAAAAGCTGCAGATTTCCGTCGGGCATAGACACAAAACTTGGATAACTTACCTCCTCTATTTCTTCATCCAATTGATGCGCAAGCGGTAAAAACTGGCTTTGTTTCCAAGATGTTTTTTCAGGAAAATCTAATAAATGCTTTTTCGAACGGATATAGTTAAGCGTGTTATTATGATGGTCGAAAGCAATATGAAGCGTACCATCTTTCTGACAAAAACCCAATGAAATGGTATTATGAGCATCGTCTTTACTCAGGATGTATGGAAAACTAAGAATACCTGTTTTGTTAGTGCGAAGGTTTCTCCTAAAAATACAAAGCTGGCGATTAGCATTATAAAATCCTCCATATTGAAAGCTTTTATAAGTTGCCAAAGCTTCTTTCTGAAAAGCTTGACCATTGATATTCATTCCATAATCACCTTGAACAGTCAAAGCTTTAGCGTCTAGTAAAATGGAACGTATAGGTGCGAGCTTTGGCTGACCCATGCTTATTCCGAAAAAATTCAGAAAGAATAAAAGAAAAATACCTTTGATAAAATATTGGCGGTTAATCATCGGAATGTAAGGCTTAAGATGTACTCACAAAATAGGTATTTTTAGGGGAAAAATAATATAAGTAAAAAGAAATACGCTTAAAATATATTGACTATTCATGAGCCAATCCTGATTGAGTGATTGTTTTTGAGATGAATTTCATTTGTAAATACGCAATGCTTTACGTCTAAAATCATTTTGGAATATGGTATCAAAAAAGGCGTTCGAAATTGGTTTTCGAACGCCTTTTTGTATTAAAATTCTGTTATCCTCTCAACTAAAAAGATCCACCACCTCTTGAGAATCCACCACCTCCTGGAGGTCCATCAAATCCTCCTCCACGGCTTTGTTGATTTTGTTGAGAAGATTTACGCATATCTTCACGACGTTTTAGATATTTCTCATACTGCGCTGCCGTTAACACTTCACTCATTTCATGGTCTTTATCCTTCATAAGTTTTTCCATAATTTCTCTATTTTTCTGCATATCCTTTTCCGACGGACGACCATCTTCAGAAGATTTTTTTGCACGAGAACGCATTTGTTTTTGCATAAAATCCGTTTGTGCCAACGCATATTTCGTCGAAATATCTGTTACTCGGTCGATTTGATCAGGATTGAGCTTGAGCTTTTTTTTCATCCATTTTACCTCCTGTTCAACCATTTTTTCTGGGTCTGGTGGCTCAGGTGTTCGTCCCTCAAAATCAGGACGCATACCACCGCCTCCACCGCCTTGAGGAGGTCCTCCGCCAAATTGGGCTGAGGTTGTCAATGAAAAACATAAAGCAGCAATAAAAGCAAAAGCACCAAGTGTTTTCTTCATCATTTTCATGGTTATTGATTGTTAGCCCACCGAGTTTTGGAGTTTATCAACCTCGAATTGCACGCTTTGTCAAGGTTTGTTTTCGAAACTCAGTAGATTGTTTTTATGCTAAATCAACGCCACACTTGGCACACTATGATGATGTTTGATACACTTGGTACTTTTTTGTATAAAAGCCTTAATAATCTGTCTATCTATTGGCTCCACTCCGTTGGAGTGCGATCCCAACGATGTCCTTTCAGTTCTTGTAAAAGTTGTTCCGAAAGTCCTTTCCCATCGCTACAGCCCATATTGGACTCCACGTTACGGATTTTTCTCATACCCGGAATCGTCGTAGAAATATCTGGATTACTCAAAATAAATCGGATTGCCATTTCGGCCATACTCATCCCCGCAGGAATCAATGGACGCAAAGCATCGGCATGGTCTACACTTGAATTGAGGTTTTCAGGAACAAAATAAGTAGAACGCCAGTCATCTGCTGGGAAAACGGTTTCTTTCGTCAAATTGCCTGTCAATGTTCCTTCGTCAAATGGTACACGCGCAATCACAGCAATGTTTTTTTCACGACACAATGGTAACAAAGCATCTTCTGGATTTTGATCAAAAATATTGTAAATCACCTGAACGGCATCAATCAAATCTGTTCTCAAGGTCTCCAAACAATTGTTTGGCTCCCAACGATTGACACTCAAGCCCCAAGACAATACTTTCCCTTCTTTAGTCAATTTGGTTATTGCCTCCTTCCATTCGTCGTGCTGTGCCCAAGCGTCTTCCCACACGTGAAATTGCTGTAGATCGATAGCCTCAACACCAAGATTTTTCAAACTCTTTTCGGTGTATTCAACGATATAGTCAGCAGGAAAAACGTCAGCGATATTGAAATGCGCTTTTGAGGGCCAAATTCTATTTTTTGGTGGGATTTTAGTAGCTACGTATAACTTTTTCTCAGCATGTCTTTTAAGTGTTTTATTCAAAATCTCTTCACTCAGACCATCGCCATAAGCCCATGCCGTATCAAAAAAGTTACAGCCCATTTCAATAGACTTATCCAAAGCATTATTTACTTCTTGTTCTTCCGAACCTGTCCAGCCGGCCATGCCCCACATACCGTAGCCTACCTCGCTCACTTGCCAGCCTGTACGACCAAATTTTCTGTATTCCATATTCAAAGCGTTTTGATTGTATATCAATACCTCAAATTTCTTGGATTTTTTACAGAGTTTATTAGAAAGTAGAAAGGTTTATTTACGAAATCGTTTTCGAAAAAAGTTGAGTAGATTCTCTAGGGATAATTTCAGATTGAAGCATAATAGACTGAAAACTCAAGGTTTTCCTTGGTTTTTCAATTTGTGCAATCAATAGCTCTGTGGCTTTTTCGCCCATTTCTGTAGCTGGATGCTTTACTGTGGTAAGGGTTGGACTCAACACTGTAGCTAATGGAAAATCGCAGAATGACAAAACTTTCAACTCCTGAGCAATTGCAAGACCACCCGATTTGCAGGCAGACCACAAAGGCGTCACCAATTCCTCAACCGAGGCAATAATCCCATCGAAAGATTTGTCTTGTAATAATTGAAAAAAAGTAGCATCCGAAATCCCCTTGGGTATCTCGACAATATGCGTTTCGGGATTAGTAATATTTTTTTCTGAAAGAGCTTTAAGAAATCCTTGCAGTCGCAGATTTAAGGTAGAATTTGATGTTCCGTTCAACAAATAACCAATTTGTCGGCAACCACTTTCCCACAGATGCTGTACCGCTTTGTAGCCCAATTCAAACTCATTCGTTACAACCTTATGAGCCTGAATCTCTTGTGGAACACGATCGAAAAACACTAAAGGAATATCTTGAGAAAGGAGATTTTGAATATGAGAAAACTCTTGTGTTTCGAGTGCCAACGACATCAAAAGCCCATCTATTCGTCCCAATTGCAAGCTTTCAAGAATCATTCGTTCTTTTTCAAAACTCTCATTGGACAAATAAATCAGGACATGATAGCCCTGCACACGAGCCACCGATTCGATACCCTTAATGACCGAGGCAAAAAAACTATTTCCCACTTCTGGAATAACAACAGCAATGGTTTTGCTTTTATTATTGCGCAAACCACTCGCATGAGGATTGGGCGAATACTGGTATTTGGTAGCTAATTCCAAAACCCTACGCTTAGTTTCTTCACTAATTTCATAGCTATCGTTTAATGCTTTCGACACAGTACTTGTCGAAACATTGAGTTCTTTTGCAAGGGTTTGGATGTTGATTTTGGGTTTCAAGGAAATAGTAGTAAAGGTTTTATTTCTTCTAAAAATGCCCTCAGAAATATCTAAGGGCATTTTTTATGGAATTTTCTTATAAAAGTCAAGCCTACTTTCCAATACAGAAAGTAACACCAATTGATTATCAATTACTTACAAACAAAAGGTACAAATAGGGTACAAATTCTGTATAATTATCACAAAATAACGCAAAATAAAGGTCGATTACTGAGAACTTTTATTCTTTTAAATATTTATTTTAGAAATTTAAAAATTCAGAGAATTATCAACACATCATTGGAACAAAATTTGCATTTTACTTAGCAACAAAAACTTTAAAACTATGCCATCTTCTTTTACTAGCCTAGAACAACGAGTTATTCAACTACTTGGAGATACTGATTATAAGGATATTCTCAATGAAATAAAGGCTCTCCCTAAATTAATCTTTCAAAACGAACCTATGGAGGTAGCATCCAAAGTATGTTACAGAAAGAGAATTGGTTTGTTAATTGTGACCAATGTTAGAGCAGTGTTTGTGGAGGATAATAGTATAGAAGGCTTAAATGCTTATGAATTTCAATTTTCCGAAATACAAAATATAACTGTCAATTCAGTTTCACACGAAGCATTCATACAATTATCTATTGGCAATAGAATCGAGCTTTTTGAGAATATCCCATATTCAAAGGCTCAACAGTTGGTTGCTGTTATAAATACAAAGATTAGATTTCTGAATCTCGAAAAAGACTTGTCTAGTTCTAAGGGTACATTTTCTTCATTTACAAATAGAGAGAAAGAAGATGTTCATAATCATACTATCGACCCCAATAAAGAAGGAAAGAGAATAAACATTTTAAACATTGGTTCTCTCGATAATACTTTCACAAACAGAATCCTCTTAGGTGGAGTTGGAATTTTACTTATAATGCTCTTTATATCTTATGTTAACACACTTACAAAAAAAGATAATATCCAACTCGCAATTGATAATCAAGCGCTTATAAACAACTCTGTTTTATCAAAAAATGATACTATAGAGGCATACAATGAGAGTAAAAGTAAGCAAGTAGAAGAAAAAAAAATAAAGGACTTTATTAAAAAGGTTAAAAAAAACTACAAAGTTACATACGATGATATAGAAAAAATTCACTGGGTTTATGATAGTTCAAACCCTATAAATGTTACTAAAAATGGTTTTTTTGTTTATTTTGGTATGACGGAATCAAATTTCTGGCCTAGGATAAAAATACAGTACTTTGGAGATGATTGGTTATTCGTAAAAAGCTACTCTTTCAAAATTTATGATTCTGTAATAGATTATCAGCCACGTTCAACAGTAAATAGAGATAACGACTCTGGTTATGTTTGGGAAACCTTAGATGAAAGCCCTGAAGAAGATGTACAACTTGACACTATTTGGCATTTACTGGCAGGAAGTGGACAATCTAAAATTAGATTTAAAGGAGATAGGTATTATAAAGATAAAATCATTTCAAGTAATCAAGTTAAATCTCTAAAGAAAATGAGGTCTTTATATGAGGAGGCTAAAGAAATTTATGGTATCAAACCTAAACAATACTAAAGGTATCAAATTAGAAGTGAATATCTTACATGATTTTTATGTTTATGAAGCAATATTTCTTACATGAAAAATATAGTTTAACCTATGGAAACTATTTTAGTAAAACATTATACAGGAAATGAAGAAACAGCATTTAAAGCCTTCCAAGAAGATGTACCACAAATGCTATTTGAAGGATATTCCCCAATTAATCAGCAAAAAATAAGTACACCTTTAGGCTGTGGGTTGTGTATCTTAATATATTTTCTGTTTTTTTTCTTCCTGACATGGATAAAACTAAATTCAGGAATAAGTTGGGGTTTCGCTGAATTTATTCTTAGTTATATCTTCTTAACCTCTCTAATTATTCTCTATAATTCTTTAACTAAAAATAGAGGAGGCTTAATGGTAACCTACGAGTATAGACCTAAGAAAAAAGAAAAGACCTGTTCAAAATGTGCTGAAACCGTAAAACTTGATGCTAAATTATGTAGATATTGTGGATATTTTTTTACCTAAAAGGCTCTATCCCATCAAAATCAAAGTGAATATTTCGAATTATATTAAACTCTGGAAAATGAATTTGATAGATTCTTAAATCCTTATCTATTTCTACGATTTGACCCTTATTCCATCGAATATGATTAACAAAATCTCCAATTTGTAAATCTATCTTTTTATAAGGGTTAAATCTTTTTTTATTTTTGAAAAGAAAATTCCCCTGATTAAATACTTCAGAATTAACAATTCCTTTTAATTGATAACATTGCTTATCTATCTCAAAAAAGAATCGTGATGGTAATTTATCAGTTCCAACATTAAAATTATATCCCTCCGAATCCGTAATGTAAAGCGACTGCATAGCCCTTGTCATTGCAACATACGTCAATCGTCGTTCCTCCTCCAGTGCATTACCCCCTCTTTCGTTTAAAGAGCGTTGACTTGGAATTATGCCGTCTGTGAAGCCAATTAAAAATACATTCTTAAATTCTAATCCTTTGGCAGAGTGAATTGTCATTAATTTTACTCTATTATGCTTCTGCTCTTCGTCTTTACTCATCTCATTGTATAAACTGATTTCTTGAAGATAATCTTCAAGCTCAACAACCTCATCGGAGGTCTTTTCAATAGTAATGAGTGAGTTTTGAAACTCTGCTATATTCTCAAGCCTCTCATAATCTCCATCATTGCGATAAAGTAGTGAAAGACCAGACTTGTCAAAAAGGTATTTTACAAAATCTGAAATTCCTTTTGAAGCTTTCAATCTTCGTAACCCTTGTATAAGCTCAACAAATTCTTTTGCACCCTTTTGCTTGAACTTGGAAAGGTTTTGCTCAAGTGTACTAAATATTGGCTGGTTTGTTTCCTCTGATAGACGTACAATGTCAGTTACAAACTTTTTACCCAACTTTCTTGAAGGAACATTTACAATCCTTAGAAAGGCAGTATTATCATTGAAGGCTATAAGACGTAAATAAGCAATAATATCTTTGATTTCTTTTCTTTCAAAAAATCTTATTCCTCCGTGTATTGAGTAAGGGATACTTTTTTTTATCAATTCTTGTTCTATAACCCTTGATAGAAAACTTGACCTATAAAGTATAGTGAAATCATTATAGGTACATCCTTCTTCTTTTACTCTTCTAAGTATTTCTTTCAAAACCCAATTAGACTCCTCAACATTGTCTTGTGCATGATAATAAACAACCTCATTACCATTCATGTTTTGAGTAAACATTTCTTTAACTACACGAATAGTATTATGTTTTATTATAGAATTACTTATGGCAAGTATTTGAGGAGTTGACCTATAATTTTGATTGAGAATGATTGTTTTAGAGTCTTTAAACATTTTGTCAAAATTTACTAAAATCTCAGGTTTTGCTCCTCTCCACTCATAAATTGTCTGGTCAGGGTCTCCAACTACGAAAAGATTTTTATGGTAATTCGCCAATAGTTGAACAAACATAAATTGTTTAGCCGAACTATCTTGCACCTCATCTACCTGAATATACTGAAGCCTTTTTTGCCATTTTTTCAATAGCTCCTCGTATCTCATGAACAGATAAATAGTGAAGTTCATCAAATCATCAAAATCCAATGAAAAGTTTCTTAACTGCTTAAAAAGGTATCTTTTGAAGATTTTTTCTTGTAATGAATCATTTGAGTTTAAGCTATCCTCATAATGATTAACAGAGTTGACACTAAAGTACTCTTCAATGTATGTAATATCCTGCTTTCTCTGTGAAATACTCCGAATAATATCTTTAAATGTATATTCCCTTGAAGTGATATTTAGCTCTTCGTAAATCTGTCTTAAAATAGTTTTCTGGTCTTCAGAATCAAGAATAGTAAAACTTTGGGGAATCTGAAGTTTATAAATATCTTCTCGAAGAACTTTCACACAAAAACCATGATAGGTAGTTATGTAACCTTCTGAAAGATTTAACCCTTCAAGTTGTGCTTTTATCCGATTTCTCATTTCACGAGAGGCATTGTTTGTAAAAGTCACACACAAAATATTTGATGGGTTCACGCCTAAATCTTTTACCAAATGAACATACCTAGACACTAAAGTTTTGGTCTTTCCAGAGCCTGCTCCTGCTATTACACGAACGTATCCTTCTGTTTCTAAAACGGCTTTTAATTGTTCGGTATTTAATCCTGCTAAATGTACCTGCATCTCTGGAATATGAAATTTCTAGTTGTAGTAATAAATAATTTTCAAACTCAAATATAATAATTTCACAATCTATAAAACCAGTATTGAGGAGGATTCCAGACAATAGATTTAGAGTTTACTTACAAAATGACTTCTCCCAATCAATAATTGAAATCTGTTCGGCTTGGTTTAGCCTATCAATAATCTTAGCGTATCTTTTGGTTATTTTCCCGTTATAGGAAGGCTTAAGATATTTTTGAAAGGCTTGTTTGTGATACTTCTCATAATCAAAGAATGCTCCAAATTTAGACTCATACAAGCGTTCCTTTTTACTCATTCGTTGAATCCGATAAATACCGTTTTTTATTCGCTCCCTATGAGAAAATTCACCCCTACACAAATACAACTTTCTGCAAAGCTTTTTGGAATGAGGACAAACAAAATAAAAATACGCTCCTTTCCCTAAATTAGATAATTTCGAAACGAGTGTGATTCTAACGCTTTTGGCAATGTTTCCGTAGTTGTATGAAACTACTAGGTAAAAGGGAGATTCAAGTAAATTGGAAATGATAGATACACTCGAAAAAGGTTTACCATTGCTATACCATGTAATAATACCTGATTGTCCCGATTCATGCTTTAAATATCCCATACTTTTCAGCTTGGTAATACTCAAGTATGGGATAGAATCTACAATAGTAGGAAATTGTGATATTTTAGACATTTCAACCTAAATTATTAAGGAATGTGTTACAAAAAGGGCTTTCTCTGAATAATCTCCAATCATATTTTATCAAATAATCTGCTAAATCAAGCCCTTTAATTTTATCCTCCTCTATTGCTCTTTTTTCCAAAAAATCAGAGAAACTAAATTTAATATCGGGATATTGCTTTTTAATATTTTCGGCTTTATCATTCCATTCTTTAAATGTTTTACCATGCTGTGACAAATCAGGAAATACAAGTACATTCCTCCCTCTTAGACTTCTTAACTTTTCAAATGAAAAGCTACTTTTATTATAAACTGCTAACCAAACTAAATCATGATAACTATGAGGTAATCCAAAATATAAAGTCCCATAAATAGCCGTTTTGGGGGCTTCTACTAAAGCAATTGGATTTTGTGGGAACATTTTAAGTAAATGCTCCCCAAATAAACAACTAACTTTTTTGTCCTGAGTTAGATATTCTTTTAGCCAATTAGGGTACTCTATTTTCTTTAAATCATACTCTCTATGTAACATTGAGTGCAAAAAATCTGTACCTCTAGGTAAAGTGTGATTCAAATTATCAAATTGCTTTACTTGAATAGCCCTAACCCCTCCTTCAGAATCTATAAAAGGAAAAGTTGTAGCTCCTCTTCTATATCCTTTTGTAATTGTTCCTAGTCTATACAATTTGATAACTTCAGCAACATCTTCTTTTAAAAATGGAAAGGGTACATTTTGAAGTAAATTTTGAATGAAGTTATTCTCTGTATATCCATTTTTCACTAAAGTTTCTAAAAAGCTGTCCCAATCAAATAAAATAACTTCCTGTGTTTGTGTTTGCTCTTTCTGATTGACTCTGACAGGCTTTTGCGGAATCTGATAATTTGTATATTCAAGGCTTGTAACTTGTTTGGAATACCCCTCTATGTAAGGGTTTAAATGATAACCACATTTTACTTCCTTATCACATCTTCCAAATTCAGGTGGTAAGTAATCACCCGTTTGTGTATCTAGGTATCTTACTAAAGTTTGACTTTTACACCAATTACAAAAGAATTTCTTACTGCTTTTGTCGAGTATAAAACGATATTTGCCATTCATAAAAGTTTATTTTAGTGCTACATTATCTACACTTCGTACATTGTTTAATGTAGCAAATGCACTAAGTGTAGCTTAAAAACAATCTTTTTTTTCAATATAAATAACGTTCCCCTGAGTCTTTCGCTCTATGATGTATTTTGCTTTTCTCAGTCTTGAACTACACTCTCGTAATGAACATGGCTTAAAACCTCCCTCATAACAATAATTTCGATAATCATAATAAACATCTTTCAAGGTTAGAATTTTACTAAGAGAAGGCTCAAAATTATTATCGGTCAAATACATTAGTACGCTATCACTTTCTATTCTGTATTGTTGTACCATTTTATCAACTGCTTCACAATAAGTAAATTTCCTCTGCTTAAGCAATCTTTGTAACCCCTCAAGAATCCAATTAAATACCCCTGATAGCTCTGAATCGATTATTTTTTTATGTAATTGCTTGTCTTGTTCATTCTCTGGTATGGTCACATCAAATGGAATAATTAGGAATCGTCTAAAGAACGCATCTGTTTGTTCAACATCTTTAGGTAGTTCATTACAGTTAAATATCAATTTAGCATACTGCTTTAAGATAAAGGGTTGACCATAGGGTAAACGAGCCTCCACGGGTTCACCTGATACTAACTGTTTAAAAATGGATGCTTCTAATTTTCCGTTAATCTCACTGGCATAATTCACTAGCTTATTTGCAATTTTAGCCCTATAATAACCATTCTCGTTTGTAAGACTTTGTAACGAGTAACTACTAATATTTTCTTGACCTAAAAGCGCATTCATTATTTCAAAAAAAACACTTTTCCCATTTGCACCAGAACCATAAAGAATAAGTGCTTTCTCCTCCTTTAGTACACTATTCCCGTTTTTAAGAAAGACAAAACCCATAAATTCAGCTAGAATATGTTGCCGTTTAACATCGGGTAATACCTTGTTTAAATAGGCTGTAAACAGTGGGGCTTTAGCAGTCGCATCATAAGAAAAAGGTAATTGGTACGTCAAAAAATCTTCACTTCTAAACTTTTTCAATTGGTTTTTTTCTAACTCAATTTCAAATGTTCCATTCTTTAGATTTATCAATACCTTATCATCATTGAGAGGAGGAACAGGTAAAACAGCCGTAGATAAAAACTGCTTAAACAATTGCTCTCTAAATTGATAATGTTTTGAGGTGTAAGCCTGTACTCCTAGCTTCTCGGATGCTTCCCCTAAGAATCTTTGAAAAGTATCCTTATCAACTTCAGACCAATAATTTCCATTATACAAATAAATAAAGTCATGCTTTTTACACATACTCCAATTACTCAGGCTTGCAATTTTCAGAATTTCGTCAATTGAAATGATTAAGAAGTGCTTAGTTCCTAGCTTTACCTTATCAACTTTACTTTCAATCTCTTTGACTTTTTCGGAGTTTACTGTTCCAGATTTAAGTTGATTTCTTAACTCTCTCATCTCAGGAAAAGCTATACTTTCGTAGTCTATTGGTTCAATTTGCTCCAATAGTCTTGTTAATAGCTCCGTGTGATTAGGAATGCTTTCTTCTGTACCATTCATAAAACTATGGACGTGGGTTATCATGGCATGAGGATTTATCAAATTCTCATGCTCAACATTTATTTCAATCTTTTTCATTTTTTTTCTTAAAGAGAGGAGGCTCTCAGTAGACTAAATTTTTGGTTACTTGTACTAATTAGACGTGCATAACTTCCTGTTATTGGGCATTTAACTTGATAATCAGAAGTAACTAACTTTCCCTCCTCTTCAAGTTCTCTTTTAAGCCTACAAGCTGATTCTACAGGTATTTCGAGCGCTGTACACAGTGCTTTATTTGTTGTGTCTACACACATCAAAGCAAGCTCATAAAGTTGCTTTCTTGTTTTCCCCTTTTTGAACTCAATTAGGGACACACCCCAACCCTTCTCTATTGCAGTAATAATTCTCCTAACCTCTGCAAAATGGTTATTTGCAAGGGGATTATAATGAACGGTTGATAACACACGTTTAGCCATTTCGTCCCCCTTTCTTTTTGAGATAATCTGAAGCCTCCTCTGCTATTTCTGCATTAGTCTTTTTACGACCACGCTTTAAATATTCAAAGAGTTCAGATTTTAGAAAGTGTAGCTTCTTTCCCTGCTTAAGTACTGGAAGCTCTTTCTTAGATACCTTTGAATAGATGGTAGGTACAGACAGATTTAAAAACTTTGCAGTTTCTTCTACTGTTAGTAATCCATCATCGTTCTCAGAGTTTTCACTGAGTTGTGTTGGAAGTTCTGATAGTGCCTTTTTGACAGCCTCATTAATCATTTGCCCTAATTGGTCTTTGTCTACTGCTATTAGCATCATGACTATAGATTGTTTGGTTATGATACAAAGAGACAAAGAAAAAAATACACCATTCAATACCCATAAAGCGTTTGGTGTATAAATGGTGTATGATTTTTTTACATTTATTTATTTTTTCTTCTCATATCTTCATTTTGATAAGGATAATTTTGAGAAGGACATATAATTTTACCCCTATTAGGAATACCTCTACCTCTATTTAGTATATCCAAAGCCGTACTCTCATTAATCCTTTTTACGATTTGTTTCTTCTCATATTCAAAATTATGAACAAGCCAATTCATTATCTCCGTTTTATTGTTTGTGATTTTGCTATTGTAGTGTAATCTAAGAAAAAGCTCAATTAGAAGATTTTGATTGCCATAAAATAAGAGTTTACCAGTTATTGGATTTCCTCTAAGCAATTCTTCAAGCATATCCTGCCCTCTGATTATATTGTTACTTAAAGATGCGGTCAACTCTGGTATTATATCAGATAAAATATTAATCCTTGGTGTAAGTTCTTTTTTTTCTACTATTTCTCTTTGAGGTTCATCATTAACTTGAGTTCGTATTTCCTCATCTCTTTGAGGTTCATCATTAATTTGAGTTTGTATCTCATTATCATTTCCATCCTGTTCAAGCATTTTAATGCTTTCATTGATAAACCCTTTAAATAGAAAATATTTGGCATAAATAAATTCGGTCGTGTTATCAGGAGTATGAACAGATTTTATAGGATTTTTATCATAGAATCCCTGTTTTAGTCTTGCATATTCTACCTCATTTTGATACTGAAAATAAATCGCTAAGTATTTTTGATAATCATAATCCCCCTCTTTTATATGAATGATTTTAGGGAACTTCGAAAGTCTTTGTTTAACTAGGTTATCATATTCTTCTAACTCCTTTAAGGCTAATTTTAGGCTTGATACATCCTTATATTCAATGAAATCTAGGATTCTCTCGGTTGTACAGAAAAAATTTAATAGTCTTTTTGAATTATGCTTTAAATACCATGAGGTATATTTTGGATTTGACTCAAATTCTTTAAAAAAGCTATCATATAGCTTGAGAGGTATAAAAATAGAGGTCAATACATCTTTAGAATATTCAAAAAGACCTATTGCCTTTATAAGTTCTTTCTGCATACCAAAAGCGCTTCTCTTTGTAGGTGTTACACCATTATATTCCCCAAACTTATCTCTTACTTTTTGAAATACATTTTCATCCATTAGACCATACCAATAATCTAAACGCTTATCAATTTCTTTAATTTTTGAAAGTTCATTCTCGATTTGCTTAAAATCTAACTTCATAGTACAGTTCTTATAAGTCTAGTTTAATTTTATTTGTCGCCTCTCTCTTTTTCTCATCTACAACCTTTGCATAGATTTGAGTATTTCTTAAACTTTTGTGACCTAAGAGTTTGGACACTGTATATAACTCCGTGCCTTCAGATATTTGAATGGTTGCAAAAGTATGCCTAAAGCAATGAAAGGTTATGTGCTTAGTTATATTAGCTTCGTTTACCCATTTTCTTATGATTTTGTTCATAGTAACAGAGTACTTTAATCCCTCAAAAATTTTGCTATTATCCTGTTTAGGCACACCTAAGAAACTGTAAGCGCTTGGACTTATAGGCAAATATTCTTTATCATTGGTTTTCTTTTGCACGTATTCAATTGAATAACCTCTCTCACTTTGATGAATATTACTCCAAGTTAATTTTTCTACATCCGAGTATCTTAACCCTGTCAGGGCAGAAAAAAGAGATGCTCTTTTAATTACTTCAGATTCACATGGCGTATTTAATAGTAATTGAAGCTCCTCAAGTTCTAAAAACTGTCTTTGTGCTTCCTTCTCTTTGATAGGTCGTAATCTTTTGCTTATATCTTCTTTCAAGAACCTATCTCTAAAGGCTTGGTTCAAGGCTGTTCTAAATTTGGTATAATACGAGAGAGCAGAGTTTTGTGATAACAGTAACTTAGAATTACCTCTTCTTTTAGCAGATAAAAGATACTCTCTGAAAGAATCACAAAAGCTTTCATTCAAATTAGAGAAAGTCAATATTCCTCCTGTAAAATCTCTAAGATGCTTGTAAGCAGATAACCAATTTTCATAATTAGAACCTTTACGTTTAGCGACTAAAGATTTAAAGTATTCTACAAAGTTTCTTTCTCCTATCTCTTTGTATTTCAAAATCTCTTTTTCTTGTTCGCTGTAGATTTCAGGTTTGTTAAAATAGTTTTCACGGGACGCTCTTATTTGCTCTGCAAATGACAATGATTCTTTATTCTGCTCTCTTTCAAGTGTATTTTTGGGTTTTTCGATAATGTATCTTTTTAAAAACTCCCTTCTAGTCTTTACACCCGTTTGAGGGTCTATAATTTCAGGGTAAAAGTCTAAATACAAACTCATTCGTCCCTTTGTTATAGCTTTTTGTCGAACTGTTACTTTAATAGCCATTGGTGTATTTATTTAAAGTTTAGGTTTTAACTCAATAATGAATCAATTATTGATTTTGGAATAAATGAAAACTTACCTTGCTTGATTTTAGGTATATTATTTCTTTTGATAATCTCGTACAAGGCTTTTTCCGAAATACTATACTTTTCTAATGTCTCAGAAATCGTGTAGCACTCCGATAACTCAAAATTTTGTTCTTTCTTTTCCTCTGGTTGGGCTTCAGTAAGTTCGAACAACTTATCAATATCTACCCTCCTAACCCTAGTGATTCTTTGACCTAAATTCACGGCTTTGATTTTACCTGTTTCTATGTAGTAATAGGCAGAACGTACAGAGCAATTGAGGAGGCTTGCAACTTCCTTGACTGTTAAAAACTCTTTAGCCTTCAAAACCTCAATTGGCTTAATCTTTACTTCGAGAGTTTCTTTGTTGCTCTTCTCTATTTTCTTCTCTTTTACTTTTTCCTTGTAAGCTCTGCTATTACACTTGTGAGAACAGTATGCAGTAGTAGTAGTTTTGGCGGTAAAAGTAGTACCGCAATACTGGCAAATCCTTTGTATCCTTATGTTAGTACTCATTTTGTATCATTAAGTATCATTAAGTATAATTAAGTTAATTTAAGTGCAATTAAGCGCAAAAAAAATGGCGAAATTATCAAATTCACGCCTCCTCTTTAAATGAGGTACAAATAAGGTACAAAAATAATATAAAAACACAATAGACAAAACAAAGTAACGATAAACAACACAACAAAAAAAAGCCCTGAAAATCAGAGCTTTACTATTTTTACTTTGTGATATTTATGACTTATTTTGTGCGGTTACTTTCCAATACAGAATTTAGAGAAGATATTAGCCAATAAATCATCCGTAGTTATCTGCCCTGTAATTTCACCTAAGTGATGGAGTGCAAAACGAATATCTTGAGCGAGAAAATCGCCTGTAATACTGTTTGACAAACCTTCTAATACATGATTCAAAGATTCGCTGGTTTGCAATAAATGTTGATAATGGCGTAGGTTAGTCACAACGGTATCTCCTGCTTTGATTTCCTTGGTTTTGACTTTTTGAACCAATGTTTTCTGTAAGCTTTCGATATTCTGGTTTTCAGAGGCAGAAATCCAAATGATGGCTGGGTAGGCTTTTTCAAATTCCTGCTTTTGGTTTACACTTAGCTTATCTTGTTTGTTTCCAACTAATACATAAGGAGCGTTAAATGATTGTATTTGCTCTTCGATTTCTTTCAGACTAATTTCTGAGGCATCAAACAAATAAATAATCATGCTTGCTTTTTCCATTTGTTGAAGCGTGCGCTCCACTCCTATTGCCTCGATAGTATCGTTGGTTTTGCGCAAACCTGCGGTATCTATCAAACGGAAACGAATACCTTCGATAAACAGCTCATCTTCAATAACATCGCGGGTAGTTCCTGCAATATCCGAAACGATGGCTTTTTCTTCGTTCAATAGTCGATTTAGTAAGGTTGATTTACCAGCATTAGGCTTGCCCACAATTACAGTTGGTACACCATTTTTGATCACATTTCCCATCTCAAAACTATCAATCAAAGGTACTAATACACTTTGAATTCGATGAATCAATTGACGTAAATCGTCACGGTCAGCAAACTCTACGTCTTCCTCGCCAAAGTCTAATTCAAGCTCAATTAGCGAAGCAAAATGAATCAAAGATTCTCGTAGTTGCGCAATTTGTTTCGAAAATCCTCCTCTTATTTGATTAATAGCCGTTTGGTGCGAAGCCTCCGAATCTGATGCAATCAAATCGGCTACGGCTTCGGCTTGTGCCAAATCAAGCTGTCCATTCAAAAATGCACGTTGTGTAAACTCTCCTGGATTAGCCAAGCGAGCACCATTTTTCAATAAAAGCTTAAGAATTTTCTGAATAATATAATCAGACCCATGACACGAAATCTCGATGGTGTCTTCTCTAGTGTATGAAGTGGGTGCTTTAAAAAGCGATATGAGAACTTCATCTACAATCAAATTTTGGTCGTCACGAATGGTACCAAAATGAATGGTATGCGAAGGTTGCTGATGAAGATTTTTACCTTTAAATATTTTTTGAACTACGTCGATGGTCTGAGGACCCGATACCCGAATCACTCCGATGGCTCCTACTCCTTGCGCTGTGGCTAATGCACAAATGGTATCTTGATTCATGAATGCGTTTTTAATCGTTTGGTATGATTGCTTTTGCTAACCATAACGCAAAGTTAAGCATAAAGGGTTTCTTATCATACCAAACGATTCCGCCAAAATCTTAGAACAAAGATTGTAGCTTCATGGCAATAGACATATCTCCTGCAATTTTGATTTTACCAAACATTACAGCCGTCATTGGATTGAGTTTGCCTGTCATCAATTCTGCCAAATCACTTGCTTTTACAGAAATGGTACAATCTGCAGGTGAATCTGTATTAGTCACAACGCCATCCGCTGAAATATGGATGTTTCCTTGGTCTGTAGCAAATTTGATAGAGTTTCCTAAACCACCTTTTTGAGATGCTAGGCTAGAGATTTTGTCAAAAATTTCAGAAAAGTTCATTTGTATATATGATAAAAGGTATTGATTGCTTTGAAAATAAAATTATTATGCAAGCATACGAATTTTAATTGTAAAATCAAAATAGAGGGAGACAGAAGTGGTGGAGACACAGAGAAGGAACAAAGTGGCAGAGGCACAAAGGCACAGAGTGGGTTAAAATAGTTTAAATAAGAACTCTGGATAACAACTTTACCTCAATATCTTTGCTATCCAAAAACACTTTGTCTCTATCTGCCTTCGTTCCTCTGCCACTCAAAAAAACCTTTACCCCTCAGCCACTAAAAACACTTTGCACCTTTGTGCCTTTGCCACTTCACAGCCTTTGCCACTCAAAAAAACACTCCCTCAAACCCCAAACACCGCCTTAACAGGAATAAAAGGCACTAATCTTTCTTCTAAAGGATTATTCGGAATTTGGAGTAAATCTGCTACTTCCTTTCCTAATAAATGACGCATAAAGGCACTTGGAATGGTTTTCAATAATGGATTCTCTATAAACTCTTCCAATGCTTTTAGAAGCGATTTTGTTAGACCAATTCCTTCTTCTGAAGTTCGAAATTGTCGTTTGGCTATAGCTTTTGCGAGTACAAAAGCCTCACGAAGATTTTGTGGCAACAACCCTATATCCACACCCATCATGACATTAATAACATTCCAAGTATGTAGGTATGCCTCAGCTTCTTGAACGGTGAATGAAAGATTATTTTTGCGCATTCCCACAATCACAATATAGCTAAAGGCAAGATTGGTTCCAGCCATATCCTCTTGGTTTACAGGCAATCCCCAATCCTTGGCATTCCAAGTTTGATGGTGTAAAGTAAAAAAACGGATAGAAGCATGCATAAGCCGAACTTTCAAAATACGCAACATTGCGATTGGAATACCAGCTTCTGAGATTTTCCATTGTTTTGGATTTAATACCCCAAAAACAAAACTGCCCGTCTCCTCTAAACGTTTTCTGGTGTCTTTCCCAATCCGCTCTGACATCCATAAAACTTTCGCCCCATCTGCACCTGCGTAACAGTACGGCAATGACAAACAACCCAACATTAAGGCAATATCAGCTTGGTGTTTTTGGGCAAAATCTAAACCTCTTTGGAATTCTCTTTCTTGGTAAAAAGAAGGAAAAGCAGCATTTTCTTGAAAATACTTTTGCACAAAATCTAACTGATTTTTCCAATCAAAATCTTCTTTGACTAGCCATTGAAAAAAGGTTCTTAATCCTGTAATTCCAACTTTTTCAAATACAGATTGAATGCAATTATCCGCCAGCTGATCGCCTCTTTGACGGGCGTCAGCTAGCATCTGATTTGAAAAATATCTGGTAGACTTTATTGCTTGTTTTTTCATAGAATTAAATCTATTTGTCTGTTTTGAACCAAGAAAACACGACTTTGGTTATTTCAGTAATTTAACAGACTGTAATCCTTTTTTGTTTAAAGGTATTCATAAAAGGAAAGTTTGTAATTTTGTATCGCCTTAGGGACATTGATTTTGAAGCATTTTTCATTTAATAAATTTTTATCACATGAACATTTTTGAGCGTCAGCGTGCACAACTTCGTGAAGTTTTAGAAAACGAAATCGCTAGAGGTAAAGCATTTTTGGAAGAAAACAAAAAAAGACCAGAGGTTATCGAAACTCCTAGTGGCTTACAATATGAAGTATTGGTAGAAGGTACTGGTCCAAAACCATCAGGTCCTACAGCGAAAGTTTTGACACATTACCACGGTACAACTATCGACGGTGTTGTTTTCGATAGTAGCGTTTTGCGCAACGATCCTATTTCTTTTGGTTTGCACCAAGTAATTTCTGGCTGGACAGAAGGTTTGCAATTGATGCCTACAGGAAGTAAATACAAATTCTATTTGCCACATAACTTAGCTTATGGCGAACGTGGTGCAGGTCCAGACATCCCTGGTGGCGCTGTGTTGATTTTTGAAGTTGAGTTGTTGAAAACCAACTAGAACTTTTTGTAATTGTGAATGGTGAATTGTGAGTTATGAATCAGGAAAATTAAATTAATAATCTTTCATTCACTATTCACAATTCATCATTCAAAACTCCCTCCTCCTATCTTCCACAAATTCGTTTGAAATCGCAATAAGTACATATATCTCTATCTTCTGTACGAGAAAATGGAATTTCTGGGTTCAGTAATTTCCCCAAAAATTTAGCTAAATATTGTTCTGACGAAATCATAAATTCTTCAATGGTTTCATCATCCGAAAACTTAAAATCTTGTTCTAATAAACCTGCTTCAATATTTCGGAAAGAGTAAATTCCTGAAACTACCTTATTTTCATCTGCCTTCAACCTTGTCCCTCTAATACTCAAGCCATACTGTGTCATCATTCTTTTCAGAATCATGTATTTATACAACCAAAGCTGACGAAGCTTACCTTTATCTGATTCTTCTAACAAAATTTCATCAATTAAGTCTGTCTTTACTTTCAAATCTTCGGATTTTACTAAACCTGTTTTGTAGTCAATTACTCGCACCGTCCGACCATAGATACGATCGATACGGTCGATGCGACCTGCCAATTTAAAAGGGATTGTTCTACCATTTACTTCTACTTCTAATCCTACCTTGAGTGTTTTCTCAGCATCTAGTAGTTCAATCGGAAAGGATTCATTGGCTATCTGAAATTTCAAAAACTTCTTAACCAAAGTTTCACCCACTTGATACAAAATGTAGTTTTCACCTTCGGTCATTCGAAGTCCAGGATTGGTTTGTTCAAATGATTTTTTGAGATAGGAATCTATATTTTTCAATACAAACTCTAAATCTGATTGCTGAATAATGCCATCTGTTTTTTCGATAAGGTCATCTCCTTGCAAAAATGCTGTATCTATATTTTCAAAAGTTTTGTGAATCCAGTTACCAAATGAATCAGAAGCCAGCTTTTCGGCTACTTCCTCCTCTGGCGCAATACCTGCGACTTTGTTGAAATAATACTGCATTGAACAGTCCACAAACTGATTAATATGCGAAGGATAGATACCCCGCTCGTTAATTTCCTGTTCAATCATCGCGAGCATATCGGGCGTTTTCTCAATTTTTAGACCGCTTTCCTCCTCCTCTGCTGTAATTTCTGTCTCAAAGTTGACTTGATTTTGGGTAATATTCAAGTTCGGGTTGAGGTGACGAAGCTCGTGTTCGATTTGCAAAATAAAGCGACTTTTTTCGGCTGCTCCATACGTATCCGAAGGCAAAACATGTACTAATACCACCTCTTTGGCTCTTTGTAAAAGTCTAAAAAAGTGATACGCCATAACAGCATCAGCGTGATTATGCGTTGGTAAATTAAACTGCGGGTCAGACAAAGCCTCGTAAGGAATGAGCGTATTTTGTCGCTTGCCTTGTGGTAAAACGCCTTCGTTGACCGATAAAATAATCAATCTTTCAAAATCCAACGTTCGGGTTTCGAGCATACCCATAATTTGTAAACGTTGGTCAGTTTCGGACTCGAAAGGGATTTTGGTTTGTTTGATTAGTTCGTACAAAAAGGTCTTGAAACTTTTGATAGAAACGGATTCTCCTCGTTCTGCCAAAATCATTTCCATACGTTGTAACAGCAAATAAAACTGATACAAATATTCATTTTCGACTGCATCTTGGCGCTCACGATACACCTCTCGTAATAAGTCAATAAGTGCATAAAACTGCTCAACAGCCTTTTTAGGTTTTTGGTCCCAGTGATTAAAGACAATATTGAAAAGTCGGTCATCTTGCCCCATTTCCTTCAATTCTTTCGAGCTTAGGAAAACTTTATTATGAACAGTAATATCGCGTAAAGTCTGACGAATTGGATTTTGTAATGGTTCATTTTCGGTAAGCTCTTCTATCAAAGGATAATGCATTGCCTCATATCTTCGTACAAATGGATGATTAAGAATACGAACTACCTGTCGGTACGAAAATTTAGGAATACGTTTGGATTCACCTTCTGCATTTTTAAACTCCACCAAATTGCGTTGCATTTCAAACATAGCATCGATGAGGGTAAAAAGCATCGAGTTTTTGAGCGAAAGCCCCATCGTAATATTCAGATTGGCAACATCTTTTCCGAGCGAGTTCATCACTGGTACCAGTAGGTTTTCGTCACCCAACACGATGGCCGTTTGAGTTTGTCCTTCTATCTGTTGATTCCAATCTGCATAGATTTTCCCTGCGACTTTGGCTTGCATTGAAGCATTGGCAACGCCTATGATTTGTACATTTTTTTGACCTTTTAGCAACTCATTTGACACCCAATTCCATTCGTTATTGAATAGCGGTAATTCGTCAGGCATATTATTCCCAGTCCGATAGTCCCGTAACCAGTTTCCTGCTTTTTGATCTTTGTTAGTCAGATAATAGGCATCCGAATCCCAAAGGGTTTCTGCAAAAAAATCATTCCCTTCTTTTCTTTTCAATAAAGAGCGAATGATTTTTTCTTCAGCATTTGAAAGTGCATTAAAACCCACAAAATAGTATTTTTTATGTTGTGGATTATCCAACAAATAAGTGCCCACGTGCTCGGCTAATTCTCGATACGCCATACCACGATATACCAATCCTTTTTCACGCAAACGAGCTTGTAAAAGATTATACACTTCATGAATATTTTCGAAAAGCTTAAAATAACGATCGGTACGTTCGGTGCTTTTAAGGCGGTCACGTTGAGATTCGCCCAATTGCATTTGCCAGCGTTCCAAGGCTTTTGCCTCGGACATAAAACTAAAAAGCTTTTTGGGTTCGACGAGATATTGGTCTATTTTATCAAAATCATTCAACAAGGTTGGAGCCCAAGTCATAAAGCGTTCAAAAACAACCAAAGGATCAATTGTTTTGAAAACATCATATAATTCGAACAATAAAGCCACTGGATCTATTTGTTTTAGACCCGTCACATTCATCACAAAATCGTCGATTGCCATCACATCAGGCGCCAAAAATGGAGCTTCAGCCTGATTGGCGAGAGCTTGTTTGAAATACAAAACCCCACGTCGTGATGGAATAACGATACAAATATTACTAAGTTGGTGAATACTGTGTTTTTGAAAAATATGAGCGGCCGCTTTTTCGAGAAAGGTTTCCATGGAGTAGTGTTTAAGTTTTTTTTAGGTGAAAGTTATTAGAAGTGAGGGGGGAAGCTGTAAGTTTTGAGTTGTGAATGTAAAACTTTTACACTTACAACTCATAATTCACATTTAATTTTGGTCTATTTTAGCCAAGGACAAATCATCACTTACAACTCATGACTCCACTTAATGAACTCTATCACCTCGAATTTCTAAATTCGTGATAATATTGGCCTCTATCTCGAGCCACTCATTCCAACGTTGTTTTACATATTCTGCTGGAAGATATTCTTTGGCAAGGTCTATAAAATTAACATAATGACCTGCCTCAGAAATCATTAATTCATGATAAAACTTTTTCAAAGACTCATCCTGAATCTCTAGAGATAATATTCTAAAACGCTCACAACTACGAGCTTCAATAAGCGCATTGATAAAAAGTCGCTCTCCCAACTGCTGTTCTTGCGTTCCTCCGTGACGGATACTGGCATTCAACTGGATTACATATTCGTCTTTACGCGGTTTACCAAGAGCCAAGCCTCTTTTTTCGAGTTCACGAATTACCATTCGAAAATGAGCCCATTCTTCCGAAACAACTGGCATCAGTACTTCTCTTAACTTTTCTCTTTCTGGATATTGAATAATCAATGAAATGCAAGAAGACGCTGCTTTTTGTTCACAATAGGCATGGTCAATGAGGATTTCAGCGATATTTTTTTCGGCAATATTTACCCAACGAGGGTCAGTCGGAAGCTTAAGGCCAAGCATGGAAGTTTAAAATTAAGTTTCTTTAGCAAAAGATGTTGATTATTAGTCGTATATCAGTTAGTGATTGTTATTCGCCCTCAAAATGCTCTTTTGTATACAGTCGTTAAATTAATCAAACAAGAGCCATCTTACCCCAAAACCAAAGGTACGTCCCATTCCAGCGTATCCTGGGGCAATATAGTAACCATTTGAACCTAGCAATCGATGATTGGCATGTGATAATTTAAAAAATACACGCACACGGTTGATTCGCATATCAGCAAAAATATCTGCTTGAAAATTACCATTCAAATACTGGTTATCCTGTAAATAAAACTGCTGCGTAGCTGGCATATAAGCATCGCCATAATAGCCAGACTTATAATAAAGCTCCAATCCAGCTTGAATATAGAGCACTTTGGCATACAAAATATCCAACGCCAAACGTGAGTTAATCGTAATGGCTGGCATACGAATCAAATCCGAACTCTTGGTGTAAGCCCAATAAATATTGTTGATATTGGTAAATTTCCCAGACTGAAAACCCACTGTCCCACCTGCTCTAAAAATGGCAATTGGGCTACCAGTTGACTGCTTGACAACTGCTTTTTGATCAAAATAAATGTAGTTGTCTATCGTCTGAAAACTTGCAAATGGACTAAATATAACGTTCTTTATTTTTATGGTACCATTGGCATAAAAACTTAATACTTGTAAGTTTTTCAACTGGTTTGCCTGCGAAACCGTATCATTTAACCATCTGTAGGAGCTATTGTACATATACTGCTGCGCCAACGTTGGCACATTTCTAAAGAAGGTTCCACCAAAGTTGAGCCATTTGCCCCTCAATTCTGCATTCAATCGATAGCCACTTCCTACGTGATATTCGCCCTCTGCAAAAAATCTTGTACTATCTTTTAAATATTGATTAAGCCAAACTCCTACAAAGTTTTCACTTCTACTCAGTTTATCATTATTCAACAAATTGGTATAATTCAAGATTCTTTGTCGAAAATGAAGACGATAATTAAAGCCCTTGTAAAAACCTTTTATCCCAGATTTATGCTGAAATGTACTCGAACTAAAGCCATTGTATAGGGTATCTGTAGACGCAGGGCTATTCAAATAACTTGAAGCATAAAATTTATTGGTCAAGCCAGTTGAGTAAACTTTATCTAAAAACTGTACTTTTCTACTCTCATAATCCAAGGTTTGGAAGATTTGAAAGGCTTTATATCCTGCATATTCATGATATACATGGACGTTATTCCAGGTATCACGGCTATTGGCACTAGTCAAAATGGCATTATTGTCGTCGTACAAGAGCAATGAATCGTACGAAACACCATTACGAGCTACACCACCCTCATCGATAATATTATGGTCAAATCTGTTGAGATAGCCCATAATGGTATATTTCTTATTTTTACTCTGATAGTTCGAATGTAGCATAAACTCCCAATGACCGATAGCATTAGGAGTCGACCCTGTAGTAGTTGTCCCCCCTACCAAGGGTTTAGTAGAAGTAATTCTATGCAAAGTCAAGCCCACATTCCAGAGCGAATCTATGTTTCGATTAAAATCAAAATCTAGAATATCTTGCCCCTTACCTGCTGTCACATAATATATGTCCGAAAAAGGAGATCGGGTGTTGTAATATTTGACATCTTTGGGCTCAATAGCATAAAATGAATAGGCATCATAGCCAATTTTAGTACCCAGTTGGTCGGGAGCTTGATAAAACAATGGTCTAGATGCAGTACCCAAAAGACCTAAATCTACTTGCGTATTATTACGTTGTAAGATTGGACTATAATTATGAAAACCCTTCAACAGAGTATCTATTGTATATAGCTTCTTACGATTATTGAATACGTCCTCTTCCAAGAAGTATCTACTAGAAGTAGGCCCATAAATTATCTTGGTAGAATCGTCTAATCCGCCTTTTTGATTGGTCTTTTTTTGTTGAGTTTGAGCTTGAGGAAAGCCATTATTGTTCCCTAACCCCGCCGTAGAAAAAGTATTACTGGTGGTAGTTTGAGAAAAAATACTGCTCGAAATCAGCAGTCCAAGTACGAGTATAAGATATTGCGATGTTTTCACCCTGCAAAATTAATCCATTATCCGAATCCTTCGGTATAATATCTGTGAGAATTAAGATATAGGCATTTGACAATGATTCAAAATCAGCTCGTCAAACTGCTTTTTCTGATTGGCGTCAAAACCAATTTGAATAGGTAAATAATAGAAAAGATGCTGTTTATCAGGAAAGTCTGCCAAAAGTGGTTTTATTTTAACCATGTCTTTTTCTGTCATTAAAACCCCTTTTGCTCCTGTTTCTGCTTTTTCAAGTATTGTTAAAACTTTTTCAATATCGGCTTTAGTATATGAATAATGGTCTGGATAAACTACATTTTCAATTATTTCAAAGGTTTTTTTTGCATAATTTTCAAACAACTGAGGTTGTGCAATACCAGATAACAAAACCACTTTATTGGGTATCTGAAGTACCCAATCATCTATACAAGAAGTTACCTCACCATATTGTATTGTCGAAAAAAACACAGGACTAACTTCATTCAAATAAGGCTTCAATTTTTGGACAAAACCTTGTTGCTGAGCTTTGCCAAAGTTGTCAGGGCATTTAGAAACGATAATAATATCAGCGCGCTTGAGTCCGCTTCTGTTTTCTCTCAAACGTCCCGCAGGAAAAGGAAAATCTTTAAAAATAGGTCGTTGAAAATCAATCAAAACAATATTTAGAGAGGGTTTTATAGCTCTGTGTTGAAAAGCGTCGTCTAGTACGATTACCTCAGGATGTACTCCTGTCATAAGTTCGGATACGCCTAAAACTCTTTTTTCGGAAACGGCTACAGAAATTTGATGTCCAAATTTTTGATAAAACTGCATAGGTTCGTCGCCCAAGTCCTCAGCCGTAGAATGTGGATTTGCTAACAAATACCCTTTTGTTTTACGACCATAGCCTCTACTTAGAGTTGCAAGCGAATAATAAGGTTGTAGTAGTCGAATCAAATATTCTACATGGGGACTTTTGCCTGTTCCACCAACAGTAATATTACCTACATTGATAACGGGTAAACCAAATGATTTTGACGATTTTATACTCCAATCAAAAAGTAGATTTCTGAAAGAAGTAATCCAACCATATAGTATCGAAAAAGGTCGTAATAGACCTATTAGTATAACATTCATAAATTAATTAAGCATCGATTTTTAAATAAATTCATTTATTTGACCGATTTTACAAGACAAAATTCTGAAAGAGTAACGACTTTTTACTAATTTCACCTCCCTTTTAAGAAAGTTTAACGAGTGTAAGGCGAAACAAATTTGGACAATATTCTAAAAGTCAAGTTATTACAAAGTAAAAAAATCGTAAATTGAATTTTAATTTTTTACTTCGTAACCACGCCAAGTAGATTTTCGGAGGGCTTGCTTTATGATAATTGAAGAATTTATTAAATAACCTCTAAGGTCTTCATATTATCTACCTTTTGCCAATATAATAGTCATCAACCAAACGGAGCATTCTCCTATTTGCGTCCTTATTAATACATAAAAATGAGTCTCAAAGCGGTCTTTTCAAAACATACACTCCACTTCAAATTTGAAGCAGGAACGTCGAGGGGTGTTCTAACGGAAAAAGATAGTTACTTTATTAAAATTTTTGATACCGAAACCCCTAGTGTTTTCGGCTTGGGGGAATGTGCGCCTTTGAAAGGACTCAGTATCGACGATCGACCCGATTTTGAGCTTCAATTATTAAGCATCTGCGAGTATTTCAACACCCTTGATTTAGAAGTTTATTCTTGGAATTTAAGTATTATTTTAGACCAAGTTCTTGATAAGTCCTTTCCTTCTATCGTTTTTGGCTTCGAAACTGCCATGCTAGACTTATTGAATGGCGGCAAAAGAGTGATTTATGACAACGCTTTTCACCAAAATCAACGTAATTTACCTATTAATGGACTGATTTGGATGGGCGATAAGGAATTTATGCTTCGCCAAATTGATGAGAAATTAGCATCGGGCTATACTACCATCAAAATGAAAGTAGGCGCTATTGATTTTGAGAAAGAATGTGAGCTTTTGAGCTATATCCGTAAGCATTTTTCCAAAGATGAAATCACCCTACGTGTAGACGCCAATGGAGCATTTGGACTTGATACAGCACTCGAAAAACTCAAGCGACTGTCTGAATATGACCTTCATTCAATTGAGCAGCCTATCAAACAAGGGAATAGTGAAATAATGGCTGAGCTATGTCAAACTTCTCCTCTGCCTATTGCACTCGACGAAGAATTAATCGGCATGAAGGAATATCCTGAGAAATATAAATTACTCAAGAAAATCATGCCTCAATATATTATCCTCAAACCATCGTTGGTGGGAGGATTCCAACAATGTAGAGAGTGGATAGAAAATGCCAACCGACTCAAAATTGGTTGGTGGATGACTTCAGCGCTTGAGTCAAATGTTGGGTTAAACGCCATTACGCAGTTTGCCGCCGAATTTGCCAACCCACTTCCACAAGGTTTGGGTACAGGGCAACTGTATCATAACAATATTCCTTCGCCATTAGTTATAGAAAAAGGATTCATGACTTATCAAGCCGAAAAACCTTGGGATTTATCTATTCTTAACTTTTTGGTATAGACGATTCAGCGAAATTTTTCAATTTATGCTATTAGGTTAAAGGTCATTTGTTATTTTTGTGAAATTTCTTTTATCTCAAGTATCTTAAAAAACTTGAAATAATACCCGAACCTAGTTTCGGAAAAAGTCAAAACACGAAACATTCCCAACAATGGATTTGCAAAAATTAGACGAAGCTTTACTAGCCCTATTCGAGAAAAGAGTAGAATTGAGCCAAATGGGCTACGACCACGCTAGCTATGATGACATTGAAGAAGAACTTCACGATTTGGAAGATGACTTCAACGACGAATATGGAGACTTTTTAGAAGGAATCTTGAAAGAAGTACACGATGAATATTGTCCAGAGTCTGACGTATTATTACCAACAGCTTACCTAGCGAAGAAATTCGTGGTAACGGCCGATGGCGCTATCGAAGTCGGAAGAGATGCAGGCGTTGAAGTTGAGTTTGTTGACGATCCAGTCGCAAATGCTCGTCTGATATTGCTGCCTAGTCCTACTCGTATCGTATTTATCGTAGGAAAACAAAAGAAAATCGTTTGGAAAGCAGAATAGAATGTAAGGTTACAATAATGAGAACGATTAAAATATTTTTTAACTAAAACAGATTCCCATTGCGTAACGTTAAATTAATCAGCACTTTAGCTTCTATTTTCTTGACAACAGCATTTATGGTAGAAGATTTCAAGGCATTGCAATTGAAATATGACCGAGTACAAACCGCTTATGACCAAAAATCAGAAGCGGTTTTTGCTTTATTAGCCTCCAAACATTTACAGCCCAGCCAATTAGAGTTGTATTTTAGAGCTATTAAAAATGAAAAAATACTGGAAATTTGGGGTAAAAATCGTACAGATGAGTCGTTTCAGCATATAACCAATTATGCCTTTGCGGGTTATTGTGGATCTTTAGGCCCTAAAAGAAAAGAGGGTGATATGCAAATTCCTGAAGGATTTTATCATATCAATCGTTTTAACCCTGCAAGTAGCTTTTATCTCTCCTTAGGACTAAATTACCCTAATGAATCTGACCGAATTTTGAGTAACAAACTCAAACCTGGATCTGATATATTCATTCATGGCACCAATGTAACTTCAGGTTGTATTCCTATTACCGACGAGAAAATTAAAGAAGTATATATTTTGGCAATCGAAGCTAGAAATGCTGGTCAAGAAAGAATACCAGTCGATATCTATCCTGCCAGATTGGATGAGAAATCATTTGATGAGTTAAAAACGTACAGTAAAAGTCCAGAATACATCGAGTATTGGCGTCCTTGGCTTGGCAACAAAGTCATCAATAGTGATGCTATGCAACAGTTTTGGGTACAACTACAGCCTCGTTATCAGTATTTTGAATCTCACAGACAGCTGAAGACATTTAAGGTAACAGGAAGCGGGAAATATAGCTATTTATAATTTGAAAATTTGAAAATGAAGTATTTTAAAATCGATTATGAACTTTGAACTAGATTGAATATCTTAAAAAAAAAGGCTGTTGATTTCGTAGAAATTAACAGCCTTTTTTTTAAGATATTCGAAGGGTACTTATCATTTTTAAACACGCTATCTCTCAAATTTTTTAATTTGGTTATAAAATCATTTTCAAATCTTCAAATCACCAAATTTTCAAATTATCCTACACCCATTCCATTCCTTTTTTCAATAGAGAAAGTGTACGTTCTTCCTCAGAACCTTCTTCGGCTTGGTAATTATAGACCCATTGAGCCATAGGAGGCATACTCATCAAGATAGATTCGGTACGACCGTTGGTTTCCAAACCAAACTTCGTTCCACGATCATGCACCAAGTTGAACTCGACATAACGACCACGACGAAGTGCCTGAAATTCCTTCTCACGCTCGGTATAAGGAATATCCTTGTTCTTATTCATGTAATAGGTATAAATCGGCGCAAAAGCCTCTCCTATCGATTTTACAAACTCAAATAACTGATTTTTATCTCTTGTTTCATCAATTTTTTGATAGTCAAAGAAAATACCGCCAATCCCACGAGTTTCATTGCGATGAACATTAAAGAAATAATCATCTGCCCAAGTTTTAAATTTTGGATAATACTCAGTATTATGCTTATCACAAACATCTTTTAATTGCTGATGAAACCATTGGGCATCTTCGTCCACGATATAATGTGGAGTCAGGTCTATGCCACCGCCAAACCAGAACACGCCATTACTCATTTCGAAATAACGTACATTCATGTGAATAATTGGCACCATTGGACTTTGTGGGTGAATAACGATAGATACCCCCGTAGCAAAAAAATCTACTTTTTCTTTCAGACCCATTGAAGCCAACATTTTCTCATGTAAGTCGCCCCATACTGCCGAGAACATAACGCCACCTTTTTCGATAACATTCCCTTGTTGAATCACTCGACTACGACCTCCGCCACCAGCTTCGCGAATCCATAAGTCTTCATGAAATTTAGCAGAACCATCCGCTTGTTCTAAAGCAGCACAAATTTGGTCTTGTAAACCTTCGAAGTATAGTTTTATTTCCTCTTTAGTAACCATTTTATTGTTGTTTTCACAAAGGTAATAGGCACAGGGTATTTTTTAGCGCTAAACTAAAAAATACCCTGTGCCTATTATCGCTTTGTTTAATATACCATGCTTTCTGAAGTGTAAAGCAAATTTATTTTATTCAAATCTTCAGTATTGACCTTTTTTAGTTGGTAGAATCAGGTTTTACCTCGACACCACTACCTGAGCCACTGCCCAAAGAATCAGTCGAAACGGCAGTACTGTCATTACTAGCACGGCTTTCGCCCCACCAATTTCCAGTACAATTAAACTGTTTGGTAAATTTCTTTTGGTCTAATTTTTCAAAAGGTACAGGATGATACTGTTGTAAGTCGGCATCGCCTTTGACCTTAAGCATAAATCGGCGATACAATGGCATTGCTGTCTTGGAGCCTTCACCATAAGCCCCTGTTCGGAAGTGAATCGAGCGGTCATCACCTCCGACCCAAACCCCAGTGACAAGGTTATGAGTCATGCCCATAAACCAACCATCAGAGTGATTAGAGGTAGTACCTGTTTTACCAGCAAATGCAGGCGCATATCGGTTTTTTTCAGGTAATAATTTTGCACCATCCCCCCACAACAAGCTGCTACCAGTACCTCCTTCATAGATAGTACCTTGTAACATATTGAGTAATAATTGCGCAGATTCTTTTTTAATCACTCTCTTAATCTGAGCGTCAAAATGTTGGATTACGTTACCATTTTGGTCTTGAATTTCAGAAACCAACAGAGGTTCTGCATGAATTCCTTCATTGACAAAAGCCGAATATGCACCAACCATTTCATATAACGAAACGTCAAATGAACCCAAGCCAATGGAAGCCACTGGGCGCAATGGGCTTTCGATACCCATCTGTTTGGCATAATACATGACAGTATCTGCCCCAACTTCATCCGTCAATCTAGCAGTAATGGAGTTAATAGATTTTGCCAACGCACGCTTGATAGGCATAGTTTGATAGCTAAAATGCCCATCAGCATTGTTAGGACGCCAAGTTTTTATTTCACCTTTTTCTTCTACTTCTATTTCAAAAGGCTCATCTTTCATCTCATAGCATGGTGCTAGGTCTTTTGGCCCATCTATTGCTGCGGTATAAACAAAAGGCTTGAAGGTAGAACCAGGCTGACGTTTCCCCTGTTTGACGTGATCATATTTGAAATACTTAAAATCCAAACCACCCACCCAAGCTTTGATATGTCCTGTAAAAGGATCCATCGTCATCATCCCTGCCTGTAAGAATTTCTTGTAATATTGAATAGAGTCGTAAGGGGTAATTTCCATTTGTTCTTCGCCACCTGTATTTCGTGAATACACCCACATCTTACGCTTCACTTTCTTCATATAATACCAAACAGAATCTTGATTGGTAGGAAAGCGCTTTACCAAAGATTTATAATATTCGGTACGCTTGGCTACAGTATCAATAAACCCTGGGATTTCATTTCCTTTTTCATCTACCCAAGGATTTTTACCTGACCAGTGTCCATCAAAAGTTTTCTGAATATTGCGCATTCCTTCCGAAACTGCATCTTCGGCATAAGTTTGCAAACGAGAATCAATTGTAGTAATGATTTTTAGACCATCACGATACAAGTCAAGTTCGATTTCATTTTTAGCTGCCCATTCATTTAGATATTTGGCAACAGCCACTTTAAAATAGTTCCCAGTCCCATCATAAGGCGACTCCTCATGTTCTTTCAACACAATTGGTAATGTTGCCAACGAATCATACTGATTTTGCTTTAAGAAACCATATTTTACCATTTGAGACAAAACTACATTTCTTCTTTTCCAAGATTTGTTTTCATCCAAAGGTTTATTTTTATATTTGATGGGATTGTAGGTAGTAGTTGCCTTTTGCATACCAACCAATACTGCAGCCTCTTGAATATTTAAACTATCAGGAGAAGTATTAAAATAGCGTTTGGCTGCGACTTTAATTCCATACGAATTGCTACCAAAATCAACCGTATTTAAGTACCACAAAATGATTTCGTCCTTGGTATAATAACGTTCTAATTTAATAGCCGTAAGCCATTCTTTAGTCTTGATAATCAAAGTCTTCACTCCTGGAACTACACCAAGTAATCCTTTTTTGGTAATACCTTCTTTCTTACGAGTTTTAAAAAGGTTTTTGGCCAACTGCTGAGTAATAGTACTACCACCACCACGTTCGCCACCTTTCAAAATACCAATAGCCACACCAAACATAGCACGATAATCAATCCCAGAGTGCTCATAAAAACGAGCATCTTCGGTCGCAATCAAAGCCTTTACTAAGTAAGGAGAAAGCTCTTTGTAATTTTTAATAGGAGTTCTATTTTCTTGAAAAAACTTACCTAATAAAACACCATCAGCAGAGTATATTTCAGAAGATTGCGAAAGTTTAGGGTTTTGTAATTCACCTACCGAAGGCATCTCTCCTGTAAGCCATAAAAAGTTATTTTCAATCGTAAAAATAAAGAAAACACCTGCAAAGACTGTCCAAGCAAATGCCTTCCAAAGTTTACGAACCAGAAGATAATATTGTGCTTCTTTATCTACTCCTAGTGAATCGAGTAGTTGATTTTTCTTTTCTTCGTATTGGTCTTGAATAGAGTTAAATTGTTGATAGAAAGCAGCAAGCTTCTGTTTTCCAAGAACTTTCTCTAATAATAGGTTTGGCAGAAACCAAATCAGTCGAAAAAGTTTAACTCCAAGATTTTTAAGGAATTGACCTAATTTATTTATCATATACTTTTCTGTCTGGGAAAAACGAATGACAAGTTACAATAAAAGTGGCAATACTTCCAAGTCTAAACGTAGCATTGAGGGTATAATTTAAGCTCCTTTTAAGCTCATTCAACAAGAATGTATTCTCAGAGCAAAAATCCCTTTATCAACAGTCAGGAACAATCTTGAATAATTATGCTTAGAGTATTTCTAAAAGTCACTCATCAGAGATAATTTTTTAGAAAAATCATCTTATCATATCCAAAACCTGCTTAGAAAAAGCTTTCCAAACAGTTTTTTTAAGTTTTTTTTATCTCTTATCTGCCTGAAAATCAAAGACAGGGAATTTCTATTCTTATTTTATTTTACTTTTTTTACAAAACGAATTTGGAGGCAAAGTAAAAAAAGACTAATTTTGCATCATCAAAACACAGAGAGCTGGCAGAGTGGTCGATTGCGGCAGTCTTGAAAACTGTTGACTGTAACAGGTCCGGGGGTTCGAATCCCTCGCTCTCTACCAAGAAAAGCCCACCATTACGGTGGGCTTTTTTGTTTTTAGCCCATAGTTAAAACTAATTTACTTATCTTGGGACCTAAATATCTGAATCTTAACATCTATACTAACTTATTTTACCATGAAAAAGTATCTATACTTCATTGCTTCAATTACACTTTTTAGTTCTTGCAAACTGGCGGAATACCCCAATAGTTTAGTTACCCCATCTATTAAAAATGTATCACAAACTAATCTGCATTTCGGCGACCAAATCACGATAACAGGTGAAAATTTTGACGAAATCAAATCTAATAATCAAGTCCATTTGAGTGGTGTGGAGGCGACCATAGTAAATGCTTCAAAAACCACACTTACTGTATTAGTTCCTGAGGTAAAGGTCAAAAGAACCACAATTACAGTTAAAAATAAAAATGGAGAAGCAAACTCCGACACTATCAGTTATACTCCTGATGTGTTTCTGGCAGAGGTAGAGAGAGGAACAGAAATGGATTTTTTTAGATTATGGAAAAATGGAGTTCCTTCTCTTATTCTTCAAGGTAACAGCTTTGCTTTTCCCAAACTATACATTAATGGAAATGACATTTATGTAATAACAGGGAAGGGAACGTTTATACCTCCTACAACTTATAAGAGAGCTGCCAAATTACTTAAAAATGGACAAGAAATATACTCATCAAATCTCCCGTACTCTGAGAGCATTAGAAATGTATTGGTAAGTAACGGCAATTTATACTTCACGACTTTCACTTCTGCTCAAGAATTACCTAAAAACAATCTAAATGTTTATAAAAACGGGACAATCATTCAATCCATTACTATATCTAATGGATATCCATGTGATTTTTTGGTTGTCAATAATGATGTATATGTTAGTGCTTATGGGTACAATGGCTCCGAATATTTATGGAAAAATGGTAGTCCTATTAGATTAGAAGGAACGGTTAATATGCCATTTACAACGGTAACAGCAATGAAATATAAAAATGGAGACTTATACATGCTAGGATCGATACGAACTGATATTAATAAGCAGGAACAAAAGCTTGTGTTGTGGAAAAATGGGACTCCTTCTGTCATTGACGAAAATGTATCTCAGAGTGCTGGCTTACAACTCGATGGCAACGATGTGTATATCTCGGCTACCATTCTCAACAATACTTATAGGTTCGGTACAAAATTCTGGAAAAATGGCAAAACCATTGGCGAATATAAAGATTCTCCTGAATCAACAACTTTTAAAGTATTTGATGGTGATGTCTATAGTACAAATCAGAATCCTTCTTTCCCTTACTCTAATTATATGTTTAATTTTGGGCAAATAGTAGTAAGAGAGCAATCAGCTAATTCATTCTCATTTATACTTGATATAGTTGTTAGATAAAATAGTTAATCTAGTTATTACCTATTAAACATGAGTCATCACTAATTTAGCGATTTAGTGATTGAGCGAATGAGTGATTATTTAAAAATTTGTATTCTAGCAGTAGAGACGCAATGATTGCGTCTTAAGCCAAGTTATATCTCGCATAGTAGCATCAAAACTTAGAGAATAATCTCAATCCTAAAAATTCGAGATGACTCATGTTTTTGTTTTTATTTCTTCGCCTTTTTTACAGAGGTATAAATTTTTGAATCCAAATCTTTACTATATAATAACATCACTTGATTCATGGTTCGATTGCCATTCGATGTCCAAAAAGCAACACTTCTATCTGTCATATATTTAATGGTACTATCTGAATAAGGCGTAACCACCTGAATAAACCTATCTCCATAATTACGATACACCTTATTGCCTTGTGAATAGCCCCAAAGTCCTTCTTTAGGTATTTCTTTACGACTTCCATCACGCATAACCAATGTGAGATGCTTGTTAAAAATCCTCCCATTTCTAATCGATTTCAACGACGCTAAGGTATCTCCTTGCTGGGTCTTGAATTGAGTACTCTTATAGTATAACACATACGGATTAACATCTCGTTGACAGGCACCAAACACCAATCCGACTAGCACGATACATAGGTAAGTAAGTGTTTTCATTTTATCCATATTTAGGTTAAAAAGCTTATTATTTGGAAGAAGAAATATCTTTCTGGCTCCTCATTAAAGTTATTTCATTTTATATAAAATACAATAAAAACTTTCAATTATTATATTTTAACAAAAACTAGACCTTATCACAAAAAATAACTCAAATTTATTTCTAAAATAAGTAGGCAAATGTTTGCAAAATAATACCAGTCGGTATATTTTTGTTTTATAATAATTTCAAAGCATTATTATTTAGTAAGAAATTGTATAATTAATAAAATTTGAAGTACCTCCTCATGGGAAAAGCCGAACGTACCAAACAATTTATCATAGAGAAAACTGCTCCTATTTTCAATACCAAAGGTATTGCGGCTACTTCTTTACAGGATATGACAGAGGCTACTGGGCTAACCAAAGGGAGCATTTATGGCAATTTTAAAAACAAAGATGAGGTAGCCCTTGAAGTGTTTCGTTATAATTTGAAAAAAGTAACAAGCATGGTTTCTGAAGAAATTTCACGCCAAACGACTTTTAGAGATAAAATACTTTGCTATCCGAGAATATATGCCAATTTTGGCGACCCTAGATTTCCTGTAGGTGGCTGCGTGATTCTCAATACTGCTATCGAGGTAGATGACACTCTTCCATTTATGTGCGAAGAAGTCGGCAAAGCTATTAATTCATGGAAAAACGTACTTATCTTTTTAATCAATGAAGGGATACAAACTGGTGAGTTTCGTGCTGATAACAATGCAGAAGATTTAGCGCTACAAATTATCGCTACTATTGAAGGAGCTGTTATGCTTACCAAAGTCAGTGGTAAATTAGACTATATGCAAAACCTTATGAAAACCGTTGAAAACTTAATTAACTCACTTTAATTTTTTTACATAAAAATATACCAATCGGTATATTTTAGGATAAATAATCAAATGAAAACAACTGAAAATACCATATTAATTACAGGCGGAGGCTCTGGCATTGGATTAGCATTTGCTAAAAAACTGGCAAAAGAAGGTAATCAAATCATTTTGGTAGGGCGTACTGAAAAAAAACTCCTAGAGGCTAGTGCACAAATTCCTAACGCTCAATATATCGTAGCTGATTTAACAAAAGCTTCTGATGTGGAAACACTTACCTCAAAAATTAAAGCAGATTTTCCAAGTCTTAACTTACTCATTAATAATGCTGGAACTGCTTATGCTTATTCGCTACTTCATGAAAATAGTAAAGCGGTTGACAAAGCTAGTATTGAATTTGAGACTAATTTTTTGAGCGTAGTTCGCCTAACAGAAGCACTATTGCCAGTGTTAGAGCAAAACGCTAACGCTGCCATTGTCAACATAAGTTCGTTGGTATCATTTATTCCCGCTATTGGCTTACCAACCTATTCAGCTAGTAAAGCCGCACTTCACTCCTACACTCAAGTACTGAGAGCAGAATTAAAAAATAAAGGTATTCAGGTATATGAAGTGATGCCTCCATTGGTCAATACCGAACTTTCACATGAAATAGGAGGCGCAGAAAATGGTATTCCGCCAGAGGTAGTTGCCGAAGATTTATTAAAAGCATTGACAGAAGAACAGTTTGAGGTACGCGTTGGATTAACCAATTCTTTGTACCAACTTTATCTTCAATCACCAGAACAGGCATTTACTGCCTTAAATTCTTCTTTATGAAACGTGTAGTAATTACAGGACTCGGAGTTATTTCTCCTTTGGGAAATGATGTTGCGAGTTTTTGGGAAAATAGTCTCAAAGGTATTTCGGGCATTGGACCCATTACCAAATTTGATTCAAGCAAATTTAAAACTCAGATAGCAGGAGAAGTTAAAAATTTTAACCCACTCGACTATTTTGAGAAAAAAGAAATCCGTAAATATGATTTGTTTACTCAATATGCTGTCGCAGCGAGTGAACAGGCTATTCAACAATCCCGATTGAAATTTAGCGATATGACTGAAGCTCAAAGAGCCGAAATTGGCGTAATCTGGGCGACTGGTCAAGGCGGTATGCAAACATTTGAAGACCAATTACAAGAATTCTTTACAGGCGATGGCACACCAAGATTCAATCCATATTTTGTTCCAAAAATGATTGTGGATATTGCGGCTGGCGTTATTTCTATCAGAAATGGTTTATTAGGTCCCAATTATTGTACTGTTTCAGCTTGTGCCTCTTCTAATACTGCTATCATCAATGCCTTGGATACCATCAGACTGGGGCGTGCCAAAGTAATGATTGTTGGAGGCTCAGAAGCAGCTATAACCCCAGGAACAATCGGGGGCTTTGGTGCGGCACAGGCTTTATCCAAAAACAATGTAAGCTCTGCTTCACAACCATTTGATGTTAATCGTACTGGATTTGTAGCAGGTGAAGGCGCAGGAGCTTTAATCTTGGAAGATTATGAATATGCTGTGCAAAGAGGTGCCACAATTCTAGCAGAAATCGTTGGAGGTGGCATGGCCGCTGACGCCTATCACCTGACTGGCACATCGCCCAACGGCTTAGGCGCAAAATTAGGAATGCTCAATGCGCTAAAAGATGCAGGACTAAACCCTGGAGATATTGACTATATCAATGCTCATGCAACATCAACAGGTGTGGGCGATTTGAGTGAGATAAAAGCTATTGCCTCGATTTTCGAAAATAGTGATACGGCAATTTCGGCAACAAAATCTATGACAGGGCACTTATTAGGTGCGGCAGGAGCCATTGAAAGTATTTACTGCGTATTGGCAGTTCAACATGATACGATTCCCCCTACTATGAATGTGACGGAGCTAGATCCAGAGATTCCTCAGAATCTCAATATTGTGCTTGGAGAAAAGTTGGAGAAGCCAATCCGATATGCCTTAAACAATTCATTTGGTTTTGGAGGGCATACAGCCTCCTCTATTTTCAAGAAATTTGAAATTTAGTGAGCATTAGTAGCGAGTTTTTAAGTCCTCGCTACTAACTATTTCAAAAAAAAATTCATTTTTTTCAGGATTTATCCTTCCTCGTAATATTCTGATTACGAAAATACTACTAAAACTTTAAGTGATTTCTTAGGAAATATTTCAATTGAAGTTTCAAAAAAAGTTTGCATCGTATTGTCCAAAAGACTAATTTTGCATCATCAAAACACAGAGAGCTGGCAGAGTGGTCGATTGCGGCAGTCTTGAAAACTGTTGACTGTAACAGGTCCGGGGGTTCGAATCCCTCGCTCTCTACCAAGAAAAGCCCACCATTACGGTGGGCTTTTTTTATGCAGTTGTCTAGTCCTGAAATAGGTTGTCATCCAACCGACTTATTAAATGGAAACAAGTTCAAAAGCGAAACAGAAGCGTAGTCAACGAGATTACAGTATGGCTTTTAAATTACAAGTTATTGC
>NZ_JASHIC010000002.1 GCF_030056705.1 Flectobacillus longus
AGAGATAACACTACAAATTGTGAAACAGCAACAGGAACCCGTCAAGCAGTGATAGGAACGGTTAACCCAATTCCAAGTGCACCAAATGCTAATAATGTAGTAGGAGCCTCAAGATGTGAGGCTGGTGTGGTTACCTTGACGGCGACATGCTCAACAGGTCAGACAGTACAATGGTATGCAAGTCAAAATTCAACAAGTGTGTTGACAACAGGCACAAGCTACAGTCCAAGTTTGACAGCAACGACAACTTATTATGTAGGTTGTAAAGACAATACGACAACTTGTGAAACGACAGGAGGAAGCCGTCAAAGTGTAATAGGAACAGTAAATCCAAACCTACCAGCACCAAGTTCATCAAGTGTACAAGGTGGAGCAGTATGTGGCAGTGGAGTAGTAAACTTAAGTGCAGTATGTTCATCAGGACAAACGGTACAATGGTATGCAAGTCAAACATCGACAAGTGTATTGACGACAGGTACCAGTTATGCACCAAGCATTACAGCCACGACGATTTATTATGTAGGTTGTAAAGACAACACAACAACTTGCGAAACAGCAACGAACTCACGTCAAGCAGTAGTAGGGACAGTAAATCCAATACCACCAGCACCAAGTCCAAGTAATGTCACAAACAACTCAAGATGTGGTAGTGGCGTATTGACCTTAGGAGCTACTTGTGGAGCAGGAGAAACGGTACAATGGTATGCAAGCCAGACATCGACTACAGTCTTGTCAACAGGTACAAGCTATAGTCCAAGTCTTTCGGCAACGACTTCATATTATGTGGCATGTAAGAATAACATTACACTTTGTGAGGTAGCTATTGGCGGAAGAACTCCAGTGGTAGGTACTGTGAATCTTATCCCTGATGCACCAGCTTCTGCTGATGTTCAAGGAGGTTCTGTTTGTGGTACTGGTAATTTAACACTTACAGCAAATTGTAGAGATGCAAGTTTAACGCCTGTGTGGTATAGTTCACAAAGCTCAACAACAGTGTTGACTTCTGGAAATACCTACACAGTAGCAGTATCAGCAAATGCAACTTATTTTGTTTCTTGTAAAAATACTACTACAAGCTGTGAGACCCCTGCAGGTGCAAGACGCTCAGTAGATGTTATTTATAACAGCAAACCAGCACCAGTTGCAACAACTAACTCTCCAGTTTGTATTGGAGGCACAGTTACTTTATCAACATCTGGTGGAACTTCATATTTGTGGGAAGGACCAAATGGGTATTCATCAACTTCGGCAACTCCTTCTTTAACAAATGCAAGTACTAGCTTGAATGGTATCTATACTGTAACCGTTTCAGGAACGGGAGGTTGTACAGGTTCTGCCACAGTTGAAGTAGTAGTTAGAACAAAACCTACAGTAACAGCTTCTGTAACTGATGCTACAGTTTGTAATAACTCAACAATCGAATTGAAAGCAAATGGAACTCCTGCAAGTGGAGCAACTATTGCTTCATACACATGGAGTGGTCCTAGTAGCTTTGCTAGTACAAGTCAAAACCCAACAATCTCGGGTGCGCAAGAGGCAAATGAAGGATTCTATAATGTAAAAGCGACAGATAGTTTTGGATGTACTGCAACATCAGAAATATTCGTATTTGTTAATCCAGTTCCAACAGCCACTGCTAGTAGCGAAGGCGGAACGATAATTTGTCAAGGCGCTCCTATTAGTTTGTACGGTAATGGAGGCGGAATTGGTGGTTCATATTCGTGGTCTGGTCCTTCGGGATATAGCTCTACAATTCAAAATCCAACTATTCCAATTTCTTCGCCAACTTATGCAGGTGTTTATACCTTGACAGTTACAGATGCAAATGGATGTACTGCGGCAACGACCATCAGTATTTCATTAGACAAATGTTTGAAACTAGGCGACTTGGTATGGGATGATTTGAATAATAACGGTATTAAAGATGCTGGCGAATCAGGTATTTCAAATGTTACGGTAAAACTTTACCGTGATGCAAACAACGATAATGTTCCAGACGGAGCAGCAATAGCAACACAGGTAACAACTTCTACAGGTAACTATCTATTTACAGGTCTTGAACCAGATAATTATATCGTAGGCATCATTGCACCTGCAGGCTATATTTCATCAACAGGTAAAAACGGTAGCGCAACAGGACCTTATGAAGGTAGTGCCACACCAGATCCTGACAATGATATAAATAATGATGATAATGGAACACTAGTAGGTGCTGAAATTATCACTAAAGCAATTACATTAGTTCCTTATACAGAGCCTGTAAACGATGGTGATACTGACAATACTTCTAACTTAACCGTTGATTTTGGTTTATTTAAACCATCAAAAATTGGAGATTTAGTATGGTATGATACCAACAGAGATGGTATCCAAAATGAAACGCCACTTAATGGAGTAAACAATGTAACGGTTACTTTAACGGATGGTTTAGGAAATATCTTAGCAACGACTACGACAAATTCTTCTGGTATCTATGGATTTGATTATCTAGGTTTAGGAGATTACAAAGTCGTGTTCTCGACAAGTACTTTACCAGCAGGCTATGTGATTTCAACGAAAGACGCTGGTGGTGATGATACAAAAGATAGTGATGCTGATTTGACAGGAACAACTGGTGTAGTGTCAATCACAGTTCCTGGTACATCGAACTTGACTGTTGATGCGGGCGTCAATTGTCCAGCAGCACAAATTAGTGTAAGTACTGATAAAAATACATACTGTGCAGGTTCAACAGTGAAACTTACGACAGTAGTAACAGGAACGCCAACGGTATCACAATACTCATGGAGTGGTCCAGCAAGCTTTACAAGTACAAGTCAAAGTCCAACGATCAATGGTGTGACAACTGCTCAATCAGGAGTTTATACCTTGACAGTAACAGCTAATAATGCTTGTTCAGCAACGACAACTGCGACAGTGAATGTAGTAGTCAATGCTCTACCAACAGTAAGTGCAACGTTAGTAAATACAGTAGTTTGTCAAGGTCAAACCATCGAATTGAAAGCTAATGGCTCAGGTTCTAATTACTCATGGAGTGGCCCATCAAGCTTTACTTCGACACAGCAAAACCCAACGATTGCAAGTGCGACAACGGCGAATTCTGGAACTTACACCGTAGTAGTAAGTGATGGTAATATCTGTAGTGCATCAACGACAGTTCAGGTAACAGTAAATACTTTACCAGTACTGACAGCTACGGGCGGCACTATTTGTCAAGGACAGAGTTTGAATTTGAGTGTAACTGGCGCAAGTACTTATTCATGGACAGGACCAAATGGCTTTACGGCAACAGGCGTGTCACCATCCGTAAATACACAAGGAATTTACACGGTAACAGGAACGAATGCTATAGGTTGTATTGGTACAGCTACTGCAAGTGTGACAGTGAACCCTGCGGCAACGATAAGTGTATCTAATGTTGAGGTTTGTGTAGGAGGGGTTGCTCAACTGACAGCTACAGGTGCAAGTACTTATTCATGGACAGGGCCAAACGGATTTACTTCAACATCTGCTCAGGCCTTGATTTCAAATAATGCTGCTATCACCATGAATGGTGTTTATACTGTAGTAGGAACTACTTCATTAGGTTGTGTAGGTTCTGCAACGGCAAGTTTGACAGTAAAAGAAAATCCAATAGTAACTATTTCTGGAAACAAAGTAATTTGCCCAGGTGGTCAAGTCGCGCTTACAGCAAACTCTAGTGGTACTTTTGCTTGGACTGGTCCAAATGGATTTACCGCAAATACCGCAACAATCAATGTAAGTACAGCAGGAAATTATCAAGTGGTTGTAACAAATAATGGATGTTCTGCGACAGGAACCGTAACTTTGACAACTGAAACATTTAATGTAAATGCTTCGGCAAGTGCAACATCGGTTTGCTCGGGTGGTTCGGTTAATTTGAATGTAAATGCAACCGTTGGTTCAGGAGTAAAATCTTACTCATGGAGTGGACCTGCAAGCTTTACAGTCACAACAACGAACCCTGTTCTTTCGAATGTCTCAGTAAGTAATTCTGGAACATACACTGTCACTGTAGAAGGCAATTCAGGTTGTACAACTACCGCAACAGTAAGTATTACGGTAAGTCCTATTCCAACAACGAATAAAGCAATTGAATTCTGTGAAGGTAGTACAACAACTTTGGCAGTTACTGGATTTACCAATGCTACTTATAGTTGGAATACTTCAGCCACTACGTCTTCAATTAGCGTATCAACTGCTGGAGCTTATACGGTGAATATTACGGAAGCTAATGGATGTAAATCTGTTCAGGTATTCAATGTGACTCAGAACCCTAAAGCAGCTACAGTAGTAACAGGTGCTACAGCGTTCTGCTCAGATGCTTCAACACAGTTAACCATTAATTCAGGTGTAACTAGCGGTCAAACTTACTTGTGGACAGGTCCAAACGGATTTAGCTCAACATCTCAAACGGTATCGATTACCCAAGAGGGAACTTACACCGTGAAAGTGATTACTGATAAAAACTGTGAAGCAACTACAACGGTAGCAGTAACTAAAAATACTGTAAATGCAACGGCTACTTCAGTAAGTGCTTGTGCTGGTTCTTCGATTACACTAGGTGCAAGTGGTGGTACTTCGTATAGCTGGGCTGGTCCAAATGGATTTACGTCGACAGCACAAAACCCAGTAGTATCAGGAGCGAGTGCCTTGTCACAAGGTATTTATATGGTAACTGTTTCGGCCAATGGTTGTGTAGCAACGGCAACAACAGATGTAATGGTTTATGCAAAACCAAGCTTTGTTCCGATTGTCACTAACTCAGAATGTAACAAAACAACCACGCTAAACAATGGCTCAATTCGTATCACAGGTTTCAATACTGGAGATAAATATGACATTGTTGAAGCTTCAACTTACACAGGAACGAAAAACTTTGCGACAGCAACAGCTATTCCTACCAATGGTATTTTGATGGCTAATATCCCGAATCCAACGGCAACAAAAACCTACACGATTCGAGTATTCAATGCCAACGGTTGTTTTACAGATCAAGTAGTGAGAATTCAACCAGTAGCTTGTGATTGCGGACCTCAGGAATGTGTTCCAATTACAATTCAAAAATCAGCGAGATAAGTAGAATTAGGCAAAAGCCTTTTCTAAAAAGATAATAAGAAATGGGACCAATTAATTAACGGAAGTTTTCATCGCGAGCGAAGACTCTATCTTATCCCATATTAGCAAACCCCTTTGTCAATTGATGAAGGGGTTTCTTTTTTGGAAAAGAGTATCTAGAAAATATTCAATTGTATTGCAACGTTAATTACAGTAAATTTGTCAATCTTATTGAGAATCAGGATTATACTTAAAAAGCAGTTTTGGGAAAGAATTTTAGGTAAAAGATTAATAGAAAATTTACTTTAACAGTATCAAAGAAATAACTCTTCATTCCTGAGATTTTCGTAAAACCCATATTAAAAAGTATTTCCTACAATTTCGATTACTAACTTATATGCCCTCAAAGATTTACCGATATATTGCCCTTTTTGCTGTATTATGCCTAAGTTATTCTTCCTCATTTGCACAGCAAATTAAGATAGAAGGAGGTGCAGAAGGGGTATGCCCTAACGACTTTGTGAGATTAACAATTGATAATCCAGATGATTATGAAGATTGTAAATGGTATCAATACAGGACAGTGGAAGGTGATTGGACGAGTTATGTTACTGCAGGTGGTGCGTATGCCGATGTGAGAACTCCTGGTAAATACATGATGAAAGCAAAGTTTAAACCAACAAAACAAAATATAGAAACCTCTCCGTATAATGTCCTTTTGTTGACAGCCCCACCCTCTTTTATCACGCCAAGTAGAGCTGTAACAGAGATATGCAAAGGAAATTCATTAGACCTTAATGCAAATGTAGTACCTAATGCGCATTATAATTGGCTTATAGATGAATCGCCTTTAAATATTGATGCATCCACTCTAAAAGCTACCAAAGCGGGTGTATACAAACTTGTTGTGATTGGAAGTAATAATTGCCCAACGACATCTGCGCCATACACTATTACCTATTTTCCCTTACAGCAACCAGTCATTACGCCCGTTCCAACAGTATGTGGCGTAAGTACAGCGGGGTTTAATCTTTCGGTAAATTATGCTGGAGGTACGTTCAGAGGGCCAGGTATTACCAATACCTCTATGGGCTTTTTTTCGCCACAAGATGCCAAAGTTGGAACGCATCAAATTTTTTATTCTTTACCACAAAACAATAGTTGTCCAAATCTAGAAGATGCAATTGATATTGTCGTAAAAGACCCTCAAGTAACACTTACAAGTAGCACTGGGGGTACAGATTTTTGTAATGGTCAACCTGCCAGTTTACAAGCTACCACAGGTTTTGTAAGTTATGAATGGTCTCAAAATAGTACCGTGCTCTCTGAAATTGGTAGTAAGCTATCAATAAGTACCGATGGTGATTATAAGGTTGTAGTTTCGGATGGAGAGTGTAGTGCAGAAAAACTATTTACAGCTAAATTTGTCAATCAGGTTCAACCTAAAATCACCAATATTCCCTCCGTTTGTGGACTCAATTATCCTGCTGTTATGCTAGAGGGAGCACCTATTGGAGGAGTTTTTACTATCAATGGGACTAATGCTACACAGTTTGATTATGCCAAATTAGGCGTAGGAAAACACACTGTAAATTACGAAGTAAGAGGAACACTGAGCTGTCTTAACGGAACGGCAAGCCAAGAAGTTGTTATCCATGAAATTCCTAAAATTGAATTTGCAAGAATGGAGTTTATGTGGAAAGGATCAAGTGTAATGCTTCAAAGCAATTATACCGATCCAACTTACCTTTATACATGGACGCCCAATATAGCTTTAAGCAACCCACGAATTCCAACACCAATAGCCAATCCTACTGCAACACAGACTTATACTCTGAGAGTAGAAAGCCCTTTCAGTTCAACTTGTAGTGATGAAAAATCGGTAGATGTCGTAGTTTTTGAAAAAATCTGGATTCCTGATGTATTTACACCCAATGGCGATGGATTTAATGATACTTGGGAATTAACAAACATAACAGCTTACCCTAATGCAGAAGTACGGGTATTTAATCGTTGGGGAGAGATAGCCTACTATTCTTACGGAAATTACGAAGGTTTTGATGGAACTTATAACGGGAGTGTTCTACCGATGGGAACCTATACTTATCATATTATTCCGTTTCCTGATCATCCTGAGCTAGAACTCAAAGGTACATTGGCCATATTTAGATAATGCAATAAGAGTCATTATCAAATTTAGTGAGTGGCGATTGTGTGAATGAGTGATTTTTAAAGTTGCATATTATCCTTAGAGATGCAATGCTTTGCGTCTTAAACCGAGTTATATCTAGCATCATAACATCAAAAAAAAGCGGTCGAAAATTAATTTTCGACCGCTTTTTTTAACCTATAACATAAAGCTTCATGCTTATTGTGGGTAAAATTAAGTTAATATTATAAGTACAATCCAGGAACGGATACACTATTAACTTCTTTTACCTACTGAGCATATTCTTCTGTTGGAATACAAGCACAAATCAAATTACGGTCACCGTAAGCTGAGTCAATTCTTGAAACACTTGGCCAGAATTTATTAGCTTTTACATAAGCTAATGGGAATACCGCTTTCTCGCGAGAGTATGGTTTATCCCAGTTTTCTTGCAATGCTACAAGCTGTGTATGTGGTGCATTTTTCAAAACGTTATTAGTCTTGTCAGCACCAGCTTCGATTTCTGCAATCTCTGCACGAATAGCAATCATTGCATCACAGAAACGGTCTAATTCTGCTTTAGACTCTGATTCTGTTGGTTCAATCATTAAGGTACCAGCAACAGGGAACGAAAGAGTAGGAGCATGGAACCCATAATCCATCAAGCGTTTTGCGATATCTTCTGCTTCAATACCTGCCGACAGTTTGAATGGACGACAATCTAAAATCATTTCGTGAGCACAACGTCCTTGTGTACCAGTGTAAAGTACAGGATAGTGTCCTTCCAAACGAGCTTTGATATAGTTAGCATTCAAAATCGCAGTTTCTGTAGCTCTTGTCAAACCATCGCCACCCATCAATGCAATGTAAGCATAAGGAATAGTCAAAATACTAGCCGAACCGTAAGGAGCAGCCGAAACCGCTGTGATACCCAATTTACCACCTGCATCTTTCACAACAGTGTGCGAAGGCAAGAATGGAGCCAAGTGTGCAGCCACACCGATTGGACCCATACCAGGACCACCACCACCGTGAGGAATACAGAATGTTTTGTGTAAGTTAAGGTGACAAACATCAGCGCCAATAGTTGCAGGAGACGTAAGACCTACCTGCGCATTCATATTAGCTCCGTCCATATATACCTGACCACCATGCTCGTGAATCAATGCACAAATTTCTTTGATTGACTCTTCGAATACACCGTGAGTAGATGGATACGTTACCATCAAGCAAGAAAGACTGTCAGAATATTGTTCAGCCTTGGCACGCAAGTCAGCAACGTCGATGTTGCCATTTTCGTCACATTTCGTTACAACCACTTTCATACCTGCCATTACAGCGGATGCAGGGTTTGTACCGTGTGCCGATGATGGAATCAATGCCACATTACGATTGAAATCACCTCTTGACTCATGGTATGCACGAATTACCATCAAACCTGCGTATTCACCTTGAGCACCAGAGTTTGGTTGGAATGACATTTGGGCAAAACCTGTGATTTCTGACAACCATGCGTTTAGCTCTTCAATCATTTTCAAATAACCACCAACCTGATTTTTTGGAGCAAATGGGTGAACGTTACCAAATTCTTGCCAAGTTACTGGAATCATTTCGGTAGTAGCGTTCAACTTCATGGTACAAGAACCCAACGAAATCATTGAGTGAACCATTGAAAGGTCTTTGTTTTCCAATTGTTTCAAATAGCGCAACATTTCATGTTCTGAATGATAGCTATTGAAAACCTCATGTGTCAAGTAAGCACTTTCACGTTTCAAAGAAGCAGGGAAAGCAAAATCAACTTTGTCGAATAAGCTTTCTAATTTTACCTCTTTTTTGCCGATTTTTTCAAAAGCGTAGATAATTGTTTCTACATCTTCCAAAGTACAAGTTTCGTCCAAAGAAATACCGATGTAACGGTAGTCGTCATAATAACGGAAGTTGATGCTATTAGCCAACGCTTCCATTCTTAAACGCTTCTCATCTTCGTCGATAAATACTTTGATAGTATCAAAATATGATTCAGTCTCTACTTTATATCCTAATTCTTCAAGCGCCAACGCTGTCAATTTAGTCAAGCCATGCACTTTCTCTGCAATAGCCTTGATACCTTCTGGTCCGTGATAAACCGCATACGCAGCCGCCATTACCGACAACAATACTTGTGCAGTACAAATATTTGAAGTAGCTTTTTCACGACGAATATGCTGTTCACGAGTTTGTAAAGCCATACGCAAAGCACGATTACCTTGAGCATCTACCGATACCCCAATAATACGACCTGGAATATGACGCTTAAATTCTTCTTTCGTAGCAAAGAATGCTGCGTGAGGACCACCAAAGCCCATAGGCACACCAAATCTTTGAGAAGAACCAACCACAACATCAGCACCCATTTCGCCTGGAGATTTCAACAAACTCAAAGCAAGCAAATCTGCCGCAACAATGACATTAATACCCAACTCATGAGCAGAAGCAATAAAGTCAGTGTAATCAAAAACAGAACCGTCACCAGCAGGATATTGTACAAATACAGCGTAAATATCTTCCTGAGTAAGATCAACAGTACGGTGGTCGCCAACTACCACCTTGATGCCAAGTGGAGTAGCACGTGTTACCAATACATCGATAGTCTGAGGGTGACAAAGCTCAGAAACAAAGATAGTTTCAGCGTTTTTCTTAGCGCCTTTTCTTTGTCCATGAAGCATAGTCATCGCTTCAGCAGCAGCCGTACCTTCGTCAAGCAACGAAGCATTGGCAATTTCCATTCCTGTCAAATCAATTATCATGGTTTGATAATTGAGTAACATCTCCAAACGACCTTGAGCAATTTCTGCTTGATACGGAGTATAAGCAGTGTACCAAGCTGGGTTTTCAAGAATGTTACGTAAAATTACAGAAGGCGTAATTGTATCGTAATATCCCATCCCAATATGAGATTTGTAGGTATCATTCAACTGAGCTAATTTCTTGAAATCTTTCAAAAATTGAGCTTCAGATTTTGCTTTTGGAAGATTTAATGCCTGTGGCAAACGAATTGCCGCAGGTACTGTTTGGTTGATGAGTGTTTCGATCGAATCAACACCAATTGCCTCTAGCATAGCCTTGCGGTCTGCTACATTTGAGTTGTTATGGCGTGTCTCAAATTTTTCCTGATACTGAAAGTTGATTTTCATTAAATGGGTGATTTGATGGTATTTTGTCGGAAATCGCTGCAAATTTAAGTAGAATTATTATCAAAACAGCAAACACTTGTTCACAAATCCCTAACATTGAACCCAGAAGGCTCGGACAGTGCCAATTAGAGCGATTTTTATGGATAACATACTGTTTTAGAAGATTGTTCTAGTAAATTATTTCAAAAAAAATGCAGCAATCATTCTTGGATAAATCCTGTTTTAGGTAAGTGTTTACTAATTCTCTGACTTTTGTGAGAAAATAAAATAAAAAACAAGATAACTCTATGTCGAAAGTGTTTGACATATCTATACCCTCATAAACACTCATTTGTCCCACACCAAGAATTCATTATCTTCGTAAATTCATTCAACAAAATACCTTTATATGAAAAAACTGATAGTACCCGCAGTCTTGTTGCTTATGACTGGAACGGCTACTTTGGCACAGGATAAAGTCATTGCCAAATACGCCAATACCATCAAGGCTGACGACCTTAAAAAACATCTTACATTTATCGCCTCTGATAGCCTAAAAGGTAGAGATACTGGTTCGCCAGAACAAAAAGTGGCAGCTCATTACATTGCCAATCATTTTGAATCTCTAGGATTGAAAGGAATTGTAGGTGCTGACAAATCACATTTTCAATTAGTAGATTTAGTAAAACGTGGTTGGGGCGAATTTTATATTAAGTCCAATACCAAAACTTACGTGTATCTCCAAGACTTTATTGCCAGCAATACAGCTCCAATCAACACTGAAGAAAAAGTAGATTTCGTGTTTGTTGGCTATGGTATCGACGAATCTCGCTTGAGTGACTACGCTACTATGGATGTCAAAGGCAAAGTAATTGTGGCATTCGATGGCGAACCTCGCAATACCGATGGTACTTATGTGCTTTCGGGCAATAGCGAAGCTTCAAAATGGAGTAAAGCCGACAGTTGGAAAGATAAAATGGCTATTGCTAAAGAAAAAGGAGCAAAAGCTATGATTTTGATTACTAAAACTTCGGACGAAGATTTTGATAAAGCCATCAAACAGCGCCAGGTAATGATGAAGCGCTTTGGCAATGCCCGTATGGGATTCCGTGAAGATGGTGAACCTAAAGGTGCGGATTTTGCCGTATTGAACGTGAGCAATGCCATGGCGACAGATTTGCTAGGCATTAAAGCTGGTGATTTGGATGCGCTTCGTGCAAAAGCTGCCGAAACGAAAAAAACGGTTGCAGGCTCTTTGACGCCACAAACAGGTGCTTTACGTATCGAGCGTACTATTACTCCTGTCGAAACCTACAATGTATTGGGTTTCTTGGAAGGTACTGACAAAAAAGAAGAAATCGTTGTAGTAACTTCTCACTACGACCACGTTGGTATAAATGATGGTAAAATCTACAATGGAGCTGATGATGATGGTTCAGGAACTGTATCGGTATTGGAAGTATCTGAGGCTTTTGGAAAAGCAGCAAAAGCGGGTCATCGCCCTCGTCGTAGCATGTTGTTTATGACAGTAACAGGTGAAGAAAAAGGCTTGTTAGGTTCTGAATTCTATGTAAGACACCCTGTGTTACCTTTGGAAAATACGGTTTGCGACATCAACATCGACATGGTAGGTCGTACTGATAAAGAGCATGAGGGAAAAGGTGATTATATCTATGTGATTGGCTCTGATAAGTTGTCTTCAGAATTACACCAAATTATGGAGACAAGCAATAACAAGTACACAAAAATGGATTTGGATTACCGTTACAATGACCCTAACGATCCAAACCGTTTCTACTATCGTTCAGACCATTACAATTTTGCCAAAAATAAAATACCTGTAGCATTTTTCTTCAACGGAGTTCATGACGACTATCACCAACCGACGGATGATGTAGAAAAAATTGAATTCAATAAAATGGAAAAACGTGCGAAGCTAGTGTTCTATATGGCTTGGGATTTGGCAAATCGTGATAAACGTATTGTGGTAGATTCAAACAAACCATAATAAGAGTGCTGAGTTTTGAGAAGTTATCAAATCAAGTGCTAAAACGCAAAAATAAAGTCCAAGCAACAAAGGCAGCTTCAATGGCTGCCTTTGTGCTACATGGGGCAGTAAGTAACAAGGTAAAATTAACTCTGACGATTTAGCTTTCAGCTATGGGCTTTCGGTCAAATATTTCTTATGAAATAGTAGTGTATTTTTTGCCCAGAACTTATAGTCAAAATAATATTTAATCAATTTCGAGTGTAAAATATTGATAATTAAAATTTACATTCACAATTCATACTTAGATGTGTTGCTCCCTTGCGCCTGTTCACTAAAAAGTACCATTTATCCAAAAACGATTATGTTAAAAAAATTACTCTTCTGTTTAACATTGATACCCCATTATTTACAGGCTCAGGACAGTACTGCTCTCCGATTTGCGCAGTATATTTCTGTACCTGAACTAAAAAAGCATTTAAACTACATTGCATCCGATGAATTAGCAGGTCGGCGTACAGGTACTGCTGGACAAAAAAAAGCGGCTCAGTATATTGCCAAACACTTTGAGAGTCAAGGGTTAAAGCCAATTGTGAAAGATAGCCTCAAAGGAAATAGTTTTATTCAGCCATTTTACATCAAAAAGTATTTCTTAGAACAATACAGTGTTATTCATTCGACCAAAACACAGCATATCAAAGGTCGTGGTGTAATTCCTTCTGAAAATGTATTGGGGTTTATCGAAGGAACAGACAGAAAAGATGAGGTTGTAGTTATCACTGCGCATTATGATCATTTAGGAAAAGACCAAGGAAAGGTGTACAATGGCGCTGATGATGATGGCTCAGGTACATCCACTATTTTGGCATTGGCTACCGCATTTGCGGAGGCGCAAAAAGCAGGATACAAACCTTCAAGAAGTATTTTGTTGATGACCGTAGCGGGAGAAGAAATGGGATTGTTGGGTTCTGAATTTTATACAGAACACCCTATTATTCCACTTGAAAAAACAGTTTGTAATCTCAATATTGATATGGTAGGGCGTATCGATCATTATCATGAAGAAGAAAAAGACCCCAACTATGTTTATGTGATTGGTTCAGATAAAATGAATCCAAAATTGGATAGTCTTTTAAAAAATACCAACAATACTTATACCCACTTGTCGCTGGATTATGCTTATAGCTCGGAGATGCACCCATTGCAGCTATATTATCGCTCAGATCACTATAATTTTGCTAAGCATAATATCCCAATTATCTTTTTTACCAATGGCGAACATGAAGATTATCACAAGGCAACAGACGATGTAGACAAAATTGAATTTGACATTTTGCAAAAACGTGCCCAGCTATTCTTTTTTCTGGCTTGGCGTATTGCTAGAGGCGAATTTTAGGGTTTTTTAAGGTAAAAACAGAATAATATTTTTCGTAGAAAGTTTTTGAAAAATTAAATAAATACAATTTTAGGCTTCGTTTTTCGGCTCAATCTATTACCTTTGTGCAATTTTTGAGCATATCCTTCCTTTGTTACCGCTATGTAATTCAAGGGATGTACTACAAAAATTGCACTTCGACTATAAGGTAGTTGCTAATGATAACAATCTTTGAAACATATTTTTCAATAGATTCCTCAAAAGCTTTGAGTCATCAATAGCAAACTGCTGAAAATCAGTACTGATTACTTTTATTTTACGTATTATTTCAAAACTAACATAAAGTACAGCCGTGCCTAAAGACACATCCATCAAGTCCGTTCTCATTATCGGTTCAGGTCCAATTATCATCGGTCAGGCTTGCGAATTTGACTATTCTGGCTCGCAAGCAGCGCGTTCACTTCGTGAAGAAGGAATCGAGGTTATTTTGATTAACTCGAATCCTGCCACGATTATGACAGACCCTCTCAATGCAGACCATGTATATCTGAAGCCACTTGAGAAAAAGTCTATTATTGAAATCTTAGAGAAACACAAAGTCGATGCCGTTTTGCCAACTATGGGTGGTCAGACGGCATTAAATTTAGCTATCGATTGCGACGCTGCAGGTATCTGGGAAAAATACGGAGTACGCATCATCGGTGTAGATATCAATGCGATTGAAACTACCGAAGACCGCGAGAAGTTCCGTTTGAAAATGCTAGAAATTGGTGTTGGCGTTTGTAAAGGTCGTACTGCTCGTTCTTTCTTGGAGGGTAAAGAAATTGCGCAGGAAACAGGCTTCCCGTTGGTTATTCGTCCTTCGTTTACCTTGGGTGGTACTGGTGGTGGTTTTGTTAATGAGCCAAAAGATTTTGATGCTGCTCTTAACAAAGGTTTGCACGCTTCGCCTACGCATGAAGTATTGGTAGAACAATCCATCATGGGCTGGAAAGAATACGAACTTGAGTTGTTGCGTGACAACTTAGGCAACGTAATCATTATCTGTTCTATCGAGAACTTTGACCCAATGGGTATTCACACTGGTGACTCTATTACAGTAGCTCCAGCCATGACTTTGCCAGACACTGTCTACCAAAAGATGCGTGATATGGCCATCAAAATGATGAATGCTATTGGTAAGTTTGCGGGTGGTTGTAACGTTCAGTTTGCGTTAAATCCAGATAACGATGATATCATTGCTATCGAAATTAACCCACGTGTATCTCGCTCTTCGGCACTAGCTTCTAAAGCAACGGGTTATCCGATTGCTAAAATCGCTGCTAAAATGGCGATTGGCTATAACCTAGACGAGTTAACGAATGCTATCACAGGTTCAACTTCTGCGTTCTTCGAACCAGCGCTTGACTACGTGATTGTAAAAGTGCCACGTTGGAACTTTGATAAATTCCACGGTGCAGACAAATCTTTGGGTCTTCAAATGAAGTCGGTAGGTGAGGCTATGGGTATTGGTCGTAACTTCCAAGAAGCATTGCAGAAAGCTTGTCAATCACTCGAAATCAAACGTAATGGTTTGGGTGCCGATGGAAAGGGTTTGCGTGACCAAGATGCTATCATGAAGTCATTGGCTAATCCATCTTGGAATCGTCTTTTCCATATCTACGATGCCTTCAAAATGGGTATCTCGTTCAAAACTATCCGCAACGCTACTAAAATTGATAAATGGTTCTTATACCAAGTTGAAGATTTAGTACGAGTGGAAAATGAACTAGAAAAATATACACTTCAGTCTGTTCCTAAAGCATTGTTGGAGGAAGCAAAACACAAAGGATTTGCTGACCGTCAAATTGCTTACGCTTTACGTTGTTTAGAATCAGAAGTACACGATTTGCGTACAAGCCACGGTATTACACGTGTTTACAAATGCGTAGATACTTGTGCGGCTGAGTTCGAAGCAAAAACTCCTTATTTCTACTCATCGTTCTCGCAAGGTTCTGAAACACTTGATAATGAATCAGTAGCGACTGATAAGAAAAAAGTAATTGTATTGGGTTCTGGTCCAAACCGTATCGGTCAAGGTATCGAGTTTGACTACTCTTGTGTTCACGGTATTTTGGCAGCAAAAGAAGCAGGTTATGAGGCAATCATGATTAACTCAAACCCTGAAACAGTTTCGACTGACTTCGATATCGCTGATAAATTATACTTCGAACCAGTATTCTGGGAGCACGTTTATGATATTATCCAACACGAAAAACCAGAAGGTGTTATCGTTCAGTTGGGTGGTCAGACAGCTCTTAAATTAGCTGAGAAATTATCGAAATACGGTATCAAAATTATTGGTACATCTTTCGAAGCGCTCGACTTAGCAGAAGACCGTGGTGCGTTCTCTACTTTGTTGAAAGAAAACGATATTCCTTATCCAAGATTTGGTGTTTGCGAAGATGCTGACAATGCGGTAGAATTAGGTCGTCAGTTGGGTTATCCTTTATTGGTTCGTCCATCTTATGTATTGGGTGGTCAGTCAATGAAGATTGTAATCAACGAGCAAGAATTGGAACAACACGTAGTAGATATCTTACGCGATATTCCAGGAAACAAAATCTTGCTTGACCACTTCCTTGAGAACGCCATTGAAGCTGAAGCTGATGCAATTTGTGATGGCGAAGATGTTTACATTATCGGTATCATGGAGCACATCGAGCCTGCGGGTATCCACTCTGGTGACTCTCACTCGGTATTGCCTCCATTTGATTTATCTGAAAATGTAATTCGTCAAATCGAAGAGCATACAAGAAAAATCGCTGTAGCGCTTCAAACAAAAGGTTTGATTAACATTCAGTTTGCCGTTAAAGACGAAGTGGTGTACATTATCGAAGCTAACCCTCGTGCTTCTCGTACTGTACCATTTATCTGTAAAGCATACCAAGAGCCGTACGTAAACTATGCTACTAAGGTAATGCTAGGTGCTAAATTGAAAGATTTCAACTTTGCTCCTAAGAAAAATGGATGGGCAATCAAGATTCCAGTATTCTCATTCAACAAATTCCCGAATGTAAATATGGAATTAGGACCTGAAATGAAATCTACAGGTGAAGCTATCTACTTTATCGACTCATTGAAAGATGAGTTCTTCCGCAAAGTGTATAGTGAGAGAAATTTGTATCTTTCTAAATAAGAAAAATACTCATTATAAATGATAAAAAGGGCTTTGAGTGCTAGTCACTCGAAGCCCTTTTATGTTGATAATAAAATCCATAGAACGAAAAAAACGTCAATAGAAACTTCCATTGACGTTTTTGCCTATACCTATATTAATATCGTTAACTTATATTTTGCTATTGATACTAACTGATTGGCGATGATTTAGAAAACAAACATTTGGCAAGCAATTAGTGCAATAGCATATAAACTTAACATAAAAAATCGAATTTTAATACTATTCTCTCTTCAATTTTTTATACGGTAAAATAAAACTTATTAAATAATATTAAAGCCATAGACAAGTTACGGATGAGCTAAGCTCTTGATTATCAGTATGTGATTTTGTGCCAAAAGTAGTAGTAGTTCTACCATCAAACCCAAAATCCCATAGTTGACCTTTCAGAAATACGTTCATTCCTACTTGTATATCTCCAATTGTAGATGCTTTTCCTGCTATAGCGTATTTTTGCCAAGCTTGCCCTTCAGTTAGAACTCCAATATCAGTTTTGGCTTTTGCTGGTGTTGGCCAACCACTGTAGCCAGACCAAGGTATTTGCCAACCAAAATTTATTGAACAAAATGAAGGTACAGCTAAAATTTTTACTCCCTTTTGCTTAAGAATTTGATAGCCATCCTGGAACCATGAATCTGCACAGATTAGTACTCCTAGCTTACCCGCATGGGTATCAAAACTTGGTAGGTTTTGTATAGGCGAAGTAGCTAAAAATGCTTGTTCTTCTGCAATAGGAAAGCTTTTTTTGACTAACTCAGCCGCAATAGTCCCGTTGGGTTGAAACACAGCCGATACATTATACATGAGTCCATCTTGTGGGATTATCTCATTGTTTTCTACTTTTGGATTAGGCAAAAGAATAGAACCCGCCACAATATGTACCTGATAAGTAGAGGCGATTTTCTTGAAAACATTGCTATAAATTTTTGCCATTACTTCTGCTTTCATCTTAAAAATAGCATATCTAGGATGTGCTTTAACAGAATCAGGCACACTCAAATAAGCACTTGCATAACCGCCCAAATTACTAAGCGCCATCGTTTGTAATGCCTTTGCTGCTGAAGGCGAAGTATATACCGAATGCTTTTCATTGACAGCTACCAACCACGTACCCAAATATTCGGGAAGCACAACAATACTTTTATTATTTAGCCATTTGCGTTGTTTAAGTTGAGCGAAATAGCCATCTATTTTTTTATAAAAAGCCTTCTCCGAACTATAGTCTGCTGTGACCATAAAAGGTTGAATTCCAATAAGATTTCCACGACCCGAATCAAGACCAATCGTTTGGTAATCTCTAAATTGAGCATCGGTTGGTAAGTCAAGCTCGTGTCGGTCGAGACTTGACCAAATCAAATACCCCAATAATAATAGTACAGGAATGAGTAGTAATAGTTTTTTCATAGTTAAAATAGCGATTGAACGCCTCAAATTAGAGAAGCTAAAGTTATAGAGAATATATCTAATAGAAAACTCTGTTTCTTCTTTCTGAAAACGAACAATCTTTGATGGCTTATCATTTGAAGAACATTTATTGCTTATTTTTACAAAAAATATAGAATAGCATTTTAAAGAAATAAAACTTTGAAACTCTCAATTATTGTTGCTACAGCCGAGAAAGGTGTAATTGGAAAAGACAATCAATTAATTTGGCATTTGCCAGAAGACCTCAAAATGTTTAAACGCCTTACAACTGGTCATGTGATTATCATGGGTCGTAAAACATTTGAGTCTATCGGCAAACCACTTCCTAATCGCACCTCCATAATTATTTCACGTAATACAGACTATCATGTTGAGGGTTGTATTACGGTAGGCTCTTTAGGCGAGGCTGTTGCTAAGGCAAAAGAGATAGGAAATGAAGAGGCTTTTATTATCGGTGGCGCTCAAATCTACGCATTAGCATTGGATATGGCGGACACTGTATATTTGACCCAAGTTCATCATGAGTTTGAAGGAGATGCCTTTTTCCCTGAATTAGATACAAATATTTGGGCAGAGACTGAGCGTAAGTCTTTTTCCCCAGACGAGAAGCATGCGTATGCTTTTGATTTTGTTACCCTAGAAAAACGCTCTAATGAAGCGTAAGATTTACTGATATTCTCATAACAAATAACACAGCTATGATTGCTATTGCAGATTCTCCTATAAATATTCAAGAATGTATTGATGCTGCTCAGTCTGAGCGTGCGGGAGCCGTAGATGTGTTTATTGGAACCGTACGTAATCATAACAAAGACAAATCGGTAGTGCGATTAGAGTTTGAAACGTATGACTCAATGGCTGTCAAAAAAATGCAGGAATTGGCAGAAGAAGCACAAGCTCGCTGGAATACTGAAAAAATTGTCATGGTTCACCGCAAAGGGGTACTTTCAATTGGCGATGTAGCGGTGGTAATAGCCGTAGCAACTCCTCATCGTGCGGCATCTTTCGAAGCCTGCAAATGGCTCATCGATACGCTAAAACAAGTTGTACCTATCTGGAAAAAAGAAGTGTACGACAACGGCGAAGAATGGCTAGAAGCACATGCTTAGGAGTGATGAGTTTTGAGTTAAGAGTGCGGAGTTTCAGAGGATTTGGGATTTCTGATTTCGGAAATATTGAAAATAACTCAATTTTTGTAAAATATTATTCGAAAAAATGGGCTATACTTCCGAAACCCAACATCCGATATCCGAAATAGATGTTTCCTCCGCACTCCTAACTCAAAACTCATCACTCTAAAGTGTCATCAAATTACAGCCTCTAATATCTGAATTATCGAATCTGCCTAGAATGCGGAAACGGCGATTGTCTGGTAAAAAACTTCCTAAGTCTTTAGTTTCGATAAAGGCACACGAGTCGATATTTGCTAGGTCGATTACATTGATACCTCCCGAACGCACACTGGAATCTACGAGAGTGAAAGGGTCATTTACATCACGTAATAACACTCGCATCGATGCTGGAAGCTCAAAAATACCTTCTCCATAAGAATATCCCTGCGATAATAATTCTGTCATTCCATATTCTGAATGAATGCTTTTTACGCCAAATGCAGCGGTTAATATCTCATGAACTTCTTCTCGCAACAACTCTTTTCTACGTCCTTTCATCCCGCCCGTTTCCATGATAATAACATCTTCAAAGTCTTTCAAAAAGCTAAAATCTTCTCCTGATTCGGCTAAGTCCAAAAGCCCAAAAGTTACTCCGATTAACAGGATTTTTTGATTGGGATTGGCTTTGTGTGCTTTTTTGAGGTTATCAATGAGAGCTTTGTAATCGTTTAGGAAAAAACCAGAATATTGAGAATTAGTTTGCTCAATAAAGCTCTTGACCATATAGACCAACGATGAATTATTGCGCTCTAAATAGGAGGGAAGCAAGGCCAAAATTTGAAAATTTGCCAAAGACCCATAAAATTTTTCGAATATCTGTATTGCAACCTTTACATAAAAATCTGGGTCATATACATAATGACGACTGGTTTGTGAGCCTGTGGTTCCACTACTTTCAAATACAACTTTAGGAACAACTTGATTGGTGGTGATAGTTTGGGATTTGAAAAACTCAATTGGCAAAAAAGGAATGTCACTAACTGAAGTAATATCAGAAGTTTTTTTTCCTAATTGCTCGATATATTGACGATAAACAGGATTGTTTGTAGCTTGAAATTGAAATATTTCAAGGGCAAGTGAATCAAAGTTTGATTCATCTACAGACAACACTCGTTGTTTTAATATGTCAGTGTTTGAAGATTGCATGGTATTATAAAAAAACTTTGCTGTGAGCTTTAGTCCATAAGGTGCAATAGCTAAATTAGACTTTTAATAAGAAAAGTTATAACGGTCTATTGCTTAGCGCTTGATGACAAAAATGTTGATTTTGGGAATTCTCCGTGCAAAATTACTTCAAATGATTAACTTTACAGAAGTTTGGTTTTGAAAGAACAACATTTCAAGTGCTTTTTCGTTCCAAGAATGCCACCGTTTTTTGATAATAAAAAACACTTTTAAACACAGTCGGATAACTGTTTGATAGATTTTTACCTTGTAAAGAACTTATGCCCCAATGAAAAAAATTACTTTTTTCTTACTAGGACTTTTTGGAATGCTTGGTTGTGTGAGTGAGCCAACTTTTGATGTAATCCCGTACATCGGCTTCAATTCAGCACGTATTCTTACCAAAACTTCATCCGACCTTTTGGGTAACACCACCAAGCGTGACTCTTTGATTTTGACCATTAATTTTCAGGATGGCGATGGCGATTTGGGACTTACGCAAGATGATTACAAAAAGCTAATATTGATTCAACCCAACCTACGTACTTTTGATGTGGATTTGTACGTAAAAAAGAAAGGTACATATATTAAATCTACTCCGAGCTTTCCATTAGGAGGGAATCACTTTCAGCGTTATAAGGAAGGAGATAAACCTGGTCCAATCGAAGGAAGTATCGATTTTTCAATCAATTTTGACTATAATAACTTCAGTGGTATTCCTTACCTAACAGGTAAAAAAGATACCATCCGTTTTGATATTTGGATTACCGACCGTGCCCTTCACAAAAGCAATGTAGTACAGTCGAACGATATTGTATTATTCGGTAATTAGCAAGTGCTATATCTCCGCAAAAGCCACGTTATTTAAACAGAAAAGCTACCTGAAAGGGTAGCTTTTTTTATGGAATCAATTAGCGTATATCTTGAATAGCTTTATAATTTTATCAATTTTTTGTAAATTAAAGAATAAGTTTAACGTACTCTTTTCTCAACTATGCGCACTAATTTTTCTATAGTCACCCTATTGGTTTTTCTATCGTTTAAAACCTATTCTCAGAATACAGAAATTTCTATGAGGCGTTTTAATATTCCTCTTGATTCCCTTGTTTATTATAAAGTAGAGGATTTAACCTCTGTGAGAACTATGATGAGTCATATACCTTGGTTTGCACCCAAAAATCAAGTCTTCGACAAAAAGCAAATACACCCTGAAGCAATCATTAGAGTCAATGAGATAATTTTTCCCAATAAATCATATCTCGACAAAATGCCAAATGTTCAAGTATACGGCAATGCTACCGATACCGCAACTTACTATGTGTATTTAAAAGAAAAACCGAGTCAAAAGAAGCCTGTTCCACTGTCAGCAGCAACTATTCAGTATAATGATGACTTACCCGAAAGTTTTGTCACTTTTAGAAATTTAACCTTAGAAGAGCTTCGTTACACCTGTTCGGTTGAGCAACCTTTTTTTGATGGTTTAGGTATTTCATCAGAAAATACTTCTATTATGCCTCGATATTTGATTGATGGACAACTTCAAACTATTGGTTTTACTGCCCATCATCTTAAGCTAGACGAAGCAGAATCTATTAAAGTATATTCTCCTGAAAATGCGAAGCGCTATTTTAGTTCACGATTTGAAGGAGGCCTAGTGGTTGTAAAGACATATAAAACAAAGAAGTTTCCCAATCTTGTTTTCAAAATAAACATAGTAGAAGAAGAGCGAAATCCTTTGGATGGCAAATGGAAAGTGCTGTCAGATACAGTGCTATCAGATATAAGTGAGTTCAGGGCTTATCGAAAAGCTAAGCTTGAAGCACAATCGGTGATTTATATGATAGATAATCGACTCGAAAATGAACATATCAACCGAAAAACAATAGATTTGGATGGCGTCGTGTCTATCGAAACTAGTCTAGGACAAGGAAGTACTTCTTTTCCTACTCCCGAAAGAAAAGAAAATAAAGTTGATACGATTAAGATTAAAACCAGACAGGTATTTTATCGTTCATCTGCAAATATGTCACGTGTGCTGTCCGAGCTGAAACAAATGCGTGAGAACAAAAAACCTGAAGTACCCCTGTATATTGTTGATAACGAAGAAATAGACATGGAAAAACTAAAGAAGTTTTCTCGTAATGAAATAGAGCTGGTGACTGTACTTAGTTCTTGCGATGGTATGCAAAAATATGGGAAAAAAGCTGAATTTGGAGCTGTCATTTTTAAACGAAAGAGTCCAAAAACCAGTCAGAACTAGGGTAATAAATTGCGCTATTTTACTTAAATTTGACAGGCTTTGTGATTCATAAAGTTATATCAACAACAGAAACCTTTATATACAGTGAAAAAAAAACATCTAATCATTTGTTCCGTAATAGCATTGCTTATGTACAATAGCCTGAGTGTAGTTGCTCAAAAAAAGAATGTAAGCCTTGATGAAGTTTGGACCAAATTTGCTTTTTCGCAAAAACAAGTTCGAAGTATCAACTGGATGAAAGACGGTTCATTCTATTCAGCTTTGGAAAATGGCCGCATTGTTAAGCATCAAGTTACTGACGGAGCTGCCGTAGAAACACTATTTGATGAGGGAGTAAGTGTAGAAAACCTTGGTCAAAAAATTACTATAGCTGACTACACATTGTCTTCAAACGAACAAAAAATCTTAATTGAAACAGACCCAGAGCAAATCTATCGTCGCAGTTCGCGTGCTGAAAACTTTGTATATGATATTAAGACTAAAAAGCTAGCTAAACTATCATCAGGAGGAAAGCAGTCTTTTGCAACGTTTTCTCCAGATGGTACTAAAATAGCCTTTGTACGTCAAAACAACCTATTTATGGTTGATTTGAATACGATGTCTGAGCGTCAAATTACGACGGATGGCAAATGGAATAATATCATCAATGGTATGTGTGATTGGGTTTATGAAGAAGAGTTTTCATTTGCAAAAGCATTTTTCTGGTCGCCAGATAGCCGTAAAATTGCTTTTTATACCTTTGACGAGAGCAAAGTTCCAGAATACAATATGCAAATGTGGGGTAAGTTGTACCCTACAGATTATCGCTATAAGTACCCAAAAGCAGGTGAACCAAATTCTACTGTAAGTATTTCGGTATATAATCTTGTAGAAACTAAAACTGTGAAAATGGATTTGGGCAAAGAAACTGATTTATATATCCCTCGTATTCGTTGGACTATCAATCCCAATGTTTTGTCTATCAGTCGTTTGAATCGTTATCAAAACAAAATGGAGTTAATTCATGCTGATGTGTTTACAGGAAAAACGACTACAATCTTAATTGAGGAAAGTAGAACCTATGTCGATGTCGAAAACTTTGGTGATGACCTAACCTATTTGGCAGATGGAAAAAGTTTTATTATGTCTTCCGAAAAAGGAGGATATAAACATCTATACCAGTATGATATGTCGGGTCGTGAAGTTCGCCAGATTACTAATGGGAAATGGGAAGTTGACAATTTTTATGGTATAGATGAATCATCAAATACACTCTATTTTACTTCTACTGAGATAGCTTCAATTGAACGCCATTTGTATAGTATTTCATTGGATGGAAAAGTAAAAAAGAAGTTGTCGATTGATAGGGGAGTTAACTCGGCCAATTTTAGCCCTGATTTCAAATACTTTATATTGAACAACACCGCATCGAATAGTCCATTGAAAGTAAGCTTGTATCGTTCGGCAAATGCTCAATTAGTAAAAGTGTTGGAAGACAATGCTGACTTACGTGCTCGTTTGACAGGCTATAATATTTCGCCAAAGGAATTTACAGTAATTAAAACAGCCGAAGGTGTTGAGTTAAACTCTTGGATAATTAAACCAGTCAATTTTGATCCAAATAAAAAATATCCATTGTTGATGTTTGTGTATGGAGGGCCAGGAAGCCAACAAGTATTGAATCAATATGATGGCGCTAATTTTTTCTGGTATCAGATTTTGGCTCAAAAAGGATATATTATTGCATGTGTAGATAATCGTGGTACAGGTGGTCGTGGTTCTGAATTTAAGAAATGTACTTATTTGAACTTAGGAAAGTTGGAGGTTCATGATCAAATTGAAGCAGCTAAATATTTTGGTAGATTACCATTTATCGATGCTACTCGTATTGGTATCCAAGGGTGGTCGTATGGCGGTTTTATGGCATCCAATTGTTTATTTCAAGGAGCAGACGTTTTCAAAGCTGCTATTGCGGTAGCACCTGTTACCAACTGGCGTTATTATGATACTGTGTACACAGAACGTTTTTTGAGAACGCCACAGGAAAATCCTTCAGGTTATGACGACAATTCGCCAGTAACTCATGCCAAAAACTTGAAAGGAAATTTCCTATTAGTGCACGGAACGGGCGACGATAACGTACACTTTCAAAATGCAGTGGCATTGGAAGATGCCTTGATTAAAAATAATAAGCAGTTCCAGTCATTTTATTATCCAAACAAAAATCATGGAATTGCAGGCGGCAACACTCGCTTACATCTTTATACCATGATGACGAGCTTTTTGGAGAAAAATCTTTAATCAAAACTAAGTTTTGTAGAGTAAAAATTTATTTATTACCACAGAATATTGGCACTTAAATCGCTTATATTCTGTGGTTTTTTATTTATATATTTTTTGCTTAAGTGGCAATATATTGCTGAATTTAATTTTTAAAAACCTATAATTAGTAATTATTTACTGTGAAATACGAATATTTGTATTTATTTATTCTGAAAATCAGTATATTGCATAATGTTTTTTTAGTAAAAACAGCCAAATTATACATGAAATATATTTTTTTTGAGTATTAATACGATGAGTATCATTTTATCATATATCATTTTAGGTATAATAATGATATTTTTAAGTAATATATTACGTTATTCCCAATTTTCTTATATAAATCATGAACAACAAAAAGCAAAATTACTTAGGCCCATTGATTATCATTGGGGTATTATTCTTCGTGTTCGGTTTTGTCACGTGGGTGAACGGAACACTTATCGCTTTTTTTAAGAAAGCATTTAACCTCGACAACACAAGTTCATTGCTTGTTACCTTCGCTTTTTTTATTTCTTATACAGTCATGGCGATTCCTTCGTCTGAAATTTTGAAAAAAATTGGTTTCAAAAAAGGGATGGCTGTAGGATTGGGAATAATGGCAATTGGTACATTGACTTTTGTCCCTGCTGCCAAAATGGCTTCTTATATTCTCTTCTTGGTAGGCTTATTTGTAATTGGTATCGGTTTGACCTTATTACAAACTGCCTCAAACCCTTATGTGACAATTTTGGGTGACCGCGAAAGTGCTGCTCAACGTATTAGTATTATGGGTATTGCCAACAAGATTGCAGGTATCCTTAGTCAAAAACTATTGGGGGGGCTATTATTGGCAAGCAGTACGGTAAGTGTAGCTGTGTCGAGCGAAACAGAGTTAGACAAGGTGACAGTTCCTTATTTGATTTTGACTGGTGTTCTAATTGTGCTAGCTATTTTGATTATGCTCTCAAAAGGCTTACCTGAGGTGAGTGAAGAACAAGAAGGCGATACTACGGAGAAAAATGAAAAAACAAGTATTTGGGCTTTCCCAAATCTGGTTTTAGGTTTGGTAACATTGTTTAGTTATGTAGGACTCGAAGTAATTTCAGGAGATACGATTATTAGCTACGGTATTTCACTTGGTTTTCCAGAATCAGAGGCCAAAGATTTTGGGCAATTTACTTTATGGTCGATGTTGGTAGGTTATGTATTAGGAATTGTATTGATTCCTAAATATGTATCACAACAAACTTGGTTAAAGTTGTCATCATTATTGGGTGTGATTATTACGCTTGTAGCATTGTTTACAACAGGATATACATCTGTGTTAAGTATTGCATTGTTGGGCTTATCAAATGCTATTATGTGGCCTGCAATTTGGCCATTGGCAATTAATGGACTAGGGAAATATACCAAATTAGGCTCGGCGTTATTAGTAATGATGATTGCTGGAGGGGCTATTTTGCCATTAGTGTATGGTAAATTGGCTGATACAATCGGTGCACAATCAGCTTATGGTTTGTTGATTCCTTTGTATTTGTATATTGCTTATTATGCAACTTGGGGACATAAAAAGGCTAATTGGTAGAAAAATGTTTCTATCATATCAGTCTTGAAACATGAGTCATTCCTAATTTAGTGATTGAGTATTTACTAGTAGAGACGCAATGATTGCGTCTAAAGTGAAATATAATATCAAAAAAGGCGATCGAAATGAATTTTTCGACCGCCTTTTTTGATCAACAGTTGGAAATAACCCAAATACCAAAAAGCATTGTCTTAGAATATTAGAAAATATGTAATAAGTCCTTTTTACTTCAATGGAATAATTAGCTTTTCACCTTTTTCAGTAATATCTTTTGTCTTTTTGTTTGCTTGCATAATGAGTGATTTTGACACTCCATATTTCTGAGCAATAACACGAAGCACATCTCCTGTACCAACAGTATGGACTTTCAAAACTCTAACTTTTAGTTTAGTAACCCCCACTTTGATTCCTTCTGGATTTACACCAGGGTTGAGTTTTTGCAGAGATTGCCATTTGAGATTATATCGGTTTGCGATTCCAAAGAAAGTTTCACCTGCTTGAACTACGTGAGTGATTGTTTCTCCTTTACCTAAGCTAGCATCAGAGGCCTTAGCTTCTGTGCTTTTTTCTATCTTAGTTTTAGTAGCCTCTTTCTCTTTGGACTCAGCCTTTTTCTCTTTCTTTTCTTCTTTTTTGTGCTCCTCTTTACTTTTTGATTTTTTTTCCTCTGATTCTTTAACTTTTTCTTGATCTTCGTTTTCGTCATCAGAAGCTGCTTCAGCTACTACTGGAGATTCTCTATTATTGTCAATCACGGCAATGCTATCTGTACCAGCGTTGGTAAGTTCATTGTCTGAAATAGAGTCTTCTTTTAAGTACTGCCAGCCAACGTAGAGTAATGCAGCAATCAATCCCAATAATACTAATAAGGTAATAGTAGGAACTTGAGAACTTTCTTCAACTGGTCGAGGGTTTCTTTTGTCTTCCATCTTCGTAAGGTTAATTAGGGCAAAATACTAGGATTTAGCATATCCCAATAATCTTTCCTAAGTTAACGATTGAACTTGTAAGGGAAAGAGATTTTTGATAAATAATTTATTGAATGGTTTTTTTCAATTCAGTAACCATATCGTCTACCTTGCTACTCAGCTGTTTTTTGTACTCAGCCAAAGTTTCAGCAATCGCAGGGTTTTCAATACCTAACATTTGTACTGCCAAGATTCCTGCATTTTTAGCACCATTCAAAGCGACCGTAGCAACGGGTACACCTGAAGGCATTTGCAAAATAGAAAGTACAGAATCCCATCCGTCAATAGAGTTAGATGATTTTACGGGTACACCAATTACAGGTAAAGTTGTAACCGAAGCGACCATCCCTGGTAAGTGCGCTGCACCACCAGCACCAGCAATGATTACTTTGATACCACGTTCACGAGCTGTTTGGGCATATTCAACCATTTTGATGGGTGTACGGTGTGCCGATACAATATCGATTTCGTAGTCTACGCCTAATTCTTTGATAACGTCGGCAGCTTCTTGCATAACTTTCAAGTCAGAGATGCTACCCATGATGATTCCTACCATTGGAATATATTTGTTTTTATGAATGAAATGTCTACTAATAGACTATGCGATTACTTTCAACGTATTTTTTACGAAATCTACTTTTTCTTTCAACTTCGCTAGGTCATTTTCTACAACAGTAACATGTCCCATTTTGCGGAATGGTTTGGTTGTAGTTTTACCATATAAAAACGGATATACGCCTGCAACACTTAAGACGTCGGACATCCCTTCATACTGAGCATCGCCCGAATAACCATCTTCGCCCAAAAGATTAACCATGGCAGCAGTACTATGAGCAGTGGTATCGCCAAGTGGTAATCCCAAAACTGCACGTAGGTGTTGCTCAAACTGCGAAGTATGATTTGCACGAATCGTATGATGACCACTATTGTGCGTGCGAGGCGCTACTTCGTTGATTAGAACTTCTCCATCTTTTGTCAAAAATAGCTCAACTGCAACTAATCCTACAATCCCTAATTTTTCGGCAGTTTCAATGGCAATAGCTTTGGCTTTTTCGCTAATTTCTACAGAAACGTCTGCTGGTGCAAAAAGATATTCAACCAAATTGTGAACAGGATGGAACACGCACTCAACTGTTGGGAATGTTTTACATTCTCCTTGCTCGTTACGGGCTACGATTACAGCGATTTCTTTAGCAAAATCTACGGCTTTTTCTAAAAGACTTGGTTCTGCGAAAGCTAAGTGTACATCACTTGCTGAACTAATTCGTTGAACACCTTTTCCATCATAACCACCACGTCCTAATTTATTGAACGCTGGCAAGAAATCAACATTAACTGCAACAGCCTCGGCATTGTCGGTCAAGACAAAATCTGCTGTTGGTAATTGATGATCACGATAGAATTGTTTCTGAATACGTTTATCTTGAATCAATTCCAAAACTTCTGGTTGAGGGAATACCTTCTTACCTTCGGATTGGAGTTTTTTCAAAGCATCGAGATTGACATTTTCGATTTCGATTGTTATTACTTCACAGTCTTGACCGAAAGCATATACGGTATCAAAATCCAAGAACGAACCACAGACAAACTCAGGTGCAATTTTAGCACAAGGAGCATTGGGGTCTGGGTCGAGTGCCTTCACATGGATGTCTAAATCGATAGCAGCTTGGAGCATCATACGGCCTAACTGGCCACCGCCTAAAAGGCCTAATTTGAAATTTTTCGAGAATACTGGCATGATTTGTAGCACGAAACCAAGAATCGTGTTTATTTATACCCCAAAATTACTGCTAAATATTGAAAGGTTATTAAATTTGTTGTGTATCAAATCAAGACATTTCATGAAAAATTCAATAAACCTTCGTTTTGGGGTAATCGTAGGGATGATTACAGTGGCTGCGTTGAGCCGTTTTTTATTTTTAACACCTTCTTTAGCCAATTTTTCTCCAGTAGGAGCAATGGCGCTTTTTGGAGGCGCTTACTTTGTCAACAAGCGTTGGTCGTATGCTATTCCTATGTTGGCATTGTGGATTTCAAACTTGGTTTTGAACAATGTTGTTTACAAAGAATACTATCCAACTTTCTCTTTTGGAATTGAGCCAGGTGTATTTGTGAGTTTTGCAGTAATGGTAACAGTTGGTATTTTTCTTTTGAAAAAGGTGACAGCACAAAATGTATTGGTTGCTAATTTGATAGGAACACTTGCTTTTTTCTTGGTTTCTAACTTTTTTGTTTGGACTGAGGGCAAGCTTTATACACAGGATATGAATGGTTTGGTGTTGACTTATACCAATGCTATTCCTTTCTTGAAAAATACATTGATGAGTAATCTCTTGTTTTCTGCTTTAATGTTTGGTGCATTTGAAGCTGCAAAACGTCAGGTGCGTGCATTGGCTTACTAAATTGCGTTTGAAAAATATGTCATTCAGTATTTAAGTATCAACATGAGTCATCCCTAATTTTAAGATTGGGATTATTCTCTAAGTTTTCATCAAAAAAGCGGTCGGAAAATATTTTCCGACCGCTTTTTTGATGCTACTATGATAGATTTTACTCAGTTTAAGACGCAATCATTGCATCTTTACTGCCAGAATACAAATTTTAAATCACTCATGCACTCAATCGCTAAATCACTAAATTAGGGATGATTCATGTTTTGTCCAAAAATAAAGGGCTACCTAAGTAGCCCCATCGATAGGTTAGAAGTAAGCAATTTTTTATACATTGAGCGGTGTAATGTCTGAAAAAAGAAGAATAGGAAAGACAAGAATTCTTGCTATCGTACTATCTAAATAAGATAGTTGGAGCTTTTCCACAAAGCAAATCTGTTCTTGTATTTACCATATTCAATATTAACTTTAACAGAGGTGCATAATGTGTGTGTCAGTACCTCTTTAGGTGTAATATTTTTGGTATCTAAATCAATGCAATTTGAAAATTTAATTAGTAAGACAACTTTTTCAGAAAAGGTTTAAAAAGTCTATCTTAATTTTTTGTATAAATCAAATACATTCCTCCATTTCTAGAAGGCTGATTATCAGTCTTGAAGTCGCCAAGATGTAAATAGGTTTTTCCATCGGTATCTTGAATAATCTTAAAATCTTTGGTGGCATTTAAGAGTGTAAAATATCTCAACTCACAATTCATCAAATCTTCTGAGCCTACCATTTTTGTACTTCCCAATGGTGTTATAGTAGCTTTTCCTATCTGAGTTTTTTCATCGAACGATAGGATTTTTAGTCCGCCAAAAATTGAATTGACGGCCGACTGACCATTAATGACATAGGTGTCGGAGGTATTGTCAACCAATTGGTTGGTAATATTAAGAGTGATAGGATGAGACATCTTACTAGACGAACAAGGCTGATCGATAGCATCACCTAGAAAAACATATTTGAGCGTCCAAGTGCCTTTTAAGCTATCCAAATTACTGATATTTCCTTTGGCAGTGGCATCATTCTCTATCGGATGACAAGCACTTGCTCCAATCATAATAAGCAAAAATAGAAGCCCAATTTTCATAATTTTTGAAGTTAATGCGTTTAGAATCTTTTTCATTTTTGAATAAAGAGTACAATTGCAGTAGTATGGTTGGAACGTATCCTATAAATTTGTAAAAAAATGTAGAATAAAACTCCCTCAAAAATCTTGAAAAATCTTGCCGTATTTGCCTCTGGATCAGGCTCGAACGCTGAGCGTTTGGTAGAATATTTCAAAGATTCTGATTTGGCTCAGGTCAAATTGATTCTTTGTAACAATCCTTCTGCTGGAGTAATCCAACGTGCAGAACGTTTAAATATTCCTTTGATATTGTTTACTAGAAGCGAATTTAAGTCCGATAAGATTGTAGACTTATTGAAAGAAAATGAAATTGATTGGGTAGTTTTAGCAGGTTTCTTGTGGTTGATTCCATCAAACCTAGTAGAGGCATTTCCTAACAAAATTATCAATATTCACCCAGCTTTATTACCTAAATTTGGTGGTAAGGGAATGTATGGACACTTTGTACATGAAGCTGTCGTTGAAAACAAAGAAACTGAATCAGGTATTACGATTCACTATGTGAATGAGCATTATGATGAAGGTGCTATCATTTTTCAAGCATCATATCCTGTAACATCTACCGATACTCCTGAAGATGTAGCTAAAAAAGGACAGGTATTAGAACATAAACACTTTCCTGAAGTCGTAGAAAAATTGTTGAAAGAAGAGATTTAAAATAAGAGACTTTTTAATCATGCGTCATTCCCTAATTGAGTGAATTGAGAATGAGTGATTATTTTTAAAATTGTATTCTAGTGGTAGATATGCAATGATAGCGTCTTATGCCGATTCAGATATAGCGTAATTCAGATATAGCGTAGTAGTATCAAAAAAGCGTTTGGAAAATATTTTCCAAACGCTTTTTTGATAAATAGTTGTACGTCCTGACCTTACTTTACTTCCAGCCACCTCCTAGTGCTCGGTATAGTCCCACTACGGCGTTATATTGCTTTTTCTTCACATTGATTAGCTCAATTTGGGATTGTAGTGCATTTTTTTGTGCAGTAATTACTTCCAAATATGTAGCTCGTCCAGAACGAAAAAGGTCTGTCGAAATCCCGATAGAATTTTTCAGCGTGTTAACTTCTTCTGATTTTAATTTATAAATATCAGCATTGGTTTTTATCAAATAAAGGTAATTATAAACTTCTGTAAAGGCATTTACAACACTTTTCTGATAGTCAATATAAGCTGTTTTTTGTTCGGCACGTGAAGCCATCAAGTCTGCTGCCAAAGCTCTTCTATTGGCAATAGGTGCCATTAAGCTACCTGCAAGACCGTAAGCTGCCGAAGCTGGGTTCAATAAAAGTAATGCTTTGAAAGATTGTAGTCCCAAATTTGCATTGATATTGAAAGAAGGATAAAATGCAGCTTTGGCTGTAAATAAATCAGCGTTTCGAGCTTGCAACTCTAACTCTGCTTGACGAATATCTGGTCTGTTTGTGAGTAGTCCTGAAGGTATGCCTGCCGAAAGAGTGGGAGGAATTACTTTTTCCCAAGCAAATTTTGGACGTTTAATAGGCTGTGGATAACGGCCCATTAAAAAGTTGATTCTACTCTCATTCTGAATAATTTGTTGATTAACTTCAACTTTCATGGCAGCTGAACTCAGTAATTGTGCTTTCAGTAATTCAACTCCCAGTTGATTGGCTTCGCCTGCTTGCTTCATTACTCTAACAATGTCGAGAGAAAACTGTTGTAGTTTGATGTTTTCTTCTAAAAAGTCCAACTCATTGTCTAGAATCAACAGCTCAAAGTAAGCATCTGCGATTTCGGCTACTAGTTGAGTTTGGACTAAATTTTTCCCAAACTCAGAAGAAAGAAACCTTGCCAATGCAGCCTTTTTTTGGCTTTTGAGTTTTCCCCAAACATCAATTTCCCATGAAGACTGTAAACCTAGTAAGTAATCAGGAATAAAAGGCTGAGGAATACTTTGTTTGTCATTGATATTGGTTGAAAACTGTGTATCGTAGTTACCGACTCCATCGATAGTATAGTTCCCAAATTTTCTTCCACCAGCACTTACGCCAGCGCTTACTTCTGGGATACCTAATCCACGACTAAAACGAATTCCCGCACGAGCTACTTCTACTCTTTGAATTGCTACTTGCAAATCAAAGTTGTTTTGCAAAGCTGTATCAATCAACGCAGATAGGGTGGTGTCAGCAAAAAATGTCCCAATACTTGGAATATCCTTTTGTGTTGAATCTGAGTAGTTAGTAAAAGTACTGGAAGCTACAAGTAAAGGCTTATTTTGTGGGATTTCAGGTTTGATTTTACAAGCACTGAATCCAAGCATTACAAGAGCGAATAAAAGACCTTTTTTATATCTAAACATAAGCTTCTTCAATTTTTTTGTTGTTTTTGGACTTCTTTTTACTAGCTAGGCTTGCAAATAGTACATAAAGTCCTGGGATAATCACAATGCCAAAAACAGTACCAAATAACATTCCGCCTGCCGCAGCCGTACCGATAGTTCTGTTGCCAATAGCACCAGCACCTGAGGCTGACATAAGAGGTAGTAACCCTGCAATAAAGGCAAATGAAGTCATTAAAATAGGGCGGAAACGAGCAATAGCCCCTGAAATTGCTGCTCGAATAATGGTACGTCCTTGCGATTGTTCGTGCATGGCAAACTCCACAATCAAAATGGCATTCTTACCCAATAAACCTATCAACATGACCATGGCAACTTGGGCGTAAATATTGTTTTCGAGACCAAAAATGTACAAGAAGAACAACGAGCCGAAAATACCAATAGGTAATGAAATGAGTACCGCTAGAGGCAGAATGAAGCTTTCGTATTGAGCCGAAAGCAATAGATATACAAACAACAAACAAATTAAGAATACATAAATTACTTGGTTGCCAGATAAAACCTCTTCACGTGTCATACCCGACCATTCGTAGGTATAACCACGAGGAAGTTTAGCTTTTGCCACTTCTTTGATAGCTTTGATAGCATCCCCCGTACTATAACCAGGAGCAGGCTCACCATTAAGCATTGCCGAAAAATACATATTATAGCGGGTCAATTGCTCTGGGCCATACACACGTTCTATTCTACTAAAAATGGCGTAAGGCACCATTTCTCCGTTTTTATTTTTGATACGCAACTTCATAATGTCTTCAGGCTGTGCTCTAAATTTAGGGTCAGACTGCACCATTACCTTATACATTTGCCCGTAGGTAATAAAGTTAGTCGCATAAAAACTACCAATCAACGACTGGAGGTTACTCATGGCATTGTCTACAGATATACCTTTTTTGGCCGCTAAATCTTGATCAACATGAATGAGATATTGAGGGAAATTAGGGTTAAAGCTTGAAAACACATTCTTGATTTCAGGACGTTTCTGGAGTTCTTCCATAAACTCATCCGCCACCTTGGCAATATTTTGAAGATTACCTGTTCCAGTTTTATCCAATAAACGCATTTCGAAACCACTGGCATTACCAAATCCTGGTACAGCAGGAGGAGGGAAAAATTGAATGTCGGCGCCTTTGATATGTTTTGTTTTAGTAATCAACTCGTCAATCAACTTGTTAGCAGTAGCTTTTCTTTCTTCCCAAGGTTTTAGGTTGATGGTACTCATACCAAATGAAGCTCCAACACCATCGGTCATCATACTAAAGCCCGACAAACTAGATATAGAAGATACCTCTGGTAGAGTTTGAGCTATCTTATCAATTTGGTTCATGACTTCTTCTGTACGCTCAAGTGTAGCGCCTACAGGAGTGGTTACACTTGCATAGATAGTTCCTTGGTCTTCGGTAGGAATAAAGCTGGTAGGTAAAACACTTGCTACGCCCCATGAGCCAATACTAAATGCGATTAGTACTCCCAACGTAACTAATTTACGATTGACAATCGCTTTGAGTAATGAGCCATAGCGACCTGTCAGTCGGTTGAATTGATGGTTGAAAGCGTCAAAGAAACGAGTTATGAGGTTTTGCTTTTTCTCACCATGATGAGGATTTTGTAAAATCAGCGCACATAAAGCTGGTGTGAGTGTAAGAGCATTGACCCCCGAAATCACAATCGCAATCGCCATAGTTACCGAAAATTGTCGATAGAATACCCCAACAGGACCATCCAAAAATGCTACAGGAATAAATACGGCTGACATTACTAACGTAATAGCGATAATAGCACTACTGATTTCGTTGATAGACTCGATAGTGGCAAGTTTAGCGCTCAGATGCTTTTCTTCCATTTTGGCATGGACGGACTCTACTACAACAATGGCATCGTCGACTACAATACCAATTGCCAATACCAAGGCAAATAAAGTAAGGAGGTTAATCGAAAAGCCAAACAATTGCATAAAAGCAAATGTACCAATCAAAGAAACTGGTACAGCAAGTACAGGAATTAAGGTAGAACGAACATCCTGTAAAAATAAAAATACGACAATGGCTACTAATATAAATGCCTCAAATAACGTTTTGACTACTTCATGAATCGAGGCATCTAGGAATCTGGATACGTCATAACTTAATGTATAAGTCATTCCTGGAGGGAAAGAAGTTTCCTTCAAAAACTCCAGACGGGCTTTAATATCTGCAATCACTTGACTTGCATTAGAGCCTGGGCGTTGCTTGAGAACAATAGCAGCTGATGGCTTCCCATTTTCTTTTGAGAGTACATCATAATCCAATGAGCCAAATTCAATATCAGCAACATCTTTCAAACGAAGCATTTCGCCACTATCAGTTACCTTTATCACTACATTTTCATACTGTTCTTTTTGGGTCATTTTACCAGTATAGCGCAATACATACTGAAGTGATTGAGCCTGACGACCAGAGCTTTCGCCGATTTTACCTGGGGCAGCTTCTACGTTTTGTTCACGAAGTGCCTTGATAACATCTTCTGCCGAAAGTTGATAGGCATCTAAGCGCCCAGGTTTGAGCCATACACGCATAGCATACTCTCGAGAGCCCATGATGTCGACAAAACCTACACCATTGATACGCTTTAACTCAGCAAGAACGTTGATGTCAGCAAAATTGTAAATGAATTTTTCGTCGAGGGTAGTATCTTCACTAATCAAGTTGATATAAAGAAGCATACTATTTACTTCTTTTTCAGTTACAACCCCAGCTTTGATTACTTCTTCGGGCAACTCATCAAGAACGGTAGTTGCTCGGTTCTGTACGTTTACCGCTGCTACGTCGGGATCGGTACCTACTTCAAAATACACTTGAATAATACTACTTCCGTCGTTACCAGATACGGAAGTCATATAAGTCATACCGGGCACACCATTGATGGCACGTTCGAGAGGAGTAACTACAGCTTTGGCGCAAACTTCGGCGTTGGCACCTGTATATTTGGTCGTAACAGTTACGGCTGGAGGCGCAATATCTGGATATTGCGTCACAGGGAGGGAGGTCATTGATAATAAACCCAAAATCACAATGAAGATGGATATTACCAAGGATAGCACGGGTCTATTGATGAAATTACTAAACATAGTGAATAATCTTAGGGTCTACTAATGAGAATCTGTTTTGGAAAGCTCTTGGGCAATTGTTTTGAGTGCCACAAACTTCGGTTTGATTTCCGAACCTTCTTTTAAGTTTTGAATACCATCATATACCACTCGGTCGTCTGTGCTTAGTCCTGAGTCTACGATATAGAAGTGTGGTAAACGTTTGGAGGTTTTAATAGCCCTAGATTTTACTTTGTTTTTGTTATCCACTACATACACATACATGCGGTCTTGAATCTCAAAAGTAGCTTTTTGAGGAATGATCATCGCATTACGGTAGCGTTGCAAAATGCGAACTTTACCTGTTGCACCATGTTTGAGGATTTTTTGAGGATTGGGAAAGCGTGCACGAAAGGCAATGTTACCAGTACTTTTGTCAAATTCTCCTTCGCTGGTTTCTACTTTACCTTTGTAGTCATGTTCTTCACCATTTGCCAAAAGAAGCGTTACCTGTGGTGCTGTATCTTTTTGCTTGCGGACATTGTCAGCAATGTCTAAGTATTCTTTTTCTGAAACATCAAAATAGGCAAAAACCTCATCGTTTTTAGAAATGGTTGTCAATAAAGTTCCATCTTCCATCAAACTCCCAGGTTTGTTTGGAATACGGTTGACAATACCATTAAAGGGTGCTTTAATTTGAAGGTAAGTAAGCTTGATTTTGGCAAAAGACTCATTGGCTTGCGCTTCTTCTACTTTGGCGCTAGCAAGCTCCACCTTGTTTTGGGCAAGCTCTAATTCGGTTTTTGATACTACATTTTTATCAACTAACTTTTTTACATTGCTAAAGTCTAATTCTGCGGCTTTGAGTTCGGTCATAGTACTTCTTACTACGGCCTTTGTGCGCATGTATTCTTCTTTTAATTCGGGGTTGTTGATAGTAAATAGCAACTGCCCTTGTTGGACATATTTACCTTCATCGATATAAATCTTCTCTAGATATCCTTTGATGCGTGCTCGGATTTCTACATTTTGTACCGCATTGATTTCGGCAACATAATCATTGTGTAAAAAAGTATCCACCACAATTGGCGAGGTTACTGTGAAGTTTTCAAGCGTGATGTCAGCTTTCTCTTCTTTTTTGTTGCAGGATGCCAATAGTACACAAAGGCTGGCTGCGAACAGAATTCTCTTCATAATTTTTCTATTTGTCTGAATGAGATAATCTTCAAGTGATGCAAGGATATACTCTTCCCTGTCCTTTGAGCTTATCAATATATTGAATCAAAGTGCTAATTGCTTTAATAGAGTTAAGGTAGTATGTTGTGATAAACCATTGATTATAAGGTTTATAATATTATAACTAGCCTATTGCAATTTTATAAATTCAAAAATTATGGAAAGGAGAAATTATGAGTTATTGCCTATTGTGTTGAATAGGAAAGTAGTTGGAAGTGCTCCGACAAGCACCTCCAACAGTTATTTTGTTTGTTGATTAATTGGATGAAGTATAATTCAAAAAGTATCATTTTCTATTTCAATTTTTTGAAACAGTTGCTGTTTTTTGAATTTAGTAGGTATTCTAGTGGAAAGATAATATGTTATAATCGAGGAGGGGGTGTAAACCGCTTCAGCTCTACACCATAATAGTTTAAGAGATACCCAGTTATTGCATGAGTCAATGTTGAGGCTACCAACCCAAGATTTGATTCTTCAAACAAACACAGATTTGTATAGGATGAAGAATCTTGATTTTCGTCTTCTTGATTTGAATCAGAAGGCGTTAGGTCAAAATCCTCAGATGAATGCTGTGTTTGTTGTGGGCTAAAGGGAGCCAATTGGAAAGATTTGTGTAAGCGTTTTGGCGTATAAAATCTTTCTTTTGTACAATTTTGACTATTGTGAGCTACAACTGGATTAATGTGTATGAACATCAATAATAGAATGAAAATAGAAAATATTATATGTGGTTTACACTTAATCATTCTACTGATTTTTACAAAAATACAATTTTATAGTTGATATAAATTGTATTTAGTATAGTTTTTTAGATAAATGGATAAAAATAGGATTTGAAAAGCCTATTTTTATAGATAAAAAATGATGTTCATTGGGAAAATAGATATTTTAAAGGCAGTCTAATGATATTTGAATTATCCAATTAATTAATATTTATTAGTCTTTCAGTAAATAGGCAAAATTAGCCTGCTGTAAGCCCTAGACTTTAGGTAATAAGCTAAAAAATAAATAAACATTTTGCTTTATGCCTATGGCTTACAGCCTATTGTGTAATAGTGCCCTTTAAGTGTGTACAATTAGATTAAGCTGAATCTTGAGATAAGTTGTTGATAAAAACAGTTTAAACTAAAAAATTATCATTCTTAACTCTATTTTTTCTACTTAACTTCTTCATAATCAATATATTCGCCACCATTAAAGTCATCAGAGTTTTTGCCTGATTTTGGGGGCATAAAATCCACATCTACTTGACCATCACGTTTTTTGGGACGATTGGTGTTGGTATTAGGATTATATTGTTGTTGGAACTCCTGTTGTGCTTTGTTGATTTGTGAAACCACAAAGCCTCTCAATACCCATTTCAATAATTTAGGAAATACAAAGAAAATGAGCACTACAATAAGAACGAATTTGAGCATTTCAATAAACAGTTTTGATAAGTGACCGATAAATTCCCATTAATGGTTTCTTGGGCTTTTGACATCAAAGTTAATCAAATGTTTAGTTGACTTTATGGCTAATTAACAAGTTTTTATAAGCGGTTGTTAGATTTGACCACAGGTATAAACAAAGGTATCAGTGCCGAATGATTTTATATTCGAATGGACACCTCAATAATTATTGACATTAAAAAAGGAGTTAACGTTGTGCGTTAACTCCTTTTTTAATGAGAAATTTGTCACAACTGAATCACAAATGTCTCTATTTCTTGGGACTAAAGATAGTCTAAACTATATTTCTAACGTAATTTTAAGGTTACCAACGATACCACTACCAAGATAATACATACAATCCAGAAGCGGGTTACGATTTTGGATTCGTTATAGCCTTTTTTCTGGTAATGATGATGAAGTGGCGACATTAAGAAAACACGACGTCCTTCGCCATATTTTTTCTTGGTGTATTTAAAATAACTTACCTGAATGATTACGGATAAGTTTTCGACCACAAAAATACCACACAAAACTGGAATCAAGAGCTCTTTACGGATTACGATGGCCAATGTAGCAATTACACCACCCAGCATTAAACTACCCGTGTCACCCATAAATACTTGTGCTGGATAGGCATTATACCACAAAAATCCGACACAAGCTCCCACAAAGGCGGCACAAAAGACGGCTAGCTCGCCACTGTTTGGAATAAACATGATGTTGAGGTATTGTGAAATAACTTTATTACCCGATACATAAGCCAGAATCGCTAAACCAATACCGATAATAACCGAAGTACCCGCTGCGAGTCCATCGATACCGTCAGTAATGTTAGCACCGTTTGAAATAGCCGTAATGATAATAATAACAACTAGGACATAAAGTATCCATGTGTATTGGTCCATTGAATCGGGCAACAAATAACTATAATCAAACTGGTTATTTTTCAAGAAAGGAACCGTCGTGATTAAGTCTTTAGAATCGGTGAATTTTTGAACTTCTCCAATATTGGCAGCAATAGTGGCTTTTTCGTAAGTACGTACTTTGATGTCGTCGTTAAACCACATTGTTAGCCCAACAATTAGTCCAAGTCCAACTTGTCCAACTATTTTAAATCGCCCTGAAAGCCCTTCTTTATTTTTACGAAATACCTTGATGTAGTCATCCAAAAAACCTACTGCGCCTAACCATACGGCTGTTGTAATCAACAAAATAATATAGACGTTGTGGAGCTTGGCAAAAAGTAAGGTTGGTACCAACAATGACAACAGGATAATAAAGCCACCCATCGTAGGCGTACCTTTTTTTTGCATTTGTCCCTCAAGACCCAAATCGCGGATATCCTCACCGATTTGAAGTTTTCGGAGCATGTTAATAACCGTTTTGCCCCAGATTGCAGCAATACCCAATGAGGTTATAGTGGCAGCAATGGCACGGAAGGTGATATATTGAAATACCCCTGCACCCGGGAAGTCAAAATGTTTATCTAAATAATCAAAAAGATAATAAAGCATGGTTCAGTGGATAGAAATTTGATTAAAAAGGGATGTTTGATTTGTCAAATTTCTACTTTTTTGTTGAATAAACTTTGTTAAAAAATGGAAAAGTTTTGCCTAAATAGGCGCATGGAGCTATCTACAAGACAATTTGCCTCTAAATATTTTGATAGTCTCAAGTCTTGACTATATACCAAAAGCTTCTCGGATGATAACTCTATCGTCAAAATCGTGTTTTACTCCTTGAATATCTTGATAGGTTTCGTGTCCTTTACCTGCTACCAAAATAATATCTCCATTTTCAGATAGCTCATTGATGGCAAAATGAATTGCTTCTTTTCTATCGATGATTGTTTTTGTCTTTTTGAAATCGATAGGAGGGATACCTTTTTGCATTTGTGCCAAAATCTCCTCAGGGTCTTCAAAACGAGGATTGTCCGAAGTCAGAATAACTTTATCACTTAGTTCGCAGGCTATTTTTGCCATAATTGGACGTTTGGTCGCATCACGATTTCCTCCACAGCCTACAATCGTAATTACTTGCTGATTACCATCTTTGATTTGCTTGATGGTCTTCAGAACATTTTCGAGTGCATCTGGCGTGTGTGCATAATCTACAATACCAACTTTGCGAGTATCAGGCGAAACAATTTGTTCAAAACGTCCTGGTGCAGTTTGTAGGCTCGACATATTGATGAGTACTTCGTCTTTGTCTTCACCCAAAAGTATAGCTGCACCATAAATAGCCATAAGGTTGTAGGCATTGAAAGTACCAATTAATTGAAAATGAACTTCTTTGTTATCAATTTCCATTTCCAAGCCATAAATACTATCAGATACAATACGACCTTTTACAGTGGCAAGGGTTTCGAGCGAATACGTATTTATGCTTGCTTTGGTGTTTTGTACCATCACCGAGCCACGACGGTCGTCGATATTGACCAAGGCAAAAGCTGTTTTGGGCAACATATCAAAGAACCCTTTTTTGGCTTTGATATAGTTGTCAAAAGTTTGATGAAAATCTAAGTGATCGTGAGTAATGTTTGAGAAAATCGCTCCTGTAAATGATAATCCAGTAATACGGTGCTGAACAACCGAGTGTGAGCTTACTTCCATAAAGGCATACGTGCAACCAGCTTCTACCATTTGTGCCAAAAGCTTATTCAAATTGATCGAATCGGGAGTGGTATGCGTAGAAGGAATTACAGTATCATCGATTTGGTTTTGAACCGTCGAAACCAAACCGCAGCGGTATCCTAATTTTCTGAAAAGTCTAAATAATAATGTAACCGTTGTAGTTTTGCCGTTTGTGCCAGTAATCCCTACCAATTTGAGTTTGCTAGAAGGATTATCATAAAAGTTGGACGAAGCATAACCCAATGATTCGGCTGAATCGTTTACTTGGATATAGGTTACATTAGGATGAATCACTTCTGGCAAGTCCTGACAAAGAATAGCGCTTGCGCCCAATTCTATAGCTTTTTCGATGTACGAATGGCCGTCGGTTTGAGTACCTTTTAGGGCAGCAAAAAGCGTTTGTGGACCAACCTGACGAGAGTCGATGGTGAGTTGCGAAATCTCTACTTCGGGATTACCCAAAATAGAGATTGTTTTGACTTGTTGGAAAATTTGTGTAACTGTTTTCATAAGGTAACATAAAAAGCGCTTTGCGAGCGCTTTCCAGAATTATATAAACTTTTTACTTTTAATCGCAGGAATCACCTTTGAGTCAATCAAGAATAGTCGTTGTTTATGACTACCAACTTTGACATAGAAGTTGATTTTGAGAGGGACATCAAAAGAGCCTTTCTGAATTTTGATACTCAGAGGGCGTTCGACACCGTTTTGTTTTGATTGTTTTTGAATTTCTTCAATATCTTTACTCGAAAATTCCTTTTTTCCGATAATTCGTTGATTACCAAGCGAAAGCTCTACAAGGATATGTTCGGCATTACGGATTTCTCGGCTAAGTGAATAAAACACTCCAACTTCGGTAATTTTCGTTTTGTTGTTGCTATTGCTAAGGTCGTCGTCGGCATCATCAAAACCGTTGGCATAAAAACTCACATTGGTAATAGTTACGTGAAGTTTATCGTCGAGAGACTCTATGACATCGTTTGTTTCTTTCAGTTCAAATTCTAATTTTTTGACCTCATTTTGCTTTTGAGTAAGCACCTCTTCTAGCTGATGAATGGTGGTGTTTTGCCCTGAAATAATACTATCTTTTTGTTTGATAATTTTTTGAAAACTAGTGATTTTAGTTTCGTATTCACCAATTGTTTTATTCAAACGAACCTGTAATTCATCTTTCTCTTTTGAAAGCTGGTTGATTTGTCGTTGGAGCATTTGTACTACTTCCCGACGTTGTTGTTCGCTTTGTTCCTTGTTTTCCTTTTGGACTGTCTCTAGTTGCTGCTTTAGCTCATCGATTTTGCGTTGTTTTTCTTGAATACCATCTCTATTATCCTGAATATCCTCTCTGAGTCGTCCCATGTCGGTATTGATGGTTTTGATTTCCTCAGTGTTCATTTGCATCTGGCTCACTTGGAGTTGTGCTTGGATATATTGATGATAAAGAAAGTACCCTAGGAGTAGACCTGCCCCAGCAATAACGCTGTTTCGTATGGTCTTATTTTTTTGTGGTGGTTCGGCTGATTGTGGGTTCGGCACAAAAGATGTCATTCGATTAATGGCTTGATAAATAGCTTGTGATTTTTAATACGGGAAAATAAAAATACAAATATTTACCTACATAAATGAAAAAATAGCAAAAAATGCATTAATGCGCTCGCTCTAGGCTATAAGCCGTAGGCGTTAGGCAAGCACAATTTTTAGCCTATGGTATATAGGTGCTGTCTGAAGCTCCTATTATTTCTGTCTTCAAATAACGAATTACTATTAACTAATAACGTCTCTTGTTTACTGAAGAATAAGCTCGATGGTACGCCCTGAGGTAAAGTTTGCGCCAGGAGAAATACTCTGACTTGTTACTTTTCCAATGCCTTTAAACCTTACTTTTAATCCTTTGTTTTCTAATACATATATGGCATCTCGTAAAGACATACCACGTGTGTCGGGCACACGATTCTTTTTATTATATCTGATTTCGTAATTAAACGAATTTTGACTGTCTTGCTTTACTGCTGTCCAACCTTCTGTTTGGGGTGTTTTGTCGATAGACATTTCATCGTTGAATGCCTTAATATCTGATGAATGAGCCGTTACTTTTTGTTTGGCAAAATTTAATTTAGACCCCTCTTCTTTGATGAGTAGTTTGTGCATTTGAATGTCATTGGCATAGATTTTATCTGCAATTTCCTTAAATACTGGCGCACATGCGTCACTCGCATAAAGGGCCTCTAACTTTACACCACGTGGATTATCGATAACCACAGCAATACTGTATTTGGGCGATTCGGCAGGGAAAAAGCCCATAAATGAGGTATAATACATGCCTTCTCGGTACTTACCATTGATGAGTTTCTGAGATGTCCCCGTTTTTCCTGCAATCTTATACATAGGATTGTTGATATTCTTGGCAGTGCCATGTTCAACAACTCCTTCTAGCATTTTGCGTACTTTTTCAAGTGTTTTTTCAGAACAAATTGGGTCTGGATAGACGGTTTGTCCAATATGAAAATCTTGAATAACCTCATCTGCAATCTTGGTGCTTTTGACAATTATGGGCTGAATCCATTTGCCATTATTGGCTACAGCATTATAAAAGGTAAGCATTTGTAATGGTGTAATGAGCTCGCCATAACCAATTGAGTTCCAGTACATGGCGGTCTTGTCTCCCGCTTTAGGTTCGTTGATTACGGGTGAAACATCTGGTTTTAGTTGAAATTTGAGAGGCTCGTTTAAGTGAAATTTTTTGAGATACTCATAATATTTTTTCTGTTTTGCATCTCCAAAATATTTTTGCATCAAGCGCATAATTCCCACATTGGAGGACACTTCAAAAACCTCTTGTGCTGGAATCATTCCATGCCCACCTTTTTTTGAATCCTCTGTGGTTAAAGTCCCAATTTTGATAGTACCATCGCCAGTATTGACTAATTCGGTATTTTCTAAACCACCTTCTTCCATAAGAGCAATCATAGATGGGAGTTTGAAAACCGAGCCAGGGTCGGTACGATTGAGTACAGCGTGATTGTACGTTTCGGAATAATAGGAGGTGTCTCTACCTACTTTAGAGAGATTAGTCATTGCTTTGATTTCGCCAGTGGCTACTTCCATCACAATCACACAACCTTTGTCTGCACGGTATTTACGGAGCGCATTCATGAGCGACGTTTCAGCAACGTCTTGAATATTGACATTGAGTGTACTGTGAACATCTAGGCCTTGTACTGGAATACTTTTTTCGCCACCTTCAACAGGGCGCCAGCTTCCTCCGACAATTTTTTCGAATACACCTTTGCCTGATGTACCCGAAAGTTCGACATCGAAAGCATTTTCGATACCTACTTTTTCTTTATCTTTTTTGTAGCCAATTGTTCTTACCCCCATTTTTTCAAATGGATTATAGCGAACATTGACTTTTTCAAATACGACTCCACCTTTGTACTTTCCTGCTCGAAAAACAGGCCATTTTCTCATTTTTTTGACATCCTGATAAGTAATCAAATCATTATTGAGTACAATGTAGGTGACTTTGCGACGTTTGGCCAAATCAATTTGAGCGTAATATTCTTCAGCAGTTTTATCCCTATAAAAATTTGCTAATAAATGGCATAGAGAGTCGATACCATCATCATAAACTTTTTCATTCTTCTTATTTCTTCTACTTACCAAGGGGTCAAAGCCTAATTTGTATTTGGGTAGTGATGTAGCCAACAAACTACCATCATCGGCAAATATATTTCCACGAACAGCCTCAATCGTACGTTCTTCAACATAAGACATTTTTGCTTTTTCACGCCATTTATTACCCTCGATAGTTTGTAGAAAAAATATCTTCCAGATAATACCCACAGCCAATAAGAGCATAAACAAAAACATAGCACGAATACGTATGACGATGTCTTTCTTGATATTCATAACAAAGGGATTATTGATTGAAGAACCCATAAAAAAGGGCTCGACGAGATTACTAAAATGCTTGATGAGAATAAACTTTTTTGACGATAAAGTTTACCAATCTTTAACAATAATTTTGGTAGGAGGGGTTTTGTTTTCCTCAATACCCATAGATTCCACCCTTTTGATGATTTCAGACTGCTTTCCTGCCTTCATAAAATCAGCTTGTTGCGTTGTATAGTCTGCACGTAGCTCTTCTACTTCGGCTTTGGTTTTGTCTATTTGGTGAATCAAACTCTCAGAGTGTAGCGATGATGCAATATATAGCACAATCAAAAATGACAGCCAAAGCAAATAGCGTAATTGATAAGCAGGAAACTCACCTCCCAGCAAGCGATCCATATTAAAAATTGTATCAATAATCGAAAATAACCCCTTGCCGTTACTCTTGCGAGTTACGTTTGATTTGGGAGTTACATTCTTCGAAACGTTTCTTGCCATTGTTTGAAAAAGTTGAAAGTCGTTACTTAGACAATGTTGCAATACGAAGTTTGGCACTACGTGAGCGGTTGTTGCGAGCTAATTCATCAGCAGAGGCCTCAATAGGTTTGCGAGACACAGCTTCTAGTGGTTTGTCAACAGTTCCGTAAACGATGTCTTTTTGAAGTTCGCCATAGAAGTTGCCAGCCTTGATATAGTTTTTCACAAGACGGTCTTCTAACGAATGAAAAGTCATAATACACAAACGACTGTCGGTATCGCGCAATAATTCTGGTGTTTGTTCAAGAAACTCTTGAATGACATCCAATTCCTGATTTACCTCAATACGAATAGCTTGGAATACCTGTGCAAAATAGCGGAACTCCTTAAATTTTGGGGCGTATTTTTCTAAGATTGCTTTGAGCTCACCAGTAGTATTGATAGGCTGATTCATTCGTTCAGAGCAGATAGCACCAGCAAGTGTACGAGCGTTTTTGATTTCGCCATACATGCCAAAAATTTTGTGTAATTGCTCCTCAGGGTACTTATTAATAACAGTATAGGCCGATACTTCTGCTTTTTGGTTCATACGCATATCTAGCTCGCCATTAAAACGAGTTGAAAACCCACGAGTTGGCTCGTCGATTTGGTGCGATGAAATACCAAAGTCAGCCAATATCCCATCTACCTGTTTGACACCGTGTAGGCGAAGATATTTTTTGATATATCTAAAGTTGGCTTCAATAAATACTAAGCGTTTATCGTCAATAAGATTGGCATTGTTTTTAGCATCTGGGTCTTGGTCAAAAGCATAAAGTTTGCCTTTTTCGCCAAGTTTTTCCAAAATTGCTTTAGAGTGCCCGCCTCCACCAAAAGTGACATCAACATACACGCCATCGGGGCGTATATTGAGTCCTTCTACGCACTCATGAAGCATTACAGATTCGTGATACATGATTTTTAGGGTATGAAGTGATTAAAGCGAGTTTTGAGGGGATAGGCAAAAAGGCATTAGTATCCATTAAAAGAGAGTATTACTAAGGAATAGTAACGAGTAAAAATTTCTAGTGCCTAGTGCCTTTTTGCCTAGTGCCTTATCATGCACAAGCTCAATTCCCACAAAAATACAGAAAAACTTATCAGCATTCTACTGCAATTTGAGAAACCTTTTTTCTTTCCTAAGCCAGCATCATACTTAGCACGCCAAGTATCATTAGAATTTTGCAGGCATCACTCAAAAAAGCAAAATCTTTCGGTTTGTCTGCATATACCAAGCGATAAGTAAAAAAAACTAAGGGGAGCATCAAAGCCATAAAAACATATCCGATACGGCTATCTGGCAGTTGAGTTGCCAAAATAAATAGTAGAGCTGTGAAGATGGCGATAAGACCATAAAGAAGTAATTTGGTACGGGCAATTCCCCAGATAATTGGGAGGGTTTTGCAGCCATGTTTTTCATCACCTTTGAGATCTTCCATATCTTTGATAATCTCACGAATTAAGGTGATTTCAAAAGAGAAAATCGCATAAATCCATACCTCGCGCTGATGCCCAGGATAGTGTACTGCCAATACCAACAACGAAAAGCCCGTGAGAATCCCAATCATTAAGTTACCCCAAAACGGCAAACGCTTCAATTGGTTGGAATATAACCACAAACAAAATACGGCTAAAAGATTGACTAAGAAGACTTTTTTGCCCACTAATAAACCTAAAAGAAGTCCTGCTACATTAAAGATTTGGTTGATAACCATAGCCCAACGGCGTTTGATATATCGTCCAATAACTACCCGATGAGGTTTGTTGACCAAGTCTATTTTTATATCATAATAGTCGTTGATAATATAGCCAGATGCCGCAATAAAAAGCGTTGATAATACAATCAGTGCAAGCTTGTAGTCTAACAATACCTCGATTACATTGCTCCACGTCAAATCGGCTTCTAGGATTAAGAAGATTCGAGTGAAGTATTGGGTAAAAGCAATAATCAGCAAATTGGGCCATCGAATAAGCCGAACAAATGCCAATATAGATTGACCCAAGGTGACTTTATGAGAAGTATCTTTCATGAAAACAAAATTACACGCTTTGTTTTATTTGTTGTTATGAGTTACCGAGGTATCTGTTAAAAGCTAATCTAGAATATACCTAATTTTTTTTACAAAATAGATTTATTAGCTATCTGCAATATGGTCAATTATCTACCTAACATGAATACCCTTGAAGAAATTCTATTAGTTTGGGAGAAAATTTTGATTTTTCGGTGTTGTACTCTCAAATCATGTTTTAATAAAGAAGGAGGAAAATTATAAATTACGTTTGTTAAGCAAAAAGATTTTCAGGATTCTTGATGTATCCGTTATCCTTTTGGCTTATTCCCAAATGATTACAGCCCAGAGATTAAGACTCTTGGCTAAATGATGATACCAAATGGTAACTGTTCCATAAATATTATTCTATTTTGTAGTTTTAAACAGTAACGAGTAATAAAAATCGATCCCCATTAGCTTGTTAGTGATTTTGACAATCTAATAGTATTACATCAGACTACCATCAAACACTCAATCTCAAGTAATTCAATGAAAATCGGAATAGTATGTTATCCCACTTATGGCGGTAGTGGTGTTGTAGCCACAGAGCTTGGAAAAGCACTTGCCAAAGCAGGGCATGAAGTACATTTTATTACCTACAGTCAACCGTCGCGTTTAGATTTTTTTAATGAAAATATTTATTACCACGAAGTAAGTGTATCAAGCTACCCTTTGTTTCAATACCTGCCGTATGAGTCGGCTTTGGCGAGTAAAATTGTCCATGTGGTATTGACCGAAAAGCTTGATTTGTTGCACGTACACTATGCGATTCCACATGCTTCGGCAACGTATTTGGCAAAGCAAATTCTGAAATCCAAAGGGGTACATATTCCTTTTATTACTACGCTTCATGGTACTGATATTACCTTGGTTGGAAAAGACCCTTCTTTCGAGCCTGTGGTAACTTTTTCAATCAATGAGTCTGATGGAGTGACTGCCGTGTCTGAAAGTCTCAAAAATGATACTTATGATGAGTTTGAAATTATCAGTAATATTCAAGTGATTCCCAATTTTATCGATTTAGAGCGTTTTAAAAAACTCAGAAAAGACCATTTTAAAATTGCGATATGTCCACATGGCGAAAAACTGCTTATGCACACGTCCAATTTTAGAAAAGTAAAACGTATTGAAGACGTCGTGAGAGTTTTTCATTTGGTAAATCAGAAAATACCAAGCAAATTGCTATTAGTGGGAGATGGTCCTGAGCGTACTTCTATCGAAATGCTTTGTCGTGAGTTAGGGGTACAAAACGATGTACGCTTTTTGGGTAAACTCGATGTTATAGAGGAAGTTTTGTCACTAGCAGATATTTTTTTACTATTGTCAGAAAAAGAAAGTTTTGGTTTGGCTGCGCTCGAAGCTATGGCCTGCGAAGTGCCTGTGATTTCGTCAAATGCTGGCGGTATTCCTGAAGTAAATGTTCATGGTGTCACTGGGTTTATCAGTGAAATTGGCGATGTAGAAGATATGGCAAAAAACACCATTTACATTCTCGAAGATGAAGAACGATTACAAACATTCAAGAGAAATGCCCTCGACAGAGCCAAAGAATTTGATATTGCTAATATTTTACCTTTGTACGAACAGTATTACGAACAGATTACTGCAAAGAGCTGGAAATTTCCCGAAAAAATGTTTGTAGACTAAAATCTGTTTATGCTAGTAATTAAAATAGCAAAGACATAAACGTACAATAGGCACAAAGTGTAAGGATGAATTTAGAGTGACCCACTAGTCACTCTAAATTCTATTTTAAAGTAAAAAGATGCTAAAAAAATCAGATTTAGGCTTATAGTTTGAGGTCAAAAATCCGATTTAATATTAACAAGATTCGTTATCCATTAACAACTAGACCGTGAGTGTTGTATAGAAAACTTTCAGCACTTCCATTGATGCCTATGACACCCAATATTCCTGAAACTACCAAAAAGCGTGTGGTAATCATTGGCGCAGGTTTTGGTGGTTTAAAAATTGCCAGAGACCTAGCCGATAGCGAAGACTTTCAGATAGTTCTTATCGACAAAAACAACTATCATCAGTTCCAACCGCTTTTTTACCAAGTAGCCACTGCTGGTATTGAACCCTCAGCCATTTCATTTCCTCTTCGATTGGCTTTTCATCACTACAAAGATGTTCATGTTCGTATTACTGAAGTTACCGAATTGCGTACCGACTCACAAGAGATTATTACGCAGTTGGGGGCGATTCGTTATGACTATCTGATTTTGGCGATAGGGGCAGACACCAATTTTTTTGGACAAAAAAATATCCAAGAAAAGGCACTACCAATGAAATCAGTGGGAGAGGCTTTAGGGTTGAGGAATAGGCTATTAGAAAACTTTGAGAATGCTTTGGTTTCCGATAGTGACGATGTGCGTCAGGGTTTGATGACAGTGGTAGTTGTGGGAGGAGGACCTACGGGTGTGGAAGTATCAGGTACTTTGGCCGAAATGAAACGCCATGTATTACCGAAGGACTACCCTGAATTAGATTTTGATTTAATGAAAGTATATATCGTTGAGTCAGGAGGGGAATTGTTAGGACCAATGTCAAAAAATGCACAAATCAAATCGAAGGAATATTTGGAGCAATTGGGTGTTAATGTTTTCTTAAATACCCGTGTAACTGATTTTGATGGCAAGTATGCGTATTTGAATAATGGCGAAAAAATCCGTACCAATAATTTGGTTTGGGCGGCGGGTATCAAAGCTAATTTTATCGAAGGACTAAACCCAGAAGTATTGGCTCGCGGAGGACGAATTAAGGTAAATAGACACAATCAGGTAGAAGGTTATCAAAACATTTTCGCCATTGGCGATGTTGCCTTTATGACCGAGGAGGCTTTTCCGAATGGTCACCCTCAAGTGGCACAGCCAGCCATTCAACAAGGAAAGCTTTTGTCGCAAAACCTTCCTAAGCTACTCAGAGGAACTCCCATGGAGGAGTTTAGTTATAAAGACCTTGGCTCAATGGCAACGGTAGGACGTAACTTAGCGGTAGTAGATTTACCATTTTGGAGATTTCAAGGTTTTTTTGCTTGGCTAACATGGATGTTTGTACACCTAATGTCGATTGTAGGGGTCAAAAACCGCCTTTTAATTTTTATCAACTGGCTTTGGAATTATGTTACCTATGATCAGTCTTTGCGACTAATCATCAAACAAAAATCGCCCAAAGTAGATGATTGATGAAGAATAAAACAGATTAGAACAGGAGGAAAAAAAGTGAATTGTGACAAAAATCAATAAAAATTAGGAAATAGGAACTTTAAAAGTTTGTATCTTTGTTGTTATAATTCAATAATAAGACCTCATTCCTATTAAAATTATTGTTTTAGTGCAATTTTAATAGAAGGACTACTCATCACGTATATCACGATATGGAAGCGAATCAGAAAAAAATGAGACCCAAAAACAGTGGAACCAAACAATTGTTTGAAAACCCAATTTTAGAGAAACTGTCGAGAACTCACATTGCTGTTCCTGTAACGATGTTCTTTGTATCTGGAGCGGTTTTAGGATGGTATGCCTTTACTTATACAGACCTTTCAAACGCTTTGATAGGTATGCTGTTTGGTGTTGGTGCTATCACATTTACTTTTATCGAATATTGGGTTCATAGAAGTGTTTATCATATTGACCCAACTACTGAGGCTCGTGCCAAATTCCAATATGTAGCTCATGGCGTACACCACGAGTATCCAAAAGATAAAACTCGTTTGGCAATGCCTCCATTGTTGGCCATTGTAGTTGCTGTTACCTTGTTTTCAGTATTTTTTGTATTGATGGGCGAGGCTGCGTATGCTTTCTTCCCTGGATTTATTTGGGGATATGCTAGCTATTTGTTGGTACACTATGCGGTTCATGCGTATGCACCACCAAAAAATTTCTTGAAGCAATTGTGGATTAACCACGCAGTGCACCACTACAAAGATGGTAATGCTGTATTTGGGGTTTCTTCTCCACTTTGGGATTATGTTTTTGGTACAATGGATACTATGGACAAATCAAAAGTTTCAGAAAACTTGTAAGAAATATAGATGAATTGAGTGATTGGTGATTGAGTGCATGAGTGATTGTTTTTTAATATGTATCTCATCAGTAGATACGCAATGATTGCGTCTTAAGCCAATATCTAACATAGTAGCATAAAAAAAGGCGGTCGAAAAACTCATTTCGACCGCCTTTTTTATGATTTGTTCTTGATATTTTTCCTTGTAAACAAACTTTTCTTTATGGTAAAATTAATTAGTTTTAACCATCTACCTAATGAAGTGAGGTCACTTCCGAAATTTCCAATCCGCAATCCAATATCACAATCCTGCATATACTTTAATCCAACCGCCATCAGGGCAATCTTGTAGCATTTGTAAGGTTGTTTTTTGCAAAACAGGATGAACCCAATCGGGGGCAACATCGGCAAGAGGCACTAACACAAATTTACGTTCTTGCATAAATGGATGAGGAATCACCAGTTGAGTATCGTCAAGAACTAAGTCGTTGTGATAAATAATATCAATATCAATACAGCGTTCGCCCCATTTTTCTACACGCACTCTCCCTAGTTCAATTTCTATTTTTTGGATTTTTTCTAAAACCTCATGCGGAAGTAAAGAAGAATTTTCAATTTTTAATATCAAATTCAAAAAACCTGCCTGATTTAAGTTGCCCCAAGGCTCTGTTTCATAAATATTTGAAATAGAAAGATTTGTACTTATGTTTTGTCTAATAAGTTGTATTGCCTGATTCAAATTCTCTTCACGATTGCCCAAATTTGAGCCCAGAGACAGAAAAAGCGTTTGGAGTTTTGGCGCTTGCATTGTATTTTTAATATAAACGATATACGCTGATAAACCTATCAGCAATTAATTTTTGGATGCTTACTCTATTGCCAGAAAGCATTACAAAGTTAGTTTTTGTAGTACTAGTTTAACACTCAAACGTGGAATATTATGAAGAACAGGAACGTAAATAGGGGTAACTTACTTATTTCAGAGCCTTTCTTGGGCGACCCTAATTTTGAGCGAAGCGTAGTGTTAATTTGTGAGCACCATAATTCTTATGGGTCGTTTGGTTTGGTTTTGAACCAAACCTCTAATCTAGTGCTTGCCGATGTCCTTGAGGAAAATGTATATCCCGATGTTCCTTTGTTCATAGGTGGTCCTGTCCAACAAAATACGCTACATTTTGTGCATCGCCGACCAGATTTGATAGATGGAGGACAAGAGTTGCTCAAAGGTGTTGTTTGGGGTGGAAACTTCGAACAAGTCAAACGACTGCTCAACAATGGGGTATTGCATCCTGAAGATATTCGTTGCTTTTTGGGCTATTCGGGTTGGAGTGGCGAGCAACTCAAAAATGAGCTTGAACAAGATTCTTGGATTGTGGCTTCGGCGACTTCAGAAATAGTATTTGATACACCCTCAGATTCCTTTTGGCGAACAGTTCTCAAAGGAATGGGGGGAGATTTTAAGGTAATGGCTAATTATCCCACAGACCCACGATTGAATTAAATTTCTTTGGAAACGTAATACCTTACGTCTTAAATTTTCACAAATATCTTTTTGACATTGTACATAGCAGCCGACAAACATCCTTGTCGGCTGCTATCTTTTTATGTACAAATGTTAAAGTATCTAAAAATGGAATGATTCTGGTAAGAAAATGTTTTATTTAGAGCAATAATTCAGAATAAGTAAAAGAAGTGATTAGGTAATAGTCCTATTACTGGACAAACCAAGTAAGGGGAATTCAGGTGTTTAGACTTGGTTACTCACTTTATTAATATAGTTGTAAACTGTTTAAAAATTAAGTCCAAAACGAAGTCTTGAAATGAGAACTGGCTATACTTCCGAAATCAAAAATCACAAATCCGAAATAGGCTAAAAAGTTCACAATTCCTCATTCACTAATTCATAATTAATCAAGCATGACCGACCCAAACGAACTATCTGTATTTGAAGATGATCCTGATTTACCAGAGCGTACGACCATTTTTACCAAAGCCCAAGACCGCTATATGTTATTGGTTGGCGCTTTGGGTGCGTTGCTATATATGGTGTATTTTTTGAATCAAGCAGAACTATGGTCAGGGCTTGGTATGCTTATCTTATCTTCTTATTTGGGTTGGATTTATATCAAGCATAATAAACCACAACCTAAAATTATTCTTTCGCATGAAGGCATACAATTAGTTGGACAACCTTTTGTTTCGTGGGCATTGGTACATGGGCTACATATCAAGCCAGAGGTGAAAAAAAATATCTATATCGAAAATCTTATCTTTGTCAATAACGGGCGTATCCAAGAAATACCTATTCATAAGCTTGAAATTACCTCTTGGCGGTTAGAACATTTACTAGAAATATATCAAGGTCGTTTCCGTTATGGCTCTGTGACTATTTTGCCCGATGATTCAGACGAATTCGACCTGAAAAATGACTAAATACATACTTATCCCTTCATAATTATCTGAAATAATCCCTCCAATCTTATGAAATTCAACTATTTACTATTGTCCGCTTTACTATTGAGCATGGGCACTTATGCTCAGCAAATTACCGTCAACTTTGAAGAATACGAGCCCAAATCTACCTTGGTAGTACCTGAGCATATTACCACAAAAGCCAAATTTCCTTTTATCGACGTTCATAATCATCAATGGAATTTGCACGAAGAAAAAGAAAACTTAGACAAGCTAATTACCGATATGAATGCCCTCAATATGAAATTGATGGTAAATTTGAGCGGAAGAGGTTGGACGAGCGACGAAGCCAAAAGTACTCAAACTCTAACCAAACAAATCGACCAGATAAAACAGTATTATCCAAGTCGTTTTGCGGTATTTACCAATATTGATTTTGCCAATATTAATACTAAAGGCTGGACAGAAAAAGCAGTAAAAACACTGGAGGAGGATGTAAAGCTGCGTGGTGCTAAAGGTTTGAAAATTTATAAAAACCTTGGTTTTTCGGTAAAAGATGGAGATAAATTGGTTCGTGTCGATGACCCAAGACTAGATCCAATTTGGAAAAAAGCAGGCGAATTGGGTATTCCTGTACTGATTCATACGGCTGACCCAGAGCGTTTTTGGCAACCTGTCGACCGTTTTAATGAGCGTTGGCTCGAACTTAAATTGCACCCAGACAGAAAGCGAAATGCAGGCGAAAAATCAAATGACTTTACATGGGAGCAACTTATTGAGCAACAACATAATGTTTTTAAGAAAAATCCTAAAACTAATTTTATCGCAGCGCATATGGGTTGGTATCCGAATAACTTACCCAAATTGGATAGCTTGATGGACGAAATGCCCAATATGTATGTCGAAATAGGAGCGGTGATTGCTGAGTTGGGTCGTCAGCCACATACGGCTAAAAGATTTTTTGAAAAACGTCAAGACCGAATCCTGTTTGGAAAAGACTCGTGGGTACCTTCTGAGTATGCTACTTATTTTAGAGTATTAGAAACCAACGACGAGTATTTTCCTTATCACAAGAAATATCATGCCTTCTGGAGAATGTATGGCTTAGGTCTTTCGGATGGAATTTTGAAAAAAGTTTATTATAAAAATGCCTTAAAACTTATTCCAGGACTAGATAAAAGTCAATTTCCTGAATAGCGTAACACACTACCTGTTAATGGTATCTATTACAAGATAATTGAAACCTGATTGCGAGACAAAATTGAATTAGTCGTTTGATGTTGTAACAGATATACCGTTAACTGATAACATCTTTAACATTATGCCATGAGATTTTTGCTTGTACTATTATTGAGTTTAATGAGTTGGAGTGTTTTGAGTCAAAATACTCGTTTGGGACGTATCCGAAAAACAGTTGATAGCACAGGAAAATACACGCCCATCAAGTATTTAGCAATAGAATACGCCAAAGGCTATGCACGAAAACTACGTTTTTTTGAAGAAAGTGACATATCCTTTCAATTACAGGGAAATAATACTCGTTTGACAGGGCGTGTCGAACAGATTATGGATAGCACTTTTTTCTTTACCGATGAAGAAAGTCATATCACATCTGAAATAGCCTTGAAGAATATCTCGATGATTTTTTCACCCTATCGTCATATTCCTTTCGTTTCGAAAGGAGCGGGGACTATTGCGGCTGGAGGAGTAATGTTTTCGTTGATTGATGTTCTTAACCAAGTACAGCGCAATCAACCCGTTAAACTTAGTCCAGGGTTATTGGCCTTTAGCGGAGTATGTATTGGAATTGGCCTTATTGCCAAGCCACTTTCTTATCCCAAATACAAAATCAGCTCTAAACGGCGCTTGGTGGTGCGATTCATGTAACAAATTAGGAAAGATTAGGTTCATGGATTAATTTTGTTACTCTTCTGAGAAGAATCCAAACATTGGCGTGTGTTAATGACTTGGAAGATTCAAATTAACCAAATACACGATGCCAAGGCTCGACTTTGACATCCACAATCCGACATTGACCTTGAAAAAGTTATTATTACACAAAGTACAACAGTCTTTCCAAACGGAAATTCCTTTACCATCTTCAAAATCAGAATCTAACCGTGCCTTGATTATCAACGCACTTGCCAAAGGGCATGATAATTTGTCAAACTTGGCTGAGGCTCGTGATACGCAAACCATGATGCGTTTGTTGGCGTCTAATGACCCTATTGCTGACGTTATTGATGCTGGTACAACTATGCGTTTTTTGACAGCCTATTATGCGGTAACTGGTCAAACTAAAACCATGACAGGCACACCTCGTATGTGCGAGCGCCCTATCGGTATTTTGGTAGATGCCTTGCGCGAGTTAGGTGCTCAAATCGATTATGTAAAAGCTGAGGGCTATCCTCCATTACAATTAAAAGGTTTTGATTTTAAAGGAAACAATCGTTTGGCGATTCGTGGCGATGTGAGTTCTCAATATATTTCGGCATTGTTGATGGTGGCTCCTTTGTTGCCAGAAGGCTTAACGTTGGAAATCACAGGTGAGTTGGGTTCAAAGCCGTACATCGAAATGACCTTGAAACAAATGGAAGCATTTGGTGTGCAAGTTCAAGCTGATTGGGACGCAAAAACCATCACAGTAGCGCCACAAGCCTATAATCCTATTGAGTATGCCGTTGAATCTGACTGGTCTGGTGCGAGTTATTGGTTCTCAGTTGTGGCTTTGTCAGATAAGGCTGATGCTTCTTTGGAATTGCTAGGATTGAAAGAAAATTCTTTGCAAGGCGACTCAGTAGTTACTGACATTATGAGTCATTTGGGCGTGAAATCAGAATACACAGGTCGTGGGTTTAAATTGACAAAAATTGAGCCTGCCACTTCATTAGAATGGGATTTTACGAACTGTCCAGATTTAGCACAAACGATCTGTGTGGTGGCTGCTGCTAAAAATATCCCATTGACCTTGACAGGAATTGAGTCTTTGAAAGTAAAAGAAACAGACCGTATCATGGCGCTTCAAAATGAGTTAATTAAGTTTGGAGCTACCTTGAAAGAAGTCGAAACCAATCATAAGTACCAATTGACTCCTGCTGCGGCTGAGCGTCAAGCGGTGCCTGTATCAGTACATACTTACGACGACCACCGCATGGCAATGGCTTTTGCTCCATTGGCATTGGTAGAAGATGTAGTAATCGAAGAACCAGACGTGGTAGTAAAATCATATCCAAGTTTCTGGAATCACTTATCTAAAATCGTAACGATTGAATAATGGTGAATGATTTTTCAATTAAAAAGAGTCCGTGGAACCTTAGTTCTACGGACTCTTTTTTTGTATTGAGAAGATGTAAAAAGTGATTCAGAATTATGAATGGAAGTTTGCTATTTGTATAATATTTTTCAAAAAACACTTAGAAAATAAACAGCTTCAATGTCTAAAAATAGAAACTGCTTTTTAACAAATAAAGAAAAAATGCCTTTCAACAGAGTATGAAAACTGTAGATTCACCATTCACCAATTCACAATTCAACATTAATAGACGAAAGGCATTGCGCCTCTACAGTTTATTCTAACTCTTCTCATAACCACTCTGACTTTCAAATAGATATAAGGAAGTTAATGTTTTTGTTCAAAATATTTCTTGGGTCAAAGGAGAATCAAATAGTTGTTTTTTGTGTATATTTAAAGTTGAAGTGTCTGATAATCAATAGGTTAAATGCTGTTTTGTTGACTTAGTTTTTGAAAAAATCAAACAAAATCGATGCTTTTTTAAACTTATGCTATTTATTGATTATCAAAATATTGATAGACTTTAAACAAAACTTGTATGTTTGATTTGTCCTCAGACAGTAGTTCGGATGCTTTTATGAACATCCGATTGATTCATCCGCTACTAATTGGCAATGAATTTATGTCACCACCTATTGCCTTGTCCGAAGAGGCACAAAATGATTATGATATTATTTGTCGCTATGCTATCAAACAAGGCTGGATACGTTGGGCAGATTTTCGTTTACACCTCAAAAATCCTTCACATGCTGTAGTGGTTACCGACCCTCAACAAACGATTTTGTTAGCAAGCACTGGCTTCGAACGTATGACTGGTTATACACCCAAATTTGCCAGAGGTAAAAAGCCCAAGTTTTTACAAGGAAAAGATACCGAAGTGGAAGTTCGTGCTATGATTAGAGAACATATCCAGAAACGTATTCCTGTAGAAGGTGTTTTGACGAATTATCGCCCTGATGGGGAACCTTATTTGTGCAAAGTGCAGATTATTCCAATGTTTAATAAATCGTATGAGCTAGTCAATTTTATTGCCTTAGAAAACGAAGTATTTCCCTAGATTCAGCCATAACCAATAAAGCCCAATAGAACATTTTACCGAATTTTGTAGTTTTGGTTAAAGTATCATTAACCAAGCTTATGGCGTATGCACATAGGTAAAGACTAAAAATCAGCATTAAAATCATTTTCCAATGAAAAAAAGCATTATTCTTTCCGCTTTGTTTGGGCTATTGGTAAACACTTCTTTGTTGGCCAACACAGCTCCTAAGAAATCTCCTAAAGCACAGAAATCTATTAAGTTAAAAGCTGATGTTGATAACGGTGGTTTGACACTTCCAAAAGGTATCGGAGCTTTGGTGGTTGCCGATGGCTTGGGGAAAGCTCGCCATTTGGCAGTAGCTCCTAATGGTGATGTATATGTTCGTTTGAACAAATTGGTAAACGGCAAAGGTACTGTTGTCCTAAAAGATACCGATGGCGACGGAAAAGCAGACCAAAATACATCTTTTGGTAATTTTTTGGGTACAGGTATTGTCATTGGTAATGGCTATTTATATGCTTCGTCTGATACCTCTGTTGTTCGCTATCCAATGAAAGACGGAAAGGTCGACGAGGCTGCTGGGGAGACAATTGTAACTGGATTGGAGCATTACAGCGAACACGGTTCGAAGTCTATCGAGTTGGATGACAAAGGACATTTGTATGTGACTTTTGGTGCGCCATCAAACGCTTGTCAGGAGAAAAACCGCCAAAAAGGTTCTAAAGGAATGGATCCTTGTCCTATTTTGGAATGGCATGGTGGTATTTGGCAATTTGATGCCAACAAGAAAAACCAAAAACAAGCTGATGGCGTGCGTTATGCAACGGGTTTACGCAACGTGGTAGGTTTGGATTGGAACAAACAACAGGGTGAATTGTATGCGATGCAACACGGTCGTGACCAGTTGAATACCATGTTCTCGACTTTGTACAATGCTGAACAAAATGCAGAATTACCTTCTGAAGAGTTTTGTTTAGTGAAAAAAGGCTCTGATTTCGGTTGGCCATATTGTTACCATGATCGTTTCCAAAACAAAAAAATGTTAGCGCCAGAATATGGTGGTGATGGTAAAATTCAAGAACGTTGCGAAGGCAAAGACCAGCCTATTATGGCTTTTCCTGCTCACTGGGCACCAAATGCCTTGTTGTTTTATACAGGAAATCTATTGCCAGCTAAATATAAAAATGGTGCATTTATTTGTTTTCATGGCTCATGGAACCGCGCTCCATTAAAACAAGGAGGCTATTTTGTGGCCTTTGTTCCTTTTGGTAAAAATGGAAAACCTTCTGGCGAGTATGAAGTGTTTGCGGAGGGTTTTGCAGGTGGTAGCGAAATCAAAAATCCTAACGAAGCTAAAGCTCGTCCAATGGGCTTGGCACAAGGTCCTGATGGTTCATTGTATATCAGTGATTCGGTGAAAGGAAAAGTTTGGAGAGTTATCAAAAACTAAACATCATCTCATGTTCAAATATATTGTTACTGGTCTGTTGTTGGTAGGAATGTTAGGTTCGGCAGTTTCAGCAAGATACGGTCAAAAAAATACAATACATAAAGCCATACAGGCAGACTCAGGTCAGCTAGTATATGAAAACTATTGTCTGGCTTGTCACCAAGAAGATGGGAGTGGAGTACCCAATCTGAATCCTCCACTGATTCAAAATGAATGGGTTTTGGGCGATTCAGTACGACTGATTAAAGTTGTTTTAAATGGCTTGAAAGGCGTAGAGGTAGCAGGAGAAAGTTATTCAAATGAAATGCCTTCTCATGATTTTTTAAGTGATAAAGACATTGCTAATGTGCTTACGTACATTCGTAAAAGTTTTGGTAATAAAGCAAACGCTATTACTCCTGCCATGGTAAAAATGCAAAGAGCTAAGAAATAATATTTTCAGTAAAATACTTGATTTTCAGTAAAATAGCTTTTCTGTTAAGGCTTTAATTCTTTAGTTATAAACTTTTTTAGAGTTTAGACACTTTTGAATTAAAGCCTTTTTTTGCAACTAAATATTGAAATTTTATAATTTTATGTAAGAATATTATTAAAATAGTGCTAAATTTGAAATAATATTTGCTATCCCGCCATTTGTAGCAAATGCCTATCTTTATTGAACCCAAACTTTATTTTCTAAACAACCTCTATGAAGCAGTTTTTCCCAGCCTTAGCTATGATGGGTATCCTTGTCATGGGATTATCTTTTTGTGCCCAGTCTCAAGTAAAAGCACGTCCAAGCCGTGATGTAATGTTTGATGTGAAAGTCAATGACGAAAGTCGAGCCGTTCTTAGTTGGGTTAGCACTGAAGGACATCGCCCAGCAAGATTCATTGTACAACGGAGTAAAGACAACGATACTTTTTTTGACATTCGTGAAATTGCAGTAAAAGAAAATATGGCAGACGAAAGACTACAATTTACCTTTACTGATTCCAAAACTCTTCGTTATTCTGAGTATTACCGTATTGTCGAATATGAGCAAGATGGACAGTTTAATGTATATACTTCTATTGCAGCCAAAATCACTTCGCCAATCATTGTGGCTAGACAAAATGACCGCAATGTAATTACAGTCACAGTAGAGAGTAATACCAACGTTACTGCATTGATTGGTACTGAGTCTGGATTAGGTATTCCTTGCGAGCAAGAACCAACCTCTGATGCCAACAGTGTTGTGTTGAAATCGTTATATCCCTTAAATTCTGGAAGTTATATCGTAAAACTTCGTTCTCCTGGTGGTGAAAGACAGTTTAAATTTACCGTAAAAAATGATGAACGTATGATTTCGGATTAGGTTTTTGGAGGGTATAGGGGTGAGGGTATAGGATTTAGTTTTTTTCGAAAAAAGTGGGAGAAAATAGGTTAAATGTGAGTAGATAGGATATGGGAGCGTTTTTCCCTAAACCCTAAACCCTAAACCCTAAACCCTAAACCCTAAACCCTAAACCCTAAACCCTAAACCCTAAACCCTAAACCCTAAACCCTAAACCCTAAACCCTAAACCCTAAACCCTAAACCCTATTTCAGTAACTCATCTAGACTCGCATTTTTATTATTCATAAAAATGTCGTTATGATAGAAATCGAGCTTTTTCATGAGATATGAAAGCGTCGTGATTTCTGATGGAGCCAAGTCTCCTACTACGATTCGTGAGACTTTACTCATTTCTGGAAGCACTTTCATTACCTCCATTTTACCCTTGTCTGTTATACTTACCCTCACACTTCTTTTGTCTGTCAAATCAGAGAATTCATGAATCAACCCTTGTCCAACTAAGCGCTTGATTACTTCCACTCCAGAAGTTTTTTCCATTACCTGTTTCGAAATCAATTCGGTTTTGGTCAGGCTTTCAAAAGTGATAAGTGTAATCAAAAAGGCAAATTCGTCAGCAGTTTGAATGATGCTGTCTTGTAAGGCTTTCTTGATATATCCTTTGGCATAACGAAACAACAATGTTACCAAGATCGCCACATCGCTGTTACTCTCTTGTCGTACAGTATCTAAATGTTGCGCTTGATCGCCGCCCACTTTACGCATCTCAATATCTTTACTTGGACGTTGTGTGTTGAGATACCCCAAGAAATCATCCATGGTATAATCATTTCCACCTTTATATTCTGAGTGAAATTTATCGAGATGTTCTATTACTTCAATTAAAACTTGCTTATTCATGGGCCTCAAAACCGTTATGAAGTGATACGTAATAATGCAAACTGGCATTATTGAGCTTTAGGCAATAAGCTGTAAGCATTAAGCAATGAGCTAGTAATTTCGTATGAAATATTTTGATTCTTTTTGCTTATAGCATAAAGCCTAGAGCTTAAAACGGATAATTTTTTTCTCAAAGGTACGTAATTATTACTTATTCAACAGGGCAGTGCCTTTGCCCAAAAGCTGTCCAGATTCATTGTAGCAATAAGCCTCAAGAAATTTCTGGTGGGTGTTTGGGGTAGATAACCAATCTATTTCAATAATAAAATCATGGATAGACTGCTTATTTATAATCAAATTAATACAGTTAAAATTAGTGAGCTGGAAATGGTCGCCATATTCTACAAATCGTTTGTAAAGCTCAAGAGATTGAAGAAGTAATGTATCAATCGAAAAGCTTTTATCTTCTTTTGTAAAAATATTCTTTTTTGAAAATGATAAACTAAAATTATCGGCATCCAAATTCCAAGTTTTTAACTCGAAACCAAAAGACTCAATCGATGAATGAGTTATTTGAATGCTGTGCTTGATGGTATCAGGTTTGAGAGTCATGGGATTTATTTTTTGAATTTTTCGAGTAGGTTGCCACTAATATATAGCCTATCCATAAAGGTCTTATTGAGCTGCTCTTTGAGTTGTAACTCTTGCACAAGCGCTTTTTGTAAAGCGCTTTCTTGCGTATTTAACTCTGAGGCTTCAAGCTGTCCTGTTTGAAGTCGAGCTTGATAAACTTCTAAGTTTTCTTTTAAAAGGGCGATGTTTTTTTCGGCAAAAGCAATCTCTTTCTGTAGTCTTTCGATGGTATTAGTATTTTGTAAAATATCCTTATTTTTTTGAGACTTAAATTCTTCTTTCTGGTTTTCGACTACTGTGAGTTGTTTTTGGAGTTGTTTGCTCAAATTAATGGATTTGTCAGGTGCCAAAATGGGCAGTTTTACTGCTAATCCTACATAGCTATTGCCAAACCATGAATTAGCCAAAAAGGGATTGATACTTTGTGTGTATTGGTTGGCGCCAATAAATCCTTGTACTCCCAACGTTGGTTGATATTGGGTTTGTTCAGTTTTAATCTGCTGATTGAGCAGTTGTTCTTTTGTTAAGAATTTCTGAAAATCAATACTTGATTCAAATGTGGTATTGTTTGGCGTATTGTTCAAAACATCGTTGATAGGGGTATATGAATCTGCTAGCAGCTTTTCGAGACTGATATTGGTAAGATAGTTCAAGTAAATTTTCTCATTAATCAAGTTTGAAAAAGCCTTCTGAAATGCCGAAAGGTTATTGTTATGATTGATTTTGGCTGTATTCAACTCGGTTTTCAATACTTTTCCTTCTTTAAACTTTGCCTCTAACATAGACATAGAGATATAACTACGAACAGAATCAGAGGCGGATTCTTGACTTTGAAGCTGATAAAGAAGTATTTGGCTGTAGGATTTGATTATTTCAAAGACAAAATCTTCTTCTGCTTTTTTAAGATCCCAATTTGCCAGAGACTCATTGATTTTACTTTCCTTAATCTTACTTTTTAGTGACAAATCAATCAAGGGCTGATACACAGTAACGCCTGCATTTTGTTGCCATTTAGTTCCAAAACGAATAGCCTGTGTTTCGGTAGTAGGCGTACCGCTAAATAACCCCGTTGGAACTACCTGCGTGGCGATAATCGGGTTGTAGCGGTATTCATACGCTAAGGTAATTTGAGGCAAAAATTTAGATTGGGCATCCAAACTTTTTAGCGCAGCCACAGCAAGATCTGCTTGGGCTGTTTTGATATTAGGTTTATGTTTTAAACCATTTTCGATACATTCATTGAGTGTAATTTGAGCATACATTGAATGTACCAAAAACAGATGAATGATAACCAATATTGATTTCATGATATATCGTGATGTTGATAATGTCGAATGATAAGTTATGAATGTATTGAATCATAACTTGCTTAATACCTTTAATTCGATAATTTGTTAATTAAGTGGTTGATAATTAGTGGATTGGTTTGTAAATTTTTAATTTGTGACTCCCCATTCACCATTTACAACTCAACATTCAAAACTCACAGTTATCCTCTAAATACCGAGGCTGGCTCGACTCCATTGATTTTTTTGATGGCAAACAAAGAACCACCCATTGAGATAAATAGGGTAATGATAAACAAGCTCAGTATCTCCAATGTCGAATAGTTAATCGCTAACCCAGCATTTTCTACGCCTTTTTTGAAACCAAGTAAAAGCGTAAAGGCTATTACAAAACCGATGATGGCAAAAAAGAAGGATTGTAGTAAAATCAAGTTTCGGACATAGCTGTTGGTAGCACCAATAGCTTTGAGAGTACCATAATCCTTGATACGGTCGAGTGCCGCCGAATACAGTGTGAGACCAATAATAAAGAAACCACTGATGATAGCAAACACAACTAACGACCCAATACTTGTACCAATATTGGATGAGATGGTGATAAAGCTAATCGTGGAAGCCTGAAGCTCGTTGGCATCCCAAGCACGAATACCATAAAATTGGGTATTAATACTTTTGATGACAGACGCTACATCGTAGCCTGGTTTTACTTGAATAGCGACGACGCTGACCTTATTGTCTGCAAATCCACCATAGTAGCGTGCTTTGCTTAGTGTAGTATAAAAGAACGCTCCTGCAAAGCCTCTGGCATTTTTAGTTTGTAGCTGAACTTGGGCTTCTTTTCCATTAATTTCAACTCTAGTACCTACTTCTAGTTCTGCATCAAAGGTTTTTTGGTCAAAGAATTCTGCCGACACAGCTTGGTCTTGAGCAAGGTCATTAATTTTTCCTTTAAAAACCTTTTCAGGGTTTGGACCTGCCACAAAAACAGGTGCTTCACTTCCAATTAATAGAACAGAGGCTGTTTTTCCGTTTTTGAATTTTACCAAACCATTTGATACTACTACTGGGTAAGTATTGGCGACTCCATCAACACTTCTCATTTCTCGAACGTACCGTTCGTCTAGCTTGCCAAGTTCGTTGGCATTGCGGGTAATATTGTCGATGACCCAAATTTGGGCAATATCCTTACGAGAGTTCTCTACGAGTCCTCCCATTAGCCCTGTCAAGAAGCCAAGGATACCAATTTGTTGACCAATCAGGAAAATACTAATCACAATACCCACGATTACGCCAATACTTTTGGCGGTGTCGTATTTAATAAATTTAAAGGCCGTTTGTATCATAGCTTGATGTTACATTCAATTTTGGCATTGATTACGAGATTCTTATCGTCAACTACGGAAATGCGTATTTCACGAACTCTTCGATCTTCTTGGTCATCTGCTTTTTCAGAAAAGAGCGATTTCTTTTTCAAGTAAGGAGCCATCGACGAAATTTGCCCTTTTGCAATAACATTGCTACTACCAATATTGACGATTTCGACAGCGTCCCCAATTTTGATACTGCTACTAAACATTTCATCTACCTCGGCTCTGATGATAAGCTTTCCTTTAGGAGCTACCTCTGCATAACTGGCAAATTGACTAACAGATTCGCCTTGATTGACCGTTCTGTCAAGGATTATACCCGAAAAAGGAGCTCTGAATATCTTTTTGTTAGCCTCACGATAAAGGGTTTGTAATTGTGTTTGAAGTTCATTCAACTCACTATTTGCCAATTGTACTTGTGTTTTGGCAGCACTGAGATTGGCTTCCAAAACCTCTAGGTCTGTTGTTAAATTATCGTAGACTTGTTGGGTTTCGGCACCCTTAGCAATCAGTTGTTTTGCTCTTTCCAAAAGTAGTTTTTTGTTTTTTAGATTGGCCGTAACCTCTGCTACTTTCGATTGTGAAATGTCTATTTGAGTACGTTGAGTCGCTATTTTGACTCTCAATTCATTGATTTTATCTTGTTCAGTATCGTCATCGAGTTGTAAAATAACTTCATTGAGTTGTACCTTGTCACCATCATCTTTCATGACTTTTTTAACAATGCCTCCTACAGGTGCCGATAGCTTAATGATACCTTCTTGTGGTTCTACTCTTCCGATGGCTACTACCAATTTTGTAGGAGCTTTAGGATTGGATTGTTTTTGATTAGATGATTCTTTTGACTGGTCTTTATTACAGCTCATCAGTAGAGCTACTGATAGGCACAATAGTATGTAATGCTTCATTTGGAAAGTTATTTTGAATGAAAGTACAAAAGCATATTTCTAAAAAATCAAACTCTTTTTGTTATACGTAACAAACCTTAGTTGTCAGTTATAGGAGCATATCTTCCTCTTCCTGATGGTCGGAAATCATGCCGTTGTTGACGTAAATAATTCTATCTGCGAACTTTTTTAATCGTAAATCGTGGGTAACAACCGCCACAGATTTCCCTGAAGTCGAGAGTGTTTTGAGCTCTTCCATGACTACAGATACGCTTTTGGTATCGAGGGCTGCTGTAGGTTCATCGCATAGCATCAAGGGAGGGTTGGTTACTAGCGCACGAGCAATGGCAACTCTTTGTTGTTGTCCACCACTCAGCATCTTCGGAAGGTTATACATACGGTCTTCCATACTGACCTTGCGTAAGGCCTCTGTAGCGCGCTGACGTGCTTCTTTTCTAGAAATACCTAATAATAATAGTGGTTGCATGACATTTTCGAGGGCATTGAGTGGTGCCAATAAATTGAAGCTCTGGAAAACGAATCCAATATTTTGAAGGCGAACCTTAGCAAGTTGATTCTGATTAAGCCCATTGATTACTTGGTCACAAATAGTAACCTCGCCTGTACTCGGGAAAATCACACAGCCTAGGAGTGATAACAAAGTAGTTTTTCCAGAACCCGAAGGACCTATAATGAGTGTTAACTCATTTTTTCGGAATTCACAGCTAGAAGGTTGTAGGGCAGTAATTACTGTATCGCCAGTTTTGTACTGCTTTGAGGCATTAGATACACTTGCTACAATTTCCATAAATAGTACGATAACATTTTACTTTGTTAAAAGTAATACATTTGTTCATGTTTTATATATGTTTTCGTACTATATTTTTTGTAATAGTTCAAAAACATATATAAAACCTCTGGGACTGGTAAATTGTTTGAAGAAGTTTTAGGAAGTGTTAAAAGGTATTGAATGCAGAAATTTTATACGATTGATTTTCAGTTTTAAAACTGCTTAAAAAAGTAAGTTCAAGACTGAGTCTTGAACTAGTAGAGGCAAAAAATGGCTATTTAAAAACTAAAACCTACTCTAATACTTAATCGATTGAATACTTCGGTAGATTTTTGGAGTTTTTCTGTCACGGAGGATTCTTGATAACGATAACCAAGTCCGAGTAAAAATCCGTTATTTTCTTGAAAAAGAAGTTTGATACCTAGACCCACCGCAAAGGTTGCACCGCCTTGGTATTTGATGGTCGGAACATCATTGGACGTTGCATTGATACTGTATCCCCCTTCCACAAAGTAAAATGGAATTTTGGCGGAGGTAGTACTTAAATCACCGCGAATACTCAGCACAATAGGGACAAAAGTCTGAACGGCATACAAATCTGCCCCTACACCAACGCCAAGATAGAGGAGCGGATTGAATCTATATCCGTTGGTTGTTTGAAACGAGAAGGCTGAGGTTGTAACACCATTGGATGCTCGATTACTCATGGCAAGCGGTCCGAGTTCGGTATAATTGACAAATCCTTTTCTTTTATAGGTTGTTTTTCCAAAATTCTGACCGAGGGTATCTACTTGTTGGATTTCTGAATTAGTAAAAACCCATATAGATTGATCAATGGTTTGGATAGCAACTGAGGAGGCATCCGAATTTAATATTTTTCCTAAAATTTGACTTCCATTCTTCAGATGTACACGATGCTGCGCTATACCAATAGTCTGGTTTATTAAAAAGATGAATGCTAGGTAAAGGGTCTTAATAAGATAGTTTTTCATAATATTATTGGTCTAGCCATGTCTTAAACTCTGAACATCGCTCTTTGGATACATAAATTTCTGATTCAAAATTAGGCTTAAGTTTGACAAGCAAACGCCCATTGTACACGGCTTTGACAGTCGCAATAGAGGCAATTTTGGTAATTACTTTTCGGTTGAGACGAAAGAAAAAGTCGGGCTGTAAAAGCTGTTCGAGTTGCTCTAAAGTGTAATCAATGATATATCGTTTGGCATCATGGCAAACCAAATACACGATTTTGTCGTCAGCAAAGAAGTAGGCAATTTCGTCCAGTGTTTTATACTGTAGCGTATCGCCAAACTTGACCAAAAACCTAGATTTATACTTTTTCTGATTGGTTTCTATACTCTGGATGATTCGCTGAATGTCAAGCGAGTCGATGGATTTTCTATCGTAGCTGAGCTGGTGATATTTGTTGAGCGCTTGGCTCAAATCTTCAAAATCCAATGGTTTTAGAAGATAATCTATGCTATTAATTTTGAAGGCCTGAATCGCATATTGGTCATAGGCTGTCGTAAATATGACAGGATTTTTGACAGGTATTTTCTTGAAAATATCAAAACTTGAACCGTCTGCCAAATGTATATCTACCAATAACAGGTCTGGTTCTTGATGTTTGACAAGCCAGTTGGTAGCTTTTTCGACCGAGTCGACGGTGTCTACCACATTAATGTTTTGGTCGTACTCAAGGAGCAAACTTTTGGCTCGTTGTGCAGAGTGATATTCGTCTTCAATAATCAATACTTTCATAATAGATCTTCAGAGGATAATTTAATAATGGGAATTTTTACCAGAAATTCATGTGTAGTTTTAATCACTTCCACTTTCAAAGGACTCAAGAATTGATAGCGTTGAATGATATTGCTCAAGCCTTTATTGGTGGATTCTGTAGTATTAACCAGTTTGGGTTGTAAGTTGTTTGATAAAACTAAATAAGGGTGTTCGGTATAGAGTGTGATTTTCAAAGGACTGGCGCTGGTAGCAATATTGTGTTTGATGGTATTTTCGAGTAACATTTGTAATGCCATCGGTACAATTTGCCAATTGAGGTATTGTTCTTCTACCTTGATTTCAACAAGAATACCTTCATAAAAACGCTTTTGTAAAAGAAATAGATAGGATTTAGTGAAATCTAGTTCCTCTGCAATGGTAATCAATTCTTTATCGTGGTGTTTTAAAACATATCGATAAACATTGGAAAATTGTTTGACAAACTGGATTGAGCTGGCGGTATCGGTGCTAATCAAAGAGCTTAAAACACTCAGGTTATTGAATAAAAAGTGAGGGTTTATTTGATTTCGAATAGCTTGAAGTTGTGCTTGAGTACTGATTTGACGGAGCTTTTCGGTTTCTAATGCCATCATTTCAAACTCATGAACGTATAAATAAATAGTATTAAGAATATTGAGAAAAAGATTGATTCTGAAAGCAAACATCAAAAATAGTTTGATTAATAAACCGAAAGAATCATTGTGTTTGACTTCCCAAATGCTTGCAAAGATGTATCCCAAGCCAACAGCTAAAAAAGCGGTAAGCAAAATACTGCTAGCCATACCCAAAAGGAGTTTATACCATAGTTTGGGATAATTAAATCGAGATATAAATAAGAAAATAAGCCTATTCCCTTCCCAAATACCCAAAATTAATAGGAAGAACAAGAACAATAGCTCTGGCTCTTTCAAAGGAATAGGATAGTAGTTGAGGGTTTCGGTAACTAGCGTATTGGCAAAAGAATACACAGTGAGAATAGCAACCCACAAGAAACGAAACGAATGAGCATATAGACTTTGCATAGATTAAGCAGAAAGAGTGGTATATCGATAACGGTTTTGTATGCGGGTATGTTTGAAAATAAATAACCCCCGTCCAAGGTCGACGAGGGCTAAGTAAAGACACTATCTACTATTTATGGTAACAATACTTTGTCGATTACATGGATTACACCATTTGTAGCCAAAATATTAGCTGAGGTAATATTTGAGTTTCCGCTTGATTTGCCAATCACTTTAGCTCCACCAGCTAAGTTGAATGTCACTTTCGCTGCTGAATTAGCGGTTGCAACCTCACCCGAAACATTTGGTAAGTCTGTTGAGAACACACGTCCTGGTACGACATGGTACAACAATACATTGGTCAATAACGTACGATTGGCTGGGTCTAACAAGGTTGCCTTTGGAACAGTTTTATAAAGTTCTGTAAAAGCAGCGTTAGTAGGAGCAAAAACGGTTAGTCCGTTTGCTGATGCCTGAGAAAGGGCTGTTGCCACAGCTGGGTCGGCAGCAGTTACTAGACTTACAAGCTCAGTGAAGTTGCTATTTTCTGCCGCAATCGTAACCAAGTTTTTGGTTGGGGGTACAATCACATTATCGATTACATGAATTATACCGTTTGATGCATCCACATCAGTAGCAATTACTTTGATATTTCCGTTGATGAATACGCCATCTGTATTTTTCGAAATATAAATCGGGCTATTAGGATTTAGGGTTTGTGCAGTACCCGAAGTTACACTGGCAGCCATTACCTTTCCAGAAATCACATGGTTGGTAAGAATGTTGGTAAGGTCGGTGTTATTAATACCATCCAAACTAGTAATACCAGCTTTGGTAAATGCTGTATTATTAGGAGCAAATACCGTAAACGGTCCCGTCGCTTTTAGCGCAGTTACTAGATTGGCTTTAGTTAAGGCAGACACAAGGGTGCTAAATTGAGGATCAGCAATGGCAACATCTGTGATGTCTTTTGTCATGACAGTGTTGTTTTCGTCGTCTTTAGAGCATGCGCTCAAGCCAAGTAACACGAAACCTAATAAGGCTAGTCCGGTTTTTCTAAGGTTTTTCATAAGTATAAAGGATTAATGTTTAATTCAACTTTATAACTTGAGCTCCTTGAAATTGGATATTGAAAATGGAGTGAAGCGACTATATTATGGTGCGAATACTAAGTTCTTTTCCGTGAACTGTATTATGTTAGCCTTGGATTTAGGAGGTGTTTTAAATAAAAATTGCGCTATACATTTGAATCAAAATGTATAGCGCAATGAAGAAATGAAGCTTTGGCTTCTAATAAAGTAACAAAAACACAGCAATTCCTGCAAAATAGCCCAATAGTGCAGGAAGACTGATTTTGCGCATATACCAGATAAAATCAATTTTTTCCATACCCATAACTGCTACACCTGCTGCTGAACCTATAATTAAGATACTTCCGCCTGTACCAGCGCAATATGCCATGAATTCCCATAATTTACTATCGACAGGGTATTGAGCCAAATCATACATGCCCATCGATGCAGCTACTAGCGGTACATTGTCTATAATAGCCGAAGCTAAACCAATCGTAGTAACAATAATATCTTGATTACCAATGGTTTTATCCATCCACATAGCCAAGCCTGTAAGTAAATGCGTTGATTCTAAGGCCGCAATGGCAATAAGAATCCCCAAGAAGAATAGAATACTTGAGGTATCAATTTTACTAAGTGCGTGTGCTACCGAAAATGGCTTGCGTTCTTCTTCATCTTTTCCGCTATGTAAAATTTCGGAAACAACCCAAACGATTCCAAGCCCTAAGAGAATGCCCATGTAAGGGGGTAAGTGTGTTATGGTTTTGAAAATGGGCACAAATAACAAACATCCCAAACCTACTACAAGCATAATAGTGGAGTTTTGTGCCTCTACAATGAGTTGATGAGCATTTTCGGACGAATGAACCTCCTCCTCGGAAGGTAAAGATTTTACTTTTCCTTTGAGTCGAGAAGTCATAAATAAAAGAGGAATTAATAAAGAAATCAAGCTTGGCAAAAATAGACCTTTCATGATATTACTTGCTGTGATTTGTCCTCCAATCCACAACATGGTGGTAGTAACATCCCCAATCGGAGACCAAGCTCCACCTGCATTGGCGGCAATGATTACGATACCTGCAAAAAGTTTACGCGTCTCTGGTTCTTTAATGAGTTTGCGAACCACCGAAATCATGACAATAGCTGTAGTTAGGTTGTCTAAGGCAGCAGAAAGGAAAAACGTAATTAACCCTAAAATCCAAAGAAGCGTTACTTTATTTTTAGAAGTAATACGGTCAGTAATAAGTTTAAAACCTTGGTGGGCATCAACGAGCTCCACAATAGTCATAGCACCTAACAAGAAGAAAAGGATTTCGGCAACACTCCCTAAATGATGTGAAAGCTCGTCGACAACCTTTTCTGATTCATGAGCACTTCCGAGTGCGTAAACCGTCCAGCAAGCCACGCCTGTGAGTAATGCTGTCGCTGTTTTATTGACTTTGATAGGATGTTCGAGAGCGATGGCTAAGTAGCCAACCACAAATACAATGATGATGGTCGATAACATAATAAAAAGGATAATAATACTCGATAGAGTTTCGAAAGTACCAAAATACGCTATAAAGTCAAAACCCCTGCTTGGAAGAACCAAAACAGGGGTTTTCAATATGAGTAAGGAATGGTGAGTAATGAATGTAAATTTTACATACTAATCTATTATCTCACTAATTTCACTTTGCATTATTACACTAAGCCTAAAGCTACTTATTGCAATTTGGCTACAGCAGTTTTAATTCTTTCGCAAGCTTCTACTAATTGTTCGTCAGCCGCAGCAGTTGAAATACGCATACAGTTTGGTGCACCAAAGCCCGAACCAGCTACAGTAGCAACAAAAGCCTCAGCCAACAACCACATGCAGAAATCATCTGAATTGTTGATCATTGTTTTGCCATCTGTTTTACCGAAGTAGTAGCTAATATCTGGGAATGCGTAGAACGCACCGTCTGGCATGTTTACTTTAAAACCTGGGATTTCACGTAACAAGCCCACTACAAGGTGACGACGACGGTCATAAGCTTCCTTCATTTTGTAAGCCTCATCCAAAGGACCATTGAAAGCAGCAGTAGCAGCTTTCTGAGCGATTGAACAAGTACCAGAAGTAACTTGACCTTGTAATTTCTCAAGACCTTCAGCAATCCATTTAGCAGATGCTGTAAAACCAATTCTCCAACCAGTCATCGCATGACCTTTTGCAACACCATTTACAGTGATTACACGGTCTTTGATAGCTGGAATAGAACCGATTGAGAAGTGACCACCCGCTGTAAAGTTGATATATTCATAAATCTCGTCAGCTAAAACGAAGATATTTGGATGTTTTTCAACAATTGCAGCAATAGCTCTCAATTCTTCTTCAGTATATACCGAACCAGTAGGGTTGTTTGGAGAAGCAAACATCACCAACTTAGTTTTAGGTGTGATTGCTGCTTCAAATTGCTCTGGAGTTACTTTGAAGTTATTATCAAAAGCACCTTCTACAATTACAGAAGTACCTTCAGCTAATTTTACCATTTCAGAGTATGATACCCAATAAGGAGCAAAGATGATTACTTCTTCGCCAGGGTTTACCAATACCGAAATAGCATTTGCCAATGCGTGTTTTGCTCCTGTAGAAACTACGATATTTTCTGGACCCCACTCAAGGTTGTTGTCACGTTTTAATTTATCGGCAATTGCTTTACGCAAGTCAGGATAACCAGCCACTGGAGAGTAACCGTGAAAACCAGCATCGATAGCGTCCTTAGCAGCATCACAAATGTGCTTTGGTGTTTTGAAATCTGGTTCACCTACAGATAAACTAATCACTTTGTGACCTTGAGCTGCCAATTCGCGAGCTTTTTTGGTCATTCCCAACGTAGCCGACTCTTCTAATGCGTTGATTCGACTTGATAATAATTCGACAGACATTGTTTTTGTTGTTTCGGATTATGAAAAAAACGAGGAAGATTTGAGCAAATTACAGTCACCCCCAAAATTGCACAAAGTTACTCGAAGGAGATTGCTTAAACTAACTTTTTTTTGATTAATTAATATTGGCTTTTATTTTTTGTAAACTTGGTAAAAAATAGGTTGTTAAATTGCTGAAATGGTAATTTTTTTGGGTCAGGGGATAGGGTGAGGCACTAGGGGATAGGGTATAGTTTTTAGTTTTAGTGAACAGGCACAAAGGCACAAAGTGTTTGAGTGTTTTTTAGGGGATAGGGGTGAGGCACTAGGTGAATGGCTAACAATATGCAAGTTTTCCACTTAGCGGGTGAATTTATTCACCCGTAACGAGAAAGTTTAAACAGCTTCAAAGTTGAGTTGTTTGGGGTGTTCAAATTTTTCTAATTGCCCATTGTCAGAGAATTCAGTATTTTGCAGGTGAAGAGTAGGCAAGTATGAGTGCTGAATTGTGAGTGATGAGTTTTGAAGGTAATTTTATGATTACTAATATTTTATCTCAGTAGTTTTTTCAAATTGATTTTGCACTATTACTTATATTTCCGAAATCTAATATCAGAAATCTGAAATAAATTATTTTTGTATCCTTTGCACATTATTAATTCACAATTCGAAGCTGTTTAAACTTTTTTAAAAACACATTTTATTGATTAATTCTTCGTCTTACTTTTTGTCTTGAAACAAAAAGTAACCGCAGCGGCGGCCGCAAAAAATTCAAGAATTTATAAACTCGCTTCGCTCAAACAGTATAAATTCATTGTTTACGCGAGCAAGTTTACGAAAGTTTAAACAGCTTCTTCATAACTCACAAGTGTCACCCTCTCCATTATTAGCCAATCCTATATTTGTATGAGTCATTCGCACGATTTAATTCATTGTAAAAACTGTCAAAACGAATACCACGGGCACTATTGTCCTAATTGTGGGCAAAAAGCTACTACCAAAAGACTTGTTTTCAACGACATATTTTCGGAATTGCTCAATGCCTTTACCTATTTTAATAGAGGCTTGTTGTATACCTTAAAAATGATGAGCACTCGTCCTGGGCATTCGGTACGTGAGTATGTGGAAGGAAAAAGAGTGAATCATTTTCATCCTGTCAATTATCTGTTGTTGATTGGTGGAGTCGCTACTTGGATTTATATTCATTATTGGGACGACTTATTCAACATGAATGTGATGATGCAAAATGTGAATGCAAAAGAACAAAAGGCAATTATGCCATTTGTCAAAAAAATATTACACTTTGCATTTGAAAACTATACTTACCAACTCATGTTTAGTATTCTATTGTATGGTTTTTTCTCGATTAAAATTTTAGGAAAAGAACGATACAATTGGGTCGAAGGCATTGTTTTACATCTTTTTGTACTTTCACATTCTGAACTGATTAAGTTACTTTTGTTTCCATTTTTGTTTTTTTTGAAAAATAGTATTGTTGGTTTTTATGTTCAATCCATGATATCTTCCATCATCAGTATGGTATATATGATTTGGGCGTATAAGCAGTTTTTCGAGGAGAAAAACACTTGGTCAGCGATTGGAAAAACATTACTTTCTATATTCGCAGCGGCTATCGTAATTGCCGTGATTTCTGGTTTTGGAGGATTCTTTTTCTCGCTTGTAGGGGATAAAACCTCCTTGATTAATACTGTGACAGGAGGGAAATAAATAAGAGTGCTGAGTTTTGAGTTCGATGTATTGTGCAAAACCATAGCCCACAGCCTCATAAAATATAATTGATTTTGAAAATGAAAATATTACATACAGCAGATTGGCATTTGGGTAAAAGATTAGATATGTTTTCGCGCTTGGAAGAACAACGAGAGGTATTAGCCGAAATCGTAGAGATTGCCGACAAAGAGGATGTAGATGCCGTTATTGTAGCGGGTGATTTATTCGATAACTTTAATCCTTCTTCTGAAGCCACAGAATTGTTGTATTCAACTTTACACAGATTGTCCAAAAACGGTACACGAGCTGTTATCGCCATTGCAGGAAATCATGATTCTCCTGAGCGAATCGAAGTACCCGATGCTTTAGCCCGTGCTTGTGGGATTGTTTTTGTGGGCTATCCTAATGCCTTTTTGCGTCCGTTCTCTACCGAAGGAGGCATTGAGGTATTGCATGTAGATAATGGATATATTGAGTTGGCATTACCCAAGCAGCAAACGCCTCTACGTTTGATTTTGACGCCTTATGCCAATGAAGTACGCTTGAAAACCTATTTAGGTGTGGAGGATACAGAAGATAGCCTCCGCCAGCATTTGGCACAGCATTGGAAGCAATTGGCAGACCAATATTTCGACGAAAAAGGGATTAACTTTTTGGTGACACACCTCTTTATGATGAAAAATGGAGGAGAACAACCCGAGGAACCAGATGACGAGAAACCCATTCTCCATGTAGGAGGAGCATCAGCCATTTTTTCTGAAAATATTCCTCCTCAGACTCAATATGTCGCTTTAGGACATTTACACAGATTCCAAACGATTGATATCGAGCCTTGTCCGATTATTTATTCGAGTAGCCCTTTGGCCTATAGTTTTTCGGAAGCTAATCAGACGAAGTATGTTGTTATCGTAGAAGCAGAAGCTGGTCAGCCTGTCAATGTTTTACCTATTACTTTAACCAAAGGGAAAAAATTGTTGCGTAATAAATTTACCGAAGTAGAGGAGGCGCTAGAATGGCTCAATCTGCACCAAGATGCTATTGTACAGATTACGATGGTGACCGAAAGTTACTTAGAATCGGCAGATAAGAAAAGACTGATGGATGCACATCCGATGATGATGCCTATTATTCCTGAGGTAAAAAATCTGCAAAAGGGAAATGATGGGACTTCCAAAATTGTGAGTATCGATAATAAAAGTATGGAAGAGCTTTTTGTAGAATATTTTAAAAATAGCAAAGAAGGAAAAGGTCAAGCCCCAAGTGAATCATTGATGGAGCTTTTTAAAGAAATACAATCAGTAGAGATTTTTGAATAATTTTTGTCGAGTAGGCAACGGTTTTTGTCGACCAGCAGTCATGTACTTATGAAACGTTTCAACTATATTTTTTAATCTCATAAAAGTTAAACCAATAAGTACACATGAAAAAACAATTGTTATTATTGTTAATGGCTGTCGTTGGCCTTTATATGGTGGCTTGTCAATCACAAGATGGTGCTACACCTTCAAGTGATGGTGATTTAGAAGCAATCCAAGTTTCAGCTGCACGTACTGCTGCGGATTCGACTACAAAAACCAAATGTAAAGGCAAACTAACGCCTATTGATTCTACTGCTCTACCTAGCAAGGTTATTTCTTATATCAATACTAACTACGCTGGAGCACAAGTAAAATTTGCGGCGACAGACTCATTAGGACAATATGTTGTAGGAATATCTTTGAATAGTACACATACAGGATTATTGTTTGATGCAAGTGGTAATTTTATTCAGATTATCGAAAAATATGGCAAGAAGGCTAAACTTACAGCAGTAGATATTACAACGCTACCTGCTTCAGTGGCTAGCTATGTTACGACCAATTATGCTGGTTATACTATCAAAAAAGCAGGTACTAATGCCGATGGTAACTTGTTTGTAGGTATTGCGAATGATACCACAAGAGTAGTATTAGTATTTGATTCGACAGGTACTTTTGTCAAAGTAGCCGATATTCCTCCGATGAATGGTGGTCGTGGAAAAGGAAAAGGTAGAGGACATTGATATTTGTAATTTGAAAATTAGGGAATTTGAAGATTTGAAAATGACCTAATGTTCAACGATTGCTTACAGCATAACGCCAACAGCTTAATGCAGATAGAATAATTTAAAAGTGTAATTTGTATAATGTATATAACCACGCTCTCACAACGAGAGCGTGGTTTTTTATTGGTTAAAGTACAATATTTTACTTTCAGAATACTAACTTCGTTTAATTAATGTATTTTATATCAAACCTTCAGCTATCCCGTGAAAAAACTATTTCTACTCGTCGGACTTACCATGACGACCATGGTCAATGTCTTAGCTCAGACAGCCACCAAAGAGTTTTATATGATTGTAGGCACGTACACAGCCAAAACTAGTAAAGGCATTTATGTGTATCGCTTTAATCCTACTACTGGTAAATTACAATATGCTAGTCATGTTAGTGGCGTCAAAAATCCTTCCTTTGTAGCAGTTTCACCAACGCAAGAAATGGTGTATTCGGTAGGCGAAACCGATGGCGATGGCACGGTAAATTCTTTCAGATTTGACAGAAAACAAGGGGTATTGTCGTATCTCAATTCACAATCAGCAGGAGGGCCAGGTTCTTGTCATGTGACTACCGACCGTACAGGTAAGTGGGTTATGGTAGGTAACTATGGCGCAGGAAGCCTAAGTATATTGCCCGTTGAAGCTGATGGAACATTAGGGAAAGCCACACAGACTATTCAACACACAGGAAATTCGGTAAATAAAAATCGCCAAGAAAAACCACATGTTCACTCTGTCAATGTTGCGGTAAATAATACCGATGTTTTTGTGCCAGATTTGGGTGTAGATAAAGTGTACACATATAAGTTAGATACACAAAAAGGGCTTTTAAACCCAGGAAAACCTGCTTTTACTAGCTCGACACCAGGTTCAGGACCACGTCATTTTGTATTTTCTCCTAACAATAAATACGCTTATGTTATTGAAGAATTAACAGCCACAGTTACGGCATATCGTTATGAAAAAGGCGCTTTGAAACCAATTCAGACGATTTCGACAGTACCGTCTGACTACACAGGACTTAAGTGGGATGCTGATATTCATGTTTCGGCTGATGGCAAATTTTTGTATGCCTCCAACCGTGCGCACGAAAGTATTACGGTATATGCCATTGATGCCAAATCGGGTAGGCTTACATGGGTAGACAATACACCAGTGGAAGGTAAAACGCCAAGAAATTTTGCGATAGATCCGACAGGTAATTATGTATTAGTTGCCAATCAAGACAGTGATAATATCACCGTATTTAGTAGAGATAAAAAAACAGGTAAGCTCAAATACACAGGCTACTCAATAGAAGTGTCGATGCCCGTATGTTTAAAATTTGCCGATGCGTTGTAGGTGAAAGTAGTTTTCAAGACATCATTATAACACAAAATTAACCGAGATTGTACCGAGAGGCTTAGTGATTGATATCACTAAGCCTTTTTTGATTTTGAGTGAAGAATAAGTTTTTTATCGAGGCAAAAACTTTATTTCTTTGTAGTCTAAAATTCAACATGATATTATGAAACACCTTTACTTAATTATTTTGCTACTATTTAACTATCAGTTAGTTTTCGCTCAAAAAGCTGCATCAAATTCACCTGTATGTATTGGGAGTACAGTTTCGCTGACTGCCAGTGGGGGAAGCTCCTACAGTTGGACAGGACCCAATGGCTTTTCTTCAAATCTCCAAAATCCTTCGATACCCAATGCGACCGCATTAGCCTCTGGAAGATATACTGTAATCATTGACCAAAAAAGCTTTACTCAAGAAGTAGTTGTGGGGCAACGCCCGCAGTATCCAAGATACATGTTTCAAGAAATTACAGGCGCAAAATTGTCGTTAATCTCTGTTCCCGGGTTAGAATCCGACTATATAACCTATGCTTGGACAGGCCCCAATGGATTTAGTAGCAATGACAAGATACCTGTATTTAAGGGTTTTAATGAGAATGTACAAGGACTATATAAAGTAAAAATAACAGATGATTACGGTTGTATTCAAAAGGACTCGATTAATATCAAACTCACAAATGCAGATTGTCCTTATTCCTTAACAGCATTACTTCAGTCAAGTCAGACTGGTACAAGTAAGGAAATTTATATAGCATCATCATCTCCTCGTGATTACACTTTCTGTAAAAATACATTTGATAAATTAACCATCGATACTACCTACTGGGGAAGTGATGTGAAGGTTACTTGGTTTAAAAATCAACAGCAAGTTTCAATAGGGACACCAACAATTGGTATAGACACTGATGGAACTTATAGCGCCATTGTGACAAAAGGTACATGTAGGTATGTATCTTCTCCCATTAATATCAAGCTAACAGCCAATACATCAGTTTTAATAACGACCAGTGTAAATAGCAATATTATTTGTGATAAAAATGGCTCAATAACTTTGAATGGTAGTGCTGATGGGCAAACTGTAGACCAAAACTATGTGAATTGGCAATGGTTAAGAAATGATAAACCTATCGACAACACATCTCGATCAAGTATTACGGTATCAGATGAGAGTACGTACAAATTAGTAGTACGTGATGCGTTTTGCTCAGGTATATCGGAAGGTTTTGTCGTAAAAAAGACTAATAAGATAGAGGCTAATCTATCTATTAGAACTAGCGTTCTTAATAAATATGACACCAGGGAGTATTTGGTTTGTAACGACTGGTCAGATTACACTTATTTGTGGGTTGAAGGAGCAGGAGCAAAGCAGTTATTTCTAGACGGAAAGCTCATTGGAAGTTATTCTGAATGGGAGACACTCGTTTCAACTGATGATAAATTTGGAACTTTTGTACTGAAGGTACAGAATGGTGCCTGTGAGGCTTACGACACATTAACGATTACGAAAGGAAGTAAAGCAACTGCAGTACCCATTAGAAATAGCATAATGAACTTTGACATTTGCAAAAACCCTAATGAGGCTACGTCCTATCTTTATATGAAAGATTATATTGGTGGTGATTGGAGTAGTATTTGGTATAAAGATGGACAAGAGTTTAAAACTGGATATGGTACATCCATGAGAGAACCTGGGGTATACCAGTTTATTGCTAAAAATAGCAAGACTGGTTGTGTGGCTCAAAGTCAATTATTAACTATTTCTCCAGCTAAAACACCATTTGTCTATAAAACTTTTGAAAAGAAGAATATAAAAATTTGCACAGGTAATGAATACACACTGTCAAGCCCAGAGTGTCAGAGCACTTATATTACTCAAATATGGAAAAAAGATGGTAAAACTATTTCGCCAGATACCGATAATCCTTGTAACTTAACAGTCAGTGAAGGAGGGAAGTACTGGGTAGAATGGCAGTTACAAGATTGTACTAATTACTCAGATACAGTAACAGTTGAAATTACCCCAACACTAGCACAGCCAATATTAAGTATGAGCTGTAATGGAACCTCATGGCAACTAAACGCTGGTTCTAGTACTGCTAATACCTTCTTTTGGTACTCAAAGGGAGTTTATTTAGGCGCAACTACTTCTCCAAATTTACCAATAGGTCAAGGAGGTAATAATAGCTATCAAGTTGTGGCATATACACAAGGAAGCTGTCCCTCCATTTCTTCTTTTTTGAATGTCAAGAATATACTTGCAGTCGAAAAAAGTATGATAACGGCCTGTTCTGGCACACCGTTCACTTTGTCAGCACAAACCAATTTGAAAAATATTCAGTGGAGTGGACCAAATAGTTTTACTTCTTCAAATGCACAATTTCAAATACCTAATCCTTCACTTGCCAACAGTGGTGTTTACACAGTAAAAGCATGGGATACCCATATTGCTTGTGCTCTTACAGCAGATGTTTCAGTGTATGTATCAGCCGTTCCTACAATGACTTATGTTTCGACTCTAGAGGCTTGTGAAGGATTTACTTTTAAGTTTCCTAATCCTTTGTCTTTACCTGAAAATAAGAATGTATCTTTTCCTGCTGAAACCTACGAGTTATACGGACCAAATATCAATCAGAAGGGTACATTAAATACCTTTGATGTTACAATTCCTGTTTATAACAAGATCTATGAAGGGACTTACACGCTGGTAGGTTACTCCCCTTATTCGTCGTGTCCTGTGAAAGTTACCACTCAATTAAAAACTGTATCTACTTGCAAAGACCTTCAGATAGACCAACAAACTCTCAACTCCCTTAAGCCACCTTGTCCTAACGGAACATTTGATTTACCCTTCACTTTGATAGGAGATTTTCCTTCTAATCAACAGATTGTGGCTAAAATGGAGAAAAATGGTGCCATTATTACAGTAGGTACTGGAACAAGTAGCCCCGTTAAAATTACGATTCCTCAATGGTTTGATATAGCCAATGTGTGGGTTGAAACATCAGATGGAAGTGTTGTTTCTTCCAGAAGAACCCTTACCATCAATTCAGTAGATAAAAATAGTGTACCCCAATTATTACCATCCTTAGAGAGTGAACTGATTAGTAAAACCAATTTTTCAGGATGTGACTCGCTGGTATTGAAGATTGCCAATATATCTGCTTTAGCGCTGGACAAATCAAATACTCAATGGTTTTATAATCAAACTTTGACCACGACAAAGGATTTAAACTATACTGTCAAACAGAATAAAGGAGGGCAATATGCTGTTCAAGTAGCATTTGCTTCGGGCTGTTCGTTAAAAAGTGAGGAGGTAAATGTTAGCTTTCAATATATTTATCCACCCATTAATGTTTACACTTATAATAACGATAACTATTTGTATTGTGGCAGAGAGAGTATGACTATTAGAGCCAGCACATATAATAATGCCACCTATTCTTGGAGTCGGAATGATACGCTTATTGCTACAACAAAATCGCCAACTTTAGAAATTAACAAGGAAGGTGTGTATAAGGTATCGATGTCTCTGGGTGCCTGTCGTTCAAATTCTGAAACCTTGCAAATTAATACCCGAAAAGATAAACTAATACCTGTTTCTACTTATTTGGGAGATATGGCAGTAGCACAACCTCTTGCTTGTAATTCCACCAATTATGTTCTCTATTCGAGTATAATAGAACCCAAAAGTATCGTGTTTTCTTGGTTAAAGAATGATGTTAAAATTCCTAATGTAAACACTGAGAATTTGCCAGTAACTGAGTCGGGGAGATATAGGCTTCAAGTAAGCTCAGGAGATTGTTTTGGGTTATCAAATGAGGTCGTGATTAATAATCCATTAGTACCACCCACTATTGAATTTTCTATTACTACATTAGCTGATGATCTAAACCGTTACAATAGTATTCAGCCAGATACCATCAGTATTTGTAGTGGAAGTGGTATAAACCTAAGTTTTTCGATGTTTAATAATCTTACTTCGGAGCAAGAGAAAAACTTGGTAAGTGGTACCCAAACATGGTATAAAGACAATCAAGTTATTTATGTTCATAAATATGAAAATAATACCAATACCACCTCGTCTTTTTCAACTAATACTTTTTCCACTTATTCCTATGATTGGGGTCAGGCAGGGCTTCAAGAAGTTGGTACCTATAAAGTGGTGGTGAGTACAAAATTTAAAGATGGTTCAAGTTGTGATTTTTCTTCAAAAAACCTTACGCTAGTCTGGGCAAAAGATACCGTTGGTCTTCGATTTATTCATTCAGGCTTAAGTACCGCATTGTATCCTAACGTAAGAGAATTAAGAGCATGTTCTAATGAGATAAGACCATTTGAGGAATATATAAAATCAACGACGGGAAGGGTTAATGTAGCGAAATATACGATTCAGAAAAATAATGTAACGGTCAAAACAACCACATCCTTAGATACACTAAATAAGTTTACGATTTCTGAAAAGGCGACCTATCGCTTGATTGTAAATTATGTAACAGGTTGTGTTGCTAAAACACAACCAATCAATTATTATCCTAATTCAATCAAGGTTGAGCTAAGATCTGATTACCCTTTTTATATTACGAATGACTCTCTGAAAATTTGTAACACAATAGATGATAGCATTGAATCATCGATATATGTTGCTGCTTCAGACCAGTTTTCAAAAAACTATCAGTACGTATGGTATAAGGACAATAGTCCAATCAAGAATACAGATGCGCATGTGAAACAAGTCTCTGAGGGCATTTATCAGTTGAAAGTATCTTCAGGAAATTGTACAGGCGAATCAAAAAAAATAGTTGTATATAAACCTAAGCTATCCTTGCCCATTACTCCTGCAGATTCTGCGTATTTCTGTGAAGGTAAAACGGTAGAATTGAAATTGCCAGAAGCAAAAGGATTACGATACCATTGGCAAATGAATCAACAAGAAATCGAAAATGCCACGACCGCATCTTTGATAGTAATTAAGTCAGGAGTTTATCGTAGTTTAGTTTACGATGAAAAATGTTGGGATATGAGCCCATCTGTTAAAATTGGGCAACTACCCAACATCCCAGCTACAGCCAGTATCTCAGGCGATCAGTCGATTGATTATGGCAAGGAAGCCAAGTTGAAGGTAGATTTGGGTTCTCACGCCCCATGGACATTTAAGTTGTCGGACGGACGAGAATTTACTGCTCAGAAAACACCATTTGAGATTACGGTAAATCCTTTATCAACAACCTCCTACACACTTTCAGAGGTGAAAAATATTTGTGGTACAGGCACAGTAAGTGGTACAGCCAAAGTAACTGTATTGGTATTAGGTATAGAGGAGGAAAGCGGTATTCATGTGGAAGTATATCCCGTTCCTGCCTCAGATTATTTGACCTGGAAAGTTAGAACCGATAAGCCTGCTTCTTATGATTTACGCCTAAGTGATACCCAAGGACGAGTGTTAGAGGTACAACATAATACCGCTCGTTCCCAAGCGCATGAAGGACAATTGAATATTAGTATATTACCAGCAGGCGTTTATTTTCTGCAAATGACTGTAGGAGGTAAAACTTTTAGCCGTAAGGTGATAAAGGAGTAATGAGTTTATAATGAAGCTGTTTAAACTTTATTCACCTGTAATGAGAAAGTGTAAACAGCTTTAGTACATAAAAGTAGGTGTCCAAAACTGATATTTATCAATTTGTGACACCTACTTTTATTATACAGAGGAAATGACTCTATGCCTAATTTTGCGGGTTTTTCAGGAAGACTTGTTTTGAATAAGACAGGTTTATATCGTATCTCACTTGAGATAGATTTTTAAAGAATTTTGCAAAATGACACAATCATCTATAGAAATCATGGCTCCAGCTGGCTCTTGGGAGTCGATGATGGCCGCTATCAAAGCAGGGGCAAATTCAGTATATTTTGGGGTAGAACAACTCAATATGCGTGCCCGCCAAACCAATAACTTTCTTGTCGATGACCTGCCCGAAGTGGCTCGTGTGTGTGCCGAACACGGTGTCAAAAGTTATATCACGCTCAATACCATTATTTACGATCATGATATTTCTTTGATGCGAAGAATTATCGATCAAGCTAAAGAGGCAGGAATTTCTGCGGTGATTGCTTCTGACTTGGCTGTGATGAATTACTGTCGCAAAAAAGGGATGGAACTCCATATCTCTACACAGTCCAATATTACCAATATCGAAACGGTCGAATTATATGCTGATTATGCCGATGTGGTGGTGATGGCTCGTGAGTTGACCTTAAAACAGGTTGGCGATATAGTAAAAAATATTCAACGAAATCAAATTACTGGCCCATCGGGCAACTTGGTACAAGTTGAGATTTTTGCGCATGGTGCTTTGTGTATGGCTGTTTCTGGGAAATGTTATTTGAGTTTACATTCTCATAATGCTTCGGCAAATCGTGGAGCTTGTATCCAAAATTGCCGTCGAGAATATACAGTCATCGATAAAGAGGAGGGCATTGAGCTTGAAATCGATAACGAATATATCATGTCGGCAAAGGATTTATGTACCATTGATTTTTTGGACAAAATCATTGACGCAGGGGTGAAGGTCTTAAAAATAGAAGGCCGTGGACGTGCTGCCGATTATGTATTTACCACTACGCAGTGTTACCGACAGGCTGTGGATGCTATCGCAGAAGGTACTTATACGCCAGAAAAGATTGAACATTGGAAAGCTGAACTTAGCAAAGTGTATAATCGAGGCTTTTGGGATGGATATTACCTAGGTCGTAAAATGGGCGAGTGGAGTAACCAATACGGTTCGGTAGCTACTCAGAAAAAGGTATATCTAGGAAAAGGAGTGAAGTATTTTGAGAAAATTGGCGTTGGAGAGTTTTTACTCGAAAGTCAAGATATTAACATAGGTGATCAGTTAATTATTAAAGGACCAACAACAGGATATGTGGAGGCTGTAGCAGAAGAAATTCGAAATCATGAGGGAAATCCAGTAGCAAAGGCAAGTAAAGGCGAAACCATAGCGATACGTGTGGCTGAAAAGATTCGTCCATCCGACAAACTTTACAAAATTGTGCCTGCTCATGTTTAAGTTGATTCATTACCGAAACCGTTGTATTGGTTGCAACGCATGTGTTGAAATAGCCTATCATCGCTGGCGTATGTCCAAAAAAGATGGCAAGGCAGTCTTGCTAGGTGCTATCGAAAAAAAAGGGATTTATCAAGTTCAGCTTAATGAGGACGAACTATCCGAAAATGAACAAGCTTTAGAGGCTTGCCCTGTAAAGGTCATTCAGATTGTGAGATAGTGGGCTTGGGATAATATGATTTTCAGATATAAGTAACTGTTTTCAATAGATATCCGTAGGTGCGACAGAAAGTGATTTTGGTGCCCGTCACCTACGGAGCTATTTCAGCACTAGTACTTTTAATTTTTACTTATTGGTAATCAACGCCAGAGCAACTTTTTGACTCCCCGCTCCTTTTAAGCTTCCTTTAGCCACGAGGGTATAAATTTTACCAGTAGCAATCGATACCTTGTCCATTTGGAATAATAGCGAATCATTGCTTGCATCTTTTACTAGAAATGTGTAGTTCGAGCCTGGCGTAATTGCTTCAAAAGTCTGCATTCCAGTAAAACCCGTTTGTGAAAACAAAGGAGTGTTCTGTCCTTTTATATATAAATGTAAGCCCTTGCTCTCTGCCATAAAATTGGCAAAACGAATATGAGCAAACTTAGGACTGGGTTTGGATAAATCGTCATTGTAAACCATAATAGAAGGATTGGCTTTAGTGCCAGCCACAAATGCGGTGTAGTTACCTTGTTCTGATAAGGTAATTTCTTTTTTTGCCATGGTAGTTGTCGAACCTTTAGCGCTAAAACTTAACTCCATTTTATTCGTTGGGGAATCTTGGTAGCCAAGCTCGGTCATAAAGTCAATATCTTTATCAAGAAACTTTTTGGTACCTAGGTAAAAACTCACCGCTCCACAATCTGTACAGGCGTTGAATACCGATAGTTTTGCGGGTTTGGGTTCTACGTTGGGATTTACCTCGTAAACTTTCTTACAAGAAACGGACAATACTGCCACAAGAGCAAAAGAGATGTTTGTGAATTTCATAAAAGAGAAGGTTTAAATTTATCTCAATGAGGCATGACTTCAGAGGATGGTTGTAAACCTTTTCTGTATTTAACATTCTTTAACAAGCGAAGCCTAGAGGCAAAAAATAGCAGGGTCAATAGAGAGAAAGTATTATAAAACTGTACGTATAACACTATAGAACAGTTCTTGTGAAAGAATTTCTACGATAATACAAATTCTAGAAATGCAAAGTAGAGTTATCCCCAAAAAGCCTATCCTGCTTTATTAGCAATTGTCAACAACTTTATACAATTCAAAAAAATATATTAAAAAAACAATTTTTTATTTTTTTAATTAAGAAATAATTTTAAAATTTACATCGTGAAATATGACCTATTTAACACGTCGTTGCACTTTACGTAGTTAAATTCTTAAGCTCCTTTGACACATCTCAGTGTTGTTTTCACAAAAAATGAATGTTATAATCAGTTTTCTATAAATAATTAAGTACAATCACCCAGTTGAAACAATTTGCTAGGAAGGGCCGCTCTTAGTCGATGTTAAACATTTATTCCAAAAAACATATATATATCGGTTGTTGGATTGATTAGTTCTCTTTTGCTCTATAATTTTCGTTACAAAAGCACAAAAGCTGTCTTCTAATACCCACACAAAAAATTAAGTATGAAAGTGAAGCTCCATAGGATTGCTCATGTCCGTTGAGTAACCATCCTGTAACTATTAGCTTCTGAATTTTTAAATTATTTTATGAATGTAACAAATGCCCTGATAGTCATGGTGTTATGTTATTTGCGTATGCTTTCTAGTATAAGGGTATCCAAAAGTACTCTCATGTTACTGTGTGTTATATCCACAGGCTGGCACTTATATGCTTTATTCGAAACCAACAATTTAAACCAATTCTAAATCAATAAGTTACCAAGGCTACTATAGCATATAATCACATTTCCAGAAATCTTATCTTAATTCTGCAAGACTTTGTCTTGCATCGAAGGACTACGTATATACTTATTGTTTCACTTTGAGTCATTAGTCTAAAGCTTTTTGAAGAAGTTTTTTTTATAAACAATTGATTAAACGTTTAAGCAAAGAAAGGAGGTACATAAGCAACAAAAAAATCGCTTCAATATCATTGTTACATTTTTCCAAACACTATTTCTATGAACAACAAATTACTACAAAAACTTACAGGGGTAATTGCCCTGTGTTGTCTATTTTTAATTACTTGGACAGCCCAAGCCCAAGAAAGAAAAGTAACAGGTAAAGTTTTGTCAGCGGCCGACGGACAAGGTTTACCTGGCGCTTCTGTCATGGTAAAGGGTACCAAGGTGGGGGTTGCTACAGGCGCAGGAGGAGAGTTTACAATCGCAGTTAAAGGAGCTAGCGATGTCTTACTTATTACGTCTGTAGGTTTTCAAAATCAAGAAGTTAGAGTGGGAACTCAATCTAGTATTACCGTAAGATTATCTGAAGACGTGGCCAACCTGACAGAGGTGGTTGTAACAGGTTATGGTACGCAGTCAAAAAGAGATATTACGGGTGCTGTAACTACAGTGAATGCTAAAGATTTACAATCTGTTCCTGCAACTACGTTTGCTCAACAATTACAAGGTCGTGCCTCTGGTTTGAGTATCGTGAACGATGCTACACCAGGAGGTAACGCTACTGTTCGTATCCGCGGCTTCGGTACGATTGGTAACAACGACCCTCTTTTCATTATCGATGGTGTACCTACTGAAAATCAAGGTAACCTTAATCCAAATGACATTGAAACTATTCAGATTTTGAAAGATGCTTCTTCTGCGTCTATCTATGGTTCACGTGCTGCCAATGGTGTAGTAATCATTACTACGAAAAAAGGAAAAGCGGGTGTGCCAAAAATTACTTTCAGTGCTTATTATGGTAGTCAAAAAGTATCAAATGATGTACAATCTTTGAATGCTAAGGAATTAGGTCAGTATTTGTATTTGGCAGATAAATATGCAGGCAAAACACCTTCGCATGGACAATATACATTTGGACCAAATGGTGAAGTAACTATTCCTGACTATGTTTTCCCAAGTGCTGGTAAAGCTGGTACACCTGGGGTAGATCCTAAGTTGTATTCACTGACACCAGATAACATTTATGCTATTACTAAATCAGCAGATACCTATTGGTGGGGTGAGCTAACACAAACTGCTCCGATTTCAAACTACCAATTAACAGCATCTGGTGGTACTGATAATAGCCGTTATGCTTTGTCTTTGGGTTATTTTAGCCAAGATGGTGTCGTAAAATTCATCGGTTATGATCGTTATACTTTGCGTACCAATACCGAATTTTCAGCCTTGAAAAAACGCTTGAGAGTTGGTGAAAACTTTACAGTTTCAATCGATAACCGTAAAGGTGGATACAATAACAACGAAGAACAAAACGCAGTTTCGGGTTCGTACAAGCACCATCCATTATTGCCAGTGTATGATATTGCAGGTAATTTTGCAGGTAGCCGTGGTGCCAACTTAGGTAACAACTCAAACCCTTATGCTACATTGTATCGTCAAAAAGATGACCGTTTGTATCGTATGCGTGGATTTGGTAACGTATTCATGGAGTTTGATATTTTGCCAAACCTTACTGCTAAGACTAGCTTTGGGGTAGATGTTACTACTGAAAACAAGAAAGAGTTAGGTCGTGCCAACCCAGAATACGTAGAAGGTAGCTTTAACAATAGCTCTACTTCACGTACCAATTATGACTACCAGTGGGTATGGCAAAATACCTTGTCGTACAACAAAACATTCAATGAGTCTCACAAGGTTGATGCGTATGTAGGTCTAGAATCTATCAAACAATTTGGGGAGTATTTTGGGGCAAGTCGTAATGGTTATGCTTTCGAGGTTGTACCTATTATGAGCTATCTTGACCTTGGCGACCCAACAAAGGTTTCTAACTATGGGTCAGTAGGTAATGACTATACTTTGTCATCACAATTTGGTAAAATTAACTACTCTTACGAAGGTAAGTATTTGGTTCAGTTGATTGTTCGTAATGATGCTTCATCTCGTTTCTTGTCTGCTTCTCGTAATGCCTTTTTCCCTGCGGCCAGCTTAGGATGGCGTTTATCTGAAGAGAAATTTATCAAAGATCAATTACCGTTTTTCAATGATTTGAAATTGCGTTTTGGTTGGGGTAAAACAGGTAACCAAAAAATTGGTAAGTACAATGCTTATACAACTTATCGCTCTGATATTTACCACGCTGGTTATCCTATCGACGGCAATCAAACTACGCCAACGATTGGTTATGATGCCAGTGCATTTGGTAACCCTAATGCAAAATGGGAATCAACCACTTCAACAAATATCGGTTTGGATGCAGCATTATTTGGTAGCAAATTGACTTTTGAATTGGATATTTGGAATCGTAAGACTACCGATATGTTATTCACAACACCTATTACCTTTACAGCAGGCGATGCAACGGCGCCAGCTTTCAACGTAGGTGGAATGACGAACAAGGGGGTTGATTTTGGAGTAAACTACAAAAACTCTGTAGGTGATTTCCGTTATGGCATTGGCGCTAATATTTCTACGTATCGCAACAACGTAGACAAACTAGATGCTAGTCCAAATACTCGTTACTTCGGTTATGGCTCTCGTGTTCCTGCGGTTACTGTAACACAGGCAGGCTTGCCAGTTTCTTCTTTCTATGGTTATAAAGTATTGGGTATTTTCCAATCTGATGATGAAGCCAAAGCTTGGCCAGCTTATGGTGACTACAATAAGGCAGGTAAATTCAAGATTGCAGATATTAATGGCGATGGCAAAATCACGGACGATGACCGTACCATTATCGGTAATCCTCACCCAGACTTTACTTACGGTTTGAATTTCAATTTTGGTTATAAAAGCTTTGATTTGACTATCTTCTGTAATGGTACACAGGGTAATGATGTATTTAACTATACTCGTTATTTCTCTGACTTCAACACTTTCCAAGGTAACCGTTCGAAACGTGCATTGTATGATGCTTGGCAACCAACCAACAAGTCAGGTACTGTACCTATCATGGATGCCAACGACCAAATCAGTAGCCGTCCATCAAGCTATTTTATCGAAGATGGTTCGTATTTCCGTATCAAAAACGTTCAACTTACTTACAATTTGCCTCGTAAAATTGGTAGCAAGTTAGGTCTTGACAATGCTCAGGTGTATTTGCAAGCACAAAACTTGGCAACATTCACGAAGTACTCTGGACTAAACCCTGAAATTCAGACAGGTTCAGACAATACTTTGGGCTTTGATGGTGGTTATATGCCAGTTTCTAGAACCTTCATTTTGGGTGTTAATCTAGGATTCTAAGCACGATAACATTATCTGATTTGTAAGAAAATCAATGTTCGTTTTTACCAAAAGAGAAAAAATATGAAACGTAAAAATATTATAAAACTTTGCTTGTCGGCTGGTCTCGTTGTTGGTATTGCTACTGCATGTAGCGATGAATTCTTGACACGTGAGCCACAAGGTCAATATAGCCCATCGTCTCTCCAAACGGCCAAAGGGGTAGAAGGTATCCTCGTGGGTGCTTACGCCATGATTGATGGTCAGGGTTTGGATGGACAAGATGCTTGGAATAACGATATTCAAAGCTGGGTATTTGGTGGAATTGCCTCTGATGATGCCTATAAAGGTACTGATGCGGGTGACCAACCAGAACAATCTTTTATCGAAAAATGGGATTTTCAACCTACCAACAACCATATCAAAAACAAGTGGAGAGGTTTGTTTAAAGGGGTTGCACGCTCAAATGATGTGATAAATACCCTTAAAAATGTAAAGGATATTGGCGATGATCGTCGTAAACAAATTGTAGCGGAGGCTCGTTTCTTACGCGGACTTTTCCACTTTGAAGCCAAAAAAATGTGGAAAAATATCCCATATATTGATGAGACTACATATAATTTGAACGACTTGGAAAGTACCAAAGTGCCAAATGATAAAGACGCTTGGCCATTTATTGAAGCTGATTTCAAAGCTGCGATGGATGCCTTGCCTGCGACTCAAGCACAAGTTGGTCGCCCAACAAAATGGGCAGCAATGGCTTTCTTAGCAAAAGCTTACATGTATCAAGGTTGGAATATATCGACTGGTGCAGCTAATACGGCTAAATTACAAGCAGCAAAAGCATTGTTAGATCAGATTGTAGCGAGTGGTAAATTTAAGTTGATGGATAATTTCAGAGATAACCATGATGCTAATACTCGTAACAACGCAGAGTCTATCTTCGAAATTCAGTATGCTTCTTCTAGTGCAAGCGGTGATGCCGCTAATGCTGGTGTAGGTTTGGCTCACCCATATACATCGCCTTGGGGTTGTTGTGGTTTCTATCAGCCATCTCAAAACTTGGTAAATGCCTATAAAACAGACGATAATGGTCTGCCTTTATTAGATACCTTCAATAACTCTGATGTAAAGAATGACCAAGGAGTTGATTTAGATGCAGCATATACGCCGTATGAAGGTATGCTTGACCCTCGTTTGGATCATACAGTAGGTCGTCGTGGAATTTTGTTTATTGATTATAAAATCCATAACCGTGATTTTATCCGTGACCAAACGTATGCAGGTCCTTATTCTCCGAAAAAACACATTCCTTCAAAAGCCTTTACTGGCGTAAATGGTTGGGCAAACCTTACAAGTAACAACTACCGCATTATGCGTTATAGTATGATTTTGTTGTGGTTAGCTGAATGTGAGGTAGAATTAGGTAACCTTGAAAGAGCAAGAGACTTGGTTAACCAAATTCGTGCTCGTGCTGCCAATCCTGCTGGTTTTGTTCAGAAAGCTACGCAAGGAGCTACTCGCGATGCCTACACATTGGTATTTGATTCAAAAGGTGCTCCAGTGCCTGCTGCCAACTACAATGTGAAGCCTTACGCTTCGGCTTGGTCAAGTCAGGCTACAGCTCGTAAAGCAGTTCGTTTCGAAACTCGCTTAGAATTTGCGATGGAAGGTCACCGTTTCTTTGACCTTGTACGTTGGGGTATTGCTGCCGAAACATTGAATGCATACAATGCCGTAGAAAGCACTAAACGTGTTTACAAAAAAGGTGGCGTATTTGTAAAAGGTAAACATGAGTTTTTCCCAATTCCTCAAGAAGCAATCGACCGCTCTGAGAAGGATGGTAAACCAACCCTTACTCAAGACCCAGCTTATAAATAGATTGGATTGATAACTGAAAAATGGTGTCTTTACAGAGATGGTACCCTGTGCCATCTCTGTTTTTACTGTATATAAAATTGTTAATCAAGTGTTAGTGCAAAATTATATTTAAGTTTTTTGTCTTAGGGATAAGGCAACAGGCACAAGGCAAAGAGTGTTAAAATGTTTTTAACGACCACAGACATGCCTTTTCCCCAAATTCCACCGCCGAAAGCCGATACATGAAAGCTTAAAGCACAATTTTAAACTTTATTTTACGTACAAACTTAACTAATAACTTTTTTACTTATAATATGCCTCAAACCTCTACCGTAACTGCATACCGTTTTCTATATTTAATCACCCTAGTAGGCTTAGGTTTACTAGGGCTTTATGCTTGTGGAAGTGCATCAAAAGATGGGCTTTTCAAGAAAATTGATCCCAAAGATTCTGGTATCCATTTTTCGAATCGTATTTCTGAAAATGATACCATGAATATTCTGACGTTCGAATATATCAATAATGGGGGAGGAGTGGCTATGGCTGATTTCAATAATGATAGCTTGGTAGACGTGTATTTCACAGGCAATCATGTTTCTAACCAGCTATGCCTCAACGACTCTAAAACGAATCAACTACATTTTAAGGATATTACCAAAGAAGCAAAGGTGACAGGCGAAGGTCGCTGGTGTGCTGGTGTGGCGGTTGTAGATATCAATCAAGATAATTTGATGGATATTTACGTTTGTACAACTGCTCGAAAAACCGCTAGTCAGCGAGCTAATTTGCTGTATGTCAATCAGGGGGTAGATAGGGCAGGAATCCCACATTTTAAGGAAATGGCGCAAGAGTATGGTCTTGCCGATACAACACATTCAACCCAAGCCGCTTTTTTTGATTATGACAACGATGGCGATTTGGACGTGTATATAGCAGTAAATGAGATGGCGGATGTTCGTTTCCCTAATATGTATCATCCTCGTGTTTCTGACGGAAGTTCTCCTTTGACTGATAAGTTGTATCGTAACGATTGGAATCCAACACTGAAGCATGCCGTTTTTACAGATGTTTCGCAAACAGAAGGTATTCTCTTTGAAGGTTTTGGTTTGGGTATCAATATTACAGATATCAACCAAGATGGCTGGAAGGATGTCTACATCACCAACGACTATCTGACCAATGACCTGCTGTATATCAATCAGCATGAAAATGGTAAACACATTGGTTTTAAAGATGAAGCCGCTTTGTATTTTAAGCATACCTCACACTCTGCGATGGGGAATGATGTGACAGATATTAACAACGACGGTTTGGTTGATATTTTGGCTTTGGATATGATGCCTGAGGATAATTATCGTAAAAAGATGATGACACTAGGTAACAATTACCAAGCCTATCAAAACAACGAAAAGTTTGGATATGTATTCCAATATCCTCGCAATACCCTTCAGCTCAACCGTGGGATAAACCCTTATACTCACCGACCAGTATTTAGCGAAGTGGGCTTGTTGACTGGCTTGGCAGAATCTGATTGGAGTTGGACGCCACTGGTTACTGATTTTGATAATGATGGTTTACGAGATGTGATTATTACCAATGGTTTTCCGCAAGATATTACTGACCAAGATTTTATGGCGTACCGTGCCGAAGTGGGGGCTTATGTTGCACCTGTGCAGTTGTTGGATTTAATTCCTTCGGTAAAAGTCAAGAATAAAGCTTATCGTAATAAAGGTAATTTACAATTTGAAGAAGTGACAGAATCTTGGGGAATCACCGAACCAAGTTTTTCAAATGGCGCTGCCTATGCGGATTTGGATAACGATGGCGATTTGGATTATATCATTAATAATATCAATGATTCGGCTTCGGTTTTTTGTAATAATGTACGCCAACAATTACCAGAAAAAAGTAACTACCTGCGTCTCAAATTTGTAGGCAATGCTTCTAATAAAAATGGACTAGGTGCGACGGTGAAGGCTATTTATGGTAAAGGAGAACAACAATTCTATGAAAATACACCTTACCGAGGTTATTTATCCTCAGTAGAAACTGGTGCGCATTTTGGACTAGGTTCTCATAAAAAAATAGAGCAATTGGTCGTGACTTGGTCAAGTGGATTGGTGCAAACGATAACGAATGTGCCAGCCAATCAACAACTGGTTTTATATGAATCTCAAGCTAAGCCAGCTACAAAATCGGAACCGAATACTGACTTTCTTTTTACCAAAAAACAAGAACGAATAGAAAAAGACTTTGTACATGAAGAGGAGGATTTTATAGATTTTAATGTTCAAAAACTCATTCCGCATAAATTATCTCAATTGGGGCCATGTATAGCGGTTGGCGATGTCAATCAAGATGGGTTGGAGGATTTCTATATGGGAGGTTCGTTTCGTCGTAAAGGTGTGTTTGGATTGCAAAGACCTGACGGAAGTTTTGAGAAAAAAGACTTATTACCCGAAAAAGCGATTGATAAGAATTGGGAAGAAACGGGAGCCTTATTGTTCGATTTGGAAAATGATGGCGATTTAGATTTATATGTTGTAAGTGGAAGTAATGAATTGCCTGTGGGTGATAATGGCTATCAAGACCATATCTATATTAATCAAGGTAAAGGAAAGTTTGTACTAGGAAATGGTATTTTACCAAGTTTCTTGAAAAGTGGCTCTTGTGTTAAAGCTTGCGATTTTGACCACGATGGAGACCTCGACCTCTTTATTGGTGGACGTGTCGAACCCAATAAATACCCTAAAGCCACCAATAGCTATATCCTTCGTAACGAAGCACCATTATTGAAATTTTCCGATGTGACAACGACCATGGCGCCTACTTTGAAAGATATAGGATTGATATGTGACGCCTTGTGGACAGATTATGACAATGATGGTTGGGAAGATTTGCTATTAGCAGGAGAATGGATGTCGCCAACTTTTTTGAAAAATAATAAAGGACGCCTTCAGAATACTTCGAATACAGAGTTAGTAAACTATAAAGGTTTCTGGAATAGCATTGTTTCAGGCGACTTTGACAATGATGGAGATATGGATTATGTGTTAGGGAATCAAGGTGAAAATACCCTTTATCGTGCTAGCGACGATATGCCTGTAAGACTATATCATGGTGATTTTAACACAGATGGAAGTTATGATGCCATCCCGACGGTATATCTTAAAGACACCTTGGGCAAGCGCCAAGAGTTTCCATTTAATACGCGTGACGATATGGTGAAGCAGATGATTCAGACTCGAAAACGTTTTGATAAGTATCATAAATATGCCAAAGCTACTATCCATGAAGTCCTTACCCCAAGCGAATTGAGTACAGCTACGATATTGACTGCCAATTGGACAAAAACAAGTTACGTTGAGAACTTGGGCAATGGCTCTTTCAAGCTGAAAGCTTTACCAACGGTAGCGCAATTTTCGAGTGTCAATGCCATGTTAGTATCCGACTGGAATGCCGATGGTAATTTGGACTTATTACTCAGTGGCAATGATTATGGCAATGAAATCAGTATTGGTAGATTAGATGCAGGGATGGGTGAAGTATTACTAGGAGACGGCAAAGGAAGCTTTAACACTTTCCCATTAGCCAAAACAGGGTTATGCCTCGATGGAGATACCAAAGCTTTGGTAATGATTCCAACAGCGAAGGCGCAAATAGGATTATTGAGTTCGCAAAATAGAGGAGCTTTAAGAGAAATCCTTTTATCACAAAAACCTACTAAAATAATTCCTTTGCAAGCCAAAGACCAATCAGCCATTGTTTGGTTGAAAAATGGTAAAAAACGAAAAGAAGAGTTTTACTATGGCAATACCTATCTGTCGCAATCCGCTCGTAATCTGTATCTTAATTCAAGTATAAAACAGGTTCAGATTACGAATTTCAATCAGCAGAAGCGAGTTTACTAAAAAGAAAAGTTTATAAATTTTAAAGAGCACCTAGTCCAAGTTTTAGACTTGAGCTAGGTGCTCTTTAAAATTTCACGGGTTTAAGTTTTTGACTTGAGCTAGCTGATTTTGGCGTTTAAGGTTATAGCGTTTTATTTCCTTTATTTATTCCCCTTGCGTTAAATACGTTTGGTCAACGATATTTTTAATAATTATGTCTAGTTCTACAGTCGCTTCTTTTAAGTACTCCAAATACATATTCATGCTGGAAGAAGAACCCGATTCGAGTAGTAAATTGGTAATTCCCATGATATTAGCCAGTGGTTTTCGTACTTCGTGGGATTGTTGCCAAGCGATTTTTCTGAATAATTCCGAATGTAATTGTAGCTTTTCTTCTTGTTTGAGCAAAACACGAACGTCTCTTGCTGCTATGACAATGGTTTTATTGGTATTAAACCTGTAGGCATTGATGGTTATGTCCACGGTGACAAGTTCGCCTGCCTTATTAATTGTAGAAATAAATCTTTCTGAGGTAAGATTAGTAAAAAAGGCATCAGAATTTTCAAAAAATGGACTACTTTCTCTATCATCAAAGTAGGAGCAATAAATGATACTTCTGAGGTCTGTTCCTATTAATTCTTGAGAGGTATAGCCTAGCAGTTCCTCTGCTACAGAATTGAGTTGAATCACTTGGAAATTTTTGTCAAGCACAGCCAGTGCGATAGGCGTATTTTCGATGATATTTTTAAACCTGATTTCACTTTCATGAAGCGCTAATTCTAATTTCTTTTTCTGTGATACATCCAGAGACAAGATTGCAATACCAATCATTTTGTCACGCTGATTTTTGATGGGAAACAACTTTATTCTAAACCAGTGGGTTTGTCCGTTTATACCACTAATCGGGACTTCTCTGTCAATCATTTTTCCAGATAGGGCCAACTTTAATAAAAACTCTGTTTGTTCTTTATCTTTTTCGCTAACAATATCTAAAATGTTATTCCCTTGTTTGAGTAGATGGATATTCTCATACACAGATTGTTTCAAAATTGCTTCGTTGTAGTACAAAACACTTAAGTCGTCTTGAAGAAAAAGGATACCTTCGTGAGCTTCAGCAATAATACTTTCGAAGTAGTGCTTTAAATTGGCGATTTCATCAGATAATGCGCTAGGATGTCCAATATGGTTGAATGAAAAAAGAGCACCTTGAATAATGCCTTGGCTACTATAGAGCGCTTGCCCTTTGATTCGATATTGGATAGTAGAAGCTTGAGTGAGACTAGGTACGGTAGTATCAACTTTTTTGCCTGAGATAATCTCTTCAAATAACTGATGATATTTTTCGCTCTTGACGGGAAGTTTATACGCAGTAATCAGTTGCCCTTTTTGTAAGGACTGTGGATTAAACCATTTAATCATTGTTTCGAGATGAGCATTGTACGAAATAATCTCATGAGAAGGGGAAACAAATAGGGATGGTTCTTCGCTAAAATTGAGCATAGTCTGGACTACGTCGACTAGATGGGAGTTAAGCATAGTAAGGGATATAAAATGATAGGTTCAATAATGATGTGTTATAGGTAATTAAATTACCATTGCAAAATTATTATAGATACCTCAATATCCGAATGTTGTAATGCTTTTTAAACTACTCTACTGGTTCAAGTCCAATACTTGAACCTATTTTTTAGACCTTTCAAACTATTCACTTGCCACATTGATATGCTTTTCTTGATGCTCAAAAGCCCAAGTCGCCATGGCGTGTATGACAGGAAGGAGTTTTTTCCCAGATTCACTCAATTGGTAAGTCACAAAAGGAGGCACAACGGTTTTTGCTTCTCTGATTAACAATCCATCTGCTTCTAACTGCTTCAAATGCTGAATTAATACCTTTTCTGTAATAGCAGGAATCGCCTTTTTGAGTTCACTGTATCGTTTACTTTCAGTAGATAAATGATAAATAATGATAGGCTTCCAGTATCCTCCAATCTTTTCCATAGTAAAAGTTACAGGACACAGTTCCAAGGCTGTTTTCTTATTTTGTTGTATTGTCGATGATTCTTTGATGGCTGTCATTAATACATACTTTAGGGTAAGTACTTGTAAAAAAGTAAGTACAAAAATACCTTTGTATCAACAAAAAACAAAATATAAGATCATGAAAATTACAGTCACAGGTTCATTAGGAAACATAGGAAAACATTTGGTGAAAATATTGGTAGCAAATACTAACGAAGTAACCGTTATCAGTAGCAACGAAGATAGAAAATCTGCCATCGAAGCGCTTGGTGCTCAAGCTGCTATTGGTTCTATTACGGATACTGATTTTTTGGTAAAAACTTTTACAGGTGCTGATGCAGTATTTGTGATGACTCCTCCAAACATGGGTGGTCAGAACATTATCGAAAATACCGTTAGCGCAGGTAAATCGTATGCTGAAGCTATTACCAAAGCAGGAGTTCCAAAAGTAGTAATGCTCAGTAGTATTGGAGCCGAATACGAAAATGGGACAGGTCCAATTGCAGGACTTTATCATATCGAAAATTTGTATCGCTCTTTACTCCAAAATGTGAATGTTAGCTTTATGCGTGCGGGGTATTTTTACACAAATTTCTATAATGATGTTCCATTAATCAAAGGAATGGGAATCATTGGTTCAAACTATCCAGCCGATACCAAAATTCCACTCGTGCATCCACAAAATATCGCTGAAGCAGTAGCGGAGGAATTACAAACAAGCACTACAGGGCATCAGGTTCGTTATGTTGTAAGTGACTATGTAAGTTTAGCGGAGGTAGCTAAGGCATTTGGTGATGTTTTGGGCAAACAACTTCCTTGGGTAGAGTTTACCGATGAACAATCATTACAAGGAATGCAACAAGCAGGTTTACCTACTGAAATGGCTCAATTGTACACAGAAATGGGTACGGCAATTCGTGAAGGAAAATTACAAAAGGATTTCGAGGCAAGTGGAATTCCACAAATTGGTTCCATCAAAATTCAGTCGTTTGCCAAAGAATTTGCAGGCGCATTTTAAGGTTAAAAAGCCCTAATTATGATTTCATCCACAGTCTAAACAACTTCTTGTTTGGGCTGTGGATGAATTATTATTTACATATAGTAAGTTTTGCAATTGTGAATGATATTAAATTCATTAAAGTATCATGTTAGATATTGATTACTAGTTTATTAGTAAATATTGATATTCTGTTTTTATTTCGCACAATAATATTTACTTTGCACTTGTTTTAAGAAAGAGAAATACATTTTATGCCAATATTAGATATTAACGGACACCCTATTACCCACCTAAATACACAGTCTAACATTCGAAATATTGAATTTGGAGCAGGCAAAAATTATTTTGGAAAGGTTCTATATCCTGAGTGCTTTTTAACTGATAAAAATTTGCCTTCACTAAGTCATTTTACAGAGCTTCCATACTATGATAAAAATTCTGATTGTCATTACATAGATTTTATATGTGATTTTGATAATCATAACTTTAATGAACATATTTTTGATACAATAATCTTATGTAATCCTTTTGGGTTTGGATATTCAACTCTAATACTAGCGCAGTCATTTTTTAATCGTGTAGGAGATTTACTCAACGATAATGGTCAAGTTGTTGTAATATCTAGTCATACTAACATATTCGGTAAGCAAAAAAACTTGCAGCGATTTCTTGATAGTACCGAACCGGAATTTTATTCTAAATATATTTTTGAGCTTGAATCATTCGAAGAATTAACTCCAGAACATGTAATTAGATTAAACTTTACTTTTAGAAAAAGTTGTTTAGATGAGATAGCAACGCCAAGCCAAAAAATGATAATTAGAAAAATTGGTATTAGAAATAATGGATAAATTGTCGATAGATATACAGCTAGCAACTAGCTATACATCAAAAAAATACAAAAAATTATTAGGAGATCATCTAACAGGAATATTAGATGAGTCATTGGCGAGCCCAGAATATAGTAAAATGAATATACGCTTTTCAAATGAACTTTACTGGGAATGTGTTGAAAAAATACATGAAAAGTTTCATGATACAATTTCTGAATACTTTACAGAAGAGGAGGACGATAGATTGTTTGAAGAGAAGACAATACTTACAAAGAGAATAATTGCTAACCTTGGAAGTTTTTATGATAAAAGTAATGACCTAATTAAGTCAATTGATTTTACAGTGAATAATCACGCAAATAATTACATATTTAGCAAGCTTAAAGAACATGTAAAAATAAATAATTTGTGGGATAGTTGTGATAAGGTATTTACAGATCACGGGTTACTTTATCTTTTTTCAGAAGATAAGGATACTTATCGAAATTTACTAAAACATCAAGAAAGCGATTTGTCAAAAGAGGCCACCATTGGAGTCCTAAGAAAAGGTGCAAAGAAAGATTTCGGAATAAGTTATATTAGAGACAGTTATCAACTAAGAAAGACATTTTTAGATATACTTGAAGATGAAAAACATAACTTTGAAAATCCTATTAAGAAAGAAGATATATTCAAATTGTTTAGAGAGAAATTAGCAATACCAGCCGATGATTTAACAAATCAAAATATATCTAACTGGATCATAAAACCTCTCAAAAATGGTATAAGGATAGGATCAAATAAGGAAGGTTATTTTTTAATTAAGACATTTGATGATTTACTTCACTCATACAATAGTCATTATAATAATTATATTGGGTTTTATAAAACTCTAAATAAGTATGAGAAAATTGCTGATACTTTGTTTGGTGAAAGTAATATAACTGAATTTCGGAAACATAGGAAAAACGAAAACTAGTAAATAATTTTAGTTTTATCTCATCCACAGTCTAAACAACTTCTTGTTTGGGCTGTGGATTTTTATTTTATCTTTATGATAAAATAGACCTGAAATATGCCATAATTGTCTAATAGTTCAGGCACTTGGTCGATTGATAGTCGCAAATTTTTGGCTAAAAAATATGGATTGCGTAACATTACATCAGATGTACAGAGTTGATTGAATATTTGATTTTCGCCACGCTGTGTCTATTCCCTTCAATTTTTACATAAACCAATTTAACTATTTGAAAATGAACGATTACAATTCTTCTCGCCGTCAGTTTTTAGGTGCTGGCGCTGCCTTGCTTACAGGTACACTCATGGCCAATGGAAAACTCTGGGGGATGCCTGCCATTATCGACAATTTCGGAAAATCTGGCTCTCTGATTAAAGGCGTACAAATCGGCGTAATTACCTATTCGTTTCGTGAAATGCCAGACCAAAGTGCGGAGGCAACCTTACAATATGTCCGTGATTGTGGTATTAGTGCGATTGAATTGATGGGCGGGCCAGCAGAAAGCTTTGCTGGCGCACCCAAAAACCCTGTAGATTTCCGTGCTGTATTTCCCTTGATGCGTAAACGCAACGAAAAGCAAACCTTAACTCCCGAGGAGCAACAACAACTAGACGAAGCTGAAACTAAAATGAAAGCCCATCGTGCTGAAATGGCACAATGGCGTGCGACGGCTCCTATTAGTAAGTTTGAGGAATTAGGAAAAACCTATAAAAAAGCAGGAGTTTCTATTTATGCTTTCAAACCTGATGCGTTTGGTATGCAAAATACCGATACCGAAATAGAATATGGTATGCGTGCTGCAAAGGCTTTGGGTGCTACGCAGGTTACTTTGGAGCATCCAAGTAATGATGCTCATACCTTGAAATTGGGTAAAATGGCTGAAAAAGTTGGTATCAAAGTAGGTTACCATGGTCACGAGCAACAAACCTATACTTTCTGGGATACAGCTTTGGCGCAGTCACCTGCTAATGCTTTAAATCTTGATTTTGGACACTTTGTGGCAGCAGGAAATCCAGCGCCTTTAGAGATGGTCAAAAAATATCATGAGAGAATTGTGAGTATGCACATCAAAGACCGCCAGACAAAAGCCAATGGTCGTGGCAATTTGCCATGGGGACAAGGCGATACGCCTATTGCCGATGCGCTCAAATTGATACGTGATAATAAGTACAATTTCCCTGCAACCATCGAATTAGAATATCAAATCCCGAAAGGCTCAAATTCGGTAGAAGAAGTAAAAAAATGTTTAGAGTTTTGTAAACAAGCGTTGGCATAATAGGGGAGAGGGGTTAGGCAAGGAGGCAAAAGTAAATACTAATGCCTCTTTGCCTGATGCCTATACCCTAATTTTGTGCCTGTTCACTTAAGAATATGAACCTACAACACCTTTTCTCAGAATTACTTCAAGGGTATACTCGCGATAATTCGAAGATGATAACATATTGGACAGAGCTTAGCGATGCCTATTCGCAGCCTAGACGACATTATCATAATTTGACTCACTTAGAAAATTTATATCATGAATTAGTATCCATAAAGACTCAAATTCAAGATTGGGAGGTTCTCTTGTGGGCATTATTCTATCATGATGCAGTGTATGACACGTTAAAATCTAATAATGAAGAAAAAAGTGCAGCTTTGGCTGAAAAAAGAATGAAAAGCTTAGGGGTTTCGGAAGAAATCGTAGCCAGAGTTGTTGAGATGATTTTAGCGACAAAAACGCATGTGGTCTCTGAAAATCAAGATGTTAATTATTTTACAGATGCCGACTTATCTATTTTAGGAAAAGACTGGGAGGTTTATAAACAATATGCGAAGCAGGTAAGAAATGAATATGCGATTTATCCAGATTTATTGTACAATCCTGGGAGAAAGAAGGTCTTAAAACACTTTCTCGAAATGAACCAGATTTTTAAGACCGATTACTTCACTCAAAAATATGAGAAACAAGCGAGATTAAATCTAAGTAGAGAACAGGAAGGGGATAGGGTTTAGGCAAAAAGGCATTAGTAATTAAACTTTACTCTTGCCTTTTTGCCTAACCCCTATCCCCTCAAAAAAACTACTCCACTACAACCTCATCCACAAAAAGCCATGCTTTATCTCCTGCGCCAGTCATATTAGCAGGAATGGTTCCGTAGGCTTGAGCTTTGATTTTGAGAAATTTATATTGTTGATTTCCCAACGACATTGGTATCGTCAATACGCCCTCTTGTGCAGGAACACTAGGATTGACCGTCGATAAAGTAGTATAGTTTACCCCATCATTCGATGCTAAAATACTCACCGATTTAGGCATCCAAACCCAGCTAGAAGGTTTATGGAAAAAGCGAAGCGTGATTTTTGAAAAGTCTGTTGCCTGATTCCATTTAATCACACCTTCAAAATCTTGGTCATTCCAGCCAAGCCATTCTTCGTCATTGAATCGACCGTTACCGCCAAAAGTACCGTTGGTTATGGCGCCAATTCCCCCTCTAAAGTATCGTTTGCTTGGTAGTGTTGTCAATTCCATTTGTACTCCAGTAGCCTTGTTGATGCTGATGGTACGAGTGATTTCGTCTACCATTCTACCTTTCATTACGGTCGCCGCTTTGATATTGGTAGTTTGCGAAATCAAAATAGGTCCTGTGTATAAATTTGATTGCTGTGTCGGCGTGCTGCCATCGGTTGTGTAATAGATAGGCGCTCCATTGTTATCACATAACAACGACAAATTAATACGTTGGTTAGCATCTCTTGAAGTTTGTGTTTTGATTTCAAAAAAGTGCTTCGCATAATTAATCGAACGGTAATCCATACGAGTCAAATAGCTCGATAATCTATCTAGAAAGTTAGCATAATTGCGATCTTCCTTTTTCGACCAACCTACTTCCGCCAAGGCTACTCCTCTTGGAAAAGTCATATATTCGGCATGACTACCAACAGGTACTTGCTCTGTCCAAAGGTTTGCTTGTGGCCCTAACACATACTTCGCTTCTTCTGCTGTTAAGTTTTCTGGAATAGGTTCAAAGCTATAAATTTTTGGAAGATTAATAAATCCTGCAAATGCCAAAGGTTCGTTTGGATCTTCTGATTGATAATAATCCAAATAGCAATGCGAGGTTGGCGACATAATGGCATTATGCTTCATTTTGGCAGCTTCACCACCACTTTCTAGGCTTCTCCATGCCATAACAGTTGCATTTGGTGCCAATCCTCCTTCTAGGATTTCATCCCAACCAATCATCTTACGCCCACGGCTATTGAGGTGTTTTTCAAGCGTTTTGATAAAATTACTCTGTAATTCATCCACATTCTTTAAACCTAAATCTTGGGTAGTTTTACGACAAACTGGACATTTATGCCAAGCTACTTTGCTAGCTTCGTCACCACCTATATGAATGTACTCACTAGGGAAAATACTAATTACCTCATCTAAAATATCAGCAATAAATTGTGCTGATTCGGGTTTTGGACAAAATTCTCCTTGAAACAATAACTGCTTGCCAGTACTATCTTGACAAGCATACTGTGGATAAGCAACCAAGGCTGCTTGCGAGTGCCCTGGCACATCCACTTCAGGAATAATTGTAATAAAACGGTCTTGGGCATATTTGACCAATTCACGCATTTGTTCCTGTGTATAGAAACCTTCATTGGTTGGCCATTGTGGAGACTTAGCGGTGTGTAAAAGCGGATATTTCTTACTTTCAAATCTAAAAGCCTGTCCGTCGGTCAAGTGCCAATGAAAACGGTTGATTTTGAGTGCTGCTAATTCATCAATATACTTTTTCAAGAAATCAACAGGCATAAAATGACGAGATACATCGAGCATAATACCACGGTAACCAAATCGTGGTTCATCTTCAATCGTTCCGCAAGGAATCGTCCATTGTGTATCATTCGCACGGATTTTCTGTTCTATATCCGTTGGTAAAAGTTGTAATAAACTTTGTACACCGTAAAAAACTCCTGCTGGCGTTTTTGCCTTGAGTTGGATATGCTGAGGTGTAATGCTCAGTTTGTATCCTTCTGCCTGAGTCATTTTAGCATCCAAAATCACCTCAATAGGCTTTTTGCCCTTCGCTTTACTCACGACAGGCAATGCCAAACCCGCTGCCAAGCGACATTTGTCTTTCAGTGGTTGAAGCGCCATCAACGTTTGTGGGTTGTGGGTTTTGTCTACAATAACTACCTGCTTGTTTAGCTCGAAACTCCCATTTTGAGGAATAATCTTTTGGGGTTGAGGAATAATTGGATAACGATTTTGCGCTAGTATTGTACCCGAACAAAGCAGACACCATAAAAGCAAAAGTTGTTTTTTCATATTGATTTTAATTGAAATTGGGTGGGGTGATTATGACCTTAGTCTATCATTTCCAAAGGTATAAAATGATATTGGAGCTTTTATACTCATTTGTATAGAACGCCTTCCCAAACTTGAATTGTTGTGGTATTACCCACGAAGTACTAATTTGCATCCGATTTGTGGATTAAACTAGTGTGAAAGCATCAATAAAGAGTTTAATCTCATAACTCAGCACTAGAATTGTACGAAGGATTTCTATCTATTGCAGATTTAGGATTTCTGATTTCGGAAATAAAGTAAAACACCTTTATTTTTTACAAAAAATAGAAGCTTTCACTTCCGAAATCCAACATCCGATATCCGAAATAAATAGTTTTTATAATCCTATGTACACTCCTAACTCAGCACTCAAAATTCATCACTTATATGATTCCTATTAAGTTGTCCATAAAGGGCTTGTATTCATATCGCGATACACAGGTAGTTGATTTTACCAAGTTGACCGAAGCATCTATTTTCGGGATTTTTGGAAAAGTTGGCTCTGGTAAATCCTCTATTTTAGAGGCGATTACCTTTGCTTTGTACGGCGATACCGAGAGAATGAACAAGTCGGGCGACGACCGAAATTATAATATGATGAATCTGCGCTCAGATGACCTACTCATTGATTTTGAGTGTCGTGCGGGCAAAGACAATCACTTGTATCGTTTTACGGTAAAAGGTCGTAGAAATAGCAAGAAGTTTGACGATGTAAAAACTTTTGAAAGAAAAACTTATCAATGGATGCCCGAAATTTCAGATTGGGCGCCTATCGAAGTTGAAAATGCTTCCGAAAAAATTATAGGTCTTTCTTACGAAAACTTTAAAAGAACGATTATCATTCCTCAAGGCCGTTTTCAGGAGTTTATTGAATTACCCTTGTCGAAACGTACCCAGATGATGAATGAAATATTTCAATTGGAGCGTTTTGACTTGGCCTCAAAGGTAAAAATGGTCAAGGAAAATAATGAAAAACAGCTTGAGCATCTCAATGGAAAAATTGCCCAATTAGGACAAAGTACTCCTGAACAACTAGACGCTATCAAAGATCAATTACAGGCATCAGAGGCGCTATTAGTACTAAGAAATCAAGCGCTGGCAGATAAAGTTGCCGACGAGAAAAGCCTAGATTGGGTAGCCAAACTCTTTAAGAGCTTGGAAGAAACGGTCGCGCAGTTGCAAACTTTGGAAGCTCAGTCACTTGAGTTTGAGACAAAAGAGAGTCGATTGAAGACTTATCAAAAAGTTTTGATGCAATTAAAGCCTTTGCTTACCCAACAGCAAGCTCGATTAGTAGAACAACGAAAGGATACCTTGGCTTTTTCTAGTAAAAACCAAGAGCAGGAACAGTTGGTGAAAAATATTCAGGTTGCTCAACAAAAGTTGGATGAACTCAAACCAGCTTTTGAACAAAAAGAAAACTTGTTGAAAGAAGCAGAAGAATGGGGTTGGGCTTTGAGATGGAAACAGGCTTCGAGTGAGAGAACCAAATTGCTGGAGCGTCTAGAAAAAGGTAAAATTGCTGTTGAGCAACAACGGGTTCAAATTCAACATGGACAAGCAGAAAGGGTGCAGATAGAGGAGGCGTTGCAAAAACTCAAAAGCCAGCAAGTTGATCTTCATCGTCTCTCGATGGTGTCTACGTGGTTTGGACAAAAGAAAACGCTTCTTTCTCAGAGAAATACCATTACTGAAGCAGGAAAGGATGCAAAACTAAAAGCGGAGGATTTTGAACAAAAAATCCAAGCGATTTGTCAAGACGAAGTTTTTCAAGAACGTATTTCTAGTCAGCTCGAATTGCCAGAACGTCTTACCTTGATTGAACATCTGAAAGAGGGGTTTAACCAAAAAATAGATTTTCATCAACACCATATTTCACACTTCGAAACGCAAAAGGCATTGCAGGCCTATTCAAATGCTTTGCACGATGACGAGCCTTGTCCTTTGTGTGGTGCAATTCATCACCCCGCTAAGTTGACTTCTTCGGAGGATTTTTCTGGAAAAATACAAGCAGAAAAAACGGCCCAAAAAGCTTGGCAAAATCGCCTACAACGTATCGAACAGCTGACGGCTCAATGGGATGCGCTAGCGCAGAATATGACCATCTGGAATACAGAGCGAAACAAACAAGCGGTTTTGTACAAAGATATACAAGCCAAAATTCAGGAGCATGACCTGAGTTTTGTATGGACTGATTTTTCAAAAGATGATGAACAGGCGGTTCAAAAAGCCTTTGTATTGGCCGAACAACAACAAAAGGAAATAAAAGCATTTGAAGAAAAACGAGGGGCACAAGAACAACAACTGCAAGTTTGGCAGAAGGATTTGGAGGAAAAGTATTTGCCTACTTTACAAAAAATAGAGGTTGAAATCTCGGCTAAAATGTCGGAGATAAGTACTGCTCAATCGCAGATACAGCGTTTGGATATACAGACGCTAGAAAATGAAACCGCAGAAAGTATTGCTAGTCATGTCCAAAGACTTCAGCACCAGCATCAGGAGTTGGTCAAAAACGTTGAGCAATTGCAAAAGGATATACAATTGTTACAAGATCAAAGTAATAGATTGGGAGGTGAGATTGTAGCGTTGAAACAAAATCTGACACAGCATACACAAATCATCGAGACATTGGAGGAGCAACTCAGAGCTGCAATGTCAGAGATGGGTTATGTGGACAAAGAGGAGATAGAGCAAATTTTGGCTTGGGACTTGGTAATTGATGCAGAGCAAAAAGCCATAGAAACCTTTAAAGTACAATTACAAGCTACTCAACAGCGACACAAATCTCTGCTGGAAGAGACCCAAGGTTTACGCTACGATGTTGGAATTCACCAGCAACTTTTGGCGGATATAGCAACATTACAAAATGAAATAAATACCTTGCAAGCGGAAGCTGGAGCACTCAGAGGTAGACAATTACAACTTGAAAAAGACTTGGCAACTCAGGCCGATTTATTGAAGGAAAAGGAGGCTTTAGAAATTCGCAGAGCTGACATAGATACTTTAGCAAAACTCTTTAAAAGCCAAGGGTTTGTAGGGTTTGTGTCAGGAATGTATTTGCAAAATCTTTGTAATCAGGCTAATGAGCGTTTTAGTAAAATGACCCGACAGGCTTTGCAACTCGAAATTTATGAGACGCGTCCTTCAGAATTTGATTTTAGAGTGAGAGATTTACTCAATGAAGGAAGAACCAGAGCCGTAAAAACGCTTTCTGGTGGACAGAAATTCCAAGTTGCCTTATGTTTAGCCCTAGCTTTGGCAGATAATATCCATGCTCAAACACAGTCAACCAATAATTTCTTTTTCTTGGATGAAGGCTTTGGGTCGTTGGATAAAGATTCGCTAATAGAAGTTTTTGAAACCTTAAAATCTTTACGAAAAGAAGACCGCATCGTCGGTGTTATTTCCCACGTAGAAGATTTACAACAAGAAATAGAAAGCTATATCACCGTAGAAAACAACCCAGAAATGGGAAGCCAAATTAAGTTTTGAGTTTTGAGTGAGGAGTACAGAGTCTTTTTTTTAATTTGTCACTCCTCACTCAAAACTCAAAACTCCTCACTCAAATGAACTCAGCACTCAAAACTCAAAACTCACAACTTAAATGATTTCCGTAACAATACTTACCAAAAATAGTGAGGCGCGATTGGCGCAGTGTTTGGATGCCTTGAAGGGATTCGATGAAGTAATTGTGCTCGATAATGGGTCGACCGACCAGACATTGGCGATTGCACGCCAATACGCCAATGTATGTGTGCACGAGCACCCATTTATTGGCTTTGGTAAGATGCGCAATTTGTCTGTGAGTTTTTGTAAGAACGACTGGATTTTGTGGGTCGACTCCGATGAGGTATTGGACCCGATTTTGATTCAAAATATTCAGAATCTTTCGCTCAATCCTAACCATCTATATCGTTTTTTACGAAAACAATATTACAATGGCAAATACATCAACGGAGCAGGTTGGGGAAACGACAAAGTAACACGACTTTTTCATAAAAATAGCACGCAGTTCAACGACAAAGATGTTCATGAAGGACTGAATACCAAAGGTTTGCAAATTGTAGATATTGAGGGAGTTATTCATCATTATTCTTATGAAACGGCTGATCAGCTTTTGGCAAAAATGAACTATTATTCGACCCTTTTTGCAGTTCAAAATCAGCACAAAAAAGGCACACATCCCGTGATTGCCTATTTCAAAAAGACCTTCCATTTTTGGAATTACTATTTACTCAAAAAAGGATTTTTGTATGGCTACGAAGGATATTTGATTTCGTATTGCAATGCACAAGGAGCATTTTTCAAATACATGAAGCTTTATGAAATGAATCAGAAAGAAAAGTCATAACTTGCGCCTTTATTTTTGCTCTCTTTAAACAGTGAACCGAACTACTAAATTGGATGTCGTACATCCGTGCTACAATCCCCACGAAGGTTGGGATAAAGAGCTTATACATTATTATAAAATATTTGTTTCGCAACTCCCTTCACAAGTGGAGGTTAAATTGTATTTGGTTGATGATGGTTCTATAAGAGGCGTAACAGAAGCCCATTTACAATATCTCCGCGAAAACATCCCTGCTTTCGAGTATGTTACGTATTCCCAAAATAAGGGAAAAGGATTTGCTTTGCGTACTGCCATCGCCAAAACACAAGGCGATTTGATTATTTATACCGATGCGGATTATCCCTATCGTATGGAAAACGCTTGGGAGATGTTTAGGTTATTGAACGACGAAAATTATGATGTGGTTTTGGGCGTTCGTGACGACCATTATTATAGTCAATTACCATTTTTGAGAAAAATATTTTCCCTGTCTTTACGCACGATGAACCATGTTTTTTTCCCATCGATGTTCGTAAAAGATACTCAATCTGGCTTAAAAGGATTTAATCAAAAAGGAAAAGAGGTATTTCTCAAAACCCATATTAATTCGTTTTTATTTGATATGGAGTTTGTGGTACTGGCTTCACGTCGTAAGGATTTACGCTTGGCCAAAATACAAGTACACGTGCGCGATGGAATTAGTTTTTCACAAATGAGCTGGAAAACGATAAAACAAGAACTGCTGAGTTTTCAAAATATTTTTAGTCGAAGTAAGTAAGAGATAGAAGTGATGAATTGTGAGTTTAGAGTGATGAGTTGTCCTTACTGCCCTTGTTGGAGTTATCTCTAACAAGCATTTGCGTCAGCTACTGAACAATTGCGAGATGGTTAACTTGTTGGTTTATAGGGTTTTAATATTCAAAATTCACAACTCGTAATTCAGCACTAATACGTAAGCCTACTAATTTTTTATTATTATGCTAAAAGCAATCTTAACATTTGACGTAGAAGAGTTTGATGTGCCTTTGGAATACGGTCAACAAATCACAATGGAGGAACAGATAGAGGTTTCGACGCGTGGGACATTGCTTTTGAAGGCATTATTAGATAAACATCAAGTAAAAAGCACTATTTTTTGTACAGGACAATATGCACTTTCTCAGCCTGAGTTAATGAAAACTTTGGCCGAGAAACATGAGATTGCTTCTCATGGAATGTATCATAGTAGCTTCGATGCAAAGATTGATTTACCTGCTTCCAAAAAATTGCTTTCTCAAATCACAGGACAGTCTGTTGAAGGATTCAGAATGGCAAGGATGATGCCTGTCGAAAATCAAGATATTGCAGATGCTGGTTATGTGTATAATGCTTCGTTGAATCCTACTTTTTTGCCAGGACGTTACAACCATTTAGACAAACCGAAGCTCCCTTTTGTGCAGGATAGGTTATGGCAAATTCCTGCGACTGTTACCCCAAATTTGCGTTTTCCGATGTTTTGGTTGAGTTTTAAAAACTTACCCTTGAGTGTTTACAAAATGTTTTCGAATAGCGCACTCAATCGCTATGGGATTATTAATTTGTATTTCCACCCTTGGGAGTTTACCGACCTTTCGGCTTATACCACCATTCCTGCGTATGTCCGTAAGCACTCAGACAGAGTACTTTTACAGCGTTTGGATGACTACATTACTTGGCTAAAAGCTAAAGGAGTAACCTTCATCACTATGAAGGAATATGTAGAGGAGTTGAAGCTGAAGAAATAAACCTCTGTAAAAAACGCTCAAGTAAAGCCATTGAATATCTAATAAAATTCTCTTTCCAACCGCTAGATACATAGATAGTAATTTTTATGAAATTCGACTTTTTGCTCAATAAGCGCAACATCTTGTTGATTTGGATTGCAGTGGCTGTAGCAATGGCCATGAAGCAATATTTTACGGGCGATAATCCTCACGCACACATCAACAACTTCATTATTTTTAAGACCAGCTTCTGGCACTTGATTCATCAAGAGCACTTGTACGCCTATCATCCTGACGAATACGTAGATTTGTTTTTGTATGGACCGCCTTTTGCGGTAATGATAGCACCTTTTGCCTTAGTGCCGACTTTGCTTGGGGTAATTTTGTGGAATGTGGCCAATGCCGTTGCACTACTTTTCGCGATTTATGAATTACCTTCCTTCGACGAAAAAACCAAAGCTATTATGTCATGGCTTTGCCTCAATAGCTGTATTACCAGCCTTATCAATGTTCAGTATCATGGTATTGTGACCGCTTTGATTATTTTGGCTTATACTTTTATCAAGAAAGAAAAAGACTTCTGGGCAGCCTTTTGTATTGTGTTGGGTACTATGACCAAGCTATATGGCGTGGTAGGGCTGGCATTTTTCTTTTTCTCCAAAAATAAACTCAAACTTATTGCTTCTGGCTTGTTTTGGATAGCGGTATTGTTTGTATTACCAATGGCGTTTAGTTCGCCAACTTATATCCTTCAGACTTACCAAGAATGGTTTGATGTATTGGTGAAAAAGAATGATATCAACGAAGTTTTGACGAATCCTTATCAAGACCTTTCGGTGATGGGTATGGTACGAAGATTGGCGCAAGATGCCAGTATTTCAAATTTATGGTATATCCTACCAGCGGTTTTGATGTTTGCGCTGTCATATATACGAATCAACTTGTTTTTCAATACCCGTTATCAATTATTGCTTTTATGCTCGACGTTGATGTTGGTCGTTTTGGCAAGTACAGGCACCGAAGCATCTACCTTGTTGATTGGGTTTGTAGGCGCAGTGATTTGGTATATGCAAAGTGCTAAAACTTCTACCGATAAAGCATTGTTCATTTTTGCTTTGCTGGTGACAAGTTTTGGCCCTACTGACTTGATGCCCAAATATATTAGAAATGAATTTTTAAGAAAATATGCCCTAATGGTATTACCCATGTTATTAGTTTGGATAAAAGTGCATTGGGAAATGTTGGCGAGTAAGAAAGAGGAGTTTTGAGTGGAGGCACAAAGTGATTTGAGTGATGAGTTAGGAATGTGGAGTTTTGAGTGAAGAAAGGCATTTAGGCTTATCTAGTTCGAGACTTAGTCTCGGACTATCTATTGTTACAGTCTCTAAACTGTTTTAAAAAATGAGTCCAAGACTAAGTCTTGAACTAGGGATGTAATAATTCACTTTGTGCCTTCATTCAAAACTCTACACTCCTCACTCAGCACTTAAATGCCTTTGTCTCTCACTTTATACCTATTCTGCAAAAGCAATAATATCGAAGTGTTTCCAATCTAACATATTTTGTTTTTGAGGAATAGGCGTAATGGCTGCATCTTCTTCAAAATCATCCATTTTGTTGATTTTATAGCCTTTTTGACTAATATAATTAAACAAATCGTGGCGATCTTGCTCGGATAAGTCTTTGAAGCATTCAAAAATCAATGTGGGCTTGTACTGGTCAAGAAGCTTACTGATTGATTTCAAGATTTGAATATCATACCCTTCTGCATCTACTTTAATCAAGGAGATTTTATTCACTTCTGGATATTGTGTGTGAATAAAGTTTTGAAGGTTGACACCTTTAACTTTTTCTCCTAAACCAAATTTTCCATTTTTTCCACTGATTCCACCATTGTTGAAGCTGGCCTCAGAAGAAGCATACGAATACTCGCCTTCTTCCACGGCAATAGCGTAAGGTAAAGGAATGATGTTGGAAATGTGACGATTTTGGTCGGCGTTTTTCTGTAAAATTTTAAAAACGTGAGGGTTTGGATCAAAAGCTAGAACCGTGCCTTGTGCACCAACTGCCAAAGCCATTGGAAGAGTAGTGTCGCCAATGTGCGCGCCGATGTCAATAACAAAATCGCCAGTTTTAAGGAATTTACGATAAAAGTTAACCTGACTGAGTGAGATAGTTTTCTCTTGTTCTAAAGGATTTAACCAACAAGTGAAGTTGATATTGCCGATTCCTTGGATTGAGATGACAGAGGTCGCGTCACCATAATCACTAAATTTGCGTTTGGCCACAAACTTAGTATATTTCTTTTTTAGGTAATTGAACATTAATATATTGTTTAAAACTAATAAGTAACTATAATAAACGACTATTGTTTAATGCACAAAATTAAAGTTAATATGAAGAATTAACTAGATAAACTTTGAAATAATATTTTAGCGAAATGAATATACTAATTTTTCATAACGCAGTTTTGCCAGTCATTGAATATGGTGGAACTGAAAGAGCTCTTTGGTGGCTTACTAATGATTTAGTTAGATTAGGACATAGGGTTACTTTACTAGTAGCAAAAGGCTCTACTTGTCCTTTTGCAGAAGTCATATTCTATAATCCCAATATATCTCTGACTGAACAAATTCCTGACTATATAGATGTCGTACATTTGAGTATTCCACCTCCCGCTGATTTTCATAAGCCTTATATTCTTATGGTTCAAGGAAATCCAAAATCTAATGAGGTTTTAGACCAGAATACAGTTTTTGTTTCACAAAACCATGCGTTTAGACATAATTCTAATGCTTTTGTATATAATGGTTTGGATTTCGATGAATATCCTACTCCATCATTTTCAAATCAACGGAAACATGTACATTTTCTTGCTAATGCTTCTTGGAAAGTTAAAAATCTAAATGGAGCTGTAAACATTTCCAAAAAGGCAAATGAAAAATTAATGGTAATGGGAGGTTCACGTATTAATTTTAGAATGGGCTTTCGTTTCACACCGGATTTGCATGTCAAGTTTTTCGGTATGGTTGGAGGAAAAATCAAATTCCACTTGATGGATTATTCAAAAGCTTTACTATTCCCTGTTTTGTGGCATGAACCTTTTGGAATTGCAATTATTGAAAGTTTATATATGGGTGCATTTGTTTTAGGTACTCCTTACGGTTCACTTCCTGAGTTAATTACGTCAGAGGTTGGTTTTTTATCAAATAGAGAGGATGAGTTAATTGAAAAGTTAAAGTATTCTGAATCCTTCAATCCTAAGATAAGCCATGAATATGTGAGAGATACTTTTTCTTCTCGTAAAATGGCACTGAATTATCTAAAATATTATGAATTAGTTTTATCAGGTAAGAAAATTAATCCTGTTGCTCCCAAAGCAACTTTTGATACTCCAAAATATTTACCTTATTACACTTAATCATACAAGGTGATATTCTGAGATGAGCTATTCTAAATTTTCAAACATTGATATATAGAATGCCTCTCCATAATTGTACACCTTGTATAGTATTACTGACAAAAAATAAAATAGACTACGCTGTATTAAGTATGTCTTTAATATCTAAGTCAAAAACTTCTAAAATTTTAGCTAAATACTTGGTATTTGGTGTATAATTTCCTGTTTCCCAGTTGTGATAAGTACTCTGTGAAATATTTAGCTGAAAAGCAGCTTCTTCTTGAGACATTCTTTTTGCTTTTCTAGAGCGAATTAATAATGTAGATAAATTCATAAAATATATTTATATATAAGTAGAGAAAACGTTTTCAAGTAAATGATAATTGTTCAAAAAAGCTATCAAAAATTTGATAATTTTTATCAAATTTTTGATAGCTTTTTTTTTGTAGAGAGAATAATTTTGAACCAATAACTATATGCGCATGTGGTTTTTTCTTTTTTTACAATTTAAATTCTTCATTTATGAAATCGTTTAAATACAAGTTGTCTCTATTTATTTTCTCATTTGTAGTGTTATTATCCTCATGTACAAATGATTTAATTCAGCCTCAGGAAAACCCTGTTAATTCTACTCAAAATGATAAAGTTACGGTAGAAAAAGGACGTTTGGTTTTTAAAAGTATCGAGCATTTTAATAAGGTTGTAGCTTCCCTCGAAGGTAAAACACAAGAGGAGTTGAATGCTTGGGAAAAGCAAAACTCTTTTGTTTCACTTCGCTCTATTAATAACTCTATTCAAGATACTGAGAGTAAAAAGCTATCATTGTTCAACTTTCCTAGTTATTATGAAACTCTGTTAAATGCTGATGGTGAGTACGTTATTGGTGAAAACCTTGTTTGGTTTAATAATGGTCAGAAGCATTTTATCCCTAACAGAGATGAAAAGGTATTAAGTGAGGTTAAATTGAACCCTTCATTAAGTAAGATACATGGTGCTGTAGGTATTGTAAAATCAGAGATATTAAACCCTGAAATTAAAACAGATGCTTCAAACTGGAGTTTTGGTAATGCCTATAATGTATATGTAAAATATTTTAACCAATGGGGCGACTCGGGTAGTAAAAGACGTTCTACTTATCAATTTAATATTTGGAGAGATTACAACTGGGAAGATAATGCTGCTGTATATTATTTTGATAGAATATTTGTGAAAGTTATTTATGAGTATCAGGGCTCACAATGGAGACGAGCAGGCGAACCTAGAAAAATTTCATGGAATTTTTCATATACGACAATTTTGAATGGCGTTTATGGAGCTGTACTGGTAGGAGTACCCACAAATGGGTCTAGATCAAGTAATGAAATTGAGACATCTTCAGATTATGATATTATTGTTTCTGGAGGACCAGTTACGGTAGGTAAAGGTACAGGCATAACTGGTGATAGTTACAACGTATCAATAGCAGGTCGTTTCACAACATATACTACGAATGACCAAACAAATTCTTTTCACGAAGTTAATGGAAGTGGATTATTTGATTATCATCCATAACTAGTGACAAAATATTCTATTTAGATTAGAATTTGTAATTTTACCTAGAGATGAACTTTGTGTTCAGTATCTCTAGGTAAAATTTTTGTATCACCTTACTTGAAATTAAGTAATCGTGCAAGATAAAATTGCCTTAATACGCTTTTAGGCTGTAAGCCGTAGGTATTAGGCAAAAGAGTTTCTATTACTTCATGAAAAATACTATTTAACTTTTAGCCTACCGCATAAAGCCTAGAGCTTAAAGCGGGTAAAATTTAAGATTGGGCTTTGGGCTTTCAGGTAACGGCTTTCGGCGGTGGGTTTTGGAAAAAAGCATGGCTGTGGGTAATAAAAAACATTTTAACACTCTTTGCCTTGTGCCTGTTGCCTAGTGCCTAAACACATAACTTAAATCTTATTCTGCACGATTACTTACCATTCTTAATGGTTTAAATAAAATTTAATTCCTCCAGATGATGATTGAGAAATACTCAAAAAGTATTTGATTTCATTCTATATTTAGAATATTTTATAATTTTTATATTCTCCAATTCTCCAACCTGTTGTTTTTTCAATCCACATTTTTACTGAGTTTTTAAAATTGAGTTTCTTTTCTTTAATATCAAAATCAAAAAGCCAGTTCATCCGCTCTACACGGGCCTGCATGACTTGCGGATGAGAGCCGTCGAAATGTGTTAATGAGTCAATTTCGGAGTAGTCAAAATCCTCTAATTCTTGTGAAATCTTTTCTACTTTTTGTTCGCTATGCCAAAAGCGACTAGAGCTTTTAATCTTTTCCTTTTGGATTTCAGGAGGTTTTACCCAACCATAATGATAGATAAAGGCATCAATGAGTTTGACTTTGAGCTTCTGATTGTCTTTTGTTCTAAAGCCTTGCGCATCACGGTAAGACAAGACATTGCCTGTATTGCGCACTACTCGAATCTCTCGGCGATACCATCGATGTGCATCAGCTACATAATTGTAAGAGCCATAAAAGTGCAAGTATTTGAATAATAGTCCTTCTACTTCAGATTTGTGAAGGTTATCCTCCATGGCTTTTTTAATGACAGGAAGATACTTTTCATGTACCACTTCATCACCTTGGATATAAAAACACCAGTCAGCATCGGGCGAAATAGCTGCCAGAGCCTTATCGGTTTCGACTGCTAGCACACGTCCACCTTCACGTAAAGAATCATCCCAAATAGTTTCAATGATTTTGATTTTGGGCGAATCTATACTTTGTATTAGTTCTAAGGTACCATCTTCCGAATTTCCTACGGCAACTACCAGTTCGTCACATATTGGCAATATCGAAGTAATAGCCTCGATGATGGGATAGTCGTATTTGATAGCATTTCGGACAAAAGTAAATCCTGCAATCTTCATTTTTTTTGATAGCTTTAATATTGTAGTGGAACCCAATTTAGTAATTGAGTGATTTGGCGAATGAGTGATTTTTAACAAGATTTATACTTCCGAAATCAAAAATCCACAATCGTATCAGCTTTGTAGACTGCTTAGTTTGGCATAATAGCCATTTGGAATTTGCACAAGTTCTTCGTGTGTTCCTTCTTCTACGATTTGTCCTTTGCTAATAACGATGATTTTATCCGCATTTTGGATGGTACTCAAACGGTGAGCAATGACCAAGGTGGTACGGTTTTTCATCAAATTAGTCAATGCTTCTTGTACCAATTTTTCTGATTCAGTATCTAGTGCGGAAGTGGCTTCGTCCAAAATCAAAATTGGAGGGTTTTTTAGCACGGCTCTCGCAATACTCAAACGTTGGCGTTGTCCACCCGACAAACGACTTCCTCGGTCACCAATGATGGTTTGATAGCCTTCAGGTGACTGAGAAATAAACTGATGTGCATTTGCAATTTTGGCAGCTTCGATGATTTGCGCTTCTGTGGCGTTGGCACCAAATACGATATTGTTTTCGATTGTATCGTTAAATAAAATAGATTCTTGCGTCACAATCCCCATTTGGCGATGTAGAGATTCGGCAGAAATTGCTTTTAAATCGATACCATCCAAGAGGATTTCTCCACCTGTTGGGTCATAAAAACGAGGAACTAAATCAGCTAGGGTAGATTTTCCACCGCCAGACTCGCCAACCAGTGCCACCGTTTGACCTTTAGGAATGGTAAATGAAATATTTTTCAAAACGTCATTTTCTCCATTATAGCTAAATGACACGTTTTTAAATTCAATTCCTTTTTCAAAACTAGGTAAATTAATAGCATTCGGTTGGTCTTGTACTTCCGACGTTGTGTTCATTAATACGATTAATCTTTCAGCAGAAGCTATACCTCTTTGAATACCACTAAATGCATCGGCTATAACTTTTGCTGGGCGTTGTACCTGAGAAAAAAGCGCTAAATAGCTGATAAATGCGGAAGCGGTAAGCCCCCCCTCTTTATTGATAACTAAAGAGCCCCCGTAGAGCAAAATCCCTGCAATAACAATTACACCCAATGTTTCTGAAGTCGGAGAGGTCATTTCTTGTCGATATAACATCCTTTGGACAGATTTTTTATACTTTGTATTTAAAGTCTCAAATTGCTTTAGGATTGTAACTTCCGCATTAAATGCCTTTACCACTCTCATTCCTCCAAGTACCTCATCAATTGTACTGATGATCGTACTAAGATTTTCTTGAACTTCATGAGCCTTTTTACGTAGTCTTCGTGCAATTGCTGCAATAGTTCCTCCTGAAAGAGGTAATATAAGAATAGAAAAAAGTGTTAGTTTAGCTGAAATCATAAACAAGAATACAAAATATACTACTAAGGCAAATACCTCTTTTAATGAAGCTGTAAAAGCACGAGCAATAGAGTTTTCGATTTCTTGAATATCGGTTGTTAGGTGTGACATCAAATTACCTTTGCGCTCATTGTTGAAAAAGCCTAAATGCAGACTAACCGTTTTTTGAAAAACGGCATGTCTCAAACTCGCAATCGTTTCAGATTCAACAGTTTTAAGGATTCTTTGAGAAAGGTAACGGAATACGTTTGAAAGAAAAACGGATACCACAATAATGGCACAGGCAAACTGTAGCGCGCCCATACGACCATACACATCCAACATATTGTACAAATAGTAGTTGAAAGTATCAGAGAAAAACTCTTTACTCAAACTAAAATCAGGAAGTTGCGTAACTCTTTTTTCAGCTTCTCCACTTTCGACCTGATTAAACAAAACCTTCAATAAAGGCGAAAGTAGAGCAAAGTTGAGTACTCCAAATATGCTGGCTAATAAAGATAGTATGAAATAGGGCGCAATATACTTTTTGAGTGAAGTGGTATATTGTAAGATACTTAAATATGTTTTCAACGAATGATGATTTTGAGTTTGTTTTGAGTTATGAATAATATGAGCAGTTAGGAGCCTCTAGTTTTAAATATTTTATTCAAACTTTGCCAATAGCCGAACACCGATAGCCCATACCGTAAACTAATACTTCACCTGAATACCGTGATAATATTCTTGTGCTTGATAGTCCTTGCGGAGTGGGTGTCCGTCCCAATCTTCTGGTAATAGGATTCTTCGTAAATCTGGATGTCCCTCAAAACGAATACCTACTAGGTCAAATGCCTCACGCTCGTGCCAGTCTGCTGTACGCCAGATATGGCTTAGCGTAAGTACGCTTGGAGCAGGTTCATCTTTGGCATTTCGTGGGACAATCACCTTAAGCATCATTTTGTGCTCGTAAGGAATAGAGTACAAATTATAAATTACTTCCATTGTCGCTTTTTCGACACCATTATCCAAGGCTGTAATGCACGACAACATATCGAAATAACAGTTTTCATTTTCGAATAAAAACTTCGCTACAACAGCAATTTTATCCGTTGTAATATGTAGACATTGATGGTCTTTTCCTAGAATGATATCTGAACCTAATTCAGAAACAATTAGGTCATTGATTTGGTCGAAAGTCATGTTTGAGGATGCTAAGTTTGGCTATTGATTAAGAAGAAGCAAACGCTGGTTTTTGGTTACGAGCTTCTTCCTGTTCCATATCTAAAATGGCTTTAGGTGCTACGATAGTTTCTTGACGGATTTTTTCTTGCAATTTCAAAAAACCACCAATCAATGCTTCTGGACGAGGAGGACAGCCTGGCACATATACATCCACAGGAATAATGCGGTCGACACCTTTTACGACATGATAACCGTGTTCCCAGTAAGGTCCACCACAGTTGGAGCAGCTACCCATCGAAATCACATAGCGAGGTTCTGGCATTTGTTCGTACAAACGACGAATACGGTCAGCCATTTTGAAGGTAACAGTACCAGCTACAATCATCACATCTGATTGGCGCGGCGAAGGGCGTGGAAAAACTCCAAAACGGTCGAGGTCATAGCCCGATGCCATGGTCTGCATCATTTCGATTGCACAGCAGGCTAAGCCAAAACCCATGGGCCATAACGAGCTCAAACGTGCCCAATTGAGCAAGTCTTCTACTTGACTAAGTACAATATTATTTTCTTCGAATTGCTGGTCGAGTAATCCCTTCATATCTGAAAATGTTAGATTGAGGTATGTGATTGATGTTAAGGAATACCAATTCTAAATCAACAGCACAATATCATTTTTGACTCCCTAGCCTGCAAAGATACAAACCCCTCTGCAATTATGATGAAGGAAGGGGAAAAAAGGCATTTTAAGGAGGCATTAGTAGTGAGGCATTAGGCATTAGTAATAGTGTAGATGCAAAATTCTGCCACTCTCTGCCTGGCTACTACTCTTTAAGGTCTCAATATTCAACTTTTCACTCTTTGCCTAACCCCTAATCCCTGTCCCCTCAAAAAAACTACTTCACCACCGTCACATATCCTGTTAGTGCAGGGAGGTTTACGTTGGGTTTGATGACGTAGTAATAGGTTCCCGTAGGAATACGCTGACCCTCTTGGATACCGTCAAAAGGTTGATTGTAGCCTTTTGAATAAAAGATTTCATTGCCCCATCTGTTATAAATTTTTACTTCGATATTAGGATATTCGTCAATACCATCCAATTCCCAAGTATCATTCATCCTGTCGCCATTGGGGGTGAAAGAATTAGGAATGTCGATTTTGGGATAAACAAAAACATTGATTTTGTCGCTAGCCTTACATCTACTAGTATTGGCTACGACTTCAAGGGTATATTCCTGATGCGAAATAGGCGCAGCTATAGGAGAAAAATCTGTCGGATTCAATAAGCCTGTTGTGGGTGACCAAGTAAAACTATAATCAGAACCTTGACTACCAACTACTGGAATTTGGACTTGTTGTCCTCTGAAAATCGTAATATCTTCTCCTAATTGAACTCTGGGAACTCTATCGACGATAGCATTGCTAGTAGCAGAATTTTTACAACCATCAGCCGAGGTGTATTCATATACAATTGGCCACACACCCGAACCCGCTTTGGATGGGTCAAATACTGAGCCTGTCATTCCTTTTCCAGTGAATACTCCTGCATTAGAGCTAACAGGAGTAACATAGATGCTCAAATCTGTTGCGAGATTCTTAGCTTCGCAAAATGAAGGAATTGGGGCAAAGGTAACTGTTGGTTTGGGGGATACCGTAATCGCAACTTCGGGGGCATTCTTTTTACAGCCCTTATCTGAGGTAGCCTGTAACTGATAATTTCCTGATTGAGTTATATTGATGGTTTGATCAGTGCTAAGGTTTACACCATCTTTTTGCCATAACCATGTTGTACCCGTATTCACTTCGGCTTTAAGAGTTACTACATCACCTTCACAGATATAAGTTTTGTTTGAAACATTTTGAGCATCAACTTGAGGTAGTGGATTTACGGCAATATTAAGTGAGGCATCAAAAGTACAAAATGGACTATTTTTCTGGGTAATCACCAATCTGTAAACACCTGTGCGGGCGTACTCTGTGTCTCTATTACTAGTAAGTGTAAAACCGTCTAATGTCCAATCAAAGGAAAAGTCTGCTGATGTAGCTCCAGAAATACTTGGGGTAATGGTACCTGGCGATTTATCCTCACATATTGTTGTACCTAAAGATGGCGTTAAAGACAGTCCAACACCTCCATCGCCGATAACTCTGGTTAACAGAGAGGTCTCTCTAGGCTTACATGTAGCATTAGGGTCATTGATTTCAACTCTATAGTCACCAGTAACATCGTCGTTGATACGAAGTTTGTTGGTGGTAGCATTAGGCAGAGGACTACCATTATAATACCATTGGTAGGTAGCATTGGGATTTGCCTGAGTTTCAAGCACTCGGTAACTTTTCTGACAGAGAGTTATGGTGTTTACATGAGCTGTATTGGTACTTCCTTCAATATAAATCCTTGGTCTTTCTACTTCTTTACAGTCTTTTACCAAAACATCATACTCTACTTGAGCTTGGCTAATGATGCGTCCACCAAGTTTCTGTGTAGCCATAATTTTCATGGCATATAATCCTTCTTTACTAGGCAGAAACTGTACCGTTCCTGTATTGGATAATACAATAGGAATGCTTGATGCAATGGGTGACCTAGTTGAATATCCCGACATCCATGGTATTTCTTTGGGAGAAGCCAACTGAGGTAATACCAGAGGCGAACTCGGCGAACTTAAGCCTTTATACAGAGGCTCAAAATCATATTCTATACCGCCAGAGTTAATAACAGGTAGGTTCACAAAGCTGCTTTGGTTTAAGCAATAAAAACTTCCTTGTGCTTTTTGAAATTCAGGGGTTTGTGAGATGCCATTGGTGAAGAAAAGATAAAGTAGTAAACTCGTACTGCTAGGATTAGCAATATTGGTCAACTGACTACTTCTACAACAACGCTCCACAATGACGTAATAACCATCAGGATCTGACAGTTGGGTAAAATCTAGTGTGATATTTTTGCCCAGTACTAAGTCTTTTGACGCTAAGCTACCAATATTACAATTGTTGGGATAGCTCAAGTCAATACTAGTAGATGAACCTCCTGTAAAATCAATAACTCCTGAAGCATCAATTTGTGCAGTAACATCCACATTATCTCTTTTCCGATATACCTTAGCTCTTAAATCTTTGGTGAGTATGCCAGATGCCAAATCTGCCTGATTGGTGGTATTGTGTAAAGAGATGTATAAATGAATGTTAAGTTGAAATTGATTAGTAGTTCCAGCAACTTTTGAAAGCTGCAAATACCCTCCCACAAAAGGGTCTTGCGCAAACGTGTGTTGCATCGTAGTTAAACAAAGTAGGATGATTAATAAACGTAACCTCATTGACAATTTGGTTTATTATAAGTAATAGTACGTTATTAGTTAAGTAATCGTGCAGAATAAGATTTAAGTTATGTGTTTAGGCACTAGGCAACAGGCACAAGGCACAGAGTGTTAAAATGTTTTTTATTACCCACAGCCATGCTTTTTTCCAAAACCCACCGCCGAAAGCCGTTACCTGAAAGCCCCAAGCATAATCTTAAATTTTATTTTGCCCACTAACTTAATGGGGTATCTGTTATTGGAAAAGGCTCGTAATCAAAAAAACTTTTGTGCTACCGCCAGTTATCGAGTGATACACTCGACACTGATAGAATAAATCATATTTGACATCTTTTGAAATACGATCTAGCTAATAAACGAAAAAAGTGTATCCAATTGGATAAAAGGTGTTTGTAAAAATACATAAAAACCTTCTATCTTATTGAATACACTTTTTTTCTTTGAAAACTATAGGGTAGTTTTCTGTTGAAAATGGTTACTTTATTACGGTCAAATATCCTGTAAGCGTAGGCCAATCTTTTCGGATTTCGATAACATAATAATAGGTTGATGATTTTACTTCTTTATCATCTATAATTCCTTTGAAAGGATTACTTGCGTAGTCATTGGTAGTAAATACTTCGTTGCCCCAACGATTAAATAGCTTCACGGAAGCGTTGGGAAATGAGGTTGTGATGTCTGATAAATCCCAAAAATCATTGATTCCATCCTCGTTTGGCGTGAATGTGTTTACAATTTTTCCACTGACAAAAACCTTTACGATTTTTTCATCGGCACATTGGGTGGCATTATCGGTTACTTTCAACACATAATTGGTCGATTGGTTGGGCGTTGCCACAGTCACTGGCGTGTTTACCTCACTAAGTCCCGTAGCTGGTGACCACAGTAAAGTATAATCCGCAAGGTTGGTACTTGTTGCCAAACTACTGGTTAAAGTTGTGGATTCGCCCGCTTGAATAACCACATCAGGACTTAGTGTAAATACAGGTGCTGCGCCAATCTTGAGGTTAGCCGTAGCTTTGGATTGACACCCAGCATTAGCGCCAAAGGTGTAAGTAATGTCATACGAACCAGCTCCGTAGGTAGTAGGATTGATGGTTTTACTGGTCAAAGTTGTTCCTCTTGAGTCTTTAAAAACTCCTCCAGAGTTGTAGGGACTAACAAATTTCGTTAAATCAATCGTTGCAGTAGTTGGCAAACAAATAGGGTCTAATTTGAAGGTGACAGGTATTGAAGCTGTACCTGTGACGGTGATGTCGCTTGTTTTGGTACAACCTGATACTGTTGAGACCTTTAATTGAAAAGTATTTGTGCCTAAATCTTTTACTTTGATAGAATTACTTTTTTCATTGGGCATAATGGTATTATTCTTACTCCAAACGTAATCAAAATCTGAGCTATTGAGAGCACTTATTACAAAATCATCCGAATCACAATAATCAGTCAAACCGCTATTAGTAGTGAGTGTGGCGTTTGGTTGAGTAGGATAATCAATTGTTTTTTTCAGAATATAGGTACAATTATTTGCACTTGTGGCTGCATTTCTCAATGTAACAGTATATTCAATTTTTTGAGCCTGAGTAGGGAGTGGGAATTCATCTACAGCGAAATTAGTAATATCAGATTGAATACCATTAAACGTTTTTGTTTGCTTTACACCATCTATATACCATGTATAAAGAAAATCAGTTTCTTGGAAAGTAGAACCAGGAGGGTTTTCTTTCACATTTAAGAGAAACTTTGTGCAAGCATCACGATATACATGACTTAGGTATAAATCCAACCCTGGTCTTTCTGTCAAGGTAACATTCGAAGAGGCTTTAGGAAGTCCACAGCCATTTTTGGCTGATACCAAAACGGTATATGTCCCAGCGCCTTCAGCTTTTACCTTGGAATCTGTAGCACCAGCGATATTTAAGCCATCTTTTTGCCATTGATAAGTATAATTGCTACTGGCTGTAGTCGATAAGTCGACATAACCATTTTTACAAACGGTTCCTGTACTAATAGGACTTCCCGAAGCATCGCTAATTACAGGCGTGGCAGATACCGTTGCTGAACAATCTATAACCTTTAATACAAAATCTCTACGGGTTTTGCCAATTGTTACACCATTCCTTTTTTCTGTAACTTCAACACAAAACAAATATGTGCCTACTGTACTGGCTGTAACCGATAATATACCAGAAGCATTAACACTCAAAGCAGGACTCCCTGGGATTTGTGCGGATGCACTGCTTCCACCTGCCCAGCTTACAGTTGCGTAACTGCCCGAACCTGTTGGGGTAGGGTTGCTATTGGAGCTTGTCGATGAGCCTTTGTAAGGTGTTACCAAGGCGTAAGATAGTTGGTCGTTATCACGATCAGTTGCCCCAAAGTCATAGCTAAACGCTTGCCCTTTGCAGATATACGCACCTGTGATGGCATGAAATTCGGGAGAGGAATTATAAAACTCATTACTAGACTGCTTGAGTGCAGGAAACTCCAAATAAAATAATGCTCCTGTCGATGTCGGACTGCTAATATTGGTTACGTTGGCTCTACAGCATTTTTCTACAACCACATAGTATCCGCTAGCATCAGCATAGTCGGCTGAAGACACCACAAAGTCGCCTTCGTAGTCTACTTGCAAAATGCCAAGTTGCTGACTATTAGCACAATCTTGATTGTTGAAAGACACTTCTTTTCCTGTGAGCGAGGAAGCCTTGAGTGTAAGCGAAGCCTTGAGTGTGTTATTACTTTTCTGAAAAATACCTACCTTAAGATTATCATCACTACTTGTTGGCGCGCCACCAGATTTGTCATAATACACATGAAGTAATAGACGGAATTTTCCATTTGTAGTGCTACTTCTGCTGATTAGTTCTAAATTACCACCCAACACTGAAGCTGCGTGTACATAATTTGAAATAATCATACATAAACAAAAGCTTAAACACCTGAAAATGTGCTTTATCATTTGAAATAAGGGCTTATAGTGTTGTGTTACATTAAGCGGATTCACTGAAGCTGGCGGGCCTTGAAGGATTTCCAGCAATAATTGTGCTAGAACAACTATTTTATACTTGTTGACGATAGAAACTATAAAGTAATTGAAGATAAAAAGGTAGATGGGAGAACGGATTGTTTACCACAAAACTCTTAAAATATGGAGCAAATTAGTAAATGAATGTTTTTGTAAATATAATCTATCCAGTGACAGAAATTGGCTTCAATGGTATTGATATTGCTCTTTTGTAAATGATTAATAGTCAGATATAAAAGGGTGTTTATAACTTTTTCAGATAGTTACTTGTTAAAAACTAACCATACTAAATTTACAAAATATTTAGGAATATAAAAAGCGTTCAATGACTGTTTCGCATGAAAGATATGTGAGAAGAAGTTAAATTTGTAAATATTTTACATCGCATTTACCTGAGACCCAATTGACGAAAGTTCAAAGCGTGAGGCTAAGCCTTTGTCACTTAAAAATAACAACATGCAAAACGATTTTTTTGAAACTAGAATTGAGTTACTCCGAAACGTTGGCCCACAGCGCGGACAATTACTCAATACAGAGTTGCAGATTTTTACTTTTGGGGATTTGATTCAGTATTATCCATTTCGATATGAAGACCGAACGCAGTTTCACTATATATCAGAATTGACTGAGGATATGGAATATGCCCAAATCAAAGGTCGTTTGCGCACGCTTGAGAAGGTGGGAGAGGGTTTCAAACAAAGATTGACAGGGACTTTTACCGACGGGACAGGTTCAATGGAATTGACTTGGTTTCAGGGAATTACTTGGCTCGAAAAGCATCTTCGTATGGGAGCTGAATATGTGCTATTTGGTAAACCATCCTTTTTTCAGGGACGCCCACAAATGCAACATCCTGAACTGGAATTGCTCAATGGGACTAATGAAAAAGGAGGCTATTACCAACCCGTTTATAGTGTTACCGAAAAACTTCGCAAAAAGTACATCGAATCCAAACAAATTGCTTTGATGCAAAGGGCTTTGTTGGAAAAAGCCTATCCTCTGATTCGAGAAAATTTACCTACGTTTTTGCTGCAAAAATATCGTTTGGTTGCCAAGCGAGACGCCATTTATAATATTCACCTGCCACACTCTGATCAGTGGCTTCATCAGGCTCGTCGACGCTTGAAGTTTGAAGAATTATTTTATAATCAACTTCGCTTAATCAAACAAAAAGTGCTACGCCGAGTTGATTATGAAGGTCAGATATTCAAAAGTGCAGCTTTACTAAAAACTTTTTACGATGAGTACCTTCCCTTTCCGTTGACAAATGCACAAAAGCGAGTAATTAAAGAAATCTTCGCTGATATGCGCATGGGGCGACAAATGAACCGCCTTTTGCAAGGAGATGTAGGTTCGGGCAAAACCATCGTGGCTTTTATATGTATGTTGTTGGCAATCGACAATGGTGCGCAGGCTTGTTTGATGGCGCCCACCGAAATTTTGGCCGATCAACATTATCAAGGTTTGAAGGAATTTGCCGAACTGTTAGGAATAAGAATCGAAAAACTTACTGGTTCGACCAAGAAAAAAGCTCGTACGCTCATTCATGAAGGGTTATTGGATGGCTCTGTAAAAATCATCGTTGGAACGCACGCTTTGTTGGAGGATATAGTGCAGTTCCAAAATTTAGGACTTTGTGTAATTGATGAACAGCACCGTTTTGGTGTAGCACAGCGAGCTAAACTTTGGGAGAAAAACAAATATATGCACCCGCATATCTTGGTTATGACGGCCACGCCTATTCCAAGAACCTTGGCAATGACGCTCTACGGGGATTTGGATGTTTCGGTGATAGATGAACTTCCTAAAGGTCGTAAACCTATTAAAACCGTTCATCGGTACGATTCTCATCGTCTCAATGTTTTCGGTTTTATGCGTGATGAAATCCAGAAAGGGCGACAGGTTTATGTAGTTTATCCTTTGATTGAAGAATCCGAAAAGTTGGATTATAAAGACTTGATGGATGGCTATGAAAGTATAGTGAGAGCTTTTCCAGAATATCAGGTAAGTATTGTGCATGGAAAAATGAAGCCTGCCGACAAGGATTTTGAAATGCAAAGGTTCGTAAAAGCCGAAACTCAAATTATGGTTGCAACCACAGTAATTGAAGTAGGTGTGAATGTGCCTAATGCTTCAGTTATGGTGATTGAAAGTGCCGAAAAGTTTGGATTAGCACAGTTGCATCAGCTAAGAGGAAGGGTAGGGCGGGGTGCCGAACAAAGTTTTTGTATTTTGATGACCGATTTCAAATTGTCCAAAGATAGTCGTACTCGTATCGAAACGATGGTACGCACCACCGACGGTTTCGAAATAGCCGATGTAGACTTACAGTTGAGAGGTCCTGGTGATATTTCAGGTACACAACAAAGTGGTATTATCGATTTACAAATTGCAGATTTGGCGAAAGATGGCGAAATACTGAAAGTAGCAAGAGAGTGCGCCCAAGCCATTTTAGAAGCCGATCCCAATTTGAGCGCAGAAGAACATTCAATGATTCGTGAGCAAATAGATTCGCTAAAAACGAATCAAAGTAACTGGTCGAGAATTAGTTAAATTTATATTAAGCGTAGAAAAATGTATAGGAGCTTAGGATAAATCCTTATATTTGACTAAAGCAATCTAAATAACCCCCTTTTCTCGTAAGTTAATGGGCAAAATAAAATTAATTTTACCCGCAACAGGCATTAAGCTATATGCCATAAGCAAAAAGTATTTCTAACAAAATCATGAATACAATTTTTGCCTAATGCCTACGGCTTATAGCCTAGAGCGTATTAATGCAATTTTATTTTGCATTAATGCTTAAGTAATTATATAATAAAATTTAAAATCAGCAATCCCAAATCTACAATCGTAAAAGTTTGTCATGAATAATTCAATCAATAAAATCCAAGAAGCAATAGCCCCTTTGAGAGAGGCATTGACCGATCACTCAGTATATCATCAAATCAATCAAATCGAACATTTGCAGCTTTTTATGCAAGACCATATTTTTGCGGTATGGGATTTTATGTCGATTCTCAAAGCTCTTCAGCGTAACCTCACTTGTGTCGAAGTACCTTGGGTTCCTGTAGGTAGCGCCGAAACGCGTTATTTAATTAACGAAATTGTCAATGGCGAAGAAAGTGATGTTGACGAAGAAGGCGTTCGTATGAGCCATTTTGAGTTATATCTGGATGCCATGAGACAATCAGGCGCAGACTTATCTCAAATCGAGCAGTTTTTGGCGTTATTGTCACAAAAAACAAGTGTTTCAGAAGCATTGGATATGGTAGGGGTAAGTCAAAGTGTAAAGGATTTTGTCAATTTTACATTTGAAGTAATTGCTACCAACCAGCCACATATTCAAGCCGCTGTATTTACATTTGGTCGTGAAGATTTGATTCCAGACATGTTTATTGCCATGGTAAAAGACCTTCATGCCGAAATGCCTGAGCGTATTGCCAAGTTTAGATATTACCTAGAGCGCCATATCGAAGTAGATGGCGATCACCATAGTCATTTGGCTATACAGATGGTAACAGAACTTTGCGGAACAGATGAAACAAAATGGCAAGAAGCACTAACCTATTCGGAGAGAGCTTTACAGATGCGAAAAGTACTTTGGGACGGAGTAGAGGCTAAAGTGCAAGCCGTTGAGGTATAGGAATTAAGCAAAGAATCAATCGCATTGAGTATTCTTTAAATAAAACTGCGATTTTTAAGAAAATCTCCATATTGGTAGAATCCATTTTTTTAGATAGTCAATAAGTTGATAAAAAGCGGAAAGCCCTGTATAACAAGGTTTTCCGCTTTTTGTTTTTGAGATATTTCAAAAAAATATCAAAAGGCAGTTTTCAAGATACCTGATTCTAGGAAATGTAAAATAATTCCTTTTGCTAAATAATTAGTAGATAGGACGGTAATTCAAAGTGCTTCTTGTAAATTTGCAACTCTTATAACAAAACACAATTTTCAATTCACAAAACAACGTTTAAACCAATGTTAAATCTCGTCTTGTTTGGACCTCCGGGGGCAGGTAAAGGAACACAGTCAGCCAAATTGATTGAAAAATACAATTTAGTACACATTTCTACGGGCGATATGTTCCGTGGGCATATTGCCAACGATACTGAGCTTGGTAAGCGTGTAAAACAAATTCTTGCAGATGGACTTTTAGTTCCAGATTCGATTACTATCGAAATGTTGGAAGAAGAAGTAAAAAATAATCCACAAGCAGAAGGATTTATTTTTGATGGATTTCCAAGAACAGTTCCTCAGGCTGAAGCTTTAGATGCTTTCTTAGTGAAAAACGGACAAAGTATCAACGGCGTTGTTCAGTTGGACGTAACAGAAGACGAAATCAAAACTCGTATCGCTGAACGCCAAAAAGTAAGCGGACGTGCAGACGACGATGCAGATAAACTTTTGAAAAGAATTGATGAATATTTCTCAAAAACAATTCACGTATTGCCATACTACGAAGCACAAGGTAAAGTGAGTAAAGTAGATGGTATCGGTGCTATTGAAGAAATTTTTCAAAATATTTGTAGTGCAATCGATGCAGTAAAATAGTTAACTATTTGTAACTACTCACGCATCGTTTACCACTTATACAGCTAGGCTTTGGACAAATCAAATCATCGATTCCTTTGTCTAAAGCCTAGTTTATTATAACCCAGTAGACCCAAGGGTAAAATAGTAGAACTGCTTTACGGAATAGCGTAATTTGCTATCCTGATTAATTAGTTATTTACTTCCTTATAGGTCAATGCCTTAGAATTGCTTATTTTTGCAAAAGGATACAATAGAAGCTGCCAATTCTTATTCAATCTTGCTGAAAATATGTTCATAGCCAGTGGCTATTGGCTTTCAGCTAGGTCAAAAACCTAACCCCAAGTTTTATAGGAGATATTCTGTCAATAAAGTTGAAATGTTGAATAAGACTTTATCATGACAAATTCCCTCATTGAACTATCAAATAGCAGAAGGGGTTTTCTAAAGACTGATGACTCCTGACCACTCTGCTTGAAAATCTCAATAAATAGTATTTAATCATTACAATTGGCCACAATCATGGGCCCTTTATAAATCTCAATTAGTAATTATGACATCAAACTTCATTGACTACGTAAAAATCAACGTTCGTTCTGGACATGGTGGTGCAGGTTCAACTCACTTTCGTCGTGAAAAGCACGTTCCCAAAGGTGGACCAGACGGTGGCGATGGTGGTCGTGGAGGACATATTATCCTCAAAGGAAATGCCCAACATTGGACACTTCTCCACTTAAAATATCAAAAACATATTTTTGCTAAAGATGGAAACGGAGGCGAAGGTGGCCGTCGTACTGGCGCACAAGGTCAAGATATGTATATCGAAGTTCCGCTAGGAACGATTGCAAAAGACCCAGAGACAGGAGAAGTTTTGGCAGAAGTTACCAAAGATGGACAAGAAGTAATCTTGTTGAACGGCGGTAGAGGAGGCTTGGGTAATGTGCACTTCAAAAGCTCAACTAATCAAGCACCACACCATTCTCAGCCTGGCGAAGATGGCGAAGATATGTGGGTGATTCTTGAACTAAAAGTATTGGCCGATGTGGGTCTTGTTGGTTTCCCAAATGCAGGAAAATCAACTTTATTGTCAGTGCTTTCAGCTGCAAAACCAGAAATCGCTGATTATCCATTTACTACTTTGGTTCCAAACCTTGGTGTAGTTTCTTATCGTGATTTCAAATCATTTGTCATGGCAGATATTCCTGGTATTATCGAGGGTGCAGCCGAAGGTAAAGGATTAGGAACACGCTTTTTGCGCCATATCGAGCGTAACTCTATCTTATTGTTTTTGATTCCAGCTACGGCCGAAGACATTACAGAAGAATATAGAATTTTGCTGAATGAGCTAAAAGAATACAATCCAGCTTTGTTGGACAAAGAACGTATGATTGCCATTTCGAAGATGGACTTAGTTACAGAAGACGAAGATTTAGCAAGAATCAAAACGCAGATTCCAGAAAATCTTCCTTACGTAATGATTTCATCAGTGATGCAACAAGGACTTATGGAATTAAAAGATATGATTTGGGGCTCATTACAAAAAGCTCAAGAATCTTTTGTACAGCCAGAAGAGAAAAATGAGGAAGAAGTCCAAGAGGATAACAACCAAGATTTAGCAGAGTAAACAAGAATACTAATAGTTCGCCTAAAAAGATGTACTTATTTTGCAAGAAGATAAGTACATCTTTGATTCCCATCTAATTGCTTTTTAAAGAAGAATCATAATAAAGTACTTTGACCCATATAGTTAACAATGCACGTCTTATTTAGAAAGCATCCCAAAAGAGTAAAATATTAGCAATTATGAAACAAATTTTCAAACTCTTCTTTTTTGTATTGTTGAATTGTTTGACGGTACTGTACGGAATTTCGCAAGTTACCATCACACCTGTATCAGGAACCTACACATGCTCTGGCAATGGAACGGTAAAGCTTAGATTGCCTAAAAGTAAAGCCGCGTATGAATGGACTAATACGCAAACATCGACTATTATCGGTTCTGATAGTACCATAACTGTTAGTCCGGGTACTTATTCGGCAAGGTATAAAGAAACCATTGGAGGAGCATGGCTATCGGTGAGTGCTTACACTGTTGCGCAAATAGTTCCTACAACTCCTGTAATTTCTGCAAATGGTTCTACTTCGGGTGTTTTTTGTGGAACGAGTAGTATCATACTTTCATCAACAACAGCTACTAATTATTCATGGAGTAGAGGAGCTACATCTGTTGGGTCGTCTCAAACGCTAACTGTATCTGGTAATTCCATTGTTACAGGAGGTAATTATTCTTTTTCAGTTTCGACAACTGATGCAATATCAAGCTGTTCAGCTACTTCTAATACGATTACATTAACACTATATCCTTCCGCACCTTCTAAACCAACCATAACTCCCGATGGAAGTTTGTCTTTGTGTACTGGCGGTTCGGTAGGACTTAGTTCGTCTTATTCGGCTGGAAGTAATATTTGGACAAAAACAGTAGGTGTCTCTGTTACTACTACAGGTACCACAAAACTTACTGTGAGCGATGCCAACACTGTATATGTTGTAGCAAAAGACAATAATGGGTGTTTGTCTCCAGCATCAGATGCTGTAACAACTACTATGAATACTTACCCGTCTGCTCCGGTAGTAACCCCAAGCGGAACAGTAAGTATTTGTGCTGGAGATAGTATCTTACTTAGTTCAGATAACAAGGGGTCGGGTACTTATACTTGGAGTAATGCTGCAACAGGACAGACGATTTATGCAAAAACAGCAGGTACATATTCTGTCAAATTTAAGAATACAGCAGGATGTGAGTCTAGCTCATCAAATATAGTAACCGTTGTAGTAAATGCCTTACCTGCTACGCCTACAATATCCGCAGGCGGAATTACTACTTTTTGTAATGGAGGTTCGGTGACTTTATCTTCATCTTATACCGCAGGTAATAATTTATGGAGCCGTTCAGTCGGAGGAGATACGACAACTACAGCGGCAAATACCATTAGAGTAAGAGTTTCTAATACAATTACAGTGCGCGCTGTCAACGTCAATGGTTGTAAATCTTCGGCATCCAGTCCAATTACAATTACTGTGAATCCAGTTCCTACTGCTCCAATTATTACGCCTAGCGGAACTGTTAAAATATGTGCTGGAGATAGTATTTTGTTGAGTTCTGACAATAAAGGTACTGGTACTTACTTATGGAGTAATGCTAAAACAACTCAGACAATCTACGTTAAAACAGCAGGAACCTATAATTTGACTTTTACAAATAATTTTGGCTGCCAATCACCAGTATCAAACTCGGTTGCAGTAGTAGTAAATACATTGCCTACAAAGCCAACAATTACTGCCGATAGTCCGATTATTTTTTGTGAAGGATTTACTGTAGGATTATCTTCGTCATATACTGCTTATAAAAACGTTTGGTATCGAAATACAGATGCTGATACTACTACCAGTACAACTACAAAGTTGATTATTAGAAAATCTTCTATTATTACTGTACGAGCTTTAGATGCGAATGGATGCTATTCGGTAGCATCTGATCCTATTACTACTAAAATGAATGCCCGTCCTGCGACACCAATATTGAGTGTAGTAACTTATACAAATAATCCTATACTTCAGAATGGAGTGAACTTGGGTGTTTGTACGGGTGATAGTGTTCAGCTTGGCGTTGTTAATAGTTATACCAAAGGCACGTTTTTGTGGACAGATACCCGCACTACCAAAAATATAGTTATCAAAACCGCTGGTAACTACTCGGTCATATATACTGATACCTTGGGGTGTAAATCTGTAGTTTCACCAGTTTATACTGTCACAATCAATGGAAGACCTGCACAGCCAGTAATTGGATACTCCTCAGCTTTGGAGTTTTGTGCTGGTGGACAAGTAGTGCTTACTTCGTCTCAATCTGATAGATATTTATGGAATACAGGAGAAACAACTCCTTTTATTACGGTTCGAATTACAGGTAATTATAATGTAATTGCCATTAATGATAAAGGTTGTCGCTCTGTTTTGGCATCAGCCAACGTACCTGTAACAGTAAATCCATTGCCTGCAAAACCAATTGTTACAGCCAATGGTCCGCTAACATTTTGTCCCGATAAAAATGTAACGCTAACATCTACTGTATCCGAAACACAATATATCTGGACAGACTCGACGAGCGCTACCCAAAGTACTAGTTTTGACAGATCCATAACTATAAATAAATCAGGTGTTTATAGTGTTCAAACAAGATCTGCAAAAGGTTGTGTTTCACCAAGTTCTGAAAAATCGAGAATTGTGGTATTGGTAGCTCCACTTGCTCCAACCATTTATGCTTTGACGCCAACTAGTGTTTGCGAAGGTAATACCGTTAGCTTAGTAGCTTTGTATGCCAATGGGAATGTGGAAAAGTTTAGCTGGCGAAATGAAGATACACAAGAAGAAATAGCAACGACAGCTACAGTGATTTTAAAAACCTCTGGTCAATATAGTGTAAAAGTACAAGATTCTCAGACTTGTAATTCGGCTTATTCTTCGATACAAATTGTGAAAATCAATGCTTTACCAGCCAAACCTGTTATTCAAGCTGTGAATGGTAAAATTATCTGTGATGGTGATAGTGCGTTGTTGCGTTCTAGCCTACCAAATACTTTACCAAATGGCACTGCATCTTACAAATGGACCTTTAATGGAACATTATTGACTGTTATTACGCGAGATTTATACGTAAAAGGTGCAGGAGGATATGCGGTACAAGTAACCGATGCGAATGGTTGTCAATCTGTTGCATATTCTGATACAGCCAAAATTACAGTAAACCCATTGCCAACTGTACCTATTATCACGGCTGTAGGACAAAATCCTTTCTGTGCTGATAGAAGTCTGATATTGAATTCTTCTGCTGATGTTGGTTACAAGTGGAGCAACGGTGCAAGTACTAGAAGTATCACTATCAATCAAGCAGGTTTATATACCGTACAAACGATCAATGGGTACAAATGTTTGTCAAAACCATCTAACCCGATTGAAGCAAAAGTAAATGCACTTCCTGCGTCAACTAATATTTTTGCAGGAGGTAATACTATATTCTGCTCTGGTGATAGTGTCCAAATTAATACCATAAGTAATTTTAAGGCGTATTGGTGGGTAGACACAGACTCATTAGGATATGGAGCTAATAATGTCTGGTATGCCAAACGTGGAGGCAATTATACGGTACGTGTTCAGGACTTTAATGGTTGTTTTTCTCCTGCTTCAACACAGCGTTTTGTCGATGTTAGAAATACTCCTATCACCCCTGTTGTTACACAAATAGGTTCTTATACAATTGAATCAGCAGGCGATGGTGATGCTAACGGATACGAATGGCTACTGAATGGGAAGGTAGTTACTGGTAATGCTAAAGATCTTAAAGTAAGAATAGATGGCAACTATCAAGTGCGCTCTAGTTTTACCTATACTCCAATCGCATTACCTGATAACAGGTTGGTTTGCTACTCGAAAATTTCTTTAGCTAAAGCTTTCAAAGCAGATCCAAATCTCGATGGATTGAGTATTTATCCAAATCCATCAAACACAGGTATCTTTACGGTCGAAGTGGCTGAGGATTTAGTTGGAGCACAAGTTTCGGTATATGATTTAGCTGGTCGTTCGATATTGAATTATGTAGTCGATAAGTTTGACTCACGCAAACAAGTTGATTTAAGTAATCAACCTTTCAATTCATTTATATTGAGAGTAAAATTAGATGGTTACGAAAAAACAAAACATATATCAGTAATTAGATAGGTTTTCAGATACATGATTAATAGAAAAAGGCTGACATATATGTCAGCCTTTTTCTATTAATCATGTATAGCATTGAGTTGTTTTACCATTACCGAAATACCTTCTTCAAAGCTAACAGGATGATAACCTAGTTCATTGATAGCTTTATTCAATATAAAACCTGTTCGAGGAGGTCGTTTGGCTTCTTGCGTAAAGGTATCTGCTGTAACTTCAGTGATAAGTGTTTTATCCAAAGCAAAATAATTAGCAGTTGCTATTGCCATATCGTAAGGACTCATAAAATCTTTTCCTGAAATATGATAAATACCTTGTGCGTGCTTTTGTGTAGCAAGCCAACAGCCTAAGGCTAAGTCTTCTGCCAACGTAGGTGTCCGAAGCTGATCGCTAACTACCTTTATTGCCTGACCTCTTTCTAACGAATTTTTTACCCAAAGAATAATATTGCTTCTACTCATATCAGGTACAATTCCATAAACCAAAACAGTTCGAATAATACTCCAACGTAAGCCTGATGCTTTTACTCGTAACTCTGCTTCGTATTTACTTTTACCATAAACTGAGATAGGAGCAGGCTGGTCTTCTTCGTGATATGGACCATTTTCTCCATCAAAAACAAAATCGGTAGACACGTGACATAAATAAATATTGTGACGCTGGCATTGCTCAATCAAATATTCAATGGCCGTTACATTGGCCTCCCAACAACCTTCTGGATTTTGGTGGCATATATCCACATTAGTCATAGCTGCTGTATGGATAATGCTATCAGGGCGCACTTTATCGATTACCTCCTGTATCTGGACTGGGTCACTCAAGTCCATCTCTTGATAGCTGAACCCCTCCGAAATACTAAGTCTACTTTTTCCTCGCGCTGTCGCAATTAGTTCTATCGTTGGATTGTTGACCAATAAATGAACTATTTTTTGCCCTAGTAGTCCATTAGCTCCTGTAATTAAAATTTTTTGCATCTTACCTAATATGATATAGTTAAAATCAACGTACTCTTCTTATTGCTTACCGTGTTATTTCACAATGATAGAGCATAACCTTTTACTAACAAATCAAAAAAATAGAAAAAAATAAAATTATGTAAATCCGAACCTTCGTATAAGTCGTAGATATGTTTGTAAGTCGAAAATAGCTATCGGTTTACCTGCCGATGGTTGTTTGGGCCTTTACGCAATCAGCCAAGTAGTTATAAATTATCTTTAAATCATTTTTAATCCCTATTTTTCTTTTAAAACTTTCATTAAAAATTAAGGAAAAATAGTAACTGACTATCCTTGACAAGAAGTACCATTTACCTTGAAAATATATACGGATAATCCTTACAATTGACTTAAATCCTGAAATGTATATGAAAACTTTATTGAAAATTGTTAAGGCAGTTTCACTGACTGTGGGTGCTCTCTTTTTGGCCTTTGTAGTGTATGCAAACTGGGAAGAACCATCGTTAGCGGACAAGCTAAATTTGAAACCCATCCAATTGGTGGTATTCAATCTCTCAAAGCCACTTTCTACGACCGATAGCACATCGCTGGCTTCTTCGTTAGAAAGTACTGTAGGAGTAACAGCCTCAACTGTAAATCCTAAAAATCAGACCGTTAGTGTGACTTATCATGCTGATGAAGTAAATGAGGAAACACTCAAAGAAAAAGTAGAGACGTTTCCTGTAATGGCAACAAAGCTTGAGTTTAGTCAAATGGAAGGACCCAAATGTCCGATTCCTATGGGCTACATTGACTTTGTATTAGATGCCAAAAAAGCTCTATGTTTTAGGTAACTCTTAGCGACAAGATCTGTTCTCTGTTTGTCGTAAAAGATTACGTATAGTCATTAAATTTCTGTTTGTCAAAACGAAATTTGGCTTCTTGCTATTATGATTAAATTAGAAGAAAGCACATAAAATACATTTTAGAGACCATTTTGTGCTTTCTTCTAATTCTTTACTCTATATCGAATAACACTATTTTAATAAATAAATTCTGCTTTGTTTTAAGTGTTGAGCATATCAACACACTAAATTCTTATTGATTAAAATCTACCCGTTTTCTCTCTATTTTAATTCGCAAAAGTTGACCATTGCGGGTATGGATAGCTTTTGTAATCACCAATCAAATTTCAAAAAAAATATGAAAAAATCTGCGCAATTATGGGGAACTATCCTCATGTCTGGTATGCTCATGCTTACATCTTGCAAGAAGGACGATGACATGCAGCCTACGCAGTCGTTGTATCTGCGTCTTGGAGGTAATACAGCGATTTCGGCTGTTATAGACCAGTTTATTGCCAATGTGGCTAGTGATACTCGAATCAATGCCTTTTTTGCAGATGCTGCCGCCGACCCTACTCGTTTGACCAAGCTACGCAACAACCTTATCAATCAGGTAGGAATGGCAACTGGTGGTTCGGAAAAATATACAGGATTAGACATGAAAACAGCCCATAAAGGTATGGGTATTACCGATGGCGATTTTGGTGCTTTGGTAGAAGATTTAACTTCGGCTTTGGATAAATTCAAAGTAGGTACAACCGAAAAAACAGAATTATTGACAGCGTTAGCTGGTATGAAGGGCGATATTGTTGAAGGACAAGTAGCATTGTACAACCGACTAGGAGCCAATGCAGGTATTTCGGCTGTGATTGATGATTTTATTGGTAAAGTAGCTGCTGATACTCGAATCAATGCCTTTTTTGCTGCTGCTGCCGCAGATCAAGCTCGTTTGATGAAGTTACGTAACAATCTTATTAACCAAGTAGGACAGGCGTCGGGTGGACCTGAAAAGTACACAGGTTTGGATATGAAAACTGCTCATAAAGGTATGAAAATCACTGATGCACATTTCAATGCTTTGGTAGAAGATTTAACAGCCTCTTTGGTAAAATACAATGTCCAATCTAAAGCTAAAATCGAATTATTGACTGCCTTAGGTGGTATGCGTGCCGATATTGTAGGTCAATAATTAACTAAAATCATTGATGTCTTTTTATGATTTTGAGGGTGAGTAATTGATGAAAGTTCAGATATTTTGTTAATAACTCACCCTCAAAAACTAATAACTACGTTTAAACTTCTTCCTTTTTTTCTATCAAAATATAATAGCTGTCTTTATTACCATCAACCTAATTTTGGAGCACTAGCAAAAATTGTCATGTCATAATGTGATAAAAGTCATATTCGTGAGCGATAAATTTTACTAACTCGCAGTATGAAATTTAACGAAAGATTAAGCCTAAAAATAGTACATTTCCAAGTTTTAATCTTTCAAAATATCGTAATTATTTATACTCATTCTAAATTATGTTTAAGTATAAATAATTAGCGAAAAATGGAGTTATTAATGTCTATTCATGTTGTAATTTTGTGCTTGGAATAGTTAAGAGTTATGCAAAATCAATTCAAATCAATCAGTTTATCATATAAGTCGGCTCCCTTAGCGGTACGTGAGCAAGTAGCTTTGAATGAGGATGAAATCAAAAATTTCTCTCTCAGAATAAGAGATATGTTCGATATCCAAGAAGTCATTTTGGTATCGACTTGCAACCGTACGGAAGTTTACTATGTGTCAGAGGAAAACCGCAATACTGATATTATTAAGCTTTTGTTGCTTGACAAAGGCATAGCTACGACTGACGAATATTTTGCATATTTCCAACAATACAACGCTCAGGCTGATGCAGTACAGCATTTGTTTGAAGTTGCTACTGGTCTACATTCACAAGTAGTAGGCGACCTGCAAATTCCGAATCAAGTAAAGCAATCGTATCAAATTGCGGCTGACCTAAATATGGCTGGGCCATTTTTGCACCGTTTGATGCACACGATTTTCTTTGCTAACAAGCGTGTTGCGCAAGAGACCGCCTTTCGTGATGGTGCAGCTTCTACTTCATACGCAGCCGTAGCATTGACTGAGGAGGTAACTCAAAATATCGTTTTACCTAAAGTGTTGATTTTAGGTCTTGGCGAAATCGGTATCGATGTTTGTAAAAATATGGCAGACAAAGAGTTTGCTGAAATTACGGTTATGAACCGTACTCGCTCAAAAGCCGAAGCCATCGCCGAAGGACATAATTTCCGTATTGCCGATTTTGTAGATATGGAAGAAGAAATCAAACGTGCTGATGTGATTATCTCATCTGTAATGATTGACAAGCCATTGATTACCAAAGAAATGATTCAATCAATGGAGATTCTTACTTTCAAATATTTTATCGATTTGTCTGTACCTCGTAGCGTAGAAGAAAACCTAGAGGAAGTACCAGGAGTGTTGGTGTATAACATAGATACGTTGCGCCAAAGAGCAGATGAGGCTTTACAAACGCGTTTGGCATCTATTCCTCACGTGCAGCAAATTATATCAGAAGTTACTGTTAGCTTTGAGGATTGGTCAAAAGAAATGGTTGTTTCGCCAACTATTAATAAATTAAAAAATGCCTTGGAGCAAATCCGTAAAGAAGAGCTTGCACGCCATTTGAAAAATCTTTCTCCTGAAGAGTCAGAGAAACTTGATAAAATCACGATGGGTATCGTTCAAAAAATTATCAAGATGCCAGTTTTACAGCTCAAAGCAGCTTGTAAACGTGGTGAAGCTGACCAATTGGTAGACGTTATCAACGAGATTTTTGATTTAGAAAAACAAAACGAATCATCTTATTCTCATTAATTTGTTGCAACTAAGAGATACCGTTTATTAAAGATAATATTCCTCAAGCCTACAATTATTTGTAGGCTTTTTTTGTTACCTTGATAAAAATAGGAATAACGATTTTCAAAGATAAAGAATGTCGGATACCCTATTTTCATTTACCGATACACAATTAATTTTTTAAGGCTATGCTCAAAACAATCATCCGTTTGCTATTGCTTTTCCTTCTTATTGCTGGTGGAATTTGGCTTTGGGAACAATATAAATTTTTGAAAAATGATAATTCTACAACTCCAGAAGTAAGTCATAATATTTTGCTTCAAGAAATTACTTCAATGGGTAAAATCGAGCTGGTAAAATATAATTTCAGGGACGTAGTAGAGTCAAAAATTAAGAAGAATTTTTTGCCCGATGCCAAAGTTTTGCTAATCGTGACGGGCGAAGCTACAGGTTGTATCGATTTGACAAAAATCAAAGTTGCCGATTTACAGGAATTGAAGGATACAGTAGTTGTTCATCTGCCTGAACCTGAGATTTGTAACTACAAAATAGACCATTCCAAATCAAAGGTATATGATACACAATTTGCCTTCATGGATGAAGCAAAATTAGTAGATGAAGCTTTTCAGAAAGCCGAAGTTCAGGTGCAACAGTCTGCTCAATCGATGGGTATTTTGGAGCAAACCAAAGAATCCGCCGAACAGATGCTGAAACCTTTTATTGAAAAAGTTTCTGGGAAAAAAGTAGTCCTTAAATATGTAATGAAGGATACTCCAAGAAGGTTGAAATAAAGTCAATATATAAAGAAGGCACAATAGAATTATCCGATTGTGCCTTCTTTATGTATCAGCTTTTTCTCTTATTTATTCAAAATACGCTTAATATCGTTAGCCTGCGTCAAATAGTCTTTGAATTTATCGTAACCATCGGCTAACATCAAACCTTTAAATTTCAATAAGGTATTGATATATTCATCAAGTACGTCGATGATATTATCTTGATTTTGTCTGAAAATCGGAATCCAAGTATCAGGGTTGGATTTTGCCAAACGTACTGTTGACTCAAAACCTGAACTTGCCAAATTGAAGATGCTTTCTTCATCTTTTTCTTTTTCTAAAACTGTAGCAGCTAAAGCAAACGAACAAATGTGTGAGATGTGCGATATATAGGCTGTATGTACATCATGAGCTGCTGAGTCAAGATAGGTCAAACGCATCTTCAAACCTTCTGTGTACATTTTTTCAATCATCTTTACTAGCGCTGGTTTCGAATCTTGTACATCGCAAAGAACACAAGTTTTGTTATCAAACAAATTACGAATAGCTGCTTCTGGTCCCGAAAATTCGGTACCAGCCATGGGGTGAGTAGCAATAAAATTCCCTCTGTTAGGATGATTTCTGACAGAATCTACCGCAGGTTTTTTGGTTGAACCAACTTCTATCACTACCTGATTTGCAGAAACATGATTCAGAACTTCTGGTAAAAGCTTGACCAGAGCATCTACAGGCACAGCCAAAATAATAATGTCTGATTGTTTGATGGCATCGTTGAGCAAAGCCACACGGTCAACCAACTGGAGTTCTAAGGCTTTGATAACGTGTTCGGTTTTGTTATCCACGCCAATAACCGAATCCGCAAACCCACTTTCTTTAAGACTTAAGGCCATTGATCCACCAATAAGACCAAGTCCGACTACTGATATATTCATTTTTGTAAATGCTCAATGATGGAATTATCGTTTCCGATAAATATTGAAATATATTTAAAGCTTAGCCCGCTATCCTAAGAACAGATTCCCTTTGACTGACGAATGCGTTGGATAGCTTGGTCAAAAAGAGTGATTTCGGCACATAACGAAATACGAATATATCTTTCGCCAGCCGTTCCGAAAATACCTCCTGGGGTAATAAATACCGCCGAGCCTAGCAAAATCTCGTCTGAAAGCTCATAGCAATTGGTATAAGAATCTGGAATTTTAGCCCATACAAACATTCCTATTTGTTTTAGATCATATTTACAATCCAACAATTCCATAATTTCAAATACCTTGATTTGACGTTGTCTGTAAATTTCGTTTAAAGAGTCATACCAAGATTGAGGATTTTGGAGTGCTTTTACTGCAGCCATTTGTAAAGGCAAAAACATTCCAGAATCCATATTCGATTTGAATCTCAACACATGACTTATTAATTCGGCATTTCCAACTAAAACTCCCATACGCCAGCCAGCCATATTATGTGACTTCGAAAGAGAGTTTAATTCAATCGCCACTTCTTTCATGCCTTCAACCGCCAAAATACTTTGTGGAGAATCATTTAGGATAAAACTATATGGATTGTCGTTTACAATCAGAATGTTATGAGCAATCGCAAAATCTCTGAGTTTTTCGAAAAATTCAGTATTGGCTTGTGCACCCGTCGGCATGTGTGGATAATTGACCCACATCAATTTTACTTTTGACAAATCTCTTTGTGCCAAAGCATCCAAATCAGGTAACCAGCCATTGTCTTCAGCTAAGTCATAATCTACCACAGTAGCACCTGTTAGAAGCGAAGCTGCACGGTAGGTCGGATAGCCAGGGTTTGGAACTAGTACTTCATCGCCAGCTTCCAGATATGCCATCGCAATGTGCATAATACCTTCTTTCGAACCAATCAAAGGCAATACTTCATTAACAGGATTGAGTGTTACACCGTAGAATTTTTGATAAAACTGAGCAAAACCTTCACGCAAGGCAGGAATACCCACATAGCTTTGATAGGCGTGGTGTTTGGGATGTGCAGCGCTGTCTGTCAAGGCGTCGATGGTTTCGACAGACGGTGGCAAATCTGGGCTTCCAATACCTAAATTGAGCACATCAATGCCTGATGCACGCATATCTGCTATTTGTTTTAGTTTGGTAGAGAAGTAGTACTCCTGAACCAAGTTCATGCGGGATGCTGGTTTTATGTTCATTGTTTTACTAGGACATATTATTTAGTAAAAAGTTTTTCTTCACTAAATAATCAGGGCTATCGAATAATTGGTTAACAAAAAAGCCGACTCACTGAGTCGGCTTGTGTATTATTAGTTTTTTGATTTTTTCAAATTAAAGTCATAACACAACCGACTAAGCCTGCAAAGCGTAGTAATAATAAGCACGGTATGTGTTGATTGACTGGTTCATGACTTCAAAGGTAGTCTGAAAAAAATTATTTGACAAAAAAAAAGAGAATTTGTTGAAAAGAGCTAAAAATCTCAATGCCAAAGACATGGTTCTACAAGTCATTAAAGTTCTATTCGACCTAGGGCATCCCAAATTAAATCCTGCTCGTATCCTTTACTCAGAGCATAACGAAGCAATTTTTGTTTGACCACTAATGGATTGGTATCTTTAATCTCACCTCTTTTTTTGTGAAGAACATCTTCCAAAGTTTGAATATATTCATCGGGGTCGATTTCTTTCATACCCATCTGTAAGCAATAATCGGATACGCCGCGCATTTTTAGTTCTTGACGAATTTTGAGTCTGCCCCACTTTTTGACTCTAAATTTAGATCCTGCGAAGATTTTGGCAAATCGCTCTTCGTTGAGATAGTTATTCTCAATAAGCCAAACTACTATTTCATCGGCTTCGTCACCCCACACGCCCCATTCGTCGAGTCGCTCTTTTACCTCTCGATGGGTTCTTTCCTGATACGCACAGAATCCTGCGGCTTTTTTGAGAATTTCTTTATTCATAGAAATGTAGGTAAGTGTAAGTAGTGATTCAGGCTTTGGATAGTCAGCTATCGGATCATTTTGCATAACATCCTTATGCCTTTTCTTTTGTAACCTTTCATTTTTAACACAAAATCCCTCAATCCATGACAGATTGAGGGATTTTAGATTGCTTTAGCTAGTGCAGCAAACTAATAGCTCACGGCAAAGCCCAAAGCCAATAATTAAGACCCGCATGCTTCACAACCGTCTGGGTCGTCAATAGAGCATTGCATCGCAGACCAGTTTTGTTCTGTCACGTTGTTCAGTCCTGGAATGTTGAACGAGCTGGCACTAGCTTTCGCATTGGCAGCATAGGCCTCATAATTAAGGTCATGTTCGTGTACAACGTTTGCGTGCTCGATGGCTACATCGGCTTGCTTCTCAACTGTAAATTTGATAGCATCTGCTGCGGCCTTAGTACGTAGGTAATACATACCTGTTTTAAGGCCTTTCTCCCATGCGTAGAAGTGCATAGAAGTCAGCTTACCGAAGTTCGGGTCTTGAATGTGGATATTCAATGACTGTGACTGGCAGATATAAGCACCACGGTCAGCAGCCATTTCGATAATTGCTTTTTGTTTGATTTCCCAAACTGTTTTGTAAAGCTCTTTTAAGTCTTGTGGAATTTCTGGAATACCTTGAACCGAACCATTAGCTGAAATCAATTTATTCTTCATTGAATCACTCCACAAACCTAATTTTACTAGGTCTTTCAACAAGTGTTTGTTTACCACTGCAAATTCACCCGACAATACACGACGAGCATAGATATTTGAAGTATATGGTTCGAAACATTCGTTGTTACCCAAAATTTGAGAAGTAGAAGCGGTTGGCATTGGAGCTACCAATAAAGAGTTACGAACGCCATGTTCAACTACTTTTTTACGAAGCGATTCCCAGTCCCAACGATTTGAATCTGGTGTTACATCCCACATATCAAATTGGAAAATACCTTGTGAGATAGGTGAGCCTTCCCATGTTTCGTAAGGACCTTCTTTGATGGCAAGTTCCATCGAAGCTTCCATCGAAGCATAGTAAATTGTTTCGAAAATATCTTTGTTCAATCGACGAGCTTCATCAGATTCGAATGGCATACGCAACAAGATAAAGGCATCTGCCAAACCTTGCACACCTAAGCCAATAGGACGGTGACGCATATTTGAGCGACGAGCCTCTTCTACTGGATAGTAGTTGCGGTCGATGATTTTATTGAGGTTTTTAGTCGCCACTTTTGTTACTTCATACAAACGTTGGTGGTCGAATTCTAAGAATCCTCTTTCATTTTGCTTAATGAATTTTGGTAAAGCCAAAGATGCCAAATTACATACCGCTACTTCGTCTTTTGAAGTATATTCAATAATCTCAGTACACAAGTTTGAAGACTTGATAGTACCTAAGTTCTTTTGGTTTGACTTACGGTTTGCGTGGTCTTTGAAAAGCATGAACGGAGTACCTGTCTCAGTTTGTGCTTCCAAAATTTCGAACCATAAATCTTGTGCTTTTACCACACGACGAGCCTTACCTGCTTTTTCGTAGCTAGTGTAAAGTTCTTCGAATTTTTCACCGTAAGATTCATCCATGCCTGGGCATTCGTGAGGACAAAACAACGACCAAACGTCATTATCTTTCACACGCTTCATGAACAAATCTGGTACCCAAAGTGCATAGAATAAATCACGCGCACGAACTTCTTCTTTACCGTGGTTTTTACGAAGTTGTAAGAAATCGAATACATCAGCATGCCAAGGTTCCAAATAAATAGCAAAAGAACCTTTACGTTTTCCACCTCCTTGGTCAACATAGCGAGCAGTGTCGTTGAACACACGTAGCATTGGGATAATACCATTTGAAGTACCGTTGGTTCCTTTGATATAAGAACCCATAGCACGGATATTATGAATGCTCAAGCCAATTCCACCCGCTGATTGTGAAATTTTGGCACATTGTTTCAACGTATCATAAATACCCTCAATAGAGTCGTCTTGCATAGTTAATAAGAAACAAGATGACATTTGTGGTTTTGGCGTACCAGCATTGAAAAGGGTAGGAGTAGCGTGTGTAAACCAACGCTCAGAAAGAAGGTTGTAAGTATCAAGTACAGATTCTATATCATCAAAATGAATACCTACAGCCACACGCATCAACATGTGTTGTGGACGCTCAGCAATCTTACCGTCTAACTTAAGCAGATATGATTTCTCTAAAGTTTTGAAACCAAAATAATCATAGCCAAAATCACGATCATAAATGATAGCAGCATCTAATTCACCAGCGTGTTTTTTGATAATATCATAAACTTCTTTCGATAAAAGAGCCGCATTTTCACCAGTCTTAGGATCGACATAGTTATACAACTTTTTCATCGTTGCTGAGAATGACTTTTGGGTATTCTTGTGCAAGTTCGAAATAGCGATTCTTGCTGCCAATACCGCATAGTCAGGGTGCTTGGTAGTCATCGAAGCGGCTGTTTCGGCAGCCAAGTTATCTAATTCAGTCGTTGTCACACCGTCGTACAAGCCAGTAATTACTTTTTTGGCTACTTCCAGCGGTTGCACAAAGTAAGGGTCGAGGCTGTAGCAAAGTTTTTCGATTCGAGCGGTAATCTTGTCAAACTTTACAGACTCACGTCTGCCATCTCTTTTAATAACGTACATATCAACTATTGATTTTAGGGGTTAAAGCATTAGCCACTAATTTTCTTCTAAAAGGATTTTTGGGTGATAGACACATTTTAAACTTTCACTTAAAAGATTATAACATTATCTATCGAATATCTTGTAAACGATGAACATTTGAAATTTAGCGTAGCTGTCCACCTAAGCTACGAATTTATTAGCTTTTACTAATTGCAAATCTTTTTTCAATTTGCAGATTATTAATGTATTAGCAGTAAAATGGCCTAGATGCTCTACTTACCAAACTAAGGAAATTTGGAGTAGGCGTTTTTTAACGAGATTGTTCATTATTGAGCTGTACAAATCTGATGCATCAAGAAACTTGTCAGTCAAAATGATTTAATAATAAACAATAGTTAGCTCAAACTGAGCGGAGATGTTTGGTTTTCTGTGAGGCTCTCTCTTCTTCAAAGTTAGTAATTTTATCTACCCAACGCAATGAAAAAAAATAGTTCTCGCAAGGCCATCTCTAGCGATTATTTATAATGTACAACTCAAACTTTAGATAATCAGTTCACTAGACAAAGTGCAACTTGGAATATTACTACAATATTTTTTTCAAAAAAAAATCTTTAGCGAGTAAACGGCTGTCTATTAATATTTTCATGAAAAAAAGTTTTTGAAAGCACTAAAAAAAATGTAAATTTGCGTCCCGTTTCGAGACTCTTGTTTGTGAAACGTTATCGCCTTATCTTCAGATAATTGGCCTACTGATAACGCTAACCTCCCAGCCACGACTTGTCGAAACGCTTCAATTTAACCGAGACGGCAGGGAATCGTCTCAAAACTAAAAAATAGAAATGAAAAAAGACATTCACCCAAATTACAGACCAGTTGTTTTCCATGACTTGTCTGCTGACTTTAAATTTTTGACTCAGTCTTGCGTTAACACTACTGAAACAACAGAATTTGAAGGCGAAACGTACCCAGTATTCAAACTAGAGGTTTCTTCTTTATCTCACCCATTCTATACTGGTAAAAACGTATTGCTTGATACTGCTGGACGTGTTGATAAATTCTACAAACGTTTCGGTCAGAAGAAATAATTTCACAACAAAGCCTCTTTGGCTTACATGTTGTACCAAAAAGCCTCTTAGTTTCGTGCTAAGAGGCTTTTGTTTTTAAAAATCAATTCAAAGACGTTTATAACAAGTAATATATTGCGTATTTTTGAGGCAAAATCAAACACTATAAAAAAAGTACTGAATTTTTGAGAAACTTAGAAAAGTACTATGAATCAGATTGGGCTATTCTTAATACATCGTTATCGTCGATAGCTCATTAATTTAATTCGAAAATTTAGTATTCTCTCCAAGAATCTTTTAGGTTTGCTGGAACACAGCAAAAATTCGGTGCAACACACTCATTCTATTCAAATTTATATATACCGATGAATTATATCATATTTGATGACTCCTCAATTAGAGCGATTTTGCTTCCTCTTACCTTTGTGCGTCCAGTTAGCGAAATCCGTTTTGGAATAGATACCATTACTGAAAAATGGCAAGACTATCTCGACGATTCGGTTTCTTTTGCGACACAAGATTATCTGCAAGAGAAATATCCACTCCAACTTCAATCAGATAATATCTTTATCAACGGAGCCGTTTGCCCTAATACAGCTTTATTGGAGGCTATTCGAGGGTTAAGCTCAGGACAACTTTTAAGCTTAGAGGGTGTTACTTTGGCGTACCGATCGGCATCTTTGCTTGACACGCTCGATACCATTGAGGTGATAGAGTGGGATGGTACTGCGACAATTATTCGCCAATTTACTGATATATTTCTTTTAAATGGGGAACAAATCAAAGCCGATTTTGCCCGAATAACTCATGGACGAACTTCTCAGCCAATAACTGACCGTTTTACAGCGGTATATAACGAATCGCAAATTTTTGTAGAAGAGGGAGTAAATATTAAAGCAGCTACACTCAATGCCGAGAAAGGACCTATCTACCTTGGCAAAGATGTCATTATCATGGAAGGTGCCAAAATTCAAGGACCCTTTGCTATTTTGGAAGGGTCTGTCGTAAATCTTGATGGCAAAATGCGACCTAATACTACGATAGGTCCAGGTTGTAAGGTGGGCGGAGAGGTAAGTAATGTCGTCATATTTGGGAACTCGAATAAAGGGCATGAAGGTTTTATGGGAAATTCGGTCATTGCTGAATGGTGTAATTGGGGAGCAGATACCAATAATTCAAACCTGAAAAATGACTATTCGAAAGTAGAGCTCTGGAGTTACGTTACAAATCGTTTCGAAAACTCAGGGTTGCAGTTTGCTGGACTGATTATGGGAGACCATTCTAAGTGTGGTATTAATACAATGTTTAATACAGGCACGGTGGTTGGCATAAATTGTAATATCTTTGGAGCAGATTTCCAGCCAAAGCATATACCATCCTTTGCTTGGGGTGGTAGCGCAGGGTTCAAAACCTATCATTTGCGCAAAGCCAACCAAGTGGCTCGTGCAGTATTAGAGCGCCGAGGACGTGTTTTTGAAGGAATAGAAGAAAATATTCTCAAAGCAGTATTTGAACAAACCGAGGCGCATCGTAGCGCATTCTAAGATTCAATACTTCCTAAATATTTTCAGGAAAATAAGTAGAAAGTCTAAAAGGGTAAAGCAATCTGTTTTCCCAATAGCTCAAAGCCAGTTTAAAAGTTATGTTATTTAGAGAAATACCCGGTTTATCATCCATCAAAAAGACCCTTATTCATTCGGTGCAGAGCAATCACGTTGCGCATGCGCAGTTGTTTCATGGGCCAGTGGGGTCGGGTAATTTGGCATTGGCTTGGGCGTACGCTACCTATATCAATTGTGAGGACAAACAACCCGATGATGCTTGCGGGCGTTGTGCTTCTTGTGCTAAAATGCGCAAGTTAGTTCACCCAGATTTTTACCATATTTTTCCAACAGCAACGACAAAGAAGGTAAAAGAAGCAGAATCTGACGCCTATTTGCCTCTTTGGCGTGATTTTACAGCTGAACAACCATACGGGGCATTGCCCAATTGGCTTGAACATATAGGAGTAGAAGGCAATAAACAAGGCAATATTTCGGCAGAGGAAGCCAGAAAAATTATACAAAAATTATCCTTAAAAGCATTTGAGGCTGAATATAAAATCTTGTTGATTTGGCAACCCGAAATGCTCAACCAAAGCTCTGCGAATGCTTTGCTCAAAATCCTTGAAGAACCGCCAGCCAAAACACTTTTTTTATTGGTTTGCAATGACGCCAACAAATTGTTGACTACTATTTTATCAAGAACTCAACGTGTGAGTATCCCACAATTTTCGGATGAGGATATTACTTCGTATTTAGCTGAGAAGGCTCATGTGGAAAGTTCTCGTGCCAAGCAGATCGCTTATTTGTCGGAAGGTAATCTCAATAAGGCTTTGGCCTTGAGTAAAAACCAAGGACAAGGAAAACATCAATGGTTTGCCAATTGGATGCGAATGGCTTACAAGCCTGATGTGGTAGCATTGGTTAAATTGGCAGATGAGTTTGATGCTTTTTCAAAAGAAGACCAAAAAGGTATGATGGAGTATGGACTGAATATCTTTAGGGATTTGTTGATGTGGAAAAGCGGTGCAGAAAGTCTCGTGAGACTAGAAGGTGATGAGTTAACTTTTGTACAAAATTTTTCAAAAGCGGTTAATTTACGTGCCTTAGAGTTGATTAGTGGTGAGTTTTCACAAACACATTATTACCTTGAAAGAAATGCTCGTGCCAAAATCCTGCACTTGGATTTGTCTTTACAGATTGCCAAATTATTTAAACAGAAATAAAGAAATTCTGGTGGATGAGAATAGTCTCGGTCATTCACAACATACTAATTATATATCAGCATGCAAACGATTAAACTAGGAACGAGAGGGTCGAAATTAGCTTTGTGGCAGGCCTATTTTGTTAAAGAAACATTAGAGGCAGGTGGTTTACCAGTCGAAATTGTGATTATTGAAACAAAAGGCGACCAAATTTTGGATCGTTCTTTATCAAAAATTGGCTCAAAAGGTGTTTTCACAGAAGAGTTAGAAGAAAAACTTCTTTCTGGTGAAATCCATATTGCTCAACACTCGGCGAAAGATTTGCAGTCTGATTTAGGTGAAAATTTCGAAATTATTGCGTTTTCAGAACGCGAAAAAGTCAACGATGTCTTGATTAGTTTTGACAAAAGCTTGACCTTGGAAAGCGGACAGCCTTTTGTTGTTGGAACGTCCTCTACTCGTCGTGTGGCAATGCTCAAGCATTTTTATCCACATATCAAAACCGTAGATATGCGTGGGAATTTGCAAACGCGTATGGGCAAACTCGAAAGTGGTGTTTGTGATGCTTTATTGTTGGCATTTGCAGGTGTGCATCGCATGGGATACGAAGAACATATTGCTCAATTGATTACGACCGATACTTTTACGCCTGCTGTAGGACAAGGTTCGGTGGCGATTGAATGTGCGGTAAATTTGGATGCAGACATCAAAGGAAAGATTAGAAGTTTATTGAATCACCCACATACTGAAAAACAATTATTGGCCGAACGAGCATTTTTGAAGCGTTTACAAGGTGGTTGTAGTATTCCTGTGTTTGGTTTGGCGCAATATGATGCCGAAACAGATACCATTTCGATGACAGGAGGTATCATTAGTTTGGACGGAAAAGAAATTATCAAAGAGGTTCTTTCAGGCTCAAACCCAGAGGAAGTTGGTTTTGCTTTGGCAGACAAAATTTTAGATTTGGGCGGAGGGCGTATTTTGCAAGAAATAAAAGCAAATTTATAGAGAATAGTCAGGTACAAGAGTATAGTTTTTGAAGTGCCTCCAATTTGCCATCAACAACCTAAAGCTATATATGAAACTAAACCGATTGTTATTATTAAGTCTATTGTGTTTTGGAATTAGTCAGGTCTCATCGGCACAGCTATTCAAAAAACGTAGAGATTACTTATTGACTATTAGTACTCCTTGGGGAGATATGCACGGTATTTTGTATAACTCAACACCTTTGCACAAGAAGAACTTTTTGAAGCTAGTCAACAAAAAGTTTTATGATGGGTTACTTTTCCACCGAGTTATCAACACATTCATGATTCAGGGTGGTGATCCACAATCAAAAGGAGCAGCACAAGGAACCATGTTAGGCGAAGGTGATGTAGGGTATAGAGTTCCTGCTGAAATTTTACCCAATATTTTTCATAAAAAAGGAGTTATAGCAGCAGCAAGAGATAACAACCCAGAGAAAGCATCATCAGGATGTCAGTTTTATGTAGTGCAAGGCAAAGTTTGGGATGACAAAACACTGGCAGAACAAATGAAAAGAAGTCCTTTGCGTACTTATACACCTGAGCAACAGCAAGTGTATAAAACAATAGGAGGGACACCACATTTGGATGGGAATTATACAGTATTCGGACAGATGTTAGATAACCTCTGGGTAATTGACTCAGTGGCTACTCAAAAAAGAGATAGCAATAACCGCCCTTTGATGGATATTGCGATGAAGATTTCTTGTAAGAAAATAAAGAAGAAAAAGATTACGGCTCAATATGGTTACACAGATTGGTTGTAATAGGAGTCACCTTGAATTTAGTGAGTGGTGATTGAGTAAATGAGTGATTATTTTTATATGAATTTTGCCTGTAAAAACGTAATACTTTACGTCTCCACGGGTATGTAAATTAAAAATAATCACTCAGTCACTAAATCGCACAATCACTCAATTTTATCTATGTCCAAAGATAGCAGAGCCCACTCTCACAAGCGTTGAACCTTCTTCGGCAGCAATCAAAAAGTCTCCTGACATTCCCATCGAAATCTCTTTCCAAGCCGTGTTAGGTAATTGATAAGTCTTTGCAATACGGTCAAAAAGCTGTTTTAAGCTTTTAAATTCTACCCTAATTTGTTCTTGATTATCGGTATTACTTGCCATTCCCATCAATCCAACCAAGCGGATATGTTGGAGTTCCTTTAATTCTGGAGATTCTAGTAGTTCAATAGCCTCTTCTTCGGAAAGTCCAAATTTGGTATCTTCTTGGGCAATATAGATTTGAAGCAAACAATCGATAACCCGTTCATTTTTAACAGCTTGCTTGTTGATTTCTTGTAACAACTTAAAAGAATCTACCGAATGAATCAAACTAACGAACGGAGCTATATATTTTACCTTATTGGATTGCAAGTGCCCAATAAGATGCCATTGAATATCCTTGGGTAACACTTCCCATTTAGATACCATTTCTTGAACTTTATTTTCTCCAAATACCTTACAGCCAGCTTGATAAGCTTGTTCTAAATCGCTTATGGGTTTGGTTTTGGTCACAGCAATCAAGTGTGCTTGGGTGCCTTGAAGTTGCGTATTAATATCAGCTATATTTTGAGCAATAGTCATCTTGAGTAGGATTGTTTTGCAATATGATACAAAGATAAAGCACAGAAAGCGTAAAATTTGACTACTTTGTCGTAATACCCTACAAGTTCTTTTAGTTTTTGCGGTAATATCTTAGCTTTGTAAAATTAAATATGCTCATATAACGTTTTTTTTATACTTTTAAGAGCTTTTGTAATTGCTCATTAAAGATTATCAAACTCATAAATATCAAATAACAATGGAGTATAATCCAAATCGACAAAGTGAACAAAAACTAAAAGTAGCCGTTGCTGTACTCGCCATGCTGACTGTTGCTTTGGGGTATTTGTATTTGCGTGAGAGGCAACACAATAAAGATATTGAAGATTTGAAACTAGAGCACGCGGAGGAGTTATTGACGGCCAATACAAAGTTAGACTCGATTGCCAATCAGCTCAATATGAAAATTGCCGAAATACAGCGTTTGGGAGGAGATGTACGAGAGTTAGAACGAGCTAAAAAACAACTAAGTGAAGACAAACTTGCACTTGAAAAGTTGGATAAAGGTTTTTCAATGAAGCAATATGAAGCAAAGATTAAAAAGTACGAAGCATTATTAGGCCAAAAAGAACATGAAATAACTCGTTTACGTAAAGAAAATGGCATTTTAGTAGCTCAAAATGATTCATTAAGCCGTGAAGCGGAGTTGTTGCGTGAAGGTATTTCGTCAGCGCAAAAAGCCTTATTTGATTCAGCTAATAACTTCACTGCTCGTCAGCGTGAAATGGAAGCTAAAAATAAAGAATTATCTGATAAGGTTACACAAGCGGCAGCGCTTCGTGCCGAAAATATCAATGTTTATGCTATCTCGAATAAAGGAAAAGAGAGTGATGGAGGGGTGTATAAATCGAAAAAAGTAGATAAAATCAGAATAACTTTCTATTTACAAGAAAACCCTTTGACCAACAAAGAGGCCAAAACGATTTATTTACGTATCATTGATCCTTCAGGTAGTACCGTTGCAGATATGGCTACGGGGTCTGGTAATTTTGGCTATCATGGGCGTGATTTAACTTATACAGCCAAACAACGTATTGTTTACGATGACTCACATCAATCTGTAGAATTTATCTATAGTCGTGGGCAGGCTTATAAAGAAGGCAAACACACCATTGAGTTGTATGCAGAAGGTTTTAAAATTGGAGAGGGGATTTTTGAAGTGAAGTAGAAAAAAGTTCATCGTTCCAATATAATAAGCGGTAGAAGATAGGTTGTAGGTGCTAAATAGCCCGATACTTATTTTCTATCGCTTACTATTTTAGGCTATATTAGCTTGATTGTCAAAACTTTCTTATGAAAGTTTTGACAATTGTCTTAAAATAATTACCTTTGCAATCCTTTTAAAAAACAGTTTATAAAATATATCATTTTTATGGAATTACGTAATTATGAAACGGTGTTCATCTTAACTCCCGTTTTGTCAGAACAGCAGACAAAGGACGCCGTTGAAAAATTCAAAAAAGTTTTGACCGATAACGGTGCAGAAATCGTTAACGAGGAAGCATGGGGAATTCGTAAGCTGGCGTACCCTATTCAGAACAAAAACACTGGATTTTACCAAATTTTTGAGTTCACTGCAGCACCAACAATCGTTGCTAAATTGGAACTTGAATACAAGCGTGATGAAAAAGTAATTCGTTACTTGACAACAGTACTTGACAAACATGCGATTGAATACAACGACCGCAAGAGAAAAGGTTTAGTAGGTAAAAAACAAGAAGCGAAAGCTGAATAAGCTGTTGAATTGAAATGTTTTAACATTTCTAGAAAACACGATTCACAACTTAAACTTAAGAAATCATGACTTTAGTAAACGAACCAGTTGACAAAAGCGTAGTACGCAAGAAATATTGCCGTTTCAAAAAATCAGGCATCAAGTATATCGACTACAAAAACCCAGACTTCTTATTGAAGTTGGTTAACGAACAAGGAAAAATTCTTCCTCGTCGTATTACAGGTACTTCTTTGAAATACCAAAGAAAAGTAGCTCAAGCTGTTAAACGTGCTCGTCACTTGGCTTTAATGCCATTCGTAGCAGACGGTTTGAAATAGTAATTGTCGCGTTGTCGATACGCAAAAAATTAGAGTTAGAAGTTTAGGATTGTTTTACAATCATTGACTAAAAATCTTTTACAAAAATGGAAATCATCTTAAAGACTGACATCGCAGGTCTTGGCTATAAAAACGATGTTGTTACGGTAAAGCCTGGTTATGGTCGTAACTATCTCATTCCGCAAGGTTTCGCAGTAATGGCAACGCCATCAAACAAGAAAATTCTTGCTGAAAACCTTAAGCAAATTGCTCACAAACTTGAAAAAATCAAGTTAGATGCTCAAACATTAGCTGACTCAATCGGAGAATTAACACTTGGAATCGCTGCAAAAGTTGGTGAAAGTGGTAAAATTTTCGGTCGTGTTACAACTCTTCAAATTTCTGAAGCGTTGAAAGAAAAAGGTTTCGAAGTAGATCGTAAGAAAATCTCTTTGGATTCTGAAGTTAAGTTTGTAGGCGAATATGTTGCAACTCTTGATCTTCACAAAGACGTGAAACACAAAGTGAAATTCACAGTATTAGCGGACTAATCATTATGATACCGTCTACTCGAATTTTGTAGAAAAATAAGAAAAGCATCCCAATACTGGGATGCTTTTCTTATTTTTGTTGGATTATTCTAAAACACTGGTTTTTTGAATATTGCCTATGTAATTATAAAATAAACATAAGTTTTATTAATTCCTAGAGCAACCAAATGAACAAAAATGACGTCTAAGTAAAATAGATATAGTAAACATCTATTTTCTTAATGAAAATAAAATTTCTAATAAACATTCGACTCAAACCCTCCATTATTTAATCTAAAGTGGATATGCTTAAAAAATTACCATTACTACTATGTTTTTGGTTAATTAGCCATTTTGTAGTAAGTCAGATTACCATTACCTCTCCTGTACAACGTCAAGTGATTCAAAGAGATTTATCCAATAAGGCCATTGTTACAATCGTAGGTAGTTATTCGCAGCCTGTAGATGAACTTCAGGTCAGATTTATTCCTGTAAAAGTTGGGCAGGGTACAGCATTAGATTGGACTGCTTTTGTAACAAATCCAACGGGGGGGCTTTTTAAAGGTACGATTACATTAACAGGCGGATGGTATTCTATGGAGGTACGAGGGCTACTTCGTGGAGCGGTAGTTGGTAATGCAAGCCGTATAGAAAGAGTAGGTGTTGGTGAAGTTTTTGTAATTGCTGGACAATCTAATGCTGGAGGAAGCGGTTTAAGATCTACAAGTGAAACGGCGGCCTCAGATGATCGTGTCAATTGTGCTAACTTTATAAATGACCCTGGATATGGTACGGAATCTTCCTATATTAAAAACTTTGATTCCAAAAATAAAAGTTTTGTAACTACTACTACAGAATCTTTTTCTATTATTGAATTTTCTCAATTAGCTAAAGATGTTACTATTGGTCCGTTAGGTATTGGACCTTATTATTGGGGAAAAGTTGGTGATGCCCTTGCAACTAAGTTGAATGTTCCTATTGTATTTTTTAATGTTGCATGGGGAGGTGCTTCTGTTCGTGTGTGGCGTGAAAGTGCCGAGAACCCAACGATTGGTGCACCTAGTGATTTTCAGTTTGATCCTAATAATGTTAATAGATACTTACCGGGCTATCCTTATGCTAATTTAAAAGCAGTATTAGGATTCTATGGTATCAATATGGGTATTAGAGCGATTTTGTGGATGGAGGGAGAAACTCAGAACTTATTGAATCTATCAGTAGAACAACAAAATGCGTCTTTACCGACTTCTCAGCAAAAGCCGTTACCTGTAACTGAAGCCAATTATTTAGATAATTTAAAGCGTTTGATTACAAGAACAAGAAAAGACTTAGGAAATGACAACTTAACATGGGTTGTTGCAAGAACCTCATATTCTGGGGTGTTGAATTGTGGCTTACCAGGAGCACTTCCTCCAAAGCCATCTCCCGTAATTGTTCGTGCACAAAACCTTGCTATTGCAGATCAGTCATTTTCTCCTATCTTCCCTGGGCCTTTTACTGACAATATTCAAGTAGATAAAATTGGTGATAGAGATCAGTGTGTTCACTTCACTGGCTCTGGTTTAGATGAAGTTGCTAATTCTTGGATTAGTACTTTAACCAACCCTGTAAGCAGTAATGATTCAAGAAATTTCTTTGATTTGAATGCACCGATCATGGCTGAATCAATTCCAGCTGTGAGCCTTACATGTATTTCAGACCAAAAGCTTAGTTTGAGTTTACCTGCGGGATATTCTGCTTATCAGTGGGTGAGTAGTAATTACGAAGTTATGGGTAATACCAAAGATGTAACTGTTGGTTCAGGTACTTATTTTGCCAAAATAACAAAACCTAATGGAAATATTATTCAAATTCCACCAATCACAGTAAAAGCCAATACTCCTCCAGCACCTCCAATTGTTTCTGCTAACGCAGATTTGAATTATTGTGAAGGTACAACTGTGGGGCTTACGTCATCTGATGGTGCATTATATGAGTGGGTATCAAATACTTCTACGGATGTTATAGCAAGAACAAAAACTCTGAATATTGGGACTAATGGAACATATTCTGTTCGTATTATTGACCAAAATGCTTGCTTATCACCATTTTCAAATGGGGTTTCATTAGTTTCTAAACCCAGACCTGTACAACCTACCATCGCATTGAAAAGTTCAACAGAGTTTTGTGATGGACAAAGTGCAAAATTAAGCTCTTCAAATATAAGTGCAGTAGGATATCTATGGAGTAATGGATTAACTACGCAAGATGTAGATATCAAGACAGCTGGAACGTTTACTGTTCGCACAATAGGAGCTAATGGATGCTATTCGGCTCCATCGGTGGGAGTTCCAACGCTTGTAAATCCCCTCCCAACAACACCAACAATACGTGCAACTACAGATACAGTATTTTGTGAAGGCTCTAAAACCCGAATTTCATTGACCCCTGCTAATACAAATTATGTTGCTTTTAACTGGGAGAAAAACACAGCCTTGAGTGGCGAAAATGCTTCAGCCATTGATGTATCTACTACTGCTTTGATTAAGGGTTATGTAGTGGATGCCAAAGGATGTTATTCAAAACCTTCTAATGCCATTTGGGCAGTTCGTAAGGCTAAGCCTGCATCTCCTATTATTTATAGGGTTGGTCCATATTTATTGGCAGCGCGCTCTACCCAACCAGTAGACGAGTACGCATGGAGTTTAAGTGGGCAGGCTCTTAATACTAAAGATACTTTGATTCGTGCCATAACTGAGGGTGTTTATACTTTACAGTCAAAAAGGAAGTATCCAATACAGGCATCAACGTCTCCGTTAGTATGTATTTCGCCTGAAATTTCATTGGTAACGTATTTTGATACAAAAACAAATTCGACAATAGAGACAACCGAGTTTAAGTTTCCTGATGACAAGGGTGTTTCGATTTATCCAAATCCAACAAACGGCGTATTTAGTGTAGATTGTAAATATAATTTAGAGGGAGCTATTATTAGAGTTTATACAATGACAGGTATAGAAGTATATACATCAGATAAATTCGATTTTAGCAGTCGCCGAACTTTAGATTTGAGTCATCTACCCATAGGAACTTATTTGCTAAGAGTAGATTCTCAAAATTATCGTCTGACCAAGCAGCTCATTATTACGCGCTAAGAGGAGCGTATATTCTTGTTTTAAGGATATATAAAACATATTATATTTAACAAACATCATTTTATAGATGACTATCCTGAAGCATCTGTGAAATGATGTTTGTTTATAAATATTCTATACCAGTTACTAAGTTAGAACAAGACTAGGATAGAAATATGCCTGATAAGCAATTTCTTTGTAATGTTTTTGAACATAAATAATATGGTTAACCATGTTGCTTAACTTGAAATAGACTAAGTTTCGCAGAAGCCTCAGTGGATTTTTGAAGAAATAAAAACTGAATTTAGATTTATGCTTTTTTTAAGAAAATTATTAGGAGTCATAGTTACGTTATTGGGAGTAGTGAGCATAAGTTTAGGACAAATTTCCATTACCTCCCCGCTCAATCGTGCGGTTTATCAACGTAATAATGCTGGAGTTGCCACAATTACCGTATCTGGTACATACGAGCAACAAGTTGACAGAATTGAGGCTAGATTAGTTGCCATTAATGCTGGACAAGGAAATCCAGGAGAGTGGACTGACTGGAAAACATTGAAAGATTTTCCTACAAATGGAGGTTTTTCAAGTTCAATGACTATCAACCAAGGTTGGTATCGTATTGAAGTAAGAGGTGTCCTCAACAATAATGTAGTAGGGCAGATTGCATCCATAGATAGATTTGGAGTAGGAGAGGTATTTATTATTGCAGGGCAATCCAATGCTGAGGGATTGTTTAATATGGGACAGCAAGGTGCTCAAGATGATAGAGTTAATACATTTGGAACAGCCAATGATCAAACCAATGGAGGAAATAGTTATGCTACCTTGAGTCCTTTTTCTCAATTAAGTGCTGATACTTATATTGCTCCTAGAGGAAAAGGCGCATATTGCTGGGGAAAACTAGGGGATTTACTTGCTGCAAGGCTTAATGTACCTATTCTTTTCCTAAATGCAGGCTTTAATGGGACTTCCATTGAATCGTGGTTTGTAACTTCAATCGGTGGTAGCGCTTATAATACATATCTTGGAGGTTATTATCCTAATAGATTGCCCTACAGTGGATTGGAATCAGTGTTGCAATATTTTGTTCCCTTGTTAGGTGCTAGATCAGTGTTATGGTGTCAAGGAGAAGCAGACAATGTACCTTACAAAACATCTCAGGCTGACTATATTGCCAAGCTTCAAGTAGTTATCGGAAAAACAAGAGAACAGCTTGGTAAAAATATAGCTTGGGTTATTTCACAAACATCTGCTAGTGTTTCGCCAAATATTTGTAATCCTGCAATCGCATCTGAATCATGGGAGCCCGTACTAGCCGCTCAACGAACAGTAGCTACTACTATGTCAAATGCGTTTTTAGGACCAGAAACAGATAGAATACAAAATCCTGGACGTTCAGACTGTTTACACTTTCATGGCGATGGCTTGTTACAATTAGGACAAGCATGGAGCAATTCACTTAATGATAGTTTTTTTCAGAATTCTATCCCACAAGTACCAACAGTACAGCCTCAAATGACTTTTGCTTGTGGTAACAATACCTTGGATGTTACAATGCCATCAGGATATAATCAGTATCAATGGTCACGTAGTGTCAACTTTGAAAGTGCAATTTTTTCTACTCAGCAAAAAGTTACACTTACCAACGGGACTTACTATGCTCGTGCAATCGATAGCCGTGGTAATGTAATGCAATTTTCCCCAATTTTAGTAAGAACTTCAAGCCCTCAGACAGTCACAACAAATCCTTCGGGAACGGTTGGTGTTTGCCAGAACGATGGATTGACAGTTTCTGCTTCAAACGGCGTAGCATTTCGTTGGAGCACAGGTGCCTCAGGACAAAGTATTACTCTTAATGATGCAGGAAACTATACTGTAACAGCACTTGATAATTCTGGATGTTTGACACAGTCGGCACCATTGACTACTTTTATTAAAAGCTCACCAGCCCAACCAGCTATTAGTGCTAATAGTGCTTTAGAGTTTTGTGCAGACTCACAAGTCACATTAACTTCTTCAGGTCAAAATCTAGCTTACCGTTGGTCTACAGGAGCAACTTCTGCTGCGATTTCTGTAAATCAGTCAGGATCATATACAGTTAAAACGATTAACTCTGAAGGGTGCTCTTCGTTTGCTTCGAATGCTGTTGTTGTAAAGGTAAATCCTTTACCAGTGACACCAAATATTGTTCCTAATGGTCCAACAACATTTTGTTCTGATACCAGTGTCGATTTAATTTCATCGAATACAGGAGCTGTAAGCTATAAATGGAATACAGGAACAAGTACCAGAACTCTAAATGTTCGCCAAAGTGGCAACTATACCGTTCAGACAATTGATAGTAAAGGATGTGTTTCATTGAGTTCTTCTCCCCTGGCTATCAAAGTCAACCAAATTCCTGCAACCCCAACAATTGAATGGAGTAAGGATACTGTTTTTTGTGATGGTGATAATACCGTGTTACAAATGGCTTTGACAAATGGGAATTATCCTACTTGGATAGCAGTACAAGGTGGAAAAACAAGCCAATATCTTGTACAAAATCTCAATGTGAATATATCTGGCGTATTTAAGGCTTTCCAAACAGATAATAACAATTGTAATTCAGCTCCTTCTTCGCCGATTTATGTAGCGGTTAAACCTACTCCTGCAAAAGTTTTGGTTGATGAAATTGTACGATATAGCCCTTATTCGATTGGGGTGGCTAATCCTCAAACAGAACAATATGTCTGGAGCTTGAATGGTACTCAATTGGATGGTTCGACTAGCCAAATCAAACTAAGTGACCCAGGTGATATTCAAGTGGCAGCAAAGAAACTTTATTCTACACAGAGCTACGGAACTAAATTTTGTCTTTCTCCTATTTCGGACAGAAAAAATATACAGTTGTATGAAGATGGTGGATTTGCCGTGTATCCTAATCCAAGTAATGGAGCGTTTACACTCGATACTCGCTACCCTTGGGCAAATCTCAAAGTAGAGGTGTACACAAATAGAGGTTCGTTGATATATGCTTCTGATATAGCTACTTTTGAAACTAAGAAAGATATAAATTTAACTCAGTTGCCAGAAGGACCCTATTTAATTAGAATCCGAAACGATAATTTTACGGCAACCAAACATATTCAAATCAATCGCTAGTTATAGTTGCGTTTAAAAATATAGTATCAAACATGAGTCATCCTGAATTTTAAGATTGGGGTTATTCTCTAAGTTTTCATCAAAAAAGCGGTCGGAAAATATTTTCCGACCGCTTTTTTGATGCTACTATGCTAGATTTTACTCAGCTTAAGACGCATTAATTGCGTCTCTACTGCCAGAATACAAATTTTAAATTAATCACTCATCCACTCAATCTCAAGTCACTAAATTATTTAAAACACCCATCTGACGGATATTCTCTGTCCATCAAAAGCTATTTGGTTGAGTAGCTTGCTGTGCTTTAATCCATGTTTGTGATGCAATAGATACATGGCTCCATCGAATAAAAATAGGAATCCCCCCTGTAAGATTAAAGATTGTCCATATCCTTTCAACATTTCGGATGATGTAGATGTACTTCGATTCAGTAAATAGGCTCCAGTTCCAATATACACCAAGTCAAGCCCTGTATTGATAAGAAAAAGCTTTTCCACTTTCTTTTGTAAAGCCCTATTTGCTTCCCAATTGTCAGGTAGATGTTGAAGTTGCTTGTTTGCTTGCAATACACTAAGTGCCACCAATCCTCCATTTACGATATTCCAGTAAATATTCATTTGATGGAAATATTTAGAACTTCCTTGCGTTTGTGCAGTGGCTATACCACTCGCAATCATATTGGCAGCAGCCCAGCCTCCCAATACCTTCATGCCATCTTGGTTTATCTGAATCTGTTCTCTGTAAAATAAATTAGGGTCTGTTGTTTGTGCAAAACAACCAGACCCTAAAAGTACACCAACGAAAATGGTAAGATATTTTAGCATAAGTAAAAGATATGGATGTGAAAGAATGGTAGTTGAGCTAGTTTTTATATAGTCTACTACCATTCATTACTCTTAAACTAAGCTAGTGATGCTAATGTTTCCTTTACAATAGCAAAATTTGGTACGTCTCCAGCATTTTCTAATACCTCAGCATATTGGATAATGCCTTCGCCATCAATCACAAATGCCGAACGTTTAGAAACACCTTTTGTGCCAAAAGCAAACGTTTCGTAAATGCTATCGTAAGCTGTAGAAGCTTCTTTATTGAAATCAGAAAGCAAATGGAATGGAAGGTTTTGCTCTTCTTTGAATTTTCCTAAAGTAAACAAAGAATCTACCGATACCGCCAAAATTTCAGCTTTGAGGCTAGAATAAGTAAGAATATTGTCTCGCATTTCACACAATTCTGTTGTACATACGCTTGTAAATGCAAATGGGAAAAACAACAATACTACGTTTTTGCCTTGATAATCTGCCAATGAAATTTCAGCTTTCTCAGTGTTATAAAGCGTGAATGCTGGAGCTTTATCGCCTTTTTGTAATGCCATTTTGATAATTGTTTTAGATGTGAAATCAAGCAAACCTTGATTTTATAAAATAACTAAGTGATTGCAAAAATGTTTTTGGATAGCTTTTAGCACTAATGAAAACTCTTTCTATAAATTATTTAAAAAATCTCACTAGTAAGATTTCTATCGCTAAAAAGATAAGTGCTCCAATCAAAAAATAGCGCCATAAGGCTTTTCCAAAGTTTTGTTCTTTGAATGTTTTGACAAAATCTGTATCATCAATTTGGTCAAAAACCTGTACGTTTTTCTGAGTACCAAAAATAGATTTTAACTCTTCACTTGAATAAAAATCCATTTGTGATTCGCTATGGTCATGATTAAAGGCTAAAATACGATCAACTTTTCCATTATTCATCAACTCATAGTAGCCTGATTCAATTGCTTGCCCCTCGTTGAGTTGGTTTGCTTTAGGAAGCTCAATGGTTAGTTGCTTGCCATTGAGTTGTTGAATTGGAATCAGTTCAAGCTTGCCTTTTTTGAGTTTAAAGCTTGTGTTGGCATTGGCATTATCCACTTCAAGTGTAAAGGTATTGTCTTTGAATGAATATGCCGATGGCTCTTGACGAACACTAAGCGCACCGATTTTGTACATAATTGGGACAAATAAGGCATTTCGAGCAAAATCACCCCATTCTTTGGCGAGTGGCGAAGCTAACAAATATATTTCACCTTGACCAACACTCGTACTGCTCAAATAAGGCATACCATTGCGAAACTGCAAAAGCTTTTCGCCAGCAACTTGCCATGTCAGATTAGCCGATTGCGAAGGCATTTGTAACATAGCACGAAGATTTGAACTATCGAAAATATCTCCAAAGAAACCACCAGATTTGCTAGGTTCTGCTAGAATGTTTAATTCAGATGGCGTATTCGATTTGAGCTGAATATTTCGGATACCATATTTTCCTAAAAATGAAGTATAATTAGCCACATCTGGAGCAGTAGGAGGAATAATCATTACTGAGCCACCAGCTTTAATAAAATCTTGTAAACTTACACTCAAACTGCCATCTATAACTAGAACTCCTTCGAGTACAACCAAATCTGATGTTCTGATTTGACCTACATCCACATTGCTCGCCGACACACTACGAAGAGCAAATACGCTATCATTTTCGAAAACATGCTGGACAAATTTCTCAGGTGCACTTTGTCCAAATAAATGTAATACTCGAATTTTGGGTGCAGCATGCAATACAAAGTAGTAGTCGTTATCAAAAGCAATAGGAGTATCATCAAACGAAATTCTTCCTTTTTTGAAGCCTTTATCTTTTACCGTAAAATTAAAATTAGCTGTGGTAGTACCATGAGCATCAATATTAGCTATAGCAGAGGCTATTTGAACTTCGTCAACAAATAATTTTATGGGAAGATTTTGTACTGCTCTTTCGCCAGTGTTAGAAAGTTTTACGGTCAAAGTATTCACTTGCATTTCTCTGATAAAAGGCGTATTCAACCAAACGGAATCTACAAAAACATTTTGAATAGCTTTAGCTTGCACAGGAACCAAGAAAACCGTATTCGAAGTATCTACTTTTAATTGATTGAGTGTTCCTGCGGTACTTTTTTGAAAATCAGAAAAAAGAATGAATTGATTGCCTCCTTGAGATTGATGTTTGGCCGCTAAACTAGTTTGGCGCTTTAGCACGTTTTCGATAGTGCGAGGCGTGTGTGTATAATCAATCGTTGTGGTACGCTCTTTGAGTTGTTGAGCGTTGTTCAAACTATGTTCTTGTGCCGAAAAATCATTGGTGACCAATTGAAGTCTCGAACCTTGCGGAAAAGCCGTCAAGAGTTCTTCTACTTTATTGATGGCTTTGTCGAGATAACTTTTTTTGTTCAACTCATTTTGCATCGATAAAGAGTTATCGATATAAATGCTCGTAAGACCAGCGCTTTTGGAAATATTACCCGATTTTGGTGTAAGAATAGGTTGTGCAAAAGCCAACACCAAACAGATAATCGCTAAGATTCGAGCAGCCATAATCAGCAAATGCTTGAGTCTACGAAACGATGAAGTGGTAGTGTTAACAGCTTTTAAGAAAGCGACATTGGTAAAATAAACCTTTTTGGTCCTGCGGAAATTAAACAAGTGAATAATCACAGGAATGGCTGCCGCTAGCAAAGCCCACAAAAAACTAGGATATAAAAATTGCATGTACGAAATATAGGTCTTATTTCAGGGTTTTTAGTTTGACAACGATAGATTCTCGAAAAAATTTGCCCGAGTAGCTATTACGTTACATTCTTGAAGGGTGAGTTTTTAATATAATTATAAAACTACAAAAAAGCCCTCATTGATTTATCTCAATGAGGGCTTTTGCAAAATTTATTCCAAATATTTATGGACTTTTCGCTAGAGTAAAAGCTTAGAGGAAATAAAGCAGAGGGTATTAGCGAGAAATTTCCAAAATATCGAATTCTAGTTTTCCAGCAGGGGCAGTGATTTCGGCAACATCACCTACTTTTTTACCAAATAAACCTTTTCCAAATGGCGAAGAAATAGAGATTTTAAAAGCCTTTAAATCAGCTTCTTCTTCCGATACAATCGTGTAAGTTACTTCCATTCCATTACGACGATTTTTGATTTTTACCTTCGATAGAATAGAAACTTTAGAAATATCAATAGTAGATTCGTCTAAAGCACGCGCATTAGCTACGATTTCTTCCATTTTAGAAATCTTTAATTCCAATAATCCTTGTGCATCTTTGGCCGCATCATACTCCGCATTTTCACTAAGATCACCTTTGTCACGAGCTTCAGCAATTTGTTTAGCCATATCTGCACGCCCCTGAATTTTAAGGTAATGAAGTTCTGCTCTTAGCTCATCAAGTTTTTCCTGCGTATAATACTGTACCTTTGCCATACTGTTCTGCTATGTTTAAAATGTTTTAGACTGATTTGGTGGTGAATACAAAAAAAATTACTGACAATTTCTTGCCAGCAAAAAGACGGAATTCCCAATTAAAGTTTCAACTCAGACAAATAAAAAAGAACGGCTTCTGACCGTTCTACAAGATTTTAAGACCTTTGTAGAAAATCGAAGTTATATTTGTGCCGTTATTGCTTGTGTTCTTTTCATTTTGTGTGAATTGAGATTACAAAGATAGCTTATTTTTGCGCTTTTTCAAAAAAGAAATCCATTTTGTGTTTTTAAAAGAATAAATATAACTGACTGTTTTTACCCTTGTTTTTCATTAACGAAATCTAATGACAAATTGTTTTGTAAAATGTGAAAAGAGGCTATTAAAAGTGATTTTAGAAAAATAGACAATCAAAAAATTATGAAAATTATATTCATGGGTACGCCCGAATTTGCGGTAGAAAGTTTAAGGATTTTGGTAGATAACGGCTGTGAGGTGGTAGCTGTAGTGACTGCACCAGACAAACCCATTGGTCGTGGACAAAAATTGGGTATGTCAGCCGTGAAAGAATATGTTTTGAATAATGCACCACATATTCCGATTTTACAACCAGAAAAACTGAAATCTCCTGCATTTTTGGAAGAACTCAAAAGCTATCAAGCTGACTTACAAATTGTAGTGGCGTTTAGAATGTTGCCAGAAGTAGTTTGGCAAATGCCTCCTTTGGGGACTTTTAATTTACATGGTTCGTTATTACCTCAGTATCGTGGCGCAGCACCAATCAACTGGGCTATTATCAATGGTGAAAAAGAAACAGGAGTAACCACTTTCTTTTTGAAACATGAAATAGATACTGGCTCGGTGATTTTTCAAGAAAAAGAACCTATCAATGAAGATGATAATGTTGGTACTGTCTATGAGAGATTGATGCACATAGGAGCTAAATTAGTTCTTAAAACTGTACGTGCTATTGAATCGGGAAGTTATCCTCAAGAACCTCAAAACGAAAATCAGACTTTACACCATGCACCAAAGATTTTTAAAGAAACCTGTCAAATTGATTGGGAAAAGCCTGCTAAAGTAGTGTATGATTTTGTACGAGGTTTGTCGCCTTATCCTGCGGCGTGGACTTTCTTAGGTGATAAATCTTGTAAAGTTTATAAAACAAGTATTGTAACTGATTTTGAGAGTACAGAGGAGGTAAATGTAGGACAGTGGGTGAGTGATAATAAGAGTTATCTTTACTTCAAATGCTCTGAAGGATGGCTTGCAATTGAGGAACTTCAATTGGAGATGAAAAAACGCATGGGAATTCAGGACTTCTTGAGAGGAAATAAATTATAAGTGTGCTGTTTTATAAATAGTTAACAAAAGTTTTATCTTAAAAAGGTTGTTTGCGTTAGTAAAGCGTCTTACATTTGCAAGAGATAAAGTTATGCTTGCATAACTTTGAGGATTTTCCTCTGCTTAATTCACTAATATATTGGTTATAAATACTTAATCACACTAGGCTCAACTTTGTCAAAGTCTTTACTTTGACAAAGTTGATAAGCCAAATATCTTTATCTCCACTTTCCTAATTCTAGGGTAATAATTCCTTTTGAGGTTACTAATGACAATGTTTGGTCTTCTAAATCACCAATTATGACAATGTCATTTTGTGCATTGTAGGATGTACTTTTTAAAATTCCTTTTATTTTTTCAAGGGTATTCAAGTTAATTTTCTTAGCGACTTTACCACAGCTACAAGGTTGATTTCGGCGAAGTTCATTGAGTAGTGACAATAGGTCGGCGGTATCTACTACACGATTAATTTTACCTGATTTCACGGCTTTTTCTACTGTACTAAGATAAAAATCTCGATATGGTTCAAACTCAAATCTTAACACAGGATATTTTTGAACCAAAGTAGCTCCATTCTTGAAATATTGAATGTGGCCAGGGTCCATGAAGCCCACAAAATTACCTCCCCAAGTAAGTCCATATTGTGCAGTAAGCGTATCTAGGGGCTTATAGCTGGAAAGCGTATTTGAGATTCGACGACCTCTGAAAATGGCGAAGTCTGCTGCCAAACCAAAATTGTGCATTGACACAGGCGAAGCGGTACGTTTACGAGATAAGTACTTACGTTGGTTAGCAATAGAACGTAAATCTGAAATCACCTTAATACTGCTGTGCTTTTCGGCCATAATAGTTTTGATAGAATCACGTTTGGCTAGGAAAGTTGCACGGTCATTTTCGAGCATTCTTGTCCAACGGTCGTACAAATATCGAGGAGTATAAATGAGTGCACCCAAATATGCCTGTTCAATCCATGTAGAGGTGATTCCAGATGTTCCCGCTATGTTAGGAATTTCCATGGGTTGATTAAGAGAATCAAGCTTGTAACCAGTCATTTTAATCTCTTGGCGCAGGCCTACAGTGGCTACATAAATAGCAGTGGGTTTGATATTGAGCTGTAAAAAAGTATCTGTTTCATAAAAAGGTTGTACCATGTCATAAATGGCTAAGGTACTTACTTTTTGAGTAGTATCGCATCCCAAATCTTGCCAAGTGGCATCTTCTACAGAATCTTTTAAAAAACTACAGGCAAGCAACGAAAGAGATAATAAGGGTAATAATAGTTTAAAGAATCTTAACATAAATGGAATATCGGGATTATAATGGGCTTTCGGTTTTTTATGTGTATTAGGCAAAAATTAGCCATTTTGGGTGGCTGGATTGCGGAGGTATTACCTACTTGACTTCTACTTCCGAAATCCAACATCCGATATCCGAAATAAACAGTTTTATAATCCTTCGTACAAACCTAACCCCAATTCAACATTATTTCTTTTGCCAAATTAATTTAATTAATACCTAGGTTGATGATTTAGACTGAAATTTTTCTCGTTGTGCTACATAAAGACCCAAAATAACCAATGCCGTTCCTATGTAAGTATAAGTGGTAATAGGCTCGTCGAGGAGGACAGAGGCATATAAGAAACCAAAAATAGGGCATAAGAATAACCAAAGTGAAGCCTTGACTGCATCTGTTTTAAGCAAATATAACCAAAGCTGTACTGCTGCAATAGACACTGGAACAACCAACCAAAATACTGAGCTCCAGAAGCGTACTGTATAGTGATTGTTTTCCCAGTCTGTCATCAAAAATGTAACTGGTAGAAGCATGACGCCTCCTATAAGTACTTGCCAACCATTGATTGTCAATAATGGTAAATCCCATTTTTGTTGCGAATAATAAATCGTACCTACTGAATAGGAAATCATACTAGTTGCCAAAATCAATAGTCCATCTACGCTTGCGTAGCTTTTTACTAATAAAGGATAAGTCGCAATAGCTACGCCAGCAATCCCTAAAATTAGTCCTGTCAGTTCTCCTTTTTTGATGGCTCGTTTCATCCAAATAGCTGAAATGACACTAATAATCAAAGGATTAGTGGCTGTAGAAAGCGAGCCGATACCAGCAGAGACTTTTTTCATGGCCAAGACAAAACAACCCAAATATAAGGTCACATTCAAAAAGCCGTAAATAGCCAGCTGTTTCCATTCTTTACCTTGGGGGAGTCTAGATTTTTGGAAAATCAAGCTGGCGCACAGCATGATAAACCCCGCAATAAAGAATCGACAGTTACCTATTACGAATGGCTGGGCATCTAATAATCCAATTTTGGTCGCAGCCGATGCCGAAGCCCACAACATCGCAAAGAATAAGCCTGCAAGTATATTTTTCATGAGTAATTACAAAAAATCCCAAATCCATATTACTAGATTTGGGATAGATGCTATTTGAATTTCATTTTATAGTCAACTTTTACCTTGCCTTTCGAAATGTCACTGAGCTTATTTTTAAGCATACGTTTTTTGACAGGACTAAGGTGATCGGTAAACAAAATACCATCGATATGGTCGTATTCGTGTTGGATAATACGAGCTGCTAGACCTTCATAAACTTCTGTGTGCTCGTTCCAATCGGTATCGTAATAATGAATTTTTACAAATTCTGGTCTGTAAACATCTGCACGAATACCTGGGATAGACAAACAACCTTCTTCAAAACCCCACTCATCGCCATCTTCTTCTAGGATTTCAGCATTGATGAATACTTTTTTGAAATCTACAACTGAAGGGTCTTTATCTCTTTCGTCAAGATCTTCACCTTCATTGAATGGGCGACCATCTACGACAAACATACGGATACTCATACCAATTTGTGGTGCAGCCAAACCTACTCCAGAAGCTGCATACATGGTTTCGAACATATCTTCGGCCAATTGTTTAACATCAATCGAGCCTTTTTCTATATCGTCAGCTTCTTTTCTGAGAACGGGGTCGCCGTAAGGTATAATCGGATAAATCATTGTGCTAATTTGCTTTGTGTATAGGTCCTATCATGAGGACTATCTTTGTTATTTCAGAATTTGGATGCAAAGGTACGGAAAAAACCAGCTTTGAACTACACTTCTTTGCAATCTACCTGAGCCAAAATCAAGACTTTTGTTGAAAAGGTATCGCATGTTTTGTCAAAATATCCTTTTTGTGTTGCTTGACTTCCGATTTGGCTTTGTGTCCCCAAATCCGCTCCTTTACTTTTTGATGCTCTTTTTCTATATCCATCAAGGGAAAAGGATAGGTTTTTCCGATTTCTATTTGATATAAATGCTGTTCCATAGGGGTTAATTTCCAAGGCTCATGAATCAATGCTACGGGACAATTGGCAAGCTCTGGAACCCATTGTTTGATAAAAATCCCCTCAGGGTCATGATCTTGGGCTTGCTTGGTAGGGTTATAAATCCTGACGGTATTTACCCCTGTTACTCCAGCTTGCATTTGAATTTGTGGATAATGTATGCCCGGCTCAAAGTCTAGAAATTGTTGAGCCAAAAATAAGGCTGCTGGCTTCCAATGATAGGCAAGATTATGGGTCAAAAAGGAAACGAGCATAGCCCGCATCCGAAAATTGAGATAGCCAGTACTCACCAAACAGCGCATGCAAGCATCTACTAGCGGATAGCCTGTTTGTCCATTGCACCAAGCTTCAAAATGAGTATGATTATCAGAAAAATACAAGTCGTCATAGCCACGATTGAGGTTTTCAGACTCAATGCGTTCATCTGATTCAAATTTTTGAATAAAATGACAATGCCAACGCAGTCTCGAACGGAAGTTTTCTAGCGATTTTTTAAGAAAAGGATATTTTTTACTTTGTTGTAAACTCTCCTGATACACTTGTTTTATGGAAAGGTTTCCCCAAGCAATATAAGGAGATAGTCTGCTACAGGATTTGCGAGCTTCGAGTGGTTTTGAAATATGTTTTGAGTAAAATCTGCACCGCTCTTTCCAAAAACTCTGCATATATTTTTGAGCATAAGATTCGCCTCCAGGCTGCATAGGCTGCGCAGGAGAGTAATTGGGACAAATATCTTGAAAATTTGTGATTTCAAAACCTGATAAATCAATGTCTGAGAATGTAGCCTTTGACCAGTCAGGCATAGCTTGAGCTTCGTGCATAAAAGCATACCACGATTTCATCCAATCTTCTCGATGCTTCAGACCTCTTTTTACGCCATTACATTGATATTCGTGCCAAGTGACAGATTGAGTACTAAGATATTTTGCAAGGCTTTTATCTCTAGCAAATGTCAAAGAGATACCTGTTTCTTGGTAAGAGTATAACGAATGAATGGGATAGGAGGAAAGGCATTTTTGAAAAAATGGCAATACTTCCTCTCTTAAAATCCAAAGTTTGGCATTGGGGTTTATTTGAAAAAGTCTCTTCTGTAGATTAATCAATGACTCCCACACAAACTGCCAATGACGTGGACTATAATGTACATCTTGGATTAGACTTGGTTCGAAGATATACAAAAGTAATAGCGGTCGTCCATCTTCAATAGCTTTTTGCAAAGGCTGATGGTCGAGCAAACGTAAATCTCTTTTGAACCAGATAACCGAGATAGATGACATGCTAAATAATGTTTCGTTTTTCACATTGACGAGTGAGTGATAAGCAGATGGCATATCTCCCAATGCGGTGACCCATCTATGATAAATCAATTTGTGGAAGAATTGTTTTAATTTCGAAGTGTAAAACCACAAGGAATTGCGTCTTTACAGATGTATTTATTGGAAAAATCACTCAATCACCAATCGCTCATTCACTCAATAAAAACATGTATCTCAATATCCACACTCACCATATCGAAGCAGACGAAGCTATTATTCAGGTAGAAAACCTGATTATAGATTCGGAGATTTCTGATGAGATTTGGATAAAACCAATAGAAAACTCTTTACCTAATCAGTTTTTTTCGGCAGGGTTACATCCTTGGTATTTGAAAGAAGGTCAATTAGAAGCTGATTTGACTTTGTTAAAAAAGATTTTAGCTCATCCGAAGGTCTTGTTTTTAGGAGAATGTGGTTTAGATAAAATCTGTCAAACAGATTGGACTTTTCAAATAAATGTCTTTAAAACACAAATCCAAATCGCAGAAGAATTCAAGAAGCCTATGGTGATTCATTGTGTGCGAGCTTTTTCGGAAATCATCCAAATTAAAAAATTGTTACGTCCTAGACTCCCTTGGCTGATTCATGGTTTTAATAATAATGAGCAAATTTTGAAACAACTTATTCAGCATCAATTATATATCTCGTTAGGGTCGGCGCTTTTACAAGACAAATCCAATGCTAGCCGTTTAATCACATCTATCCCAATTAAGCAGTTATTTCTTGAGACAGACGATAAGAATTGCACAATATCAAGTATCTTTGTGGCTGCTTCTAAGCAATTAGAGGTTGATGTTGAATATTTACAAGAAAAAATATACTCTAATTTTAAACAAATAGTCTAACATCAAGGCTATCAATCAGTAATCAGCCGAGGAATACCCTCGCCCTCTATCCTTGATGAAAGACCGTGAGTAATCTCACCAACAACCCGCAGTGGAGACTGCAATTATTACTTATGCAACGTAATTTTTATAAAGCCCATCCTTGGCATGGTATCCAAATCGGAAAGGATATGCCGAAAATTGTTAACTCATTTATCGAAATCGTATCTACAGATACCGTAAAATACGAAATCGACAAGGAAACAGGGTATTTGAAAATCGACCGTCCTCAAAAATTCTCTAACATTGTACCTGCTTTGTACGGCTTTGTGCCTCAAACATACTGTGGTGAATTGACGGCTGAATTGGCTCGTAGCGCATCGGGTAAAGAAATCGAAAAAGGAGATGGTGACCCTCTTGATATTTTGGTTCTTTCTGAACGTGCTATCACGCATGGTGACATCATTTGCGAAGCTATCCCTATCGGTGGTATTCGTATGATTGACAAAGGTGAAGCTGATGACAAAATCATTGCTGTATTGAAAGATGACTCAATGTACGGTAAATGGAAAGACATCAAAGATTGTCCAAAAAGTATCATCGACCGTTTGGTTCACTACTTCTTGACTTACAAAAATATCCCAGGTGAAGAAAAAGTAGCTGTAGATATCGACGATGTTTATGGTAGCGAAGTAGCTCACCAAGTAATCTTGAAATCTCGTGAAGATTACCGTAACATGTTCGGGTGAAGCTTAGAGCTTGTAACAATTGCTGAGTTCGAAACACTTGGTTCGGCCGAAGATATTCAATCACGCTTGTCGTTGGCGGGTATCAAAGCGGAGGTTTCGAAAGATGCTCAGTTTGAGTTACAGGTGCTTGAAAAAGACGTTAATAGCGCATCGAAATTAATTGAGTACTTTATGTCTCAAAACTAATATGCCAAAAGCTCAAGCAATCCTGTTGCTTGGGCTTTTATTTTTATATTTTACCTACACCTTTTATCCCTGTCTTTTTCCACACAACACAAATTGCTAGAGATACCTTGGCTCTATTTTATTTTTGAATCTTTGAAACTGCAATTAGTCATTTACTCATTACTTCAAACAAAACATTTGAACAATGCGTATAAAAATTAACTTTGTAGTTTGAGTAAAAATAAAACTTTCAGATAATTTTTAATTGCCTTGCTCTGAAGTTGACTACTAATACACAAAACCAAAACGTAAAACACATTTTAAAAGAACTACTTGTAAGGTATTTCTTTAACATCTTTTAAAAGTATGCTAGGATTCCTCAAAAATGTATTTGCGACCATTGTTGGTCTTTTTCTCTTCTTCCTTTTTGGCTTTTTTATTTTAATAGGCATCGCAGCGGCTATTGGCGGTAGCGAAGACAAAACAGCCTTGAAAGAAAATACGGTCTTAAAATTAGACCTTAATCATCCTATCGTCGAAAATGTAGCAGAAGACGAAAATCCTTTGAAAAACTTAGGTGGTCCTTTTGCCGATAATAGCGATGAAGTTGGTTTGGTGCAAATTCGTGAAGCACTCAAACGTGCGGCTGTCGATACACATATCAAGGGTATTTCGCTTCAGGCGCATTATCCAATAGCTGGTTATGCACAGTTACAAGAAATCAGAGATGCTTTGCTGGCTTTCAAAAAGTCAGGGAAGTTTATCTATGCTTACGGGGAGTCTTTTACTGAAAAAGGCTATTACCTTACTTCGGTAGCAGATAAGATATTTTTAAACCCAGCAGGTGGTTTAGATTTTAATGGAATTAGTGCAGAGATTTCGTTCTTTAAAGGTACGCTCGATAAACTGGATATAAAGCCAGTGGTATTTCGTGTAGGACAATTTAAGTCAGCGGTAGAACCATTCATTCGTGAAAATATGAGTGAAGAAAACCGTGCTCAATACAACGAATTGCTAGGTTCAATCAATAACCAAATCATGTCTCAAATTGCTACTTCGAGAGGAATTAGTGCGGAGGCATTGAAAAAAGTAGCTGATGAACTAACGGCTTACGAACCAAAAGGCGCATTACAGTCTAAATTAGTGACTAATGTTGGATATTTAGATGAATTTGAAACAGCCTTGAAAAAGAAATTGAATATCGATGCCGACGACAAATTGACTTATGTTGGTTTAGGTAAATTCATGAAAGCTGAATCTGCTATTCCTTTCAATGATTCTGACAACCGTATTGCCGTAATTGTATCAGAAGGTACTATCGAAGGAGCTAAAGCAAGTTCGGGTAATATCGGTTCTGATGATTTTGTTGCCGAATTACGCAAAGCTCGTGACGACAAAAAAGTAAAAGCGATTGTATTGCGTATCGATAGCCCAGGTGGTTCATCATTGGCTTCGGATGTAATGTGGCATGAAGTACAATTAGCCAAAAAGGTAAAACCTGTGGTGGCATCTATGGGTGATTATGCTGCTTCTGGTGGATACTACATGGCTATGGGAGCAGATACCATTGTAGCATTACCAACGACTATTACTGGTTCAATTGGTATTTTTGCACAGTTCTTTAATTTTGAAAATTTCTTCAAAAATAAATTGGGTATTACTCACGACCGTGTGAATACCAATGCTCATTCAGATTTTCCAACAGTAACAAGGGAATTAACTGATTTTGAGAAAAACTGGTTCCAAGCTCGTGTAAATGCTGGTTATGAAACCTTTACTTCGAAAGCGGCACAAGGTCGTCACATGAATATCGACAAATTGAAATCTTTGGCAGGAGGTCGTGTTTGGACAGGTGAGCAGGCGAAGGCAAATGGTTTGGTCGATGTTCTAGGAGACTTGAACAAGGCAATTGAAATAGCTGCAAAAATGGCTAAGGTAAAAACTGATGACTATAAAGTAAGATATTATCCAACACCAAAATCATTCTTCGAAGAACTTATGGATAAGAAAGAAGATGAAATGGAAGCTAAATTCTTGAAAGCACAATTTGGTGAAATGGCATCTTATGTAAAACAGGTTCAGAAAGTTAAGACACAAGAAGGCTATTTGGCTTTGATGCCTTTTGCGATTGAATTCAAATAGTTATTTTGCTAAATATGCTACACAAAAGGGCTTCTCGTTTGGTGGAACGGGAAGTCCTTTTTAATTTTGGTATTGTGTAACACGATTGCGATGTGTCGCAGCGTATCAATTTGCAAACAATATGGATATGATTAGAAATAACTGGACAAGAGAAGAGATTGAAGAAATCTATAACCTTCCTTTTTTAGACTTAGTATATCGTGCAGCTACTGTACACCGTCAACACCATGACCCACAAGAAGTACAAGTAAGTACATTGTTGTCAATCAAAACTGGTGGTTGTCCAGAAGATTGTTCTTACTGCTCGCAAGCGGCTCGCTACCACACGAACGTAAAAGTTCAGAAATTGATGGAAGTTGAGGAGGTTATGGCTGCTGCTGAACGTGCACAAGATGCAGGTAGTTCTCGCTTCTGTATGGGTGCTGCTTGGCGTGAGGTTCGTGACAACCGTGATTTCGACAAAGTGTTAGAAATGGTGAAAGGCGTAAATGCTTTGGGTATGGAAGTATGCTGTACCTTGGGTATGTTGTCAGAAGAACAAGCTCAAAAGTTGAAAGATGCAGGCTTGTACGCATACAACCACAATGTAGATACTTCAGAAGAACATTATGATGATATTATTTCTACTAGAACTTACGACGATCGTTTGAATACGCTAGAAAACGTGCGTAAAGCAAATCTTTCTGTTTGTTCGGGTGGTATCATTGGTTTAGGCGAATCGTCAAAAGACCGTGTTGGTATGCTTCAAACCTTGGCTAACTTACCAAAACATCCAGATTCAGTACCTATCAACAACCTTGTACCAGTAGCAGGTACACCACTCGAAGGACAAGACCCTGCTTCGGTTTGGGATATGGTTCGTACAATTGCTACGGCTCGTATTATCATGCCAAAATCAATGGTTCGTTTGTCGGCTGGCCGTTTGGAGCTTTCTTACGAAGGACAAGCATTTTGCTTCATGGCAGGTGCTAACTCAGTATTCTCAGGAGATGTGTTGTTGACAACGCCAAACCCTAATGTGAATTCAGATAAAGAGTTATTCCAAATCTTGAATATCAAGCCTCGTAAGGCGTTCAAAGATGAGAGTAAAGCACCAGTTGAATTCCAAGTAACCCCAACAGCAGGAAAAGCTTTGGGTATTGAAGAAGTTGTAATTTCTTAATATTGATAATGGGTAAAAAAAGCTTCAAAGTAGTCTTTTTCTATGATGAAACCCCTATTTACCCAAAATTAAGATTGACATAAACACAGTAATGAATAGGACTTTTTAAGGAAAGTCCTATTTTTTTTGCCGTTTAATCAACTATCTATGTATTTGTGAGTGACTCCAAAGTTATATAGTTGTCTACATAAAAAATTTCCGTTTACTATAATGCTGTGATTATTCAGCAATCTCATTAAAAAAAAACAATTCAATCATCATGAAAAAAATTGCTCTCTTAATTCTTTTTTTAGCCTCTTTTGCTCTTCTTTATTCATGTAATACCATTCCTGATGTGGTGGCTCCTGGCCCAAATAACGAGCTACCTGCGGCTACAGGCAAATTGGATGTAAGCTTTACCGACCCAACACTCAATGCTAATCCAGAAGTATTGGCGGGATCGGGCGATAACGTGACTGTAACACTTTTAATCAAAAAATCACCAGATGGTGGCAAGCCTCGTGTGGCACGTGTATATGTGGCAGATAAAGCTAATTATCGTGGCACTACCGACCAACCTTTGTTTGAAGTAAAATTGAAAAATGTAGACGAGCAAACACAAACTTTTGAATATACCGTTTCGGCGAGTACTGGCGTAAACTATATTCATTTTGATGTACAAGATAATAGCGGTGCAATTTCTCGTAAAACCCTAAAAATTTCTATTGGCTCTGAGGAACAAATTGCCTCTTGGAATAATATCGAGCTTGGTGCACAAAGCAATGATTTGGGCTCACGTTTTGCTTCTTCAACAGGCGTTGTGTACAAAGTGTGTGATATTGATTCAAATATCAAATTTGTTGATATTACTTATGCTTCAACTCGTACGGCTGATGAACCACAGTTTTTATCAAATCCAGAAAGAGTTTTACAAGGATATTCGACAACTGTACCTGCATCAAATACTGATTGTGGAGGCTCTTCGACAGCGGGTGGCAATGCTACTTATTTCCAAGAAGCTCCAGTAGGTATCGACTTCGATGCAGCTAATAACACTACTTTACAAGCTTTAAGTATTTCTTCAACCAAACAATCAGTTTTGGTAAAAGAAGGTAAAATATATGCTTACTCAAAAGGCTCAGGAACCAAAGTGAAAAAAGGCTTGATTCGTGTAAAATCTATTACCAAAGGCACAGCGGCTTACGCCCAAGGAAAGGTAGTTTTTGATGTGAAAATTCAAAAATAAAACTGCCAACTTCAAACTATAGAAGTTTATTGGCTATCAATCAAACATGAGTAATCCCTAATTTAGCGATTTAGTGATTGAACGAGTGAGTGATTATGTAAAAATATGTATTCCATCAGTAGAGACGCAATGATTGCGTCTTAAACTGAGTAAAATCTAGCATGATAGCATTTAAAAAGGGTTCGGAAAATATTTTCCGAACCCTTTTTAAAATAAAAACTAGGAGAATAAAACGCTCTCTCTCTTACGATTTGCGAGAACGGTTTTCGTACGACTTACCGTATTTGCGCTTCATTTCGGCTTTATGGTCTCTTCTTACATTCACCTTCTTGTTCTTATCATTTTTGTCATGATAAGCACTATTGTCTGCAATGTCAGGAAGTTTGGTAATAAACTTCATTTTTGCCTTCGGAATTTCCTCTTCTAGCAATTTGTCTGAAATCATTAAACCTTCTGGAGAATCTAAAATAGGCAACTCAAAGTTCATGAGCGTTTCGACCTGTTTCAGATATTCCACTTCATTTTTGGTGACAAAAGCGATTGCAATCCCTTTTTTATCATAACGACCTGTACGTCCAATGCGGTGAATATAGTTTTCAGGCATATCTGGCATATCAAAGTTGATTACGTGCGTAACTTCATCAATATCCAAACCTCTAGCAATAATATCTGTAGCAATCAATACTTGGCAATAGCCTAACTCAAATAAGCCAACGCTATTGAAACGGTGGTTTTGATTCTTATTTGAGTGAATTACATCCACCTTGTGTTGAAGTGTTTTTTGCAATTGCTCATACAAAGTATCTGCTAACTTTTTGGTTGCCACAAATACCAATACCTTCGTCATACTTTCGTCATTTTTTAACAAAAGATTCAACAAATTTACTTTCGTATAAAAGTTCTGAACAAAGTAATAAGATTGGGTAATGTTTTGGTGTGGTGTGCCAACTGCCTCTGTCTCAATACGAACAGGGGAGTTAAAGAAGGTTTCGACTAAAGTTTCAACATCTTTGGTAAGCGTAGCAGAGAAAAGTAAGTTTTGACGTTTTGAAGGTAATTTGTCAAAAATTACAGTCAATTGAGCACGGAAACCCAAATTAAGCATTTCGTCGAACTCATCAATAATCAAACGTTTTACGTTTTTAGGATTAATGGTTCCGTTCATCAAAAAGTCTACCAAACGCCCTGGTGTTGCTACCAAGATATCAGCTCCTTGGAGTAATTCTGCCGTTTGTGGTTTGGTGTTTACCCCGCCAAAAATCCCTACAGTACGCACCGTCATATAAGTGGTAAGTGCTTTTACAGATTCCATTACTTGTACAACCAACTCACGTGTAGGCACCAAAATGATAATTTGAGGGTGTTTTTCCTTTGAGAATTGATAAAGTCGTAAAGCAGGTAATAGATAAGCGTAGGTTTTTCCCGTACCAGTTTGGGCAATGCCACAAACATCTCTTCCCGACATCACTACCGAGAAAACCTGCTCTTGAATGGGAGTTGGTTCTGTGAGCCCTAGATCATTGAGGGCATTTAATAAGAACGTATTGATATTTAATTCTTCGAATGTCATGGTTGTAAAAGTCGATAGCTCGACCTTGGCCGAGCTATGAAGTACTAATTTTTACAAAGTTACGATATATCTTTGGTAAAAAGCTATTCTTTATCAAGATTATTTCTTGGAAATAGTCTAAAAATACAATCGCTATTGTTTTGATTTTCAGTTAACTAGTTTTTGGTTTAGTTTGAAAAATTACAGAATAGATACCGATAGTTGATGGATAAAAAAAACTAAATATCCTTTGTCATTTTAAAATGAGGGATTTCTCCAAAAAGCAAATACGAATCCGCAATAATAGTATAGCCGATGGCTTTATAGAAAGCAACGGCATTTTGACGGGCATCTAGTACAATTTGCGTCATACCTTGTTGACGAGCTGCCTCTTCGAGATAAGCCATTAAAAGCTTGCCTACACCTTTTCCTTGGGCTTCGTTGGATACCGCCACACAACGAACTTGTCCTTCGGTCAGACTATTTTTTTGTAAACGAGCCACGCCCAAAATTTGCCTACTTTCGGTATCTACAGCCATAGCATGCGTTGCTTCGTCTTCGTCCTTTAGTACCTCACTACCTTTGGGCTGTCCCCATGGTTCACGTAAGATTTTAAAACGTAAATCATAATATTTTTCCCACTGTTCTGCACTCTGTGGCATACTAACTTCAATCATAGTTGATGAATGTTTATTGGTTTGTACACTAATCCTGCATATAGGATTTTTGAAATTATTTATACAAAATATTAGATTTTAGAAGTGTAATACACTTCTGAATTTTAATTTACTAAAAGAATAGAATATTTACCTATTTCCAAAATCATAGACGTATTATGCCCAACTCCATCTTAGTTATTATCCACTCTTGCTTCAATTACACTTTGAATATCTTTTGGTACATCTGAAAGAAAATCAAAGCCTGTAAGTTTTTCCAAGGCATCTACCGACACTCGATAGTCACGCCAATTGGTAGCTCCAGCTTGATTGGTGTTGGGAATGTTTACTGCAATCACACGAGTATCTGTGCCAATTCTATATAAGTCGTTCTGTCCAACAGGCAATACAACAATGATTTTCCAAACGGATTTAGGTACTACGATAGTATTTTTGTTTCCAATGGTTTGAGCTTCACCATTTGACCCAGAGCCTCCTTGTCCATAAGGCCCCGCAATGACATATAATTCATAACCTTGCTCTACGAGTCTACGAGCATATTCTTCTAGGTTTTTCCAAACACCACGGTTATTATCTGGTGCTTGAGGCATCATATTGGTCATCAAAAACGTTTCCTGATTTTCTTCCACGCTTCCATCTCTATCGTCTGACGGACAAATATGTCCTCTATCAAAACCCGAATCTGTATAATCTCTAGTATTTACTGCCGACCAACCCTGTGGAAGAGAGCTATCAGGTCTGAAATCATTTTGTCTTTGTGCATCGCCTTTCCATGCAGCGCTCACGTGCCAGCTAACCCAATTGGCTGTTGCTTTTGATTTGTTATAAGATAGGGTGTAAGCATTTTTCAACATCAAAAAATTATTCGAATAGCTAGTATTGCTAATAGCATTGCTTGGATTGCCTAGCAACAAATTATTATCCTTAGTTGCTACGTTGTTTGGCGCTGGCTTTGGATTTGGATTAGGTTTAGGACTTGGATTGGGCGTAGGAGTTGGCGTTGGGTTGGGAGTAGGAGTAACATTACCCGAATAAGCCAAAACGCTTACGTCGTCGATGTTCAATCGTCCGTTGGTGCCATCCACTTTTACTATTTCAAATCGGGTCGGAATAGTTGTATTTACCGTAAAAGTAAAGTCTTTTAAAAACTTATCAGTCAATGTGATGGTGTTGCCAATTTTAGACCAAGTATTTCCTCTGTTAGTTGAAATACGAACCTCAAAAGCAGCAGTTTTATCCGACTGATATAGCCCTGCCTTCAATTTGATTTGGTAAATACCTGATGTCAAGTCTGTATCAAAACGAACTAAACCATCTTCTTTGATACGAATCGCTTTTGCGCCATTTTTGACATCATTGTCAGTACTTCCCATCATGGCATTTTCAAAATACCAATCTCCTGAGTTGGTTGTGATGGTGGCAGTTTCATATTTATTTTTACTTACTTGGTCAAAGTTTTCTGGGAAATTACTGATTACTTTAACCACATTGGTGGTCTTGTTAGTATTGGTATTCGTGTTGGTATTGTTTGGTGTGTAAACACTCACACATGAATAGAATAACCACGAACTAGCAATGAAAATGGTTAGGTTTTTAAATAATGATTGAAAGTGTGTTTTCATAGGGAATAACAATGATATGGATTTGGGTTGAAAGAGTTTGACATAAAAAAGCCTCATCAAACATAGTAGTTTAATGAGGCTTTTGAGTGATTTATTGTGTGAAATTATTTTGCGTAATTTACAGCACGCATTTCACGGATAACAGTTACCTTGATTTGACCAGGATACTGCATTTCTTTTTCGATTTTTTGAGAAATATCGTAAGACAACATGCTTGCTTTTTCGTCAGACACATTTTCAGAATCTACCAATACACGTAGTTCACGACCTGCTTGGATAGCATAACATTTTTGAACACCATTGAAGCTTGTTGCCAATTCTTCAAGTTCTTTCAAACGACGCATATATGATTCCATCATTTCACGACGAGCACCTGGGCGAGAGCCTGAAATAGCATCACATACCTGAACGATTGGTGAAATCATTGATGTCATTTCAATTTCATCGTGGTGAGCACCAATAGCATTACATACCTCTACATTCTCTTTGTACTTTTCAGCAAGCTGCATACCCAAAATAGCGTGTGGTAATTCAGCTTCTTCTGGCCATACTTTACCAATATCGTGTAACAAACCTGCACGTTTAGCCAACTTCGCATTTAATCCCAATTCAGCCGCCATAGTAGCACAAAGTTTGGCTACTTCACGTGAGTGTTGCAATAGGTTCTGTCCATAAGATGAACGGAAACGCATACGACCAACCATCTTGATTAACTCTGGATGCAAACCGTGGATACCCAAATCGATAACAGTACGCTCACCGATTTCGATGATTTCTTCTTCAATATTTTTCTTCGTTTTAGCCACAACTTCTTCGATACGAGCTGGGTGAATACGACCATCTTGTACCAAACGGTGTAATGACAAACGAGCGATTTCACGACGAACAGGATCAAAGCCCGAAATGATAATTGCTTCAGGAGTATCGTCAACGATAAATTCAACACCAGTAGCCGACTCCAATGCACGAATGTTACGCCCTTCACGACCAATGATTTTACCTTTTACATCGTCAGATTCGATGTTGAATACAGACACACAGTTTTCGATAGCATTTTCGGCAGCGGTACGTTGAATCGTTTCAATAACCACTTTTTTAGCTTCTTTCGTAGCTGTCAACTTCGCTTCTTCGATAGTATTTTTGATAATAGAAGATGCTTTAGTTTCAGCTTCACCACGTAGTGCATCAATCAATTGTTGACGAGCTTCATCTGCGGAAAGACCTGCGATTTTTTCTAATTGTGCTACTTGAGAAGCTAACATTTTTTCAGCTTCGTCACGTTTACGGTCAGCTTCCTCTAGCTTACGTTTTAAGTTTTCATCCTTTGCATTCAACGATTGACGTTGGCTACTCAATTCAGATTCGAGGCGCTTCGTTTGCTCCATCGATTGTTGAATACTACGTTCTTTTTCTTTAAGTTTTTGTTCGTTTTGAATAAGGATTTGTTTCTTTTTATTTGAGTCGTCTTCAAACTCGGCTCTCAATTTGAGGAACTTTTCTTTTGCTTCGAGTATACGGTCTTTTTTGATATTCTCAGCTTGAGACTCAGCATTTTTTACAATGTCTGAAGCTTTGGCAATAGCCTCATCTTCGATTTTTTGTGTATTTTTTGCAAAAATCACTTTGCCAAGAAATATACCTGCCACAAGAGAAACTACAGCAGCAATAATGGGAGTTAACATTTTAGAATACCGTTTTAGAATCGCTTTATTAGTGAATCAAGCTCGGTAGCGAGCACAAATCAATAGTTAAATAACGATTGTGAAAAAAAATACTAAAACAGGTAATTACCGAAGAGGGGTATATCAAAGCTGAAGATTAGTTAATATCTATAAAACACAGATATTACAATATGATATATCTTGATACCAAGCTATAGTGCCAGACATTGCGTCAAAATATTCTAATTAAATAATCTATCTTGATGCTTTAGCTTAAGGATGCTTATAGGAAAACTTTAAGTATCAGAAGCAAAAACATTTAGTGCAAACGAATATACTTTAAGACTTTATTTCAAAATGGAATCTAAAAGAGTATCCATTTCTGACATTTTGGTCATTACAGTTTTTTGGAGATCAGAATGCTTATTGTCAAACTTTAGATTGTCGATAGCGTAATCTAATGCCACAAAAGCGAGTAGTTCGTATGATTCAGAGAGTCCAACTTTTTCTCTCACAAAATCCATTCTTTCATTAATCAACTTTGCTGCCTTGCGAACGTACTCTTCCTCCTCTCGTCCCACCATTAGGTTGAACTCCTTAAGACCTACATTGATATTGCAAGGGATTTTATCTGCCATTGGTTTAGGATTTTTAATGACTCATACCGTCTCGGCTTTGTCTGAGCTATAATTTTATATATGCTATATCCAGTTACCTAGAGATTTTTAAACGCTTAGTTGACTAATACACTTATCTATTTCCAAAATATATTCGTCGATTTTTTCCTTCAATTCGGCAGGGTCACCTGCGTTTTTGAGATTGTTCGTTACAATCTTAGTAAATTTATCTGACTTTTTAAAGTTTTTAGACTGTTCGTTTAATTTTTTCTGTAAATCTAAATTCTCTTTTTCTATCTCGATTATCTTCTTTTTTAGTAATTCTTTTTCCTTTTGTGACTCTTTTAGCTGATCTTTTAGTTCAGTGTAGGCCATGACCAATTTCCTTAGTTTTACCTCTAAGGAATCAATAATGGTTCTTATCTGAAATTCAGTCATGAGCAAAATGGATTTTAAATAAAGTAAGAATTACTGCGTAAATCGGATTAGTATGAAGAAAATAGTCTTATGGATTACATAAAAACTAAAGCTAATACAAATTTCTTAATTTTCTCTTAAATAATTGAGCAATTGTCAGCCTTTTTTTATTGAATGGTTTTTCTTTAGGTTTAATACCTAAAAACTCAACACAAAATGACCATTTTAACGTAAATTAAGGCGTTTTTGCCATTTCTCAGGAAGAACAGTTTTACGCTCCACAACAATTACTCCTATAGTGTATAGAATCAACAACAAAGCATGATATGGAATAGAAATCCAAAGATTTGCAATAGGTATTGATAATGTGAAATAAATTAGCACTCCTGCACTGACAATATAACCTACTGCCGATTTGATTCTATACGGAACAGGATAATATTTTTGTCCCCAATAGTAACATAGTACCGTCATCGTAAAACATGAAATCAGAAATGCCCAAGCACACCCCATATAACCAAGTTTAGGAATGAGGACAATATTTAAAACCACAGTTATTGCCAAACCTATAAACGTAATAATCGTGCCAAAATAGGTCTTGTTATTTAACTTAAACCAAACAGAAATATTGTAATAGACTCCTAAGAATAAATTTGCCAACAACAATAAAGGTACTACGGTAACGCCTTCTTGGTAAATTGCCTTGCGTAAAAATAGTTTTTTGAGCCAGTCAAGGTTAAGACACACTCCTAACCAGATAAAGATACAAACAATGGTGAACCATTTGGTGGCTTCTGCCAAGGTTTCGGTAGAGTTTTTATCCTTAGTCTTTGATAGGAAAAAAGGTTCAGCTGCATATCTGAAGGCTTGTGTAGACAAAGCCATAAAAATAGAAAGCTTATAGGCATTGCCATAAATTCCTAAGGCTTGACGGGAGGTACGACCTGGGTAAAAGTTTTCAGGTAAAAATTGTTCTAACAAAATTCTGTCAAACACTTGATTGATCATTCCTGCCAAACCCATAATCATAATAGGGTAGGCATATACCAAAAGTTCTTTAAATAAAGGCCACTCAAATTCGAACTTATAATCAAAGATTTCCTTTCTTAACAACCATATATATGAAGCGTTGGCTAACAAATTTGCCAAAATGATATACCCTGCACCAATCGAAGGAATATACAAGGTGCTAGCGAGAGGTTGTAAAAAAGTGAGATAATCACCTTCTGATATTTTTTTTAAGCCTAGTAAAAAGAATATATTCAAACCAACATTAATCAAAATGTTGAGAATTTTAGCTGTTACGAATTTTTTAGTTGCTTTCTCCAAACGCAACCGTGCAAACGGAATCGCAGTAATAGAGTCTAACCAAACAATGAGAGCCAAGCAGGTCAAATCTAACTCACGATGTGGATAACCCAAATCTGTGATGATTGAAGATGAAAATAAAATTAATATACCCGAAAAAATGGTACTAGTAATCAATAAAGCAGATTGAATAAGATTATAATAACGGGTCTTATCTTCGGCTGCAAAGCGAAAAAATGCCGTTTCCATTCCATAAGTGTAAAGAATATTGGCTACCGCTACATAGCTGTATAGCTTGACATTGATACCCAAATCTTCTGGCAAAAATGCTGCGGTATGAATAAATACTAATAGGAAATTGAGCGAACGCCCCAAAATGGTAGAGATGCCATAAGATGCGGTTTCGCCCGCCAATTTTTTTAAAACTGACATATTAGAGTAAGTTCAGTGTATTTTAATCAATAGTGCAAAGTTACAGAGAGTTGATGATTTATTATTGGTTCGCCATAAGACTTCTTTTATCTTTGACATAAATCGACTTGGAGATATTGAATTATCATAGTTGGTTTTTGACTATTTGGAATCATTTTTATTTATACTAAAAAAAAAAATTATGAGGAAAAGCCTCTTATTATTAGGGCTAATCTTGGTTTTATCGAATACGATAAAGCTTCAAGCACAGGCCATTAGTTATTATCCTTGGAATAATATCCTTTCTGTATCGAGCAATGCTACCAAAAGACTGTGGGTAGATTGCCGTTTTCAACTCAACTCATTCTCTTCATCTTTGAATACTGAGCCTGCATTGATGCTCAATGTGGCAAAAGCTGGGAAAGCTAATTTTTATGTTGGTGGCGGTGTAAACTTTGGGTTTATCGGAGCTATTGTCAATAAAGATGATTTAGTGAAAGGGTACTTTGGCTCAATAGGAACAAGAATATATCCTTTAGAGAAACTACCACAATTGAGTGTCAACTACGAAATATCACCTTATATCAACAATATTCAAGGAACAAGCGGTATTATTCGCTCGTGGTTGGGAGTTGGTTATCAGTTTGGGAAAATAAAATAGTAGAGAACTTTCATCAAAATAATAAAGCCTCCAAGTTTTTTATATGACTTGGAGGCTTTGATTTTATTGTCTACTCAATGCTTTTTTTCGTAGTATTTTTGCCGTTTGTTGCTCGCCATTAGGGTGCCATCCTGGAGGCATAAAGATATATTTGATTTTATTGATTCCTTTCGCATTTTTGACATCGTGCCATAATGCCACATACTCACCAAAATAAACATCCCAAAAGTTATTGGCATTCATAGGTCGTGTAATACCGTATTTGATAGGCACTTCGATTTTTTCTTCTTGGTATGTGCCAAAAAATCTATCCCAAAAATTGATAATAGAACAAAAATTGGTGTCCATGTATAAATCATTGCTAGCATGATGTACTCTATGATGAGATGGCGTTAGAATAAGTTTTTCTAAAAAACCAAGTTTACCATTTTTAAGAGTTTTTTCACTGACATGAACAAATGCGCCCCAAATACTATCCAAAATCATTACGAAAAAGAATAAGGAGGGTGTTAGCCCCATTAGGGTACAAAAGCTAGCTGCAAATATATCGGTATAAATGTTTTCTAAATATGCAGTCGTTAAAGTAACAGAAGACGTTAGTTCTGTAGCAGAATGATGTACAGCATGGCTACACCAAAGTAATCTAATTTTGTGAGCAGCATAGTGTCTGATAAATGAGTTTAGTTCATAAATAAGATAACCAAGCGGGATAAAGTACCATTTTAAACTAATATTGAATAGAGCATAATCCTTGAATAAAGTGATGAAAAAGATAGTAATTGATAGTTTTAAGACTTTCTCAAGAATACGGTTAATGATAATAATAAGGAAAGGTATTGTATAGGTTTTTTTCTTGAATTGATGTGTGATAAAAAGAAGAAAAACTTCAGCAATAATAATAATTGGAGCCAAAGGCATTAGCAACGTGAAGATACCATCGGTAGTTTTGAATGCTCGCCAATTACCTTCATGAATAATTGACAAAAGACCTTCTAGTCTTAAAAAAATAATAAGCTCCTGTAGTAGACTTTGTAGGAAATGAAATATATCTTGCATAGTGTGAAACTTTATATAGTTGAGTTTTATGCAAAATAAATAAAATAAAATGTTTTTTTTCTTGGTTTATTGATTGATGATGATTTGTGTTTATAAAAGATTTATAATGGTTTTAATTGATGTTTTGCTCTGGGTTTTATGTTAAAAAAAAGAAGTATTCTATGAATGCTATATTAAATAGAGTCTTATTTCATAGAATACTTTATCTTATCGTTGTTTGACTTCGAATTTAGTTGTGTCGGCATTTACACCTGTAAATACGCCTAGTCCATTCGTAATGCTAGTCGGAGGGGTACTTATGTTTTGGGAGGTTGAGCCAGAGCTGCGATACAGGGCAGCATAATCAGGATTTACGTGCATCAAAATGACATTGTGCATCCCAAAATACTGAAATTCGTTGGGGTTTACACTTGTTGAGGTTCCTTGTACAGGCTGACTTCTAAAACGTCTTGTAAACATAGTAGAGTCGGCATCGTCGGCCAAAATATAAATTGGTGTAGGGTTTGCTTCGATATTGTCTACTACTACAAAATAATAATCGCTTGTGGTGTTGTCCCAAGTCACCTGAATGTTGGTTCCGCCCATGCCGCCCATAGGTCTACCACCACTACTCAAATCAATTTGTGATAAATAAATAGAGCTTTGGTCAAGAGCGTAATTTTCGGGCTTGCTTGGAATAATCGTTGTGGCCGAAACAGTTTTTCCATTATAGACAAAACTCATACTGTAGCTCACGCCAACTTTGAGCTTAACAGTTGTGTCTGAACGATAATCGCCATTACCCAAAGATTCAAGCGTGTAAGTTTTACCATCTCCCGTTACAGTAATCTTCAAGCCTTCAATTGGTTCTTCTGAACTAATACTTTGGTCACTGTACGGGATTTCTTTTTTGACGTGCATGGTAATATATTGACCAGCTACAAGATAAGCTTCTATTACTGCATTGTCGGTAACTTCTACAGAGCCTTCATTGCTACAGCTCGATAAGATGCCTCCCAACAAAATGGCTAATATAAAATGATATATTTTCATGATATGTAAATGCTTTTACGGATTATTTCAATTTATAAGTAAAGGTGATATTTGGCGTAAAGCCCAAGTAATTTACATTGGTAACAGACAAATACTTTTCGTTGGTGTCGCTGTCGGTAATGGTTTGGAATTTTTTGTACCAAACATTCTGACGTCCATATAAATTGTAAATAGACAAACCAATACTGCCGTGTTTGAAGTTATAAGTGGCTGCTACGTCCATACGATGTGAATCTGGCAAACGATTGGCATTTGTCGTTGAGGGGCTTGTGTAGTCTTTTTCGGTACCATCCAATAACTTGATGATATAGCCACCTGTAATAGAGGTATATGGCATACCAGAGGCATATATCCATGTAAGAGAAAAATCCCAGTGTCCCATTTTGTACATATTTACACTTTTGAATTCATTGCGAACGTCGTAGTTAGAAGGAAATGGCGTTGCTGAAAACTGTGCAATACTTTTTTCTGACTTGGCTAAGGTGTAGCCTATCCAACCTGTGTAGTCTCCAAATTTTTTCTGGATCAAAAAGTCAATACCTCTTACTTTTCCTGTACCTGTAAAGAAGGTTTCACTAGCAGACAAGCCTCTGCCTACCGTTGGTACAAAGCGCAGTGTGTAACGGGTATCGTTGTCGATGTCTTTGTAATAGGCTTCTACGTCAAATACATAATCGTCTATTTCATAACTAGCACCAATAATATAGTGCTTAGAAGAAGTAACAGGTAAGTAGCTGTCATTGGCCAACAACCAGAAACTACGGCTACCATTGGTAATATCTTCACGCTCCACTTGTTTAGCAAACTGATAATATTGCCCCAAAGCGCCTTTGAGCATGAGTTTTTTGGTTAAAGAAAAAGTCGCAGAAAGTCGAGGTTCTAAATAGTTCTTTTTGGTTACATCGTAATAAGTGGTTCTTAAACTTGGTTTCAAAACCAATTTGCTATCACCAAATTTGATTTGGTCTTGGAGGTAGGCCGAAATCAAATTTCCTCTATCATTTTTTCCTAAAATTACAGTGGTGTCATTTTGACTATAGGCATAATCTATTTGTAAGTGACTAGCCTGCACACCCATTTCAATCAACTGATGAGATGATAGACGATATTCAAAATCTGATTTAAAAGAAATATCCTTTAAGTCATTGTTTTCCAAAGAACCAAACTTGACGTTTTGAGTTGTGCCATCGGTAAGAGTAATCGTATTTTGGTTGGTGTTATCTCGGTTGCTGTAATAGTTTGAAAAACTAAAGAGCGTATTGGTATAAAAGCGCTCAGTCCATTGGCGTGACCATTTCAAACTTGAACCTGTATTGCCCCAGTTAGAGACGTCAGTATTAGCAAAACCACCTCCTCGACCGCCACCAAATGGCAGTGATAAGTTTTGTGAATTATCCAAAAAATCTTCCCCATTATAAAAACTCAGCGTAATATTATCTCGTTGGGTTGGACGATAGGTAACTTTGCCATTGAGGTCATAAAAATAAGAAGACACCGTTTGTCCAGACTGAAATCTACGAGCAAAGCCACCTGCAAAGCCAGCGTTGTTGCTACTATTGGCAGCTTGTTGAGCTTTGAAAGTATTGAAGATTTTGTTGTAAATCGGTCCAGCCCACGAGTGGCGAGCTGCTACCACGAAGGTCATCTTTTTGGTAATAGGGCCTTCTGCTAAAATATTGGCACTTAACAAGCCTACATCAGCAGTAGCATTAAATTCCTTTTGATTACCGTCTTTACTAGTTATATCAACCACACTGGATACACGACCGCCATATTTTGCTTCAAAGCCTCCTTTAAACAAACGTACGTCTTTGATGGCATTGGAGTTGAAGGCACTAAAGAATCCATAAAGGTGGTCGACATAGTACACGGTAAATCCGTCATATAAGACAAGGTTTTGGTCTGGCGTACCACCACGTACATATAAGCCTGAGGACGATTGGTTGGCAGCACTAATCCCTGGCATCAACTGAAAACCTCGGAAAATATCTTTTTCTCCCACGTTGGGAAGTTTTGCAATATTTTTAGGAGTCATCATAAACATCCCAACGGTTTCGTTGACTTTCATGATTTCGGTTTTTTCTCCTGTTACTTTTACCTCATCCAATTCTTCATTGGCAGGCACTAGGTCAATACGCAGGTTGCTAGTGGGCGTTTGAGGGTTTAGATAATAGGTTAAAGTTCTGTAACCTATATAGCTAATTACCAAGGCACTAGTATCAGAAGGGACTTTCTGGATAGTGAAAAGTCCATCGACGTTGGTCTGAACTCCAGTTTTTCTACCTTTTACGGTAATTGTTGTAAAAGCTAGCGATTCGCCAGTGAGCGCATCTACGATTTTTCCAGAAATACTAAAGTTTGTTTTCTCTGATTTGCCTTTGTATTGTTGTTCGGTAATGGCTTTGGCAACAGTAACTTTTTGAGATTTAGGTACGATATGAAGGACACTGTTTTCGTCGACATATATCTTCAACTCTGTATTTTTTAACGCATTAGTAAAGCCAATTTCTGCTTTGATTTTCTGAAACCAATAGCTAATACGGTATTTGCTCAGAAGGGTAGGATCAGCATCTATTTTCACTCCTGTTTTCTTAATTAAATCTTGACAAATTTCAGAAAGAAGAGCATTATTATAGAATTCATCGGCAATGGTAATTCCTGTTGTATTGACAGGTAGAGGTGTTTGTTGTCCCCATGCTTGAAAAGACCATTGAATGCAAATTAATGCGAACAGTAATAGTATTTTTCTCATGCTTGATAGTGTAACGAATGTGTTTGGTTAAGCTTTTGTGATGCAGTTTTTGCATTTTCCCAATATCAGGGACTAAAGAAGAACCGATAAACGTTGCCGTTTCAATATAAGAAATCGCTCTATCGCATAGGTTTGTAGATAGAAGTGGGAATTTTGGCGATATTGTTATTGGAGGAACAAAGTGGCAGAGGTGCAAATGCACAAAGGGTGTTTTGGGGTGAGAAATGTTTCGGATAAAAGGTAGTTTACTAGTCCAATATAGGTTGCTTTACCTTTCGCAATTTCCCAAAATGTAGAGAGAAGTCTGATTATTAAGAAAATTGTATTCCCTATGTTATTAAAAAAAGAGCGCTGTAGGTGAGAAACAATATCGGTTAGATTGAAATTTCTCTCTCCTACGGCGCTCTTTGAGCAAGGACAATTTTACACTCACAATTAACAACTCATAATTCAGCACTTGTTAGTTTTGCCCTATTCTTTTGAAGAATTCTTCAGAATAGTGCTCGCTGACAGGGATTTGCATATTGCCAATTTTGATTTTGAGATTACGAATAGACTCAATTTTAGGCATTGCTACGATATATGATTTATGAATACGGAAGAAATGTTCCGTAGGAAGTTTCTCTTCAATAGCCTTCATGGTCATACGAGTCACGATAGGCTTGGTGGTTCCTTCCAAATGAATTTTGATATAATCCTTCAGTCCCTCGATATACGTAATATCTGAGATTTTGACTTTTACCAAAGAATAGTCAGCATTGACAAAAATAGAATCTGTTTCATACACAAGCCCTTTTTCTTTTTCCTCGACTTCTGTAACCTGAGCGCTTTTTAATTTCAGGTTATGTAAATCGTAAGCTTTGTTTACAGCTTTTAGGAATCTATCAAAAGAAACAGGTTTGAGTAAGTAGTCTACCACATCCAAATCAAAGCCTTCTAATGCGTATTGTTGATAAGCCGTAATAAAAATTACCATTGGAGGTTCTTTGACACTTTGTAAGAATTGAACTCCCGTAATTCCGGGCATTTGAATATCTAAAAAAACTAAGTCAATCGACTCATTTTGAAGTGTTTCAATAGCATCAAAAGCATTTTTACAGCGTTTTACTAAGTTTAGAAAGGGAACTTTGTTAATATTATCTTCCAATAAATCTAGAGCAAGGTTCTCGTCATCTACCGCTAGACAGTTTAGTTTTATCATATTTTGAGAAGTATTTGAAAATCAAAAAGCAACTAATAAGCTAATGAGTAAAATTACATTAATATTACCCGCATTAGGCTTTAAGCGTTATGCTGTAGACCAAAAGTTTAATCATATTTCTAATGAAACAATATAAACCTTTTAACCCAATGCTCACTGCTAATTGCCTATAGCATTAAGACTATTAGTTACCGAAAAGAGTTGCCTTAGGCTTTGCGAATGTAGAAAAAGTCAAGCAGATTTTTAGCCTTGTGTGCCCTTGACACAAGGTATTTATAGCCTAACAACAGCTAGGTTAAGCTAAAATACAAGAATTATCCGACTTATACTTGAATGTGTAGACGAACGTCATACCAATGACTATCCTGTGTGATGATGAGTTGATGTTGTTCTGGATACAACAATGCTAGGCGACGCCTCACATTACTTAGTCCAATACCAGAAGCATGGTCTTTGGCTTCAGGTTTAGGATTTATTTTATTTTTTACCGAAAATATCAAGCCTTTATCTTCTACCTCCATAGCGATATGAATTTCTGGGTTTAGAATCATACCAATACCATGTTTAAAGGCATTTTCGACAAATGGAATAATGAGCATGGGTTCGAGTAAAATATTAGATTCTTTTTCGGGTTTCTGAAAAGAAACGACAACATCATCTCCAAAACGAATCATTTGTAAGTCGATGTAACTTTGTAAATATTGAATTTCTTTGCTCAATAATACTTTTGTTCCTTCAGACTCATATAACATATAACGCATAAGTTCGGAGAGCTTAATAACCACAGGTTCAACCATATCAGGCTTGCGTCTTGACAAGGATACAATGCTATTGAGCACATTGAACATGAAGTGTGGGCTTATCTGCGAACGCAAAAATGAAAGCTCAGATTTGAGCCTCTCATTTTCTTGTTCTTTGCGAACTTCTTCTTTGTGGATATTATCGGCCATAATGCGGTAGCTTGTGCTAATTGCCAAGACAAACAGCGTTTGGAATATAGTACCCAAACGAGGGAATCTTGTTGCATTTGGTCCAAATAATAATACCTTTCCTAAACCATTTAAGTAAAAAAGTGCAGTCATTGCCACAATTAGCGCAATGATATACAACCACACATTATTACGCTTTGTCCAAATTTTAGGAATCAAAACTTGTGAATTGAGGTAAAAGAAAGGGATATTGAGCATACTCAACAACGTAAAATACATGGTTGCATTTGCGTTGGGAGGAGGCAGGCTAGGATTGATTTTGGGAGGATCTGGAGTTGTTCCTCTTAGTAAATATGGTAATGACAAGAAGCAAATCCACCCAATAATGTGGAAAAGTGCTTGTTGTTTGTTGATATTTTTGATAGAAATAGTCACACTCAGTTTTTTCTACAAACATAAGTACTTTACACTTCCCTCCCAAGAGAGAAGTGTAAAGTATTGTATTTCAACGACGAAAATGTTTTTTCTTGAGACAAGGAAGCTGCTAGTTATTCTATTCTAAGAAGTACTGGATTGTTTGTGGAACATTATTCGGATCTCTAATGAATATGCTAGATAGAGACTATTACTTTCCAATATCCGCCGTTGTCGCCTCCAACTCTTTCGATTTTGTTTTCTGTTTTCAAGCTTTTAATAGCTCTTTCGATGGTTCTTTGGCTTTTGTCTAATTCTTTTGCTAAGGCTATTGTAGTAATATAAGGATTGTGATTGATTAGTTTAAGAACCTTCTCCGACATAACTATTTTCTTTTGTTTGATTTCGAGGGTTACACTCGCAAAATCATAATTAAATGTGGGAGTAAGTAAACCGTAGCCGATGCACTCATTGATTATTCTTATAGTACCACGTCTCTACATGTAAAAGCCAATTAATAAGACTGGTGACACTTCCGAAATCCCACATCCCAAATCCGCAATAGTTGTACAGCCCTGATTCACAATTCATCACTCACAATTGAGCTAGGGCTATCTAAAACTCAAAATTTATCCGTATTTTCGAAAAAACTCTTATTCAACAAACCTAATTCTTCATCGAAAATGAACAAATCCCTTTCGCTAGTATCAGCCTTGGTACTGGCTCCTATGTTAAGTATGGCGCAGTGGAAATACCCCGAAACAGCAAAAGTAAATCAAGTCGATAATTATCATGGTACACAAGTAGCCGACCCGTATCGTTGGCTCGAAGATGACCGTTCTGCCGAAACGGCACAATGGGTAAAAGCTCAAAATACATTGACTTTTGATTACCTCGAAAAAATCCCCTATCGTAACGCCCTCAAAAAGCGTATCGAGCAAGTTTTTAATTATCAAAAACTTTCTGCTCCTTCTCGCAAGGGCGAATGGTTTTATTTTTACAAAAACAATGGCTTACAAAATCAATCAGTTTTATATCGTCAAAAAGGCTTGAATGGTGCGCCTGAGGTGGTGCTTGATCCTAACCAATTGTCGCCCGATGGTACTACACGCTTGCAAAGTTTTGTGATTTCGAAAGATGGCAAATATGCAGCCTACACCCTTTCAAAAGGTGGTTCGGACTGGCAAGATGGCTATGTGATGGACTTGACAACGAAAACCAATTTGTCCGAAAAAATCGAATGGATTAAGGTTTCTACGATTTCTTGGCAGGGCAATGGCTTTTATTACAGCCGTTATCCCAAACCAGAAGGAAGTGCTTTAGCAGCCAAAAATGAAAATCACCAAGTTTGGTTCCACCGTGTAGGTACACCCCAATCTGATGACCAATTGGTTTATCAAGATTTGAAAAACTTACAACGTTTCCATTATTTACAAGTAACAGAAGACGAAAAGTTTGCTATTCTGATTGTCTCTGACCGTGGTAAAGGCAAAGAAGGAAATGCGCTTTTTTACAAAAAAGCAGGACAAGAGTCTTTCCAACCTATCGTGGCAGAAGTTGACAAATTTAGTTATTCGGTAATCGATAATATCGGCGATGAGTTTTTGATAGAAACCAATGAGAATGCTCAAAACTCGAAAATCGTTCGATTTAATCCTGCTAATAAATCTTGGAAAGTGGTTATTCCTGAAAAAGCTGAACCGCTTCAAGGGGCTCGTACTGCTGGTGGAAAATTGTTTTTGTCTTACCTCAAAGACGTAACGACTCGTGTATATGTACACGCAATGGATGGTAAATTAGAAAACGAAGTGAAATTGCCAGGCTTGGGTACTTGCTCGGGTTTTGGAGGCAATGCCGACGATAAGTTTGTATTTTATACTTTCACGTCGTTCACTTTTCCGCCAACGATATATCGCTATGATATTGCTACCAAGAAAAGTACAGTATTTACTAAACCTGAGTTAAGTTTTGATCCATCAGCGTTTGAAACGAAGCAAATTTTTTATACCAGTAAAGACGGAACCAAGGTTCCTATGTTTATTACTTACAAAAAAGGACTTCAGCTCAATAGTCAAAATCCAACCTTATTGTATGCTTACGGAGGTTTTAATGTAAGTTCGTTACCAGCTTTTAGTGCTACTTTGATTCCTTTCTTGGAGCAAGGTGGTGTATATGCTTTGGCAAATATTCGTGGTGGAGCTGAGTACGGTGAAAAATGGCATGAAGCAGGTATGAAGCTCAAAAAACAAAATGTGTTTGATGATTTCATTGCTGCTGGCGAATACCTGATTGCTCAGAAATATTGTGATAATCAACATTTGGCACTAAGAGGAGGCTCAAATGGTGGCTTGTTGGTAGGAGCAGTGATTAACCAACGCCCAGACTTATGTAAAGTGGCGTTCCCACAAGTGGGAGTAATGGATATGTTGCGTTATCATAAATTTACCATCGGTTGGAACTGGTCACCAGAATATGGTAATTCGGACGATGCTACCGATTTCAAGAATTTATTCCAATATTCTCCATTGCACAATATCAAATCGGTGGCATATCCTGCCACTATGGTAACGACCGCCGACCATGATGACCGTGTTGTACCAGCGCATTCATTCAAATACACAGCTGAGTTACAGGAAAAAGCGGGACCAGTATCTAGTAACCCTTTGTTGATTCGTGTAGATGTAAACTCTGGTCACGGTGCAAGTAATACTGCCAAAAGCATCGAGCAAACAGCAGATATTTATGCGTTTTTGTTTTATAACATGGGCTTTGTTCCGAAAAAATTGTAAAGAGGGGATAGGGATTAGGCAAAGAGGCACTAGTGAAAAATAAAAATACTCCTTGCCTAGTGCCTCTTGCCTAACCCCTCTCAGAAAGCTATGCTACCAAAAATCAATTTTGCTTCTCTATTTTGGGTAATGTTGAGTCTGACGGCTTGTCAGACCACCCAGAAGATTTATGTGGTTCGTCATGCGGAAAAGGATGTGGCTTTTCAAGGAAACGACCGTATGCGTCCACTCAATGTTCAAGGACATCAACGAGCTGGGGCTTTGTATCAACGCTTAGCAAAAGCAGATATTCAAAAAATCTTTGTAACTGAGTATTTGCGTGTGCAACAGACCGCTGATTCGCTTCGTATCAAAAATCGGATAGATACACTTTGGTATAGTGCCAAAGATGCAGTTTTGTCAGACAATTTGGAAAAAGTAGGTGTTCAAAACAAGACAATCTTGATTGTAGGTCATAGCAATACCGTACCAGATATCATCCGAAAATTTGGGGTTAATTTTGAAACCAAGATATTGCCAGATACAGAGTATGATAATCTATATATTATTAGCAGGAAGAAAGGCAAAGTGCTAAGGTTTGAAGCAAGTAAATATTAGCGAATAATAGGATGAGAAGTCCCCTGTATAGCTAGACTATGCAGGGGATTTTTGTTTGGTGCAAAAAAATATTGAAATATTTATAAGTAAAAATGCTTATTTCTTTTTTGGAGAAAGTACCCTCAATTATACCTACATTTGTCATTTTTCGTATGAATAATTGCTATAACAATAGTTTTTATATCTCCTTTTTGAAAAAAGAATTAAAATTTAGATATAAGGATACCGAATGTCAACTTGCAAGAAATTAAAGTACAAAAAAATATTTGAAAAATTTAGTTTTTATGTTTTTGAGAAAGAGTGCTATCAAAAAAAGCTGGTTTATCAATAAAAAATGATTTTTGTTGATAAAGTGTATTTTAAAAGTAGTATTAGTATTTAAAAAAAGGCTAAAATCATCTGAAAAAGGGCTAAAAATCAACTTTTTGTTAAAAAATGAGGTGCTTGACATTGATTTTTTTTATTGTAAACTTTCGGTCGTAATTCTTAGTAGAAGCAACAAACGAAACAAAATAAAACCACAATAAAATAAGGAAAGATATGGAAGCGACGATGAAATCAAATCAGTTTTTGACTCCTAATTTATATACAAGCATAAACGAGGTAGAGATATTAGATTGTTTAGTTGATTTTGGATATATGCCAAAAGAATTCAACCAAAACCAAGTCATCTCATTTGTAAAAGATGAGAACTTTTACTTAGTACTATTTATGGTACGCGAAGATGGACAGAAGGGTTTCTTAATGTATGAAATATTAGATTTTACTATGCACGAACAAGAGCTCTATATGATGTCTCATCTTTTCAGAAACTTAGTAGCGTCTAATAAAAATAACTATACTTATCGTAAGGCTCAGTACAAACTAGACGAAATGTTAGGTATGGTTCCTACATTCAGAGCGTTATACAAAAAACGTTTTGATGTAGATGATTATGGAATGGCTGCATAAGTTTTTCTTGATGTGAATTTTCTGAAACAAATCACATACAATTAAAATTTATTGAATCATGAAAGTATCAGTTTTTGGGGCGGGTTTGTTGTTGATGGCAAGCTTTGGAGCACTCGCCCAAGAAATCCCAGCGGGTGACCCTAGTTACAACACTGGCAACTACAAGCACCCAAACAAGGCAGCTGCGGCAGCCAAAAAATCAAAGTACATTACGCAGACCGAGCAGGTAGTTTCGAACAGGAATTACAAGCAGAGTTTAGGAAGTAAAACGGTAGAAAGTGGCTTAGTAATTGAGAGAACGTCGTCAACGGAGCCTGTTAATTACAAAATGCCATACACCAAGAAAGTCAAAAAATCTACCATTGCCCTTCAAGATACTAGTAAAGGTGTAGTAGGGGAGTAGTTTTTAGATTGAGTGAATGAGTGATTTAGTGATTGAATAAATTTTAGAATACTAAAACAATCACTAAATTACTCATTCACCAAATCACTCAATATCCTAGTCGTGATTCTCCAACTTGTTCAAATCTGCTTGAGCCTTCTTCTTACCAAGTGCATTAATCCAAGCCGCAATTTTTAGTACATCAGCCTTTGGCACATGCGTCATAGAAGCCATTTCGGTGGCATAATCTGGCCAGTTTTCTGGTTTTGGGTGATAGACCAATTCCAAAATTTGCTCATTTGTATAATTTCGTTTCGCAACCTCTGTAAACGGAGGACCTACTACACGTGTAGCTTCGGCATGACAACTGGTACAAGCGTGTTTTTTCAATAAAGTTGCTACTTGTTTGCTGTCAATTAAACCTGCATCTGCTACCTTTTTAGTACCATTAATAGGAGCCGTCTTTTTCGCTGGCGTGCTTGTACTTGGTGCTGGAGCTGTGCTAGCTTTTACTTTCTGAGATTCTGTTAACTGAGCCGCTTCGCCATCAGGAATATTGTTGAGTGTATAATACCCGACTTCATGCAAAAGAGGTTGTCCTTCCTCGTTTAAGATACCCGATGGGCGAACTTCATGGATATATCCTTTACGCAAGTTGTCAATTACTAAACGAACCTTCTTGCGGTCTGCTGATACAATAATTCCTTTCAATGGCGTCTTTTCTTGATTAATAATCGGACTACCGTAGTTGTGGTGATATTTATATGTGAAGCTTTTTAGTTCATAATTCGCTGCATCAGCGGCGGTTTTAGCGTCCACAGGTTGTGTAAATTCAATCTCAAAACCATCTGGTTGTGCACTAATTGTTTTCATTTCGAAAGGCAAACGACCATTCCAAACCAAGCGCTGTAAACCATATAAATCTTTTCCAGTAGAACCCCAACCACGTGAAGTCATCCCTACGAAAATAGAACCATCGTTACCCCAACGTGCACGCACAGTACCTGATTGGAAACCTTCGCGGAATGGGTAACAAGCACCTTGGTATTTGCCATTTACTTTTTCCAAACTCATACGCATGGCTTTTGATTGTCCTTGGTCAAATACAATGTATTGTCCTTGGAATGGGCCAAACTTGCCATTGGTTTCATCCTCAATCATATCGGCAGTCGAAATACCCATGATAGCATGAGGGAACCACACTGCTGGTAATTTCAACGCTTTTACTTTCTTGGCAGCTTCATACATTGGTTCGCCAGTATCTGGAAGGTCTTCTTTGGTTAATTTCAAAGGAGAATTTGGTTCTTTTGTCCAATACAATCCACCTGCGTTTCCTGCAAAATCTCCTTTTTCGAGGTGTGTCACACGTCCTGAACCAACCCAGTCACCTTGGTTTTCGCCAAATAATACATCACCATTAGAGTTTACCGTAAAGCCTGCTGGTGAGCGCAATCCTGTAGCAACTGGCTCTAGTTTGCCATCTTTGGTTACTTTTACCAACCATCCACGCCATTTGGCCAATTTGCCTTCGCCATAACCTACCCATGCCACGTTGAAAGTAAGATACATATCGCCGTTTTTATCAAAAACTGGTCCATAAGAATATTCGTGGTAGTTGCCAGACAAGTCCCAATTAGCTACATTTTCGTATAAATCAGCTTTGTCATCGCCGTCGGTATCTGTCAATTTAGTCAATTCACCACGTTGTGTACAGTAAAAAGAACCATCACGGTATGCTAAACCCAAAGACTCGTGCAAGCCACTCGCAAAGAGTTTGTAACTAGGTTTTGTACCATTGGTTTGGTAAGGGTTTTCAATAATCCAAACTTCACCACGACGTGTACATACACCCAAACGACCGTCAGGCATAGGAGCAAGACCACCCGCCTCTAAGCGGATACCGTCTGGAATGGCAACGGTTTTTATTTCATAAAAATCTTCTTCTGTTAAAGGCTTTGGTTTGTTTTGTGCTATTCCCGAAGATGCTCCAAGTCCCAAGAGTCCTAGGGTGAGGAGTAATTGATAATATCTTTTCATAAATCTTGAATGCTTAAATAGAAATGTTGAAAAATCTGTGAATACAATGATTGCTTAGAAAGTCACTTGGTAACTTACCTCTTTTAATCCACTCACAGGAATCAATAATTGGGTTTTGCCGTTTGACTGACGAACCACAGCTTGTTGATTGGCAGTCTCGCCCAAAAGCTCTACATAATAAGTTTGGTTATTGATGGCATACAAATTTTTACCAACATTCTTAATAACCTCTCCTTCTGCCACAAGTGCGTACAATGGCTGTGAACTGATTGCATTGCCTCCGATTTGTAAACGACGAACCAAACCTTCGTTTTTCGTAGAAGAAATCGTTTGATCTTTGATAGACAAACCATTGTATTCATAAGTAAATACAGGATATGCCACGCCATTTTCTTGCTTTACGAGTTGGTATCCTTTGTATTTCAATTCCGTTTTATTCAAAGAATCAGGAAAGTTAGCCGTAGCACTTGCGATAGAGGCTAACGGAAACTTACCATTTGACTGAACTGTAACGCCCATTGGCGCAGCAGTTTGTGGTTCGCCACGGTCATGCCACATTTGCGTTGCATCCAAAAATTTACCTCTCCAACATTCCAAGAAACCTCCTTGATTAAGGTCATAAGAGAAGTTTAACCCTCCTGGCAAACCTACACTAATAGCATGTGTTTTTTTACGGTCATTATACACAACAAAAGAGCGTTGTAGTTTTGGCTCTTGGTCAATCGTGATTTCTACTAATGGCGTTGCTTCTGGTTCAGGTAAAGAAGTACGTTCGGTAATCGACTGGCGATGCGTACCTACACGTTCTACAAAACACCCAAGGGCTTTTGGACCCCATCCAAAGTCCTTGGCATAGTACAAGGTATATTTATGAGCTCCAGCCGATAAGGTTCTTTTGCCTTGAACGTCTTCATTGTACCAGTGGCTACCTGTAGTAATAGTATCACCATCGACCAATAAGGCTCCTGTTCCAGTCCAATTGGTTGTGAAAGTATAGGCATCTTTTTCTGGAATTGTAATCGTGCCATCAAATTTCAACAAAAAGTCAGATTTAGCCTCTGCCAATTTCATTGAAGGTTCTTTGGTAGTACTCATAACTTCAGGTTTTTGGTCTTTTACCTTAAGGTCAGCCAATTTGCCTTTGTAATAAGAATATGTGGCAGTTCCCATTTGTACCAAAGGCTTATCAAAAACTTCATAGCGAATATTTTTGAACGCTACTTGACCATGGTCTCCTTGAATCATCAAAGGTGCTTTGCTAGTTTCTTGTGTCGAAACAGCACCGCGTGTAACTCCCAAGAGTTCTACATTTTCGTGAAGTGTAACACCATTAAGAGTGATTTTAACAAATTTTGCATTAGCAATTTTTTTGCCATTTGCGTCAAACTTCGGTGCTTGAAAATCTATCTCGATATGATTCCAAAGGCCTGGAGCTTTGATAGCATTTTGACGAGGAGGATGTCCCTCGTAGCCTTCTTTTCCTGTACCACGAGATTCGTCCCAACGATGATAAATAGCACCTGCGTCGCCATCACTTGGATGAAGTTTCAACCAGCTATCCAAAATTTGAATTTCATAACGGCTTTGCAAATAAATACCCGAATTAGACCCCTTCGGAATCATATAGTCGAGTGACAAACGAATGTCACCATGCTCCAACGCAAATACCAAATCGTCGGTACGTTGATATTTAGCAGCTTTTAAGGTATTTACCAAAATACCTTTGCCAGGGCTTGTGACTAAGGCTTCACCTTGAGGACTACCTACAATCTGCCCTTCGATAGACCAGTTGACACTAGGCTTTTGGAATTGACTCAAGTCATTGAGCTGTATTTCGGTTTGTGCATACACCGAAACTGGAAATAGAAGAAAAAATAGTCGCTTCAACATTAGGATGGATAGTAGTTTTGCTAGTTAGTTCAAGGCACAAAGAGCGCATTACAATGAGCCTTTTGACGGTTGAGGATTGTTGGATTTATATTTACAATTTTCTAATAATCAAATGTATCAATGGTTTTATAGAGTTCTACACTGTTCTATATTGGTAAAGATAAAAGACGTTTTTTTAAAATTTGAATGTTTTTTAGAAAAAATATACTTAAAGTAGCAAAAAAAAAGCAGTACAAAGTGAAAAATGAATTATCTATTGTGCTATTCAGACTTTTAAATTAGAACGATTCTATTGCTTACAATTTTGTAGATACAACTTTTCAGCTCGTTTGAGTCCCTTAGATGACAAAAAGCTCCAATCCATACAAGCATATTTTATAATTCCAGCCGACTGATAGCATTCGGCACGTTTGTAAAGAGCATCAATCGAATCTTCGGTCATTAAAATACATTTGGTAAGTAGCCCTACCGCTTTGTCGTATTTTTTGCGAGCCATCAAACCCATAGCACGATTATAGAAGTTATCATAAATTTCAGGGTCGTAGGCAATAGCTTTGGGGTCTTCTTTTTCTGTTTGAAATGCGTATTGGATTCTTGATTTATAGGTTTTTTCTTTCCATTTGGCAGGAAGCCACTTTCTATTTGTACTTTGTATGGCTGCTATTAGATAAGGATTATATTCGGGATTTGTACTTGAGGTAATCAAAATATTTTCAACTAATCCTCTGGTCGTCACATCAAACGAAACCTCAAAACGAGTGTTGATATCTTTAGGTAAATGTGAAATAAACTCATCTTCGATGAATTTGTAAGAAACCCCATAGGTATCGTCAAATGCCTGTTCAAAGTCAGGTACATTGCGTAACCATTCTGAGTTGCCTTTAAATTTGGGATAGACCTCCTGATTAAACAAAAATATGGTATCTCTTTTAGGATAATCTATTGTAATATTTGGTTTTATTAGTTTTCGTAAATAAATTTCAGAAGGAGTATCTTTAGTTGCCAAATAGTGAAATCTAAACTTCCCATCTCCATCAATGTTTTTAGCATAAACACTAAATATCATTTCATAATCATCGATTTTGTCTATTTTGTAAATAGCTTCATTAATAGTAACCAACGAATCTGCAATACGATAACGAAAAGAAGCTGCTTGTTCACCTTGAACAAATGAGCCAGTTCCATTTTTTCGAAACATCAAACACATCACCGTTTTACGTTCAGCAGCAGGGTCTTGAATAAGGCTTCCATCTTGCATATCCACGTAATTTTTTTCCCAATTGTATTTTGTCAATAACTGGAACACTCGAACAGGATAACTTGAAGAATCAATTTGAGATTGGGAAAAGACGATGGATTGGGCGAGGCATATTAATAAAAAAGATAAAACAGTTTTTTTCATAGGACTATTGTGTTTGTACGCGAGGGTAATAAAGTTGATACACCGAATATAAGGTATGTAAAAAGGAGTTGATTTTGATAAATAAAGTTTAAAAGTTTGTTTGTAAAATAAATGTAAAAAAAAATAGTTTCAAACAATCCAAACCTAAAGCATTCTCGTAAGTCTGGTTAAAGACATCAATCAATAATAATTATTTATGAAACAGCTTATGTTCCTCATGGTTTTGCCACGAACAAATGCTGTATTTTCTGCTCAGACTCAAAATACTGCAGTTTTTGGCCGAACGCAATCCCTGCTATCAGGAAATGGAAGCAGGCAACCAGTCCCGAAAAGGCAAGCTACCTAATCGGTCGTAATTCTGAAATGAACGTATTAATGAGAAACTTCATTTGAGTAGTTGAGCAATCAAATTGAACATTTGCAATAGTATAATTTTTCGAACAACCTTGATTCTAAGTAGTTATAAAATATATAGGCCTTCAAGCCATTGTCCACAAATATTTGTGAGCCTTGGAGAGATAGAATAATCCAGTGATTCTCAATCTAACTTATGCCTGAGAAAATTGTAAGATTCTATCTCACCAAATAAATAGGTGTGGTTTAATAATGGGTAATGTGCAAAGGGCTTTCAAATCTGAAAGTCCTTTGTTTTTAGATAGTTAATTCAAAGACATTTTTCTATCTTTGTTTTGACCCTATCGAATACTCTATTAGACCATATCATTGACACCCTCACGAAGTATTTATTTCTCCCATTATTAATTTAAGAGACCATTAAACACACCCCTATGTCAAAGCGAAAAACGGTCATATCTGAAGACTCATTGGTGGCTTTATTGCGAAATAAAGACCAGCGTGGTTTTTCGATTCTGTATGATAACTATTCGACAGCTTTGTATGGAGTTATACACAAGATTGTACACTCCGAAGAAGTAGCCGCAGATGTTATGCAGGATTCCTTTGTGAAAATTTGGAAAAATATCGATGGTTATAATCAGTCGAAAGGTACTCTGTTTACTTGGATTCTGAATATAGCTCGCAATACGGCCATTGATAGGATTCGCTCTCAAGAGTTTCAAAACTCTCAGCGTAATCAAGACTTAGATTCAACCATAAATTTGATTGACAGTCAAGGCTCAAGTCAGTTTGATGTAGATGCCATTGGCTTAGGCAAAGTTGTCGAAAAATTAAAACCAGAGCATCGTCTAGTAATTGATTTGTTGTATTTCAAAGGCTATACACAAGAAGAGGTTTCAAAAGAGTACGGAATTCCATTAGGAACAGTGAAAACACGTGTTAAGTCAGCTATCAATCATTTGAGAGATTACTTTGTTAGTTTTTCATTGATGCTTCTGACATGGCTAGTTTAGAAAGATCGAAACAGCCATTTCGGTTAGTATTAAAAGTTGGATCTTTCCCACTATAAAATTTTTTTAAAATGAATATTCAAGAATATATAGCATCAGGTGTTTTGGAAAGCTATGTGCTCGGAAGTACTACTGCCGATGAAACAGCAGAAGTCGAGCGTCTAGCCCAAACCTATCCAATAATTCAGCTAGAAATAGACGCTGTCCGAGACAGTATAGAAGAATATGCCCTAAAATTTGCTAAAACGCCTCCTCCCGAACTAAAATCAAGAGTGATGAACGCTCTATCGGAACTGGAAGAAGCTGAAAAGGCAAATACAAAGGCAGTTGCGCCAGAGGCAAAGGTGGTAAACTTTACGCCTGAAAGTAACAATTCAGCCTTCTCCTTCAAATATGCAGCCTCTTGGGTGCTCTTGGTTTTGAGTGTGGCAGCCAACTGGTTTTTGTACAGCAATTGGAAAAAATCTGAGGACAAAGTTGTAGCCTTAGAATCTCAAACGCAGATTTTGGCAAGTAGCGAGCGTGCTCTAAAGGCGAGTTATCAAGAAAATATAAATATCTTGTTGAGCCCTGAAACTAAACGAGTGCAATTGGGTGGACAAAAACCTGCGCCAGATGCACAAGCTGTTGTATATTGGAACTCAGCAACTCAAGAAGTGTACCTGTCCTCTGTGAAATTGCCTGTGGCTCCAGAAGGAAAGCAGTATCAACTTTGGGCAATTGTGGATGGAAAACCTGTAGATGCAGGTTTGTTAGATGACCCAGAGACTTTTGAAAAAATGAAGTCATTAGGCAATGCTCAGGCATTTGCGATTTCGCTAGAAGCTAAAGGTGGTAGTACTACCGAGTCAGGACCGAAAGGCGAAATTTTTGTACTTGGAAATGTATAGGTTTAAAGTTGAAAATAAATTGAGTGTAAAAACCTCGCAGGAAAATTCTTGCGAGGTTTTTGTTTGAATAGCGAATAAATCGCAACTTCACAAAATACTTAATTCCTATATTTGACTATGAAAAACCGTAATACTCAAACGATATTGTTTCTTTTTGGTATCGTATCTATTCTCGAATTATTTTCTCTAATCGTTCCACCTGAAAGCATTCCTATTAGGTATTTTACAAAACCTTTACTTTTGCCACTGCTTATTCTTTACGACTATCAAAACCAACAAAATCGAACGTCTTTTTTTTCTGCTTTTCGAATCGCTCTTATTTTTGCTTGGCTAGGCGATATACTTCTTATGTTGCCTAATGCTTTTGTGCCAGGCTTGCTGGCATTTCTGATAATGCAAGTATTATATATCAGGATTTTTTGGCAAGATTGTGCCACGCCTCGAAAGGGTTTTGTTTTCCGTCATTTGTGGATTATGTTACTATTAGTGGGCTATCACCTGATGATTATGTTACCTGTTTGGCCGTATTTAGGTGCCATGCAGATTCCTGTATCAGTATACTCTATAGTGATAAGTATCATGGTTTTAGCGGCTATCAATCGAATTGGAGAGGTGCCAAATGCTCTAACAGTGACCATCGGGGCTGTCTTGTTTATGGTATCAGATAGCTTGATTGCAATTACCAAATTTGGTTCCGATTTTGCTTATAGTGGCTTTTGCGTTATGTTAACTTACATTGTTGCCCAATATTTGATTGTAAAAGGTAGAAATAGGGTAAACGATTAGATGAGTGCTAGATTTAGCGTTTTGTAGCTCCTAGCTTTTCTGATAAAGAGACTATTCGTGTTTGTTCTAACCGAAAACCATATTTTTAAAAAAAATAAAAAAAGATAGGGGGTATATACTAAATAGTTGTCATAGAAGTGATTAAGGATACATAATTAGAATATTATTTTAGAAGCATCTGAGCTTCTCTAAAACGAACTATACCTTTTATAATTAATAGATGCCGTTTAAAACTAATTGCTTAAGATTAAAAAGTGAAGCTGTGTAACTTTGTGATGTCTTGATTAAAATTGCTTTTTTTAATCAAATTGATTTTCTTTAAACTTAAATCCATCACAAGCTCTTGGCCTTGCAACTTACTGATACCGACATACTCGAAGCAATTCGACAAGGAAATGAACGTGTTTTTGAAGTAGTCTTCCGAAAATACTATCAAGCCTTGTGTAATTATGCCTTTGGCCTTCTCAAAGATATGGACGATGCCGAGGAGATTGTTCAAGGAATGTTTCTGAAAGTATGGGATCAGCGTCAGGACTTAGAAATTACTGTTTCGCTGAAATCATATTTATATCGGGCTGTGCATAATACCTGTTTGAACCGTATTAAGCACCTCAAAATCCAAGATACCTATCGGCAGCACGTGGGGGATTTTATGGAAAATAACCACGTTTCAGCTACCGATGAATTATATAAAGCAGAATTAGAAGCGCGTATTGCCGAGGCCATCGAAAAGCTACCAGAGCAATGCAGATTGATATTTCGAATGAGTCGCTTTGAGGAACTAAAATACCAAGAAATTGCCAATGAACTTCAACTATCTGTAAAGACTGTTGAAAATCAAATCGGGAAAGCGCTCAAGATATTAAGACAAGAGTTAGCAGAATATTTGCCAAGTATTTTTTGGCTTGGACTTCTGTTATTTCACCACTGATAAAAGATTCTTACTTGTGCCAAGCGTACACTTGGCTTTGAATAAATATGGCAGAGCATAAAAACATAGACGAACTTTTAGCAAAGTATTTGGCAGAAGAAAGCCCAGAGGAGGATTTTTCCGAAATCCAAAACCATCTGAATGAGCTTCCTGATGGAAATACCGTCTTTGAACATTCCAAAATTATTTGGGATGCAAGCACTGCATTTCAACAAAAAAAATCTTGTGATATTAATGCTGCTTGGCAAAAAGTCAAAAAGCAAATGTCTTGCCCTTCTCAATTGGAAGATCATACGCCAATTGTTCATCTCAATGAAGCTTCAACAGTCATTCGTCCACTCTCCGAAAAACGAGTGATTCCTTTTCTGAAAGTGATAGGTATTGCGGCAAGTGTAATTGTGCTAATAGGGGCGTTGCTTTTTATATATAGGACTCCATCATCACAGTCGATAGCACTAAAAGAATCTACTACTCAGGAAAAAGTCCTCAATTATACCTTACCAGACGGTACAAAAGTGAGTTTAAATCGTGGCTCAAAGATTTCGTATCCTACTGTATTCGAAGGACAAACTCGTGAGATTACTTTACAAGGAGAAGCCTTTTTTGATGTTGCACATGATGCTCAACATCCATTTATTATCCATGCACAAGGAGCAGATATAAAAGTATTAGGAACGTCGTTTAATGTTAATGCCTATTCAAAACAAGTAAAAGTATGGGTAAAAACGGGTAAAGTTCAGGTCAAAAAATCTTCTTCAGTCATACAATTGCTTCCCGGCGAACAAGCGGAAGTACAGGGCGACGACGTTGTGCGCTCAGCCAATATAGATGCCAATCAGGCTGCTTATTTTTCTCAAAGTTTTAATTTTGAAAATACCGAATTATCTTCTGTCGTAAAGACTTTAAGTCAAGTTTATGGGGTAAAAGTAACCTTAGCCAACGAGGCTATGAATCATTGTAAGCTCACCGTAAATTTTGAAAAAGAATCTTTAGAAAATATTCTCGCCGTAATTGCTACAACTTTTGATATAAATGTACAAAAGCAAGGTCAAAATTTCGTTTTAGAGGGAAAAGGTTGCCAATAATTTCCTAATTTTGGAACCGCAAAAACTCTCTTTAAACAACTTGTATCTATGTCTTTTAGTGTACGAAACATAATAGCGTTTTGGACTTTGTCTGTATGCTTGTTGGTACACTCCAGTGCACTTGCACAATCTGCTAATCTTGAACGAGTAATTACAGCTCGTTTTTCGGATGCTTCCGTGGAGGAAGTTCTGTCCTATTTGTCTGCTCAGGGAAATTTTAAGTTTTCATATAATTCTTCATTAATTGACGAAGACAAATCTGTTGAGTTAATTCTTGTCAACAAAACCATTCGTGAAGCCATCGGGTTGCTATTTAAAGGAACGATTCGTTACAAAGTACAAGGTCAGTATGTGATTTTGCTCAAAGCTGAACGCGACCCTGTGTATGTAAGTGGAGTAGTGTATGATGCAGTATCGGGCAAAAAACTTCCTAATGTCAGTATTTATGAGCGTAATAGCTTGACCTCCACTATTACCAATCAGAATGGCTATTATCGGATAAGACTTAATCATACGAAAACTATTTTTAAGTTATCAGTATCAGAACCTGAACACGAATCACAAACTTTAGTTATCAAGATTTTACAGTCAGAAACAAAAGATTGGGCACTTCAGCCCAAGGTCAAACAACCAGAATTACCCTTTGACGATAATTCGCCATATTTTCCAAGCCTGATAGATACAGTTGCTGTTCCGAAGGAAGTCCCCATTTTAGTACCTAGAGTGCCTGTAACAGGTTTGTTGCTTTCAGAGTATAGTGTGGCTGATACGACCGATAATATTTTCCCAATTTATAGAAAGGACTCAAGTCGCTTATTTAGATTTTGGGACGAAATTAAGTCAAGATTTAGCCGAATGATGATTGCTCGCTCTCAAAGAATCCACGATAAAAACGTAACAGATACGCTATCTCGTCCTTTTCAACTATCTCTATTACCATTTTTGGGAACGAATAAACTCCTTTCTGGAAGTATCGAAAACAGAGTTTCGGTCAATATCGTCATGGGCTATTCGGCAGGTGTTCGCAAAATGGAATTTGGAGGAGGTCTGAATGGCGTCCGCCGAAATGTCAATGGTTTTCAATTTGCAGGTATAGGTAACATTGTAGGAAAAAACGTGACTGGTGTACAAATGGGTGGGGTTTTCAATACGGTTTTGGGCGAAACCCAAGGGGTGGCTATGACACTGGGTTGGAATCATACATGGAAAAATATGACAGGCTTACAAGCTGCTGGTCTTATCAATATTACGCATAAAGAAACCCGAGGAGCACAATTATCAGGTGTGTTAAACGTAACAGGTAAGCTGTCAAAAGGACTTCAAATGGCGCCAATTTTGAATGTTGTACTCAAAGAATCGAAAGGATGGCAAGTAGGACTTCTCAATTTTTCCCATAAAATCTCAAAAGGAGGGCATCAAATTGGCTTTTTGAACTTTAGTGATTCATCAGCCACCGCACCAATCGGTTTTTTGAGTTTTGTTGGAAAAGGTAATGGTTATAAAAGGTTTGAAGTAGCTATAGATGAGATCCAGTCCGCTAATATTACCTTCAAAACGGGTGTTCCTGCATTGTATAACATCTTAACACTTGGTTCTAATTTTGTTCGAGCCTACGAACTAGTCAATATTGGCTATGGTTTTGGACGAGCCTATAAACTAGGGGGAAGATGGATGATGAATACCGATGTTACAGGTGGATTAATCGTAGAATATAATCAGTACGGCGAAATAAATCAGGGGGTACTATGGCGTTTTGATTTAGGCTTTGAAAAGTTTTTGGCTCGTAACTCAACGCTCACCTTTGGCCCATCTATCAAAGCCCTCGTGATTGACCCTGCTAATTCTTCGTATGCCAATGGTAAACCGTTTAAAAATATGCCAACTTATCAGGCAATTCGATCTACAGAGAGATTTACACTTTGGTACGGCTTCCAAATGGGATTACGCATCAAACAGCGATATGGAGACTAGTATAGTGTGGAGTTGTGAGTGCTGAGTGAGGAGTTGTCCTTGCCTAAAATAGGTTGCCTTTTAGATTTAGCGTAAAAAGGCTTGGTAAATATCTGTTAAGGATTATTGTTATTGATGAGAAAAGCTCCGTAGGAGCGACAGCTTGGTAGCATCAACAATAATGTAAGCCATTTTAGAGCACCGTAGGAGTGAAGATTTCAATAACATTAGGATTCTTTCAAACTACTACTGTAAAACAAAAAAGGCGTCGAAAATTCGACACCCTTGTTGTATAATTAAGAGGTTAAAAGGGATTTCTATCAAATAATTTCTAGAAAACCGATGGAACCTCCCCTAAAGAACTTTCCGACTATTTACCAGATTTTTTCTTAGCAGGCTTTGCTGGAGCAGCAGGAGCAGCATTTTTAGTAACAGTTGGTACTGGAGCTACCGCAGGAGCTACCTCAGTAGTAGTTCCTTTTGGAGCTACTTCACCTTTGATTGTCAAAGCAATAGTTGGTGTTTCAGAGTTACTGATAACTGTAACAGTTTTGTTGAAAGCACCAGGACGGCCAGTTGAGTTAAAAGAAGCAGTTACTTTACCTGTTTTTCCTGGAAGTATTGGTTCTTTTGTCCAATCTGGAGTTGTACATCCACAAGAAGGTTGTGCATTAGAAATTACTACAGGTGCAGTACCAGTGTTAGTAAATTCAAATGTGTAAGTAGCCTGAGTTCCTTCTTCGATTTTACCAAAATCATGGATTTCAGTTTTGAATTTGATTACTCCTTGTGCATTTGCCAACGTAGCAGTGAACAAAAATGCGAAAAAGAAAAATAGTTTTTTCATTTGAACAGAATGTTTAGTTGTTATTAAATAGCTTTACAAGCTTTCGTAATAAATATACGAAAAAGTAAGGAATTTGTTTCCGCAAAACTTATTTAAAGGACCAAACTAATGAGCTTTAAGCGGATTTTATTCTAAAAAAAAACTAAAAAATTATATTTTATTGAAAAAAGTATAAAATAATACAGATTCAAAATATTACTTTAGTTTTTCTTGAGTGAATTGATTTATTCCAAAACAAAAGTAAACTACATTAAAAGGTTAGCAAAATCTTTGATAACCTTTAACAAATTATTAACAACTCTCCAAAATTTCCACTGTTTGTTATACTAATTAAATTATCTTATTTTTGATACAGCTTTAAGTCAAAGAGTAGATGTTGGATTTTAACTTGGAAAACTTAAACTCGCCATCAACTGTATCTTTAATTCTATTTTTATCAGCCCGAAATTGCCGTGTTGGAAAACGAACTACTGTCAGAAACAATTTTATTTAAAAAAGAGTCGGTTATCGAGGATTACCGTCTTGCACGTATTAGCCGTGAATGTTCTTTACTGGTAAGGAAAGAAGTATTTGCTGGACGTGCCAAGTTTGGTATTTATGGTGACGGCAAAGAGCTCGCCCAAATTGCCCTTGCAAGAGCTATGAAGGCAGGTGACTTTATTTCTGGGTATTATCGTGACCAAACGATTGTGGCTGCTGTAGGTGATTTGACTTGGCAACAGTACTTCGCACAACTGTATGGTCATCCTGATAAGGCACATGACCCCCACACAGGCGGGCGTACCATGAACAACCACCATGCTACACAATGGCTAGATGCTAATGGGCATTGGGTAGACCAAACAAAATTATTCAATTCTGTGGCTGGTATATCTTCTACCGCTGGACAAATACCAAGAGCTATTGGTATAGCCTATGCTTCGAAGCTTTATCGAAATGTTCCAGAACTTCAGGGCGCAATAGCTGATAAGTTTTCGAAACATGGCAATGAGATATGCTTTTCGACTATTGGTGATGCGTCTACTTCGGAAGGAATGTTTCTGGAATGTATCAATGCCGCAGGGGTTTTGCAGATACCTTTAGTAATGGCAGTTTGGGATGATGGCTATGGAATTTCGGTGCCAACTCAATATCAAACTACCAAGCATTCTATTTCAAAGGCTCTAGCTGGTTATCAACGAACAGACGATGAAGCTGGTCTTGAAATTATTTCCGTAAAAGCTTATGATTATGTAGGCTTGATGGAGGCTTTTCATAAAGCAGCTCAGCTGGCTCGTGAAAACCATATTCCTTCTTTAATTCACGTAGAAGAGGTTACCCAACAACAAGGACACTCGGCTTCTGGCTCGCACGAGCGCTATAAATCTCCCGAACGTTTACAATTTGAAATAGACTTTGACTGTAATACTCATTTCAGAAAATGGATTCTTGACAACGAGTTTGCTACAGAGGAAGAACTATTAGCTATAGATCAAGAAGCGGTAAAAATTGCTCGTAAATCTCAAAAAGATGCTTGGCAGGCTTACATGGACTCGATTAAGCCCGAGAAAGACGATGCTCTTTCTTTGATGAATCAAGCGGCTGTAGAAAGCAAGAATGGTGCTACAATTAAACAAATCGTCGAAGAACTTCGTAAAACCATGAACCCTATCCATCGTGATAGCGTGGTGGCGGTAAAGAAAGCTTTACGTTTGTTAAGATTCGAAAATTTTCCTGCTAAACGTGGACTAATAGAGTGGCTTGAAAAATCAAAAGAAGCTAATTTTGACCGTTTTAACTCCTTTCAATTTTCTACTTCGGATAAATCTGCTCTGAAAATTGCATCACAACCAGCTATTTATGGCGAAGATGCGCCTCTGGTAGATGGTCGTGAAGTTTTAAATAAAAACTTTGATCATTGGTTAGCAACAGACCCTCGAGTTTTTATTATTGGTGAAGACGTAGGTAAAATTGGTGACGTTAACCAAACACTCGCTGGTTTGCAAGACAAATTTGGAGCATGGAGGATAACCGATACAGGTATCCGTGAAATGACCATTGTAGGACAAGGTCTTGGTGCTGCTATGCGCGGACTACGTCCAATTGTAGAAATTCAATATTTAGATTATATATTTTATCCATTTGCAACCTTGTCAGATGATTTGGCATGTTTGCATTATCGTACAAAAGGTGGACAAAAATCGCCTATGATTGTGCGTACTCGTGGGCACCGCTTGGAGGGAATCTGGCACTCAGGTTCGCCAATGGGAGTTTTATTAAATGGATTGAGAGGGGTACATTTGTGTGTGCCTCGCAACATGACCCAAGCGGCAGGTATGTACAATACTTTGCTCCATAGCGACGATCCTGCTGTAGTGATTGAGTGCCTAAATGGTTATCGACTCAAAGAAAAACTGCCTTCAAATTTGCACGATACTCGTGTACCTCTGGGGGTTCCTGATATACTGCGAGAGGGAAGTGATGTTACTATTGTTACCTATGGCTCTATGTGCCGTATTGTGATGGAGGCTGCGTCCCAATTGGCTCAGGTAGGTATAGAAGTTGAAGTTGTAGATGTTCAAACGTTATTACCATTTGATTTAGGACACAAAATCGTAGAGTCAATCAAGAAAACGAATCGAGTGATTTTTGCCGATGAGGATATGCCAGGCGGAGGTACAGGTTATATGATGGAAGAGGTATTAGATAGACAAAATGCGTATCGTTGGCTCGATTCAAAACCAGTTTGTATTGCTGCCCAACCGCATCGTCCTGCTTATACGTCAGACGGAGATTATTTCTCAAAACCCAATGCTGACACTGTTTTCGATGCCGTTTATGAAATGATGTCAGAGGCTCAGCCAAGTCGTTTTCCCAAGTTATACTAAGCTTGAGAGGGTGATTTTTTTGAATACTTGATTTTGAGTTGAAGCTCTTAATCAAAAGCGTTCAAAATAATTCTTGAAGATATATCAAAATTGCAAAATTCGGTAAGGTAACTCTTACCGAATTTTTTTATAAAGGATACTCATCTTACAGGTACAATCTGTTACAAAAAACGATCCTCTCGGATTCATTTTTCAAAAAAAATGGTTTACTCTATAAAATCAGTATTTTATAGAGTAGTTTTGTGATAATTGTTTGGAGAGTGAAATTTTAAGAATAAAATTTTATCAAAAAACTCTCCAAATGATATTATTCTGTACCAAATTATGCAAAAAGGAGCTAACAATACATATTGGGGAAATATCAAAGAGGGAATCAAAACTTCTTTGAAAGGTTTGTCTTTGTCATTCAAGCACTTTAAAGATGCTCGACAAAGTCGCAAACCTATTTTTGTAGATGACCCACATTATTTCGACCAAAAAACAGGGATTGTAACTACACAATATCCTTATGAGCAACTCCCCGTACCAGATAATGGACGTTATCAGTTGCACAACGAAATGGATGATTGTATTGTATGTGATAAATGCGCTAAAATATGTCCTGTCGATTGTATTGAAATTGAACCTATTAAAGCAACTGGTGTAGTCAGTTATGCTTCAGATGGCTCAGCGATTCGTTTGTATGCTGCCAAGTTTGATATTGATATGTCAAAATGTTGCTTCTGTGGCTTGTGTACAACAGTATGTCCTACCGAATGTCTTACCATGAAAAAGGAGTATGACTTTTCTGTATTTGACATTACCGAGCACAATTTTGCATTTGGAAATCTTACAGAGGAACAAGCTGACGAAAAGAAAAAATTGTATGAGCAGTACATGCTCGAAAAAGAAGCATTTAAAAAGGAAACTTCCGCTCAAAAAGCAGAACCGAAAGTTGCTACAAAACCTGCTTTCAAACCAGCAGCTCGTCCTGTAGCTAATACTGAAATTCCCGCAGAGGCTTCAACTGAAGCTTCTGCCGAAGCACCAAAGCCAGCGCCAAGACCTGCTTTTAAACCAAAAATGAAGGTTGAAAGCTCAGAGCCAAAACCTATTATAGATGAGACCTCTACTGAAGATACGCCGAAACCAGTAGCTCGTCCAGCATTTAAGCCAAAAATGAAGGTTGCACCTTCAACCGAGACTCCTGTTGAAAATACGACAGAAGTCACCGATGAAAATATCACTAATGTTGCTGATGAAGTAAAACCTGCTGCTCGTCCTGCTTTTAGACCGAAGTTTAAACCAGCGTCAAAACCATCTGAGGAGGTATCTGAGCCAGTTGTAGAACCTAGCGCAGAGGTATCGCCAGAAGTTGAAACACCAGCAGAGGAAGCCAAACCCGCTCGTCCTGCTTTTAGACCGAAGTTTAAACCAGCGTCAAAACCATCTGAGGAGGTATCTGAGCCAGTTGTAGAAGCTAGTGCAGAGGTATCGCCAGAAGTTGAAGTACCGGCAGAGGAAGTCAAACCTGCTCGTCCTGCCTTTAGACCGAAATTCAAAGTTCTAGCAAAGACAGAAGAAGAAATATCTGAACCAGTTGTTAAAACAGAACAAGAGGAAGTAAAAGCAGAAGAGACCAAACAGGAAGATACTGCTACGAATGAAGAAGCGCCCAAGCCTCGTCCTGTGTTTCGTCCAAAATTTAAAAGACCAGAATAAGGTTTTTGAAATAGATATTTGACCAACCATAAATCTCAAGAGTTTTGATACAATTTGTATTTATAGCTTTCATGGTATTGACTTTAGCTTCGGCTTTGGTCGTATTACTTACCAAAAATGTCTTGTATGCAGCCTTTAGTTTGCTTGGTACATTTTTAGGAGTATCAGCATTGTATGTATTGGCAGGGGCAGATTTTTTGGCTGTAGCCCAAATCTTAGTTTATGTCGGAGGTGTATTAGTACTCCTTATTTTTGGCGTAATGCTAACCAATCAACAAGGAAATAAAAGCCGTGGACGCAACGATATTACCACCGAAAGTTCCAACCGAGTTCTTGGGGTATTTGTGATGTTGGGTTTTAGTGCCACTTTGTTATATACTTTTGGTAGAGCAAGATTTTTGACCATTCAAGATAGCTTATTTGAGGCTGTAGAACCTACTTCTACTACTCAAACGATAGGAGTAGAGCTAATGACGAACTATGTATTGCCTTTTGAAGTCTCAGGTGTATTATTGATGGCAGTGCTAATTGGGGCAGCTTATTTAAGTACAAAAACTAAAAATTAATCAATTCATGGATAACAGTTTTTTGCCTTACTACTTACTCACAAGTGCCTTGTTGTTTAGTATTGGACTAGCTTTGGTGGTTGTCAAACGAAACATTATTGTGGTACTGATGGGTATCGAATTAATGCTTAATGCTGTCAATGTGAATTTGGTGGCTTTTAGTAAAAATGACCCTAGTCTTCAAGGTCAAATATTTTCTTTATTCGTAATCGTTGTAGCGGCTTGTGAGGCAGTAATTGCTTTGGCTATTGTTTTGAAGGTTTATGAACATTTTAAAACAGTTAATCTTGACGAGATAAATGAGCTAAAGAAATAGATTTTTTCGATGGTACTTTTCTCTTTCGTATTCAATCCTGTCTGCCCAGGTCTGATATATATAACTTCATCAATCTAGTAATAGGTAGAAATTACTTTTATTTTAAACAATGGCAAAAAGCAAATCAGTTTCAGAATCGCTTACTACCATGACCGAAATGATTTTTCCGAATGATACCAATACACTTGGAAATTTGATGGGTGGAAACCTCATGAGAATGATGGACGTAGTAGGAGCTATTTGTGCACAAAAACACTCGAACCGAATCGTAGTAACAGCGTCTGTTGACAATGTGTCGTTCAAGGAGTCTATTCCACTTGGAAGCGTAGTAACGCTACAAGCTAAAGTGACTCGTGCATTTAGTTCTTCGATGGAAGTGGTGATTGATGTGTGGGCGGAAAATATTCCCGCGAAAGAAAGAGTATCGACCAATAAAGCCTTTTTTACCTTTGTGGCAGTAGACCAATCGGGTCGCCCTATTGATGTGCCTCAGGCTGTACCCGAAACTGAAGATGAAATTGCATTGTATGAAGGAGCATTACGTCGTCGTCAATTGCGTTTGGTATTGGCTGGTCGTATGAAAGCTCAGGATGCTGTCGAACTAAAATCGATTTTCGAATAAACGTTTCGAGTAACGATATAACATAAGTTATTCTAAATTGAGTGAATGAGTGATTATTATCTACATTCAAATAATAATCACTCAATCACAAATCACTCAATAATTTCAAGTCTCTCCGATGAAAAAGCAATAGGCTTTTCCTTAAACAATACCTTAGTCGCTGCCCAAGTTTTTTGAAAAAGCTCAGAATCACGATATTGATTCAAATGATTTTCGCTTTCCCAATAACTGTAAGTCATAAAAATATTGGACTGGTTGGCATCTCTAAGTAATTCTAGATGAAGGCAACCTTCAAAATGCCGAATCTTATTTTTGGAGCTATTAAAAATTTCAAGAAAATCATCCACTTTATCTTCCTGAAAAGTCATTCTTACAATTCTAATAATCATCTTTTTCTTGGGTTTTGTTTTGTTATTGCTGTAGGTTTTCGACTTATGGCTATCAGGTGATATGTTTGATTTTACCTGATAGCCGTAGGCTAAATATCAGTTATTTTATCTTAAATTTTTCCATGCCTTTGCGGTCTTGTAAAGTCACGAAAGCTTCTTTTTGGTTTGGACTAAACACAAGGTTACTGGTTTGTTTTCCTTTGGTACTAACTTCTTTTATTAGCTGTCCCGAAGGATTGAAAATAAGGATTTTTCCTAATCCCCAGCGTGTGGTATATAAATTACCCGCCTTATCACATTTCATTCCGTCTAAGCCTCCATCTTTAAAGGAGGTAAAAAGACGTTTGTTGCTAATATTCCCTTGAGCATCTAGGTCAAATGCCCAGATATTACGCTGGATACTTTCGTTGACATACAACGTCTTTTCGTCTGGACTTAGGCAAATACCGTTGGTTGTACCCATATCTGACGTCAACAAATGCGAAGAGCCATCTGTATCGATTCGCCAGATTTGACCTGTACTTTGTTTCCAATTTGGATCACTAGCAAAGAGTACATTTTTACGAGTAATACAAATATCATTAGGTTGATTGAAGCGGTCATTATGGCTAAATACCGACACCTCTTTGGTTTGCACATTTACTTTCAATACGTTATGACCAGAGAAATCCGCTAAGTACATAGCACCTTTGTCATCAAATTGGATAGCATTGGCAGTACTTCCTTGTGGCAAAGTGAGAAATAATTCACAAGAACCATCTGGCATCACTTTAGCAATAGTGCCGTCTTTTTGAAAATTGACAACATAAAGTTGCCCTTTTGAATCAAAATTAGGACCTTCGATGTTTTGAGTAAACAGATTTTCCTTAGTGAAATCTTGTGCTTGAAATAAAGTTTTGGGGCTACAAGATGAAAGCCCGATAGCTGCGATAGCGCAAGCGAGGTAAGTTGACTTTAACATAGTTGATTAGAAAAATTGGATAGTAGATTCGAAGATAGGAGTAATAGCGGAAATTTAAAAGTTTTGAATTGCCACAAGATAAAGGAAAAGCGAAAAAACGCTAGCAGAGAAACAGAGAAAGATATAACCAAAATATATTCTTTTTGTAAGAATACATTCGAAATCATGTTAACTAAAAAGAAATAAACTGCAAACTTTCTTCGGTTTAGTGCATATTATTCCAAATTTGCCTAATTTAGATGCAATTTATGATGCCTAAAGCTAGGGTTCGTAATAAATACTCAAAATAAGATTCTATTTTCGATTCATAAATCGTAAATTGCAACATCATTTGAATTTTTTGTCGAGTTGTCGAGAGCTCAAAAGCTGTAAAAAGTAGAAGAATTCGATAACTTTCCCCAATCATATCCCTTAAACTGTAACCGAAAGATGTCTTATCAAAGAAAGACCAAGATTGTAGCTACGATTGGCCCAGCATCAGAATCACCAGAGATGTTGACCAAACTTGCCCAAGCAGGTGCAAACATATTCAGACTTAATTTCTCGCATGGTACTCATGAAGACCACCTTCAGAGAGTAAAAAACATTAGAGCTGTATCTGAAGCATTAGGTACAAACCTAACAATTCTTCAGGATTTACAAGGTCCGAAAATTCGTACTCAGCTTGTAGAAAACAATGGCGTAGAATTGATTGCTGGAAAAACGCTTACTTTCGTAATGGACGAAAACGTTGTAGGTACATCAGAAAGAGTAGGTACTACTTACACTTCAATGTACTTAGACGTAAATCCAGGAGAGCGTATCTTGATGGATGATGGTAACTTAGAAGTAAAAGTATTAGCAGTAGACAAAGAGAAAAGAGAGGTAGTTACCGAAGTAATTTATGGTGGTATCTTGAAATCTAAAAAAGGTATTAATCTTCCAGGTACAAAAGTGTCATTGCCATGTTTGACTCCGAAAGACGAAGCTGATTTATATTTCGGTTTGGACAATGGTGTTGACTGGGTTGCGCTTTCATTCGTACGTAAAGCAGATGATATTTATGATATCAAACAAAAAATCGCTGCTTACGGAAAAGATACTAAAGTTATCGCTAAAATCGAGAAACCAGAGGCTATCGATAACCTAGACGAAATTATTGCTGCTACTGATGCTATCATGGTAGCTCGTGGTGACTTGGGTGTTGAAATGGATGGTGCTGAAGTACCGCATTTACAACGTGTAATGGTTGAAAAGTGTACTCAAGCTGGCAAACCAGTAATCGTTGCAACACAAATGTTGGAATCAATGATTACAAATCCAGTTCCTACACGTGCTGAAACTTCTGACGTTGCTAATGCAGTATTGCAAGGAGCTTCTGCGACGATGTTGAGTGCTGAGTCTGCTTCAGGTACTTATCCTGTGAAGTCTGTAGAAACAATGGCACACATCCAAGAGGTGGTTGAAGAGCAACAAAACAAAATCGAAATCTTTAAAGGTGACGAGGCTGCTATCTACTTCAAAAATCACTCGTTGGCAAACAATGATTCCAAATATGCCTTGAACGATCGAATGATTGCTAGTGCATGTCGTTTGGCTCGTGATACTAAAGCAGAAGCAATTCTTTGTATTACAAACAGTGGTTATACTGCGTTCCGTTTGTCGGCTCACCGTCCTAAGGCTAACCTTTATGTATTTACTTCAAACAAAGCTATCATGACTGTGATGGGATTGTTGTGGGGTGCTAAAGTATTCTACTACGAAGCTGATGGCAAAGATGTAGAAGCCACAGTAAATGGTATGACAGATATCTTGGTAGCTCAAGGATTGCTTGCTAAAGGAGATACGTATGTAACTACTTTGAGTGTTCCTTCAAACAAAGATTTGAAAACTAATACTGTACAATTAGGTGTAGTTGAGTAATATACCCTTTTGATAATCAAAAAAAGTAAAATCTTAAATATAGGAAATATTACTTAAGCGATTATTATTTTGCTCAATAGCTAAAATTCTAAAGAAGACGTACCCTCATGGTACGTCTTCTTTTATTATTATACAAAATTAAAACTATTATTTTAAGCTCGATGATAGCAGGAACTATCCCTTTTTAGAGTAATTTGTAGAGCTTATTTGAGCTGGATGACGGTTTTGTTGTGTTTTTACGGTAGTAAGCTATTTTAAATGGAGCCTTGTGAAAAATGCGTTGTAAGAGGGGAAATAAAGAGACTGTCGCTATTTCTTATTAGACGGTAGGAATAATTGGCAAGAAAGTTGTTAATTTTATCCATAAAATACATGATAGTCGTGAGAAATGGGATTTGATGCAGTCTTTCCTGAAGCAATTAAGTAAAACTTGCCTTAGCAATCCTTCTAGTTTTTGATGTTAATTTTTAATCATTTGAAGAAAAAATTAACATTTTGAGCAAAGACGATTTTTCGAATCTGTTTGACTAAAAATAGGGCTGAGTTTTTCGAAATAATCAATAAGGACACAAAAAATGCAATAGAATTTGCTATATTAGCAATAAATCCGAGGTATTTACTAAAATATCAATCCTGATTAGTTCACAGGTGTTGAACTGTTGTTGTTAATTAATTGAAAATCAGTTACTCAGGTATGGCTAATAGACTGCCTTATTCTCCAAGAGCTGGTAACCGCCATTATCACGACTTGTTAAATTTACAACCGATGAGTAAGAAAATTAAAACTATCTTGGTCGATGACGAAAGACTCGCACGCCAAGAGCTGAAGTACTTGTTACAGGAGTTTTCAGATATTCAAATTATTGATGAAGCTGAAAACGTAGATGAGGCTTTGGAGAAAATACACCGACTTCAACCTGATTTGATTTTTCTAGATATCGAAATGCCAGAGAAAAATGGTTTCGATTTATTAGAAGAATTGGAATTTGTTCCCAAAGTGGTGTTTGTAACGGCCTACAATCAATACGCAATTCAAGCATTCGAGTCTGAGGCAATGGACTATATTCTAAAGCCTACAAAGACTGAACGTTTGGCCAAAACGATTGAGAAAGTGCGTTCTGAAATTCAACAAGAAAGAGCTACTGCTGCTGTTTCTGAAGGTCGATTATCTCCTGATAAGCGTATTTTCTTGAAAGATGGCGAAAAGTGCTATTTCGTTAGATTGTCAGAAGTGTTTATGATTGAATCAGTTGGAAATTATTGCCGTTTTCATTTTGGTAATAATCGTCCTATGATTCACCGTTCATTAAACAAAATTCAAGAGCGACTCGACCCTACGATTTTCTTTAGAGCAAATCGCCAACAAATCATTAATACTGAATATATCCATGATATTGACTCTTACTATAAAGGTGGGATGAAAGTGGTATTAAATAATGGTATCGAATTAGAAATTTCGACCCGAAACTCTGTAGCTTTCAAAGAAATGATGGGAATATAAGTAAGTCTCATTTTGACAATTCATATTTATGATTTTAAAAATATACAAAGACTAAATATAATTCCTATAAGAAAATATTTCTAGAGCTTGGTAGCTATTGCTATCAGGCTTTTTTATTATGTACTCGATTCTTTCCTGACAATTATCTTCTCACAACTGAAGACTTTTCTCTAATTTTGTCTCTATGCGTATTTTTAAAACACTTTACAATATCTGGGCAGCGTTCTGGCTGATATTTATATTCTTGTTTCTGTTTCCTTTCTTCTGGTTATTTCTGCAAAAAGAATCATGGAAACCCCAAGCTCATTATCTGAATCGTTTGTGGGGAAAACTGTATTTTCCAATTATTGGTGTGCCTATTCGTGTTGAATATCGTTTTCAGCCTGATACACAAAAAGCCTATGTTTTTTGTGCCAATCACTTTTCGTATTTAGATATTGCTGCCATGGGAGTTGTGTTGAAAAACTACTACGCATTTGTGGGCAAAAGTGCTATTAAAAAGGTGCCTCTTTTCGGATATATGTTTTCTAAACTACATATTCAAGTAGATAGAGAGGATCGTAGTAGTCGTGCCAAATCGATGACTCGCTCGGTAAAAGCCTTGCAAAGTGGGCGAAGTATCGTGATTTTCCCCGAAGGTGGAATCAAATCTAAAAAACCTCCATTGATGCACAAGCCTTTGAAGGATGGTGCTTTTGTGATGGCTGTTCAGCAACAGGTGCCTATTGTGCCTGTTACGTTTGTGAATAATTACAAAATTATGTTCGATAGTAATCCTTCGCTGACTCGTATGCCTTTGCGTGTGGTTGTTCATGAACCTATTTCTACTATTGGTAAAACTCAGGAAGATATTGAAGCTTTGAAAGAAGAAGTATTTCAAGTAATTCAAAGTACGCTTTTGGCATATAACTCATAATACCTGTTAGTTTTTAGTGTACTGATATTTGATAAAGATAAGGTCGTCAGTTTTAAACACCGATTACTCAACGAATTTGCCAATTATCCACAAATGTTATTTTTAGAACTAATTCTTTATCTTAATTTGCATCATAAGATGAATATTTCTGAATCTAAAAACTAAAACATACTATCTATGTATTCGCACGAAATTGATTACAAGATTCTTGGTGAAGATATCCAAATTGTAGAGATTGAATTGGACCCTAATGAAACCGTTATTGCCGAAGCTGGCGCTATGGTTTATATGGAAGATGGCATTACTTTTGAAACTAAAATGGGCGACGGCTCAAATGCTGATAATTCTGTTTTGGGTAAAATCTTCCAAGCTGGGAGTCGTTTGTTGACAGGTGAGTCCTTGTTTATGACGCACTTTACCAACCGTGGTTATGGTAAACGTAAAGTAGCTTTCGCAGCGCCACATCCGGGTACTATCATTCCTATTAATTTGGCTACTATGCCAGGTAATACTTTAATTGCTCAAAAAGATAGTTTCTTATGTGCAGCTTTGGGCACAAAAGTATCTATTACTTTTAACCAACGTATTGGTTCTGGTTTCTTTGGTGGTGAAGGGTTTATTCTTGAAAAATTACAAGGCGACGGCTTGGCATTTGTACACGCTGGTGGTACAATTGTTGAAAAGTACTTGAATAATGAAACATTGAGAATTGATACAGGTTGTATCGTAGCCTTTGAACCAACCTTAAGTTACGACATTCAACGTGCAGGTAATTTGAAGTCAATGGTATTTGGTGGAGAAGGACTTTTCTTAGCGACTATGCGTGGTACAGGACGTGTTTGGATTCAATCAATGCCTCTTTCTAAATTAATCCGTACTCTTTCTCCTTATGGTCAAAATACCAACAAGGAAGGTGGTTCGGTTTTAGGTGGATTAGGTAATCTATTCGAAGATTAATCGGAGGTGTAAATTTTGCAATAAAGTTTACATAAGAACGTTTCCTCTTAGATTTTATATTTGAATGATGTAGTTTTGCAAGTATTATCAGCCTATCCAAAGCTTCTAGCTATTTGGAATATGGCACAATCACCAATAACTACTTTTGTAATGAATCTCAAAAAAATTCATACATATATGATTCAAAGAAAACCTCATGGTCTGATGGCTGTGAGGTTTTCTACTTTGTTAATAATCCTTTTGATGAGTGTATCTGCTTGTCGTCAAAAAAAGGATGATGATGGTTTTACGCCCAAGCCCAAAGGCTATAATCGCATTGATTTACCCAAAGCCGAATATCAAATGCTAACCGAAAAACATCCATATAGCTTTGAGTATTCTAAATATGCTATCATTAAGCCTGATACTGTTCGATGGGCGGAGCCACACTGGATTTATATTTATTATCCTGAAATGAAGGCAATGATTCAGTTGACTTATAAGTCTTTGAATGGTGACCAACAAAAGCTTGCTAAACTTATTGACGATGCACACCGTTTGGCAGCAAGACATAATATCAAGGCATATTCTATCAAAGACTTGGTTATGAAAACTAAATCAGGCAAAACGGCTAAGTTAATAGAATTAGAAGGCGAGGTGCCAACGTATGTTCAGTTTTATATGACAGACTCTACTAAACATTATTTACGTGGTGCTTTGTATTTTAATACTGCAACAAAAAGTGATTCTTTAGCTCCTGTAATCGACTATCTCAAAACCGACGTCATTCGTTTGATTAATACCTTGCAGTGGCATTAGTGGAATTGTGAATTGTGAGTGAAGAATTGTGAATTTCTTGAAAAGTCCCATTTAAAATTCCTACAGAAAAACTAGGAAATGATGAAAGGTTTGTGCTAGTTCAAAAAAAGACTCACAATTCACTCATTCAAAATTCACAATTATTTTATCGGTACTACCAATTTTACACTGATGTTTCTTCCCATGTTATAAACTCCGCGTCGTTGTGTAATGGGGTTGGTGTCGAGATATTTTAGTCGACTTTGATGGTTTTGATATGCTAAGTCAAAGAGGTTGTTGACATTGATATAGATAGAAGCAATTGTTTTTTTGTCTTTGTTCCGCCAAGTCATACCTGTTCCTAGATTTACTAGGGTATATGCTGTTGTAATCGTTTCGGTATTGTAAGCCAAAAGCACCTGATTTTGGGTTTGATGATGCTCTAACTCTGCTAAGAAATACACATTTTCTACATATTTCCCCCAAGCTTTTTTACTCCATTTTACTTGACTAATCCATCGTGCTGGTGGCATAAATGGCAAATACTTTGACGAGTCGTTAGTGGCTTGTTGATTAATGCCTTTAACCATTGAATAGCTTTGATTAATACTTAACCAAGGTACAGGAGTAAAGTTGACAGTTGCCTCCAAGCCTTGCAAAAGCGCATTACCTTGTACATATCTAAACACAGGCACTTGATTAATCAGAGAATCCTTGCCATTTGGCGCCTGAACTCTTTCAGAATAGGTATAATGCTGAATTTGATTTCTAAACCAGCTCACATCAAGATACCATTGACGATTTTCCCAAGTAAAACCAATATCTGTCTGTAGCGAAACTTCCGATTTTTGGTTTACATTACCTATTTCATAACGATAAGTTCCTGCATGTTCGCCATTAGATGATAGTTCTGGAACAGATGGTGCACGGAAACCTCTGGCGGTATTGGTTCGCAGACTTAGGTTTGAATTGAGTTTATAAACGACCCCCAAACTTCCTGTGATATTACTGTAAGAATTACTGAGCCCCCTAAAACGCTCTTCTACAGCTCCTTGAGGCGATGTCTGAAATTTGCCATCCGCATCTACATAAAGTTGTGCGATATTTAATTGACGGTAGTCATACCGAAGTCCTCCGCTAACAATCCAATTATTCCATTTCTTTTTCGAAAAAACAAAAATGCCTTTATCTGCTAAATTGAAATTGGGATATAGCGTTTCATTGCCTTTATTGTTCATATTTTGCCATAAACCATTGCTTCCAATGCTGGTTTCCCATTGATTGCGTTCGGGCAAATGTAAACGAATATCGTAGTAATAGTTTTGTAAAAAGAAATACAAATCAGGCTCTGAAGGTCTGAAAATATTTCCATATTCACGGCGGTGATTTTGAGTGTAAGAAAAAACAAAGCTCAAAGAAGAAGCTCCCAACTGAAATAATGAGCTACTTGTCCACTTATAATTGCTTAGCGCTTGAGAATTACTAGGGTTGATGGTACGACCTGCGAGTTCGTCAGACGATACAGGAATTAATTTCTCTTCTCCATTTTCCAAAACAGATTTGACAAAATGCCCTTGTGAATCACGTTGTCCATCAATGATATTGATATTTTGCCCAAACTTTGAAAAGTACAAACGGGAGTATCCCCATTTCTTTTGAACACCGACTATTCCTGAAAAATTAAGTTCATTGAAGTTTGAACCCCAAACTCGACCATCATATTTATTTTGATAGTTTTGCCCATCTTTCATACTAAATCTAGCTTGCCAAAGTAAGCCATTTTGATTATGTGCCAAAGTGCCAGATACTCCATGAAATCCTTGATTACTCTGATAATTGTACAAAATGTTTCCTGCCAGAGGAGTGTTTTCGGCAGGTAATATTGAAATGACAGACATCACACCTCCTATACCATCTGAGCCGTACATCAACGATCCTGCTCCTCGAATAATCTCATAACGATCAATTGAATATTCGTCGATGTGCAATGAGTGTTCTTCGCCCCATTGGTTATCTTCTTGACGTACCCCATCGTGCATGGTAATAACTCGGTTGAATCCCAAACCACGAATAATAGGCTTAGACAATGTGGCGCCAGTGGTAATTTGCGACATGCCAGGGAGCTTACTAATAGCATCGACAAGGTTGGTACTACCTGATTGAAGCCATTGTGTCTTTGAGAGCGCCGCAATAGGAATAGGGCTTTCTTTAATAACCGTCTTACTTGCCGAGCCAGAAACAATGACTTCTTCGAGCGAAACCGCACTTGGCGTAAGGGCAATTTGAAAAGTAGTATCTGATTTTATGCTGATTTTTTGAGTGAAAGTTTTGTATCCAATATGGCTTATCTGGAGCATATAACTCCCTTTTTTGACTTCCTCAAAGCTGAATTTTCCAGAATTTTGACTTAAAGTGCCACGACGGAGTTCTACCAAATACAGATTGGCTCCAATGATTTCTTCCTTTGTGTCAGAAGCAATCACATTGCCTTGGAGTCGCACTTGTGCTTGAGTACCAATAGAATACAATATGCCAAGTAATAGTAATAATTTTTTCATGAGAGTGAAACAAGAATTTTGTAGGGCTTAGATAGTTATAACTTAAGTAATAGTTTAGTTTTGGTTTATTTAATTTTTAGATTAATCTAAAAATTAAAACAAATATAGGCTAAAAAATATATTTGTCAATACTTATTCCTCTAAAAATCAGAATAGAACAAAGTTTGAAACATCAACTCGATTGTATCAAAATGATTTTTTCCTTGTTATTCCCTTCCTATCTGCTTTGTTTTTTGCCTAAGAATTTTAACTTTGTAAGACAAGCCCAGTTTAATTCATCAACATACCACACATGCAGCAAGATTTTTTTGCCAAGATTGTTAACTATCGCCGTTCGGTTCGAGTATATGATGCTCAAGCTGAAATAGACGAGCAGATTATCCAGAAAAGTTTGGAGTTGGCCACACTTTCGCCCAATAGTAGCAATATGCAACTCTGGGAGTTTGTATGGGTTAGTAGTCCTGACAAAAAAGAAGCTATAGCCAAGGCCTGTTTCAATCAGTCTGCTGCTCGAACAGCCCCTCATTTGATTATTTTCTTAACTCGCCAAGACCGTTGGAAAAATATGGCACAATGGAACTTGGACAATATCAAAAAGCAATTTCAGGGAAAAGAACTTACGGGTCGTGATAAGCGAGCTATGGATTATTATGGAAAATTGATGCCCTTGTTTTATCGCAATGACTGGTTTGGCTTTATGACTTTGCTTCGCAAGCTTATCGTTCTGGTCAAAGGATTTAATCGCCCCTTTCTGAGAGTTTCATCACATGCCGACCAACGAGTGATGGTGCACAAATCATGTGCTTTGGCAGCGCAAACTTTTATGCTGAGCATGGCATCTAATCAATATGATACTTGTCCGATGGAAGGCTTTGATAGTCGTTTGGTCAAAAAATTGATTGGTGCACCAGCAGGAGCAGAGGTTTGTATGATTGTAGCTTGTGGAAAAGGAACAGAAGATGGCGTTTATGCAGCAAGAACAAGAGTGCCATCTGAGCAAGTAATTCGGAAAATTTGACATTAATACTAAAATCCACAACATTCACTTTACTAAAACTTACCTTTATTTATGAAAAAATACGTTTTGTTAGTGCTTTCGATGTTATCATTCGCAAGTATGGCACAAAAAAAGAAGGCTGCTACAGCGAGCCCTTTGGAAGCTGAGAAGCAAGCAATGATTGGTAATCTTGACAAACGATTCGATGAATATGCCAAGATTTCAAAACAAATATGGGACTATGCAGAGCTGGGCTATATGGAGGAAAAGAGTTCTCTTTTATTGCAAGAGCAATTGAAAAAAGAAGGTTTTCAGGTACAAGCGGGTATTGCAGGAATACCAACTGCCTTTGTAGCAACTTATGGTGCAGGAAAACCAGTAATTGGTATTTTAGGCGAATATGATGCTTTGCCAGGCTTAGCACAAGAGGCTACTCCAGAAATCAAACCTATTCCTAATCAAAAAGGAGGTCATGGATGTGGACATAATCTTTTTGGTACAGCCTCTGTAGCTGCTGCTATTGAGGTAAAAAACTGGCTTCAAAAATCTGGTAAACCTGGTACTGTCAAGATATATGGTTGTCCAGCCGAAGAGGGTGGCTCGGGTAAGGTATATATGGTTCGTGAAGGATATTTCAACGATGTTGACGTGGTATTGCATTGGCATCCAAGTTCAGCGAATGCGGCGGATGCTAGTACTTCGTTGGCTAATAAAAATGCTAAATTCCGTTTTAAAGGCATCGCATCGCACGCTGCTGCTGCACCTGAGCGTGGTCGTTCGGCACTTGATGGGGTAGAGTCGATGAACTATATGATTAATATGATGCGTGAGCATATTCCTCAGGATACGCGTATTCATTATGTAATTACCAAAGGTGGCGAGGCTCCAAACGTAGTGCCAGCTTATGCCGAGGTGTATTATTATGCTCGCCACAAAGACAGAGCCATTTTACAAAGTATCTGGAAACGAATTGAAAATGCAGCACAAGGCGCAGCGTTGGGTACAGGTACAAAAGTTGAATGGGAAGTATTAGGTGGTGTCTATAATCTTTTACCAAACGTAACTTTAGCAACGCTTGTTCATCAAAATATGCAAAAAGTAGGAGGGGTGGTTTATAATGAAGAGGAGAAAAAATTTGCAGAGAAAATAGCAGAAACTCTCGGCGAGCAAAAGCAAGATATTAACAATGCTACTAAGATAAAGAATTTTAATGATGCCTCAGAAAGTGCAACCTCAGGTGGTTCGACCGATGTAGGCGATGTGAGTTGGGTAGTACCAACCGTTGGTTTAGGAACTGCAACTTGGGTGCCTGGCTCGTCGGCACATAGCTGGCAATCTACTGCTGCAAGTGGTATGTCTATTGGCCAGAAAGGGATGATTGTAGCGGCAAAAACGCTAGCAATTACTGCACTAGACTTGTTGAATGACCAAGCTACCATCGACAAAGCCAAAGCTGAATGGCTTGAAAAGCGAGGAGGAGCAGATTTTAAATATGAAGCCTTGTTAGGTGACAGAAAACCTGCTTTGGATTATAGAAAGTAAACATGAGTTATTCCCAATTTAGTGATTGAGTGTATGAGTGATTATTTTTAAGATGAATTTCACTTGTATAGACGCAATGCTTTGCGTCTAAAAATATGTTATTCTAAAATATAGTATCAAAAAGGCGTTCGAAAAACTCATTTCGAACGCCTTTTTGATTAAGTGCCAGTATATTAATAACATACGAGCAGATTTTGTGGAGATGCAACTAACTTTTGGAATCATAGTTTGCAGCAAAAAGTATAATGTCGAAACCCTCAGGATAAAATTGATTTCTAATCTTTAATGGTCTGAAACATTAACAAAGTACTGGTATTTGGGTATTTCAACATTCGAGGGGATTCTTATTTTTTAATAAAAAAGTTGATGTGAGAATGACATTTTTTGAAATCAATCGTTTCTATTTAGATGATATTATTTTTTTATTTTAAGCTAAAAGAATTAGGTTTTAACAAACAGAGGGATATTTTTTTTACATAAAACTTATTACCTTTATTCTAAAGCCTCATGATTAAAATTCCATTTTACCCCATTCTTACTTATGAAAACACTAGGATACCTTTGCTTCACTTTATTACTTTTTGTCAACCTATCTCAGGCTCAAAATTCTCTTAGCCCAGAAGACCAAAGCAAAATCAAACAACTTATAGCCGATGAGACTAAAGCTTTTTATGCCAAAGACTATGAAACATGGATGATGCTTTATCGCCAAACTCCACAAACGTATTTTGCGCAATACGATAAAGGTCAGTTAATTGTTAAAGATGGTTGGGATGCTCTGAGTTCTTGGGCTATAACTTGGTTTAATGATGGCAAAAAAGGAGTAAAGCCCACTTTTTCAAGAGAAAAAACAAACTTTAGAAAGGTAAATCCTACCTATGTATGGGTTACCTTCAAACAGGTAAAAAGCTTGGATGGTAAAAAAGAAACTTCTCAAGAGTTAAGAATTGTTGAGCTAATTAAAGGAGAATGGAAAATGGTAAATCATACAAGCATGCCAGCATCAACAAGTTCTGTCAAAGAAGAAACTACAGTTTCAGAAAAAGATAAAAAATCCTCAGTTAGGTCTGAAAAGAAACAATAATCGTCTAAATCTCAAATAAGCATACATTTTTGCAAGATTGAATTTTACTTTGTAAAAAGTATTTAGAAAAAGGAATAAAGGCACAAAGCGTTTTACAGCTTTGTGCCTTTATATTTGAGTAAATATTTGACATTATTTAAAGAAAAGGCCTATGTCACACAAAATAGGATGGAAGACCTCCACCATGTTGGTTATCTCCAATATGGTTGGAACTGGTGTTTTTACCAGTTTAGGATACCAGTTAGTAGATGTCCAAAATGTCTGGAGTATTGTATTGCTATGGGTATTGGGAGGTATTTTAGCATTGATAGGGGCATTTACTTTTGCCGAACTAGGAACGCATTACAATGAATCTGGTGGCGATTATATTTTTGTCAGTAAAGGTTTTCATCCTTTCTGGGGGTATCTTACTGCTTGGGCTTCTTTGATTGTTGGTTTTTCTTCTCCTGTAGCCATTGCAGCCCTTGCGATGGAAGCTTATCTGAGTCCATTCGATATACCTAATTTACGTTGGTATATCGTTTTGTTGATTATTTTGATAAGTTTATTACACTCATTTTCGCTCAAACATAGTAGTATTTTCCAGAATATTACCACGGTAGTAAAAGTGCTTTTTATAGGTTTTTTGTTAGGAATCGGCATCTGGTATGCACCTATTCCCCAAAATGCTATCAGTATTCAAGTACCGATTTGGAATGAAATTACTAATACTGGTTTTGCGGTTTCACTCTTATATGTGACCTATGCCTACACTGGCTGGAATGCTGCGGCGTATATCGTAGGCGAAATACGAAACCCTAGTGAAGATTTGCCCAAGGCATTGATTTTGGGAACATTAGGGGTTATTGTGGTATATGTGCTTTTGCAGTTAGTATTCTTAAAATTTGCTACTTATACACAATTAAAAGGACAAGCTGAAGTAGCTATTTTGGCGACTCAAAATATATTAGGGCCTACTGCCAATAAGTGGATTAGCGCAGGTATTGGCTTCCAATTGATAGCAACCATGAGTTCTTATATTTGGATTGGGTCAAGAATAGTACACTCGATGGCGCAACATTATACTTTATGGAAATGGATTCGCCCTACTAATAAACATGACGTACCCATCAGAGCAATATGGCTATTATGTGCCGTGATTTTGATTTTATTATTATCAGGAAGTTTACAACAGATTTTACTCTATTCTTCTTTTGTACTTCAATTAATGGGTACAATCGCAGTGGCAAGTTTCTTGAAAATCCCTCATGAGGGTGACCGCTTCAGGAGCCCACTGAGTCCTTATATACAGTACTTGTATGTAGTTTTTAGTATAATAGTTTTGCTATTTATCATTTATGACAAACCTCAAGAAAGCTTTATTGGTTTAGGGATTTTGCTAATTGGAGCAGTAACGTATTTATGGTCGAAGAGGATGTAAAATAAAAAAGAGCTATCCCTAATTTTGGTATATTTAAGGAAAGTCACCCTGTTTTGTTTGTTTGGAATTGAATTTTGGAGAGGGCTAAAATTTGCATAGATGTAAAGGATATGTTGACAGTTACTTAAAAAAGGCGTTCGAAAAACTAGTTTCGAACGCCTTTTTTGATACTATATTTCGAATGATAGCTCTTTAGACCCAAAGTATTGCGTCTCTACAAGCAAAATTCATATTAAAAAAATCACTAACTCGCTCAATCCGAATTCCAAAATCAACAATCCCAAATCTAAATGACTGGCATAGCAAATAGTTTTACGTCTTCGAGGTTGATAACATCGCCACACATGATGACTAGGCGTTCAACTACGTTGCGAAGCTCACGAACATTACCTGTCCATGGAAGTGCCTGAAGGTACTTCATTGCATCGTCGGTTACTTCTTTGGTTGGCTGGCCATACTCGTCTGCAATATCTTGTAAGAATTTATCAACCAATAAAGGTACGTCGGTAGGACGCTGATTCAAAGCAGGAACATGGATAGGAATCACGTTCAGACGGTGGAATAAGTCTTCACGGAAACGTCCTTCGGCAATTTCTAATTGTAAGTTTTTATTCGTAGCCGCAAAAACACGTACATTGATTTTGATTTCTTTGTCGCCACCCACACGTGTGATTTTATTTTCTTGCAAAGCACGCAGTACTTTGGCTTGTGCCGAAAGGCTCATATCGCCAATTTCGTCCAAAAATAAAGTACCTCCATCTGCTTGCTCAAATTTTCCGATACGTTGTTTGATAGCAGAAGTAAAGGCTCCTTTTTCGTGTCCGAATAGTTCAGACTCAATCAGTTCTGAAGGAATAGCAGCACAGTTTACCTCAATTAAAGGCATGTGTGCACGATTACTTCTTTCGTGAAGTCGTTTCGCAACCATTTCTTTTCCCGAACCATTAGGTCCTGTGATTAAGACACGAGCTTCGGTAGGTCCAACACGGTCAGAAGTATCAATTACTCGGCGAATAGCATCCGAATCACCAACAATTTCATTGAGCTTATATACTCTCTTTTTGAGTACTTTGGTTTCAGTAATCATTTTGCCTCTTTCTAAGGCATTGCGTACTGTTACCAAGAGTCGGTTCAGGTCTGGGGGTTTCGAAATAAAATCAAAGGCTCCACGTTTGGTTGCTTCAACAGCTGTTTCCACATTACCAAAAGCCGAAATCATAATGAATTGAGTACCTTTGCCCATTTCTGTGGCTCGCAGCAACAAATCCAAACCTTCGATTTTGGGCATTCGAATATCACAAAGAACTACATCATAGTCATTGTTTTTGACCATTTCTAGCCCTTGTTCTCCATCACTTGCTTCCTCTACGCTATATCCTTCGTATTCGAGAATATCTCGTAGTGCGCCACGGATGGCTTTTTCATCGTCGATTATTAATAGTTTTGCCATAGGCAGATTTTAAATTTTCTGGCGAACTGGTTCGTTTGGATTAGGGTTGGTATATTTAATATTAGCAATTTTCAAAAATACACAAAATTTAAAGGTTTTAGACTAAAACGCCTCGATAATATGAAGTTTTATTAACTTTCTAACAAAAATATATCGCTACAGTCGCTTCTAATGGTGGTTGGTCAAAGTAAAAAATATAAAATTATCTTATCTACTTAGTATATATTGGTTTTAGCCAAATAGATTTTTTTAGCCACAAATATATTTTGGTTTATTAGCCCAAAGATGTGGCTCGCTACTTTTAAATTCTTTCAGAAAGATACATACTATACGTAATTTTTAGCTTAAGGTTACTAAAATATTGACTTTTGTTAAGTTTTTATGGTAATTCTTTGCCACAATGTGGGCAAAATCGATGTTTTTCTCTCTCTTTCTTGTGAATATTGATATGCTCCGCAAAGCCCGAAGCTAAAATACCTGTAGGCAATGCAATAATAGCAATTCCTGAAATAGCGATTATTCCGCCGAATACTTTTCCTAAAATTGTAACTGGATAAATGTCTCCATAACCTATTGATGTTATGGTAGTTATGCCCCACCATAAAGTTGCAGGAATACTCGAAAAAACTCGTGGTTGCGCTGGACTCTCAAGGTAATACATTACCGAAGAGGATATTAAAAGAAGAAAAATCAAAAATACAAGGCTTAATACTAGTTCTTCTCTCTTTTCTTTGATTACTCCTTCTATGACTCGTAGTGCATGAACATATCTAGAGAATTTGAATAGCCTGAATACCCTAAATAACCTAAGAATACGGATTAGACCAGTATCAGAAGTAAAGTGAGATACATAAAAAGGCAAAATCGCAAGCAAATCAATAATACCGCCTGTAGAGGTCATGTATTTTAGTCGCCCCCAAATAGGATGTTTGTATTTCTCATTTTCAGTACAAACCCACAAGCGTAAGCAGTATTCTATGGTGAAAAATACAGCAGAAAAATATTCAAAATCAACAAAAACTTCATCAAACTCTCGACGAATACTCCGAACAGAATGAAGAATAATCGCTACAGTATTGAGGGCAATAATACTCATAATTAGCACATTGACTAACCAGTTGACTCCGTTTTTTTTCCCTCTTGCTACTTCTAAAACGTGATATACTTTGTGTTTGAATGTATGCTGCATAAGCACTTATCGTTTTCAAGAATATAATGACTGATTAGGAATTTTGTGGAGTAAATTTAGTAGTTCAAAAACAAAAAACGCTTTGCCTTTACAAGCAAAGCGTTTTGCTAAATATGTTAAAGCTAAATCATTACTCCAAATTTTATAAAGGTTAGCTCTAATTTACGAATTAGTTTCTTCTGTTTGAAGTTGTTTTTCAAAAAGTTCTTTATAGGCACCCTCTTTTGCCATAAGTTCATCGTGTGTACCTTGTTCGATAACATGACCCCCATCAAGCATAATAATTTTGTCTGCTAACTTGGCCGAAGATACTCGGTGCGAAATCACAACCGAAGTTCTTCCTTTCATAATTTCTTGAAGATTATTCAAAATCTGATGTTCTGTTTTGGTATCTACTGCCGAGAGACAATCATCCAGAATTAGAATCTTTGGGCTTTTAGCAATGGCTCTCGCGATTGACAAACGCTGTTTTTGACCACCCGATAATGTCACACCTCTTTCGCCCAACACGGTGTCAAATTTTTCAGGAAAGTCCATAATGTTATTATACAAATCGGCATCTTTGGTCGCTTGAATAACTTGTTCGTCCGACATATCTAGGCTTCCAAAGCGTACATTATTTTTGATTGAATCAGAGAATAAGAACACATCTTGAGGTACATAGCCTATTTGACCACGTAGACTTTGAACATTCCATTCTTTTAAATCAAAGCCATCAATTTTGATTTGTCCTTCGGTGGTATCATACATTCTACAAAGCAAATTAGCAACAGTACTTTTACCAGATCCTGTAGTTCCTAAAATCGCTACAGATTCTCCAGCTTTTACGTGCATACTAAAATCATGCAATGCTTCGATGCCTGAGTCAGGATACACAAACTTTAGGTGATTTATATCAATAGTTCCTTCAATAGGTTGTGAAATATCTTTCGTTGAAACAATATCTGTTTTGATATTCAAAAATTCATTAATACGTTGTTGTGAAGCTGCCGCACGTTGGATTTGAGAAGTCGTCCAACCCAAGGCAATCATTGGCCATGTGAGCATATACACATACATGATAAACTCCGTAATGCTACCTGGGGTAAGTCTTCCTGCCATTACTTCTTGTCCACCAATGTACACAACCAATACGGAACTCAACCCTGCCAAAATAGAAACCAAAGGCGTAAATAGAGAATCGACTTTTACCAAATCCAATGATTTTTCACGATAAATATTCGATTGTTTCGTAAAAGCTACTGTAGAAGGTTCTTCTTGAACAAAAGCTTTTAACACCCTAATTCCTGAAAAAGCTTCCTGAACAAAAGTGGATATTTTGGAAAGATTGGCTTGTATCTCTTCTGATTTACGAATGATAATGGTATTGACAAAATAGATACTTCCTGATAAAAATGGAACAGGTAAAAGCACATACCAAGTCAACTTGGCATTCACTGAAAGCATATATCCAACCACCAAAATAAATACCGAAATCAGGTTGAGCCCGTACATCAAACTTGGCCCTACGTACATTCTTACTTTGCCAACATCTTCCGAAATACGAGCCATTAAATCACCAGTATTGTTTTTACGATAAAAACTCAAAGGCAAAGTTTGATAATGATGATAGATTTCGTTTTTGAGGTCATACTCAATATGACGTGACATCACAATAAGAGTTTGTCTTACAAAAAATAAGAAAATCCCTTTTAGTAAAGCCATGATGAGAATCAAAGAGCCATAGAGTAAAATCGAGAAAGCAAAGATTTCATATACAACGGTTTGTGCGCCAAATCCATCATAAAGAAAATAGAAAGAGATAGTTTCTTTTACTAAATCTAAAGCGTAACGAACGATTTGGGCAGGAACTACTCCAAACAAATTGGAGATAAACGTAAAAAGCGTACCCAGAATCAAATACCACTTATATTGGAAGAAATACTTATTGAGATGTTTTAATGCTTTCATGTATGATTAACCAATGTCAATCCGCAATAGTTTCCAGCGAATGCGATACATTGATATGTTTTTGGGTCTATTGTACAATCTTCTACAAACATAATTAGATGATTGTGGATTTCGGATATTTGATTTTGTTTTTTTGCTTATCCCTTATATATTGAAAAGGTACTTCTTGAGGTTTTGAGTTGATTTAGAAAGAATTGCGAAAAGAATTGACAATTTTGAGAGTTAATCTTCCAAATGCTAAAATCACTATTCAAAATCGAAGCTTTTTTTCTTTTTACTAATGTATGTTTCTAAAAAAAATACTAATTTTGCACACTGAATTTCAGCGCCAAGGTATGGTGCAGTTAAAAATTTACAAAAAACGTTCTTTGCATATCCAATGGTCAACCGACGCTTACTCCGTACAAAAGCATTCCAAACTATCTATGCCTTCCGCACAGTGGAACGTGCCAATTATCAATTAGCCTTCGATTATATTGCCGAGCAATTTTTACCAAATCTTGATTTAATGATTCCGAAAGAAGAACAGATGCCTAAACTTGAAGGTTTACGCAAGCTGGCAGAACTCTATTTCGAAGAATTGTTCAAGGGTGAGGTTAAAGCTGAGGATATTCCTGCTGACTCGAAAAATGCGGGAAGACAAGCATTAGCAATTTATCGCGATGCGGTAAAACGCGACCGTGTGCGTATCAAGCACGCTATGATTGAAGAAGTAGAAAAAATCTATGATAATTATTTGAAATTACTTTTGTTGTTGGTCGAACTTGCCGACGTGGCAGTTTGGGATGAGCAACGTCGCCTTTTGGAAAGTGAACACAAAACTTCTCGTTTTGGCGAAAACCAAGTAATTCTTGCCCTTCGTAATCTTCCTAACTTCGAAAACGAAATTATCAGACGTGACCTTCGTTGGACAGAAGATGACCAAAACTTTATCCGTAAACTTTTCTTGGATGCTGTTTTGCCAGATACCGAGTTCCAATCATACCTTCGTACATCAAAACACAATTTTGAAGAAGATTTAGCCATTGTTGTACATATTCTTAAGACTTTCATTTTGAAACATCACTCTGTGGTGGCGTATTTTGAAGAAAAAGACTTAAATTGGGGCGAAAATAAAGATGTTTTGAAAAGCTTAACAACGAAGACTTTCAAAATCCAAAACATTGCTGAGTTGGTGTTACAGCCATTAGCCTTGAATTGGGACGACGATAAATTTTACTTTACAGACCTATTTGACCAAACACTTAACAATGACGATGAGTATGAAAAAATCATCATTGAGCAAACCAAAAACTGGGAAGCTGACCGTTTGGCAATGACCGACATGATTATCTTGAAAATGGGCTTGGCCGAAATGATTCATTTCTCAAGTATTCCAGTAAAAGTTTCTATCAACGAATATATCGAACTTGCCAAAAATTACTCGACGCCAAAATCGGGACAATTTGTAAACGGTTTATTAGATGTCCTTTCACAAAAGCTTGCTGAGGACGGCATCGTTCGTAAGTCTGGTCGTGGTTTGATTGATAATAAATAATTTTGATTGATGAGTTGTGGATGTTGATGTATATATTCGCAACTCATTGAATAATAAAAGTAGGCGATTAGTAGCCTGGTTATGGTGCGAAATGGATTGTAAACAGCAATGTTTACGATATATGTTTGAAAATTAGATGATAAAACGTGTTAGCTGACATCAAACCTATTTTGCCATAGCTTACCGCTCTACTAACGTCTTAACACTTGGTTCAGTTATAAATCTAATTAACGAAAACAACTCATGAGCAAATCATCAAAGACCTTTTGGGCATTTATGACAGGTGCTGCTGTTGGTGCGGTGTTGGGCATCTTGTATGCTCCAGATAAAGGAGAAAATACTCGTAGCAAATTGTTGTTCCAATTGCAAAAATATCGTGACCAACTACAAAACCTTATCACTGATTTGATTGATGGAAAAGAAATTCCTGAAACAATGGCAAAATCAGAAGGGAAGAAAGTAGTAAATGAAGCTCGTGAAAAAGCGGAAAGACTACTCGAAGATGTAGAAAATATGATGAATCAAATTAAAGCAAAAGCTTAATAGAACTCAAAAATACAGACGGTTGGTCAACACACACACCAATCGTCTGTTCTTCTTTTTGCCTTTATCATCATGAAAAAAATTCTTATCGTTGCTACAGCACTTGTAGCATTGGCAGCTTGCCAAAACAAACAAAAATCAACTAGCGAAGCTTTAGCCGATTCATTGGCGGGTCTTCGCCCTACAGCCGACAGCTTCCCTGTGATGCAAATCGATACTTCATTTGTCGATCTTGGCACACTTACCGAAGGCGATTCTGTCGTTCATACCTACAAATTCAAAAATACTGGAAACATGCCGTTGGTAATTAGTAATGTAAGTACTTCTTGTGGTTGTACTACACCTTCTTACTCAACACAGCCAGTAGCTCCGGGTGAACAAGGCTTTATTACGGTGAAGTTTAACAGTAAAAATAAAGAAGGTAAACAGAATAAAACCATTACGGCGTATGCCAACACGGTGCCTTCCGAAAATACCTTTAGCTTTAAAGTAGAAGTGTTTAAAAGAAAATAAGAATTTCTAAGCACAAAAGAATCCCAATAATTCCCATCTTTGGGAATATTTTCAAATGTTAAATCTTCAAATTGGTAAAATTTTATGTTGAATTCAATTCTTTTACAAGTAGCAGGTAGTAATATGTCATCATTGTTTTTGATTGTTGGGATGTTTGTAATCATGTATTTTTTCATGATTCGTCCTCAACAAAAGAAGCAAAAAGAACAACAATCGTATGTAGATTCGCTTAAAGCTGGTGACAAAGTAGTTACAATTGGTGGCGCTCACGGAACAATCGTTTCGGTTCGTGAAAAGACCGTTGTTGTTGAGGTTGATGCTAGCAAAGGTGTACGTATTGTATTTCTAAAGACAGCCATTTCTAAAGATGCTTCTTCTCAGTTAACTGCTGAATAAGTAGTAATGAGCACTTCATCTAAGGAAATAGAGTGGGTGTGAAGATTTACATTTCTCTTTTCTGACTGAAATTTAATTTTCGATGAAACCAAATACTTCTAAAACAGACTATCGTGCGTTTTTTCTAAGCATTTTGGCTGCAACAGTTTTTTGGATAATGAACGCATTGAATAAAGACGGTTATTCCCAAAAGATTTCGTTTCCGCTTCGTTTTACGTACAACGATTCTCTGTATATCCCAACTCAGCCATTACCCGAAAAAATTACTGTACATGTAACAGGTAACGGATGGAGTTTGCTACGAAAAGCCTTGGCTTTGGACGTAGCACCCGTATATTACTCGATTAATAAGCCTTTAAAAACTAGGTTTTTAAATACAGGTTCGTTAGCCGACTCTCTTTCTGATTATATCAAAGATGTTCGTGTAAATTATGTTGTGACCGACCGCTTTGAATTGGAGTTTGATAAAAAAGTAAAACGCACTATCAGGTTGCGTGTCGATAGTCTAAATATTCCTTTACAGGAACGCTATATTGTTTCTAGTGTGATTAATCTCAATCCTAGTACAATTGAAGTGGAAGGACCAGAAAGTACCTTGAATGAGCTAGGAGAGATACTTAGTGTCAAAGTACCAGGTCGCCGAATTCAAGATAACTATGACGATGAAATAAGAATTCCACTTCCTAAAAATTCTTATCTCAAAGCCAATAAAGAACGTGTTTCGGTGAGTTTTGAAGTTGCAGAATTATTGAAGTAATTCATAAATTAGTAGCCGATAGAAAACTATCGGCTATTTTTTTGTCTTTTTATCAAATGGAAACAAAATCTATTGTTGTTGGCATTACAGGAGGTATTGGCTCAGGCAAAAGTACTGTAGCCAAAGTATTTTCGCTATTGGGCGTACCCATTTACGAAGCCGATTCGAGAGCGAAATGGATTATTATCCAAAATCAGGAGCTAAAAAAAGATATTATTGCATTGTTGGGTACTGAGGCATATTTGCCTGATGGTAGCTATAATCGTACTTGGGTAGCGGCGCAAGTTTTTGGACAACCAGCATTGTTACAGCAGCTCAATACCCTTGTGCATCCTGCTGTACGCAGGGATGCGCAAGATTGGGTAATACAGCATCAGGAAGCGCCTTATGTATTGTATGAGGCTGCCTTGTTAAAAGGCGCGGGAGATGGTAATCTTTGTAATAAAATTATTAGTGTAATAGCTCCGATTGATTTAAGAGTACAACGTGTCAAATTAAGAGATAATCGTTCGGAAGAAGAAATAAGAGCAATCATCGAAAGACAACTTCCAGATGCTGAGCGAATCAAGTTTTCGGATTGGCTTATCCAAAATGATGACCAGACCCCAGTAATTCCACAAGTTTTACAGATTCATCATAGCTTGCTCAAATGAAGAATGAGTTTTCATATTTCGAAAAGCAAAAAAAGAGACTATCCGAAAGAATAGCCTCTTTTAAACCTTTTAACACTACAATATTTTATTGGTGTCTCACTAATAATTTTTTGGTTACCAATGAGCGTCCATCTGCTGTCAATTGATATAAATAAATGCCGTTTGGCCAATCTTTTGTTGAGATTCTAGACTTACGTTGATCTTTTTCTAAAATCTCTTCTTTCACTTCACTTCCCAAAATATTATAGAAAGTAATCTTTGCTTCACTTACTTGAGAGGAGATATTAAAATTAATATCTGCATGGTCGTCTGCTGGGTTTGGAAAAATATTAGATACCCAAAGCTTATCGTTAGAGAACAAATGTTCTTCTGCGTTCAATGTTTCTTCTGTACGAGCTGTTTCAGCTACAACATTGTTATTTGTAACCTCATTTTTTGCAACAGTCTTTGTTGATTGTTGTGACAATAACGAGTTTGAAAAATACTGATTGATGGCTGTAGAGCGTTGTACATGAATACCACGATCAAGTGTATTCGAATAAGGTTGAAAATAAGAAAAAGTAGATTTTCTTAAAGTTGAAACCGTGGATGCTGAAGTGCTAGTTTTTTGCTTAGGCTTAATATCCAAACGGCTTTTATATTTATTTTCAGCTTGGGCGTTAGCATCAATGCTCGACATCACTGCTGTCAGCATCAATAAACTACCCAATATGTATTTTTGTAGAAGTTTCATTTCATCTAGTTGGTATTAATAAATTTTAAAACAAAAAATAAGGAAATTTGTAATGATAAATTTAAAATCACTTTGGTGTTATTTTATTCTAAAGCAATAACCATACAAACTTTATACTATAGACTGATAAATGTATAAAAAGGTTGCTCTGAACGTAAAATTTTTTTTACTATTTACACAATAAATTCGCATAAGTACTATTACACAAAAATATAGTAAAATATTTCAATTATACTATCACTAACTATTTTTTAATATTTTTTTTAGCTAACGGCTTTGCAGGCGTTTTAACGGTGTTTTTCTTCTGTGAGACAGAATCTTTGGGTACAGGTTTAGTCTCGATAGGAGCTATATAAGCTACTTTTTTCAAAATACCTTCTTTACTAGGCTTATCTGCAATTTTCCATCTAAAACCATCCAATTCTTTATCATCTTCTTTGATTTCTTTGGGAGGCATGAATTTTCCGTCAGGTTTGGCCAAAAAGGCAATTTTTGTGATTTTACTTTTCCCAAAATACATATTCATTTTGCTACACTGAACACGGTTCATTCCTGTCATTTTATTTTTGTCGTCTATCGCAAAATAAATACTTTCGCCATTACCGTCTACACTTACTTTTTCTACCTTTGAATCTTTAGTAAAGTTGGCTACAATCTTACGCCCTTTCACTTGATTATAATTATTAAGTGTATCTACCGAAACTACAAAAGATTTACCTTTCATATTCATGACATGTACTTTGTTATTTTTCAACAAAATGTTGATAGAATCGGCTTCTGATTGGTTTTTATTATTCCAAAGAATGGGTTTCTGATAAAAATAAATCGTCGAATCGGATACATTATAACTCAGCGAATCACATTTTGCCGAAAGGTCAGATTTATACACTTGAACCTTTTTATAGGCATAAAGTTTACGTGTTTTTGTTTCTTTGTTATCTAAGGATACTAAAGTATCAGCAGTAAGAAATAGTGTATCGTTTTCGAATACATTTTTCAATAAGGCTCTTCCAAAAACTCTTGTAACACCTGTTTTCTTGGCATATCGCCCATGCTCTCCTGTAAGAATTGCTTTATCTTTTTTCGAAACAAAAACGATATTTCCATTGGCAATCCCAATCTCGGTAGGAGGGTCATAAATCATCGTATCGGCAGTCATGACATAGTCATCCGTCTTGACGGTTGAACGTCCTTTGAGATTGGCAATTTTTGTAATGGTATTATATTGACTTCCGGGGTTGGCATAGGTCGTATCCTTTTTGTTGACAATCGTGGTTGGGGCTATAAAAAAGGCCTCCTTCGATAATGTGCTGTAGCGCAAAGAGTCGGCGGTAAGTGAGCCATCTTTGTCTACAACTTTAACATTATGCTTAAAATCAAAAAGCTTCGTAACCGTATTATAATAACCTTCACGACTGGTCAGAGTACTTTTTTTATCCACAATTTTCCCGTTGGTATTGTAGTATGCCACGTGTGAATTGAGGTTGTAATCCATCTGTTTGGTCGTCAGAATGATAGTGCCATCGTCGAGTTTGACACGCCCGTTCATTTTTGCCAGTCTGTCGTTACCAAAGTAATAGGCAGTATCACCCGTAATAGTCACAGTGTCAGCCTGAATGATTTTTACTTTGCCATATGCTTCCAAAACGTTGGTGGTTTCATTCAAAATAGCTTGCGTACAGTACACCAAAGTGGTACCTTGACGTAGGGCTACATTGCCCAAAAGCTTACGAATTTGCATGAAAGGGGTATTTTGTCCCACCAAGCTATCTGCCTTGATAATTTCTACCTGACTTTGTCCAAAAGAAGTTGATTGAAAGCCCAAAAGACTGAAAATCATGAACAAAAGGATATACGGTTTTGAGGCAAAAAAAGATTTCTTTGTCTCAAATGAAGGAATCGAGCCGATAAATGTCCCGATTTGCTGTATTTTAGAGTAACTTTGTCGCATCATATTAGAGCTACAAAATTAGCCAATAAAACCATGCTTGACGAGTTTTTAACGTTTATTAACAACAAAAATCTGATTAATTCTTCCGATAAAGTCCTCTTGGCTGTAAGTGGTGGAATGGACTCAGTAGTAATGTGTGATTTATTTAGCAAAGCCAAAATCGACTTTGCGATTGCGCACTGTAATTTTGGACTTCGTGGCGAAGAATCAAACGAAGATGAGACTTTTGTAAAAAAGCTTTCTATAAAATACAAAGTTCCATTCTTTGTAACTACTTTTCAAACGGCTGAATTTGCTGAGAATGAGAAGGTTTCAATCCAGATGGCTGCAAGAATTTTAAGATACCAGTGGTTTGAAAAGTTGCGTACTCAGCATCAATTTGACTATATCGCTACGGCGCATCATCAGAATGATGTCTTAGAAACGGTACTTTTGAACCTGACAAAAGGCACAGGCATTGCAGGAATGCACGGTATCCAAATCAAAAATGGCGTAATCATTCGCCCAATTTGGTTTGCTGAAAAAGAAAAAATATTTGATTATGTAGTTGAAAATCAAATTATTTGGCGTGAAGACTCTTCAAATGAGTCTAATAAGTACCAACGTAATTTGATTCGTAATGAGGTGGTTCCTCTGTTGAAGCAAATCAATCCAAATTTGGAGCAGACTATTCAACAGACTGTAGAGCGTATTGCGGCAGTGGAGGAGATTTTTTATCAAGAAATCGAAATGCTTCGTAAGCAAATTGTTTGGAGTGATGGCAAGGTGTTTTTTGTGAATTACAAAGCGATTCAGACGCTTTCGCAACCAATTGTAAAACTTACAGAATTGCTAAAGCCTTTCAACTTTACTTATCAGCAATGCCAAGAGATTTTTGCTAGTTTTGACAAAGAACCTGGTCGCACTTTCTTATCACCTACGCATGAGCTGGTGAAGGATAGAACCGAATTGGTTATTACGCTCAAAAATTTGACTAGCTTCGAAAGTCGCGTCATTGAAGCAAATGATACTAAGGTTAGAACAGATAGTTTCCAATTAGATTTTGAGGTTTTTGATCGCCCAGATGATTATAAAGTGCCAACTGCGAAAAAGTATGCTTGTTTGGATGCTGACAAAGTTCGTTTCCCGTTGCAACTTCGCAAATACAAAGAAGGAGATTGGTTCTGCCCACTGGGAATGAATAAGAAAAAATTGATAAGTGACTTCTTGACAGACCAAAAAGTGCCTTTGAATCTGAAAAAAGAAACTTACTTGCTTACCTCCAATGGCTCAACCATGTGGGTGGTCAATCAGCGCGTAGATGACCGTTTTAAGGTAACAGATAAAACTACTCGTATTTTGTTGATTGAGTGTTTTAGTTAGGGTTAAAAATAGATAGAGAATATACCCTCGAAGGAATTTGTGTCTTTCGGGGGTATTTTTTTATACTTTTACAAAAAAATAGACCACTCCTGTAATTCTTCCATAGTTATGACGACAAATGTCATAAATTCCTTAAAATGAGTTTAACGGCAACTTATTTTAGGCAAGGACAACTCATCACTCAAAACTCAGCACTCATACGTGTCCATTGAAAAGCAATTTGTTACGGCATTACAGGCTCATCAAGCAATCATCCACAAAATTTGTGGGATGTATTGCCGTGACCTTGATGATCGAAAAGACCTTTTTCAAGAAATTGTGATACAGTTATGGAAGGCATTTCCAAAGTTTAGACATGAATCCAAAGTTTCTACTTGGGTATATCAGATAGCACTCAATGTGGCGATTTCAGATTTACGAAAAATTAAACGAAAACCTGTTTCTCATTCACTTGACGAACTTCATCATGATATTCCTGATTGGATACCTGATTCAGCACAAGAGGAAAAATTGCAACTTTTATACAAAGCAATGGAACACCTTTCTTCTGTAGAAAAAGCCTTGTTGATGTTATATTTTGAAGAAAAAGAAAACGAAGAAATCGCTGAAATTATGGGCATTACAGCCAATAATGTTAGAGTAAAAATGACTCGAATCAGAGAGAAACTGAGAACTGAAATAGGTCGAAAACAGTAACTTAGTCAGTTAAATCACTCCATTTTAAATTACAATATCCAACATGGAACTAGATGATTTAAAACATATTTGGCAGAATGCAGGTGAAGAATCTCAGCCTTCAATGGATGCTGAGGCTTTATTGCGGCTAACCAAGCAAAGCTCTCAAAATATCATTGAACGTTTGGTTCGTAATATCTGGTATGAACTGGTGGTTTCTATTTTCGTGGTAATCGCATGGTTTTATTATACCTTGTTTTATGCTGAAGAACATTGGAGAATAGGAGGGCTGACGATGGGTATTTTTATGATAGCAAGTTTAGGATTTTACCTGTTGGGTTTGTTTCGCTTAAAGTCTATTTCAATGGCTGATATTTCGTTGAAAGAATCTTTGACACTACTGATTAAACAGTTTAAGCTTTATCTCAAAGCCTATACATGGCTGAATATTTTGTTGATACCATTTGCCAATTTTTTAGGGGCATATCTTATTCTGAGTCCTTTGGAAGATGGCATAAAAACTTCGGCGATGGTAGCTGTTGGCATGGCTCCCTTAATGTGGTGGTTGATGCGTTGGTATATCAATCGTCTTTATGGTCAGCACCTCACACGATTAGAAAGCATTTTGCAAGAATTGAATGAATAGTTTTAGTTTTGTGGTTCAAATAGAACATGAATTATGCAAACAGATATTCTCAAAAATTTATTAGCACAAAAAGTAGAAGCCTTTTCGACTGAGCAGAAAAAACAATATAAGGTGATAGAACTCTACAAAGTTATCAATAAACTTAGTAAGTCCTTGAAAAACAGTGCTCAACAACAAACTGCTCTGAGACTTTTGAAAAAAACAATTGAGGCTATTTCAACCAAAAATCCAGAGCCTTCAGAGGAGTTTCTGAGTAATTACCAAGAATTACGTCAGTATCTCTTTATGGAGTACAAATATGACCCAGAAGCAAAGGCAACGGTTTATTTATTGGTGGGTTTACTTTTTGGAATTGTATTAGGATGGATTGTTAAAAGTTTTTGGCTTGGATTACCCATCGGTTTTTTTGTTGCCTTTTTCTTCTACTATACCTCTCTGAATAATGTGAAGAAGAACTAAAACATTTATCAACGAAAATAAAAACTCAAAACTCCTCACTCAAAATTCAAAACTCAACATGACTTATTTAGCCAAATGTTTTCTCATCGTTTTATGCTTTAGTGCATTGTTGCTTCCGCGCTTGTATGCACAAGAAAAACAGCATTCTTTGTTATGGGAAATTTCTGGAAATGGACTTTCTAAGCCTTCCTATATTTTTGGAACGATACACGCTATTTGTCCAAAGGATTTTGTCATGAATCAAAGCATTGAACAAAGTGTGACAAAAGCATCACAGGTGTATTTGGAGTTGGATATGGACGAGCCTTCGATGATGATGGATATGCAAAAAATGATGTTTATGCCAGAAGGTACAACCCTCAAGTCGTTGATGAAAGAAGGAGATTATCAGTTGGTATCACAGTTTTTTAAAGATTCTATTGGGATAAATGTCGATAAAGTCCAAAAGTTAAAACCTTTTGCGTTGAGTTCAATGACGGTGATGAAAATGCTTAACTGCCCTATCAAAAGCTACGAAATGACTTTTGTAGAAATGGCGAAAGCCCAAAAGAAAGAGGTGTTAGGATTAGAAACAGTTGAAGAACAAATGTCTGCCATCGATAAAATGGGATACGAGCAACAAGCAGATATGATGTTGGTTAAAATGGTAAAAAACTGGAATACCGATAAAAATACCTTTAGCCAAATGATTAAGGATTATAAATCTCAAAACCTAGAGGGTTTACTCAAAGATATGACCTCCTCTTCAACGATAGATGTGGAGTTTGAAAAGAACTTATTGAATGACCGAAATAAAAATTGGGTACCAAGAATCAAAAAAGTTATTCATGAAAAATCTACTTTTTTTGCGGTAGGAGCAGGGCATTTGCCTGGCGAAAATGGAGTGATTAATTTATTGAGAAAAGAAGGCTATACGGTGAAAGCTGTTGTGAAATAAGAAGTTTTTGGTCCATTTATTTGCCGTAGTTTACTATCTTTGAATGAGATGACTCCAATTGAAAAACATATAGATTCGATTGTAAACCTTTGTAAATCACATAAGGTAAAATCATTGTATGTATTTGGTTCAGTTTTGACAAGTCGTTTTGGCTCTGACAGTGATATAGACTTAATTGTAGATTTTGAGAACATCGCATTAGAGGACTATGCCGATAATTATTTCGATTTAAAGTATTCATTACAAACGCTCCTTCAAAAGCCTATTGATTTGCTTGAAGAAAAAGCAATCAAAAATCCTTTTTTTAGAGAGAAAATCACTCAACAAAAAAAAATAATTTATGGGAAATGAGGTGAAAATTTGGCTTTACCAACCAAATTACATCCCCAAAGCCTACTCCCCACTTGATTTATATCATCTTTTTTATTGACGGTGCTAAGAATAATATATGATGTTTCGTTCTACCTTTAGTATATAGAGTTTTCATCCAAAAACAAACTTATCTAAAGCTATGAAACTATCATTTCACGGTGCTGCTCAGACTGTTACAGGTAGTAAGCACTTAATTACCCTAAAAAACGGCAAAAAACTTTTATTGGATTGTGGCATGTTTCAAGGGCGAGGTAACGAAACTGATTCGCTCAACAGAGAATTTGGATTTGACCCTGCCGAAATTGACTATATGGTGCTTTCGCATGCTCATATCGACCACTCAGGTCTGATTCCTAAGCTGGTTAATGAAGGCTATAAAGGGAAAGTCTATTGCACCTATCCTACTAAAGATTTAGCCCAAATCCTCTTGTTAGATTCAGCGCATATTCAAGAAACTGATGCTAAGTTTATCAACAAAAAACGTCGAGATGCTAATAAATCAGCTTTAAAACCATTGTATGAAACACAGGATGTTATGCGTTGTTTGATACGATTTGTGCCCAAAGAACTAGACGAATGGCATCAAATCGATGAGGATATTCAGCTCAAATTTACCGAGGCAGGACATATCCTTGGGGCAGCGGTGGTAAATCTCAGAATTAAAGAAGATGAAGAAATTAAGCATTTGACATTTACAGGCGATGTGGGTCGATACAACGATTCTATTTTGAAATCACCCGCTCCTTTTCCACAAGCAGACATTATTATTTGTGAATCTACTTATGGCGATTCGTTGCATGATGATGCACAAGTTTCTGAAGAAGAATTTATCAAAGTTATTTTGAGAACCTGTTTCGAACGAGAAGGCAAATTGATTATTCCAGCCTTTAGTGTTGGACGTACACAGGAGCTAGTATATATCTTAAATCGTTTGATTGAAAGCGGTAGAATTCCTTCTTTGAATGTATATGTAGACAGTCCACTTTCTACCGAGGCGACGCGAATCACTTACAATCATCCAGAGTGTTTCAATAAAAAACTGTTGAAATATATGGAACATGATGAAAATCCTTTTGACTTTTCAACCTTAAGATATATTACCGATAAAGAATCTTCACAAGATTTAAACCAGAAAAAGGAGCCTTGCATTATCATTTCGGCATCAGGAATGGCAGAGGCAGGGCGTGTAAAACACCATATTGCAAATTCGATTCAAAATTCTAGAAATACCATTTTATTGGCAGGGTATTGTGAGCCCAACTCCTTAGGTGGACGCCTCAAATTACGTCCATCAATTGTCACAATTTTTGGAGAAGAATACCAAGTAAAAGCCGGAATTGCCGAGATAAAAAGCCTTTCAGCACATGCTGATTATGAAGATTTATCCCAGTTTTTATCTTGTCAAGATTCGCAACTAGTCAAGCAGTTTTTTGTAGTGCATGGCGAGCCTGAGGTACAAGAACATTTTAAAAGAAAACTTATCAAGAAAGGTTTCGTGGAAGTATATATACCAGCACCACACCAATCTTTTCATGTCTGATTTTTCTCAGAAATACGACTAATTTCTATCTCATAATGAAGTGATTAGCGTCATTTGGTAGTACATCAATGCTTTGTAGTTTTGACGTAGGAATTCAACCTAAACAGCATTGGTCATGAAAAAAGTTATCGTAGCGTTTGATGGTCTTCATTTCTCAAAAGGAGCAGTAAATTATGCCATTCAGTTGGCCAAAGATAGTGGCTCGGTTATTACGGGCGTATTTTTACACGATTTGTACTATCGCTATGGTGCTTCGGCTACCGTGTTAGAAGGTCAACCCTATTTTGATGCAAGTCCATTGTTGAAATTGGCAGAGGAAGAGGAAGTCGAACTCAATAAGAGTATTCAGCAGTTTGAGTGGTATTGCAAGGAGTTTTACCCACATTATGAGGTCGTAAAAGACATGGGAATTCCTGATTATGATTTGGTACGTGAAAGTCGCTTTGCGGATGTGATTATTGTAGGGGGGGAGGTTTCGTTTACCGAAGAAAAGCAAAAAGCCAATAATCAGTTTGTAAAAGAGCTGTTGAAAGATGCCGAATGTCCTGTTATCGTAGTGCCAGAAGACCCAGACCCGATTCATCATATTACGTTGACGTATGACGGCTCAGCGTCATCGGTTTTTGCGATAAAACAATTTTTATATCTGTTTCCTGCAAAGCGTTATAAAGAATTTACGGTAGTGTCTGTGGCAGAGAAAGAAGGTTCCATGACGATTCCCCGTGAAGAAGCGTTTATTAATTTTCTAAAAAAACAAGTTAGTACGGTCAGTTTTGAGGTGTTACCTCATGGTAATCCTGGCGAAACATTAGCCAATTATATCAATACACATCGTACCTCAATAGTAGTAATGGGGTCGTATGGTAGAAATGTACTATCAAGAATTCTGCATAAAAGTACTTCAGAAGAACTTTTAGAAAACTTGAAAGTGCCTGTATTTATTACACATATTTAAAAGATTGAAGTAGAGAATGTATAAATGGAGCCTAAAATCTCCATAAGCAATTGTAGTTTCATAGAGAGAGATAAGTATTAGGGATTTCAAAAAGCATCGACAAAATTTGTTGATGCTTTTTATTTAATCGTGAATAAATATTGTACATAATTTATAAATACCTCTCTCGTATAATCGACAAATGATGGGCTTCGTGGCCTGCGATAGCCCAAGCGTAGGCGCGTGCAGATACGGAAAAACCATTGGCATTTCCCATACGTGAAGCAATCTCTTCGGTCATTGAACGATAGAGTGCAATCGATGATTCACGTACTAAGCGATATTGTTCTAATAAATCCTCAAAAGGCTGTTCGTTGAAGTTAGCACCGTTCATATATTCGTTTTCGTCAAAGCCGGGCAATGGATTTTTTTCGCCACGAGCAATACACAAAGAACGATACGAAAATATACGCTCAGTATCGGTAATATGACCTAATAATTCCTGAATTGACCATTTCCCTTCGGCATATTGGTATTTTTGTTGCTCAGCTGACACATTTTTCATCAAAAAAAGTACTTCTTCTTTCTGTTTGATAAGCATCTCAATAACATCCTGACTATCAGAATACTCTATGTATCTTGAGAAATACTTATGCTGAGGATACTCAGATTTTTCGGCTTGTCTCATAATTTTTTTTGCTTTTTTTTTACAAAAGTATTGACTTCTTAAAAAAAAGCACTAATTTTGCATCACAATTAAGCAACGCAGTAGCAAAAAGCAAAAATTGTACAAAGGTTTGGTAGTTCAGTTGGTTAGAATACATGCCTGTCACGCATGGGGTCGCGGGTTCGAGTCCCGTCCAGACCGCCAAGTAAAAGTCTCATAATCAATAGATTGTGAGACTTTTTTATTTACATTGGTTTAAACTTTTGTAGCTTAAATCCTACTTTTCTGATTTAAACGATTGGAGAATGAAAAAAAAGATTAATTAAGGTAGCCTTTACACTCTCTATAAGCATACATATGCTTCAAATTAGAACCATTATCAATGAGAGAGATCACCAATGTTTTACTCTTTTCTAAAATTAGCAAACTGTCCAAACACATTCATAGTATAGTTTCCATAGCCTCCACGATGAGAATGTGCAATAATTCTGTAAGTTCCTTTAGGTAAATCTGGACTAATAAAAGTATATATTTTGTTTTCTAAAAAACTTTGTACATTATAGTCTATGGAAACACCTGAACTACTTTCTAAGTATAATTCCACAAAGGCATCACTGGAAAATAATTCAATATCTAATGGAGTAGCATTACCAGTCACTTCAACGGTATAAGAGTCATAAGCATAGCCATAAGTATCCTTTTGGCTTCCTGCAGTCCAAGCACCTTTTGTAGTAACCGACTGCGAAGGAACTCTTTGAAGGTTACTTATTTTACCAAAGGCTCTAAAATTATAATTACCAATAGCACCACGGTCTTCTGTACATATCACAGCGGTATAGGTTCCTTTTTTAGTAGCCTCTATTTTATAGACATAGCGGTAACCTCTGGGTATATAACCCAAATATTGTCCTAATTCATCATAGAGAACTAATGCCACATCTACATCTGGAGATTCAAGCTCTACGTCAATGGTCGCATTATCTTCTATTATATCAAAAGTATAAAAATGGTTCTTTAGCGTCTTTTTATAGGTGTATAGATAATTGATAAAACCTCCACCTCCCAAAGGACCCCAGTTTTGAGTACCTGATTGTAATTTTTGAAAATTAATCAATTCAGGGCTAGCCTTTACTCCTTTTAATATCAATGTGAATTTCCCAACCGCCTTTCTTTCAGCACAAATAACCAAGCGGTATTTCCCTGCATTTAGCGTATAATTTTTATTAAAAGTACGATTTGCATAGCTAAGGTCTATTCGTTGACCGAGCGGGTCAAATAAGGCATATTGAACATCAATAACAGAAGATGACAGTGTAATATCTACAGATTGATTGTTGGAAGATACTTCAAATGTATATTGAAAATTTTTGGGAGAATCAATAGATTGATAATTGTTACCTCCAGCTCCTCCTTCAGTAGACAACCATTCTCCTGTTATTTTTCGTTCTATCTTCGTTAGATCTTCTGGTATGACATCAGTATTATCCTTTTTACAAGATGTTAAATAAACAATACTTAGGATAAATAGAATGACCTTATTCATGATTGTTATTATTTTAATTAGTTGGAAAGTTGAATAATATTGCTCACCACAAGTGTGCTGAGCAATAAATTCTAACTACTTTAATTTAAACCCTACACCAATTCTTGCATTGGTTGAACCGACTGCTCCCAATTCTGCAAAAGCACCAACTTTATCTGAAAAGTAATACTTTGCCCCTAAATGCACACCTAAGTATATTCCACTTCCGTAAGAGTCTATGGATAGCCCAGAATATGAATCAGCCCAACTAAAACTTCTATAACCTAGGCCAGCTCCTGCATAAAGGTCAAACTTTTCATCTTTAATGTTTAGTACCCTATTGAAGTGATATGAACCTCTTCCTCCAAAATACAATGCTGTGAATCGATAACCATAATTTGATGTTGAGAGATAATCTACATTTGCCCCAACACTAAGGTCATTATCGATACCTACTTCAAAAGAAGCACCAAATGGAACACCCCCCGTATAATAGGAATTGAGACCAAGTCCAAGGTTCAATAATTTATCTCCATTTTTGAAGGATTGCCCGTAAGATTTCTCTGCAAATAGGGAGGTAGCAAAAATGGAAAAAGTTATTATTATTTTTTTCATGGTGAAAAAGTTAGTGTTAAAATTCATAGTTTTGAAATGTTTGATTATTGACTCAGAAAGAAAAATATGAGAAATACTAGAAGTGATAAATCTGAGTTACATATCGGAATTGCCCCATAACCTTAACTACTTTAACTCTCAAGAAATTAAAAATTTAGTTATAATCTTAGATTAATTCATACCTCAGAGCCATTTTACTTTCTTTACAAATTTCAATAGAATAAAATTTATAACTTTACCCTACACTAAGGCTATTATGAATAAAACAGAGTAATTAAACTTAGGAGCAAGGGTGTTTTCTATTTTGTAAGACTCCTTAATCTAGTGATATTTAAAAGTTAAAAAATGTAAAAGCACGCCTTGCATCTATCTAAAACAAGTGTGAAAGTTGAAAGAAATATACCCAAACGGCATTAGCAAGGAATGTCGTATATTCAAAAAGAGCCGAGACAGTTTAAGTTACCAATCAGTTAAGGACTGATGAAGTGTTAATGGATGAATTATCTCAATTGAGTAAGGATCATCCTCATGAAGGCTTTTGGAAGTTTTATTATCGTATTCGCAACGCAGCTCGTAACTTCAATCATTAGCGATTGTATCAGGTGTATGTGCAGATGGGTCTTTCTATTCATAGAAAGGCTAATAAATGCCTCACAGCTAGGGTAAAAGAGTCCTTAGAAGTTCTACAGAGCTTTCCACATACTTGGAACATAGATTTTGTGAGTGATGTTTTTAGCAATGGGCGTTCATTCCGAAGCTTTAAGGAGATAGATGACTACAATTGAGAAGTACTTTTCATAGAGACGGATTACTTGCTCAAGAGTAGTAGGGTGATTTATGTTCTTCGCCATTTAGTGAACAAATATGGTAAGCCAATTAAGATTCGGATAGATAATGAACCACAATTTGTAGCCAAACTAGCTCAAGAATGGAGTCAGATGAATGACATCGTATTTCAAATATCCAACCACGGAAACCAATGCAAAGTGCCTACATTAAGTGATTCAACCAAACTAGACATGTATTAGATGCTTATGCGTTTGATTCTTTGGAGGAAGTACTCCAAGAAACGGATCTATGGATGAGGGATTATAATTTCGTGCGTCTGCATATCTCTTTGGGTGGTATGAGCCCACTAGATTATCGAATGAATAAACAAAATACCCTTCTTTGGCTGAGTGTAGCGGAACGAAGCCAAAGAAGGGTTAAAACATAATCAAATCATATGACCTTTCCCCAAAAAACCGTAGCGCTGTAAATTAGAAATTCGGGGTAATTATTTGATAAAAAAGCTTAATATTTACCTAAATTTAAATGTCTGCTTAGAAGTTCTGAAAGAAAATTTTTAAGGATCTTGCTTAAAAATATTAATTTTAAAGCGGCAAACAAATGTTAGCGAATATCAATATTCTAGAGAAGCACTAAGAATATATATCGTTTTTATTAATAGTTTTCTTATTTTAAGAACTAGAAGTCAAGTAACTTGTTGATATGTGTTGCAATAATACCAAAGTTATACCCTTGAGCTTTCTCCATTCCTGCATAATTAACAGCAATTAACTCCCCTTTTTGATTAAAAACAGGAGAGCCACTTGCACCGTGGAATGAAGGAGCATTATACTGTATTTCGTATGTATCTGAAATTTTACTGATTTTTCCATGATCAAAAGTCGCTTTAATTCGACTTTCGCTATTTTTGAGGGCAAGATCAAGACCAAAAGGGTATCCAAAAATACTGACTTCATCATCTAATGAAATTTGCTCTTTCCCCTTAATAATGTTTGTTACTGGTGTGCAATTACTTGGTGTTTTTTTAGTATCTAACTGAATTAATGCCAAATCCATTTCTTTTTCACTTGCTAATTTGACAAGTTTACAGGGAAGCATATTTTTAAAGGGATCTGATTTATCAAGCGATGAGCCATTGGGGAAAATACCAAGTTTTGCGATAACACCTACTACTTTTGAGTTTACCGAGAACTCGCCATTCATAGCTCGTATCATATTTATTCTTTTTTCTATTTCTTCTTTATCAATTGCCAAGTCACTTTCCCAAGGTGATGCCACATGTTTATTTGTAATAATTTTCCCATCTTCACTAACGTAAAAGCCAGACCCTGTGATTTCTATTGGTTTTAAACTTTCTTTTAATGTTGGATTATTTATCATATCAGCAACACCGTCAGCACCTATATAATACAACGTATCTTTGTTGTCTATGTAAGCTAGGTAGTACGAATTATATATTAAGCCAATACTATTCTCATATTTTTTTGATACATCAGTATTAACAAAGTACTCCTTGAAATAGTAGGTTGCTCCTGAAAGTATGGCAAGACAAATTGGTAAAATATAATAAATAGGGTTTATACCTGCTTTGGGTATTTGTTTCCAGTCTAAATCTTGAACATTGGCGAAACTTACTTTATCACCTCTTTTAACTGGAAAATCGGTATATTTTGAGACACGGCTTCCATTTACAAATGTGCCATTGCTACTTTGGTCATTTATAAAAACGTTCCCTTTTTTGTCAATTTTGATGGTGGCATGATAGCGGCTTATGTTGTCGTTGTAAACTTGAATTATATTATCTGTATTTTTTCCTATGGTAATTATATGTTTAAAGTTACCATTATTGACTGATGATATAGGTACCTGATTCCAATCTAGAGGAACAATATTAGCGAAAAGAATTCTATCACCTCTTTTAACAGAAGTTGAACTATTATGTATATTACGTCCATTTACAGTAGTACCGTTTTGACTCCGGTCGGTTAAAGTTATATTGCCAAAATCATCTATGCTTAATTCAGCATGGTTACCACTTACATGAGCATTGTTGATGATAATTTGATTATTTGAGCCACGTCCAATAGTGATTAATATCATTGTATTATGCGTTTTGAGTGTTGATAATCTTCCTCGCGGACCTAAGTAATTTGGTTTCTAACTATGATAGGTTTGTTAAATGAGTATTAATCAATAAAAAGCATAAAGAAAAGAGTACTCTACCCAGCTTTTTTAACCAGAAGTATTTATTTGATAATGAGACATTTGCATCTTTATCCATCTTAAAAAGCTAAATATTCTATTCTCAATAGCTGTATCTGTCAGTATTGCCTGTCTGAAGAGTTCTTGAATCATATTTATACCCTTTCTAAGAAAACTATTGGATTTATAACCATGCTTTTTCTTTTTAATTTTTTGTACTTTAGTATGAAAGTAAATTCCCATACTTCTACAAACTGCATATGATATAGCGACTAAGGCAATGAGTTTTTTAATCTTTTTCAAACATTTTAAATGCGTTTTTTCTAAGTTAAAACCTCTACCTTTCAATCCTTGAAAACAAGTCTCAATAGTCCATCTTTTAGCATATAACTGCCCCATAAATTCTACATTTACTATACACAATAAATATAAAAAATCACCGTTTTCCAAGGCCTTGACCCAAACATTCGCCACTACACCATCTACTAGACAGTCTCTTAATATCAAAGCTTTGTTAATTTCTAAATTCAAGCTCTCTATTTTGCACACACTACCATCTGATTTTTGTAATAAATGATGTTTTGGCAAGCGTATTATAAAGTTTACACCATCGTATTTCAGATATTTAACTCATAAACAACCTATAAACTCACGGTCTCCAACTATGTATCCTATTCGTTCTTTGCCAATCAAATTTACACACATTTCTACGATAGCTTTACGGTCTCGGGTAGATGAATTTCCACTCTTATTATCCAACATTTCCCAATATAAAGGAAGCTGATAATCTCCACAACCTACTACTACCATCAAAATATTTACCTGACATGAGCCAAAATCCCATTCAGTTCTATCAAGGCATAAACGTAACTTTTTATTAGTCGGTAAGAACTGCAACAAAAGCAAAGCCACATAAAAATAATTAATATTAACCTCCCTGAAAAAATCCTGTATTCGAACTTCATTGGAGCTTAATTTAGCCTTGATATTTAGATGTTGGGCTACATTACAAAATTGAACGGCACGGGCCGCCCCGATTTCTACTTTTTATTAATCCTAAAATAAATGAGCAAATGAATTTCTTCCGTGATAAATTCTTAACAATTGGAAATTTTGATAAAACACTAGTAATTTCGCTTTCGAGCCGTTGGTTCATGGGAAGTGGGATGTTTTGGAGCTTGGTAACTACAAAACTCTTACTTCCCTTTCTTTTTACCTAATTTGTCCCATTTTTTAGTAGGGTCGAGTAAGAAAAGAGTAAAACTTTTATGAACTTATTTGGTCATTCAAATCCAATGTAACAAAACACAAGGATTCTTACCTCAGTTAAGTAGAGATAACTTGCGTTTGACTAGCGCTCCTATTGGTCAAAGTTAAGTTTTCAAAGATTGTAATAGTTACATTTGAATGAAACTAGCTTATGTGTGATGTATCGATTAGTATGATTTTTCAAAGTTCCTTAAATAGAACTATCTGTTTTAAATAGTATATCTTATAGTCTCACTTTATCGCTGTTTAATCCCAAACTTTATCTTTGCACGGTGTATACAAATACTCTTTCGGCGTATTCAACTAGCTGTTTAATAGCCTTTATTTTTTTTGGGTAGTCGTATTTTGTACTGCTTACCTATTTTAAGGTTTTTCCAATCAATATTTTGGTTTAAGACTTCCAATTCTAGTAAATTCTCATCTGAGTCCTTAATATTATAATGCCTCAAAATAGATCTTCCTGTATCACCTTTTTTTATAGTATAATCTACTAGTTGTTTTTTTTTTCACTTTCGTCTTTCTTACTGCTATCTTTATCTGATTCAGGACTGCTTTTTTGACTATCTATTTGTTGTCCTGTGGTTGGTTGGGTTTGACTGTCCAATTTTTTGCCTTCTGGTTTACTAGGTGCTTTAATAATTATAGTCGCTGGTGTAGAGACTAAATGATTGGTAGAGGAAGACTCAGCTGTAGTTGTTTTAGCTGTTGATGATTTAGTATTTAACTTGGATTTCAATGAATCACATTCTTGCTTAACTTGTCGTAAGTCTGCGTTTAATTGAGTTGTATCTTTTTTCAATGTGGCTAATTCCATTTCCATTTTTGATGTATCTGTTTTGGAACTTCCGAAGAAAAATAAATAACCTGCTAAACCTACAAACAATGCCAGGGCTGTACTGAGTGAGTATATAATAAGTTTGGTTTTCATATCAATTTTAACTTCTAATTTTGAGTTGACTAATGGTTGAACAAAAGAAACGGTTAGGTTGTCATGTCCACCGCCTTGTCTGTTGCCAAGCGTATCAATTTGTGTAATTACTTTTTCTGCTAAGGCTCTAATATCTTTTTCTTTTGTAAGCATTTGTAAGAGGTTTTCTTCGGGTACTGCTCCACAAACACCATCGGTACAAAGCATAAACAGGTCGTTTTTTAAGAAAGGAATATTATCGTTTATCTCAACTTCAATATCGGGAGCTATTCCTAACGCCCTTTGTATTACATTTGATTCTTCTGATAGCCTTGCTTGTTCTTCTGTCAAAATTCCTCGTTTTACCAGTTCAAATACTTTCGAGTGGTCATTTGTCCTAAATACTTTCTCTCCATCACGCAATAAATATATACGACTATCGCCAGCGTGGGCGATAGTTGCTTTATCATTATTTAGTATTAGTGCAGTCACGGTTGTTCCCATACCACGTAGTTCGGTCTGTTGGCGACCACGACTAAATATTTCATGATTAGCTTTGTTGATTGCTGTCAACAAAGCTAGTGCTGGATGTAATATTGTGGTATTGGCAACTTCCTGTAATATAATATTTACAGCCATTGTCGAAGCTGTTTTTCCTCCTGCTGCTCCTCCCATACCATCGCATACGACACATAAGAATCCTAATTTTGTCATTAGGCTTCCCTCACTATCTTGGTTTTCTCTTCTGCCACCTATGGCCGATTTAGAAACCGTTTTGAATTGAATATTTTGTATCATTGAGTAATATTTTTAACCAAAATAGATTTTAATTTACTCCACCAATCTTCTTCTTGAGCAATAGCCTTTAAGAGGGCATTTTTAAACTCCAAAGCACTTTGGTAACGTTGGTTTTGCTGTTTTGCGGTTGCTTTTCTAAGAACATTGTATATGTTGAGGGGTATCAAACGATGTAGAGGAATAGTGTTCTTTACCTGCATTTCCATAATCGAATACTCGTTTGTTCCGTCAAAAGGTGGATGACCCGTCAAAAGCTCGTAGAAAGTAATACCCGTAGCGTAAATATCAGTAGTAGGATTTATGTTATGGCTTTCTCCCCTTATTTGTTCAGGAGGAGAGTATTGAGGAGTACCCATAAGTACACCCACTTTGGTTTGACGCTTGCCTCCTGTAACTTTGGCTACTCCTAAATCCATTACGATCGCTTTACCATTTTCTACCATGATGTTTGCTGGTTTTATATCACGATGTATAATTTTAGGATTTTGGGAATGTAAAAAATGTAGTGCATCAAGCACTTCGCCAAATAGTTTAATTTTGGTTTCTATTTCTTGATTACTTTTTAGGTATTGTTCTATTGAACTACCATTAATTAACCGACTGATGATGTGGTATTTACCATTAGCAACAACAAAATCATAACTTTTAATAATATTGGGATGGTTGAGATTTGTTTGAATTTGGGCTTCTTTTTCAAATCGTTCAACAAACTGACTTTCAGTGGCCAACTCAGCAAAAAGAACTTTGATCGCTACGGGTGTGCCATCCGAATGTTTACCTGCATAAACCTTACCCATTCCTCCTTGTCCAATAGGACGATTGGGAGGAAATGGGTTGAAATTGTAAGAAGCGTTTCGACCTTTTAAATATATTTCAGGCATTTTATCGTCCGTTTAGGTTCATTATTCTAAGATTATTTATTGCTTGGACATTCCCTTTTGCAATTGCTTTTTCAAAATAATCTCTCGCCATAATGTAACTGCTACTATTATAGTATTTTACACCATTTTCGTTATAGTATATCCCTAAAAGTTTAGTGGCATCGACATTTCCATGCTGTTCGGATAACTCACAAAATATTATAAACTCAGATTCGCTGCTTTTCAATTTATATCCACCTTTAAGATATAAAAGTGCTATTCTAAGATAATTTTTACCAGCAGTAGAACTATCTTGCTTAATGGCTTTTAAATAGTATTTTTTTGCCTCAGCATAATCTTTTTCAACACCAGTCCCTTCTTTATAATCGAAAGCTAAGTTCTCAATGGCTGTTATGTTATCATTATCATAGTCAACTGCTTTTTTTGTATATTGAAACGAGCGTTCATAGTTGGTGGCCACATATTTCCCCATGTAGTATAAATAGCCTAATCTTGATAAAGCACTAGAGTAATTTTGTTTAGCGGCACTGTTTAATAATTCTAACCCTTTGACTATATCTTGAGGCATTCCAATACCTTCTAAATACATGTTCCCTAATGCTAATTGTGCCATTGGATGTCCCTTTTCTGCTGACTTTTTATACCATTTTGCAGCCTCTTCAAAATTAATGTCTGTCCCATTACCATAATAATACATTTGTGCTAGATTTGACTGGATAAAGGCATATCCTTTGTTCGCAGATTTTAGGTAATACTCAAATGCTATTTTATTATTTTTAGAAACACCATCCCCACTAGAATACATTGCTCCTAGATTTCCTAGGGCTTCTGGATCTCCTGATTCGGCTAATTTTTTCATGGCTTCAATTGCTTCCAAATAATATCTATCAGCTTTGTCTGGATCTTTTACTACACCTTTACCTGTTTGATAGGCATTTGCAATTCTCCAATACGCCATTTTGAAACCTTTTTTAATAGCTTTATTGGTATACTCCCAGCCTTTGCTATAATCTTTTACAGTTCCTAAGCCATTATACGTTAATTCTCCTAAGTAGTAATCAGCATCCCCAGAGCCTAATTCACTTGCTTTTTGTAGTTTTGAGAAGGCTTCTTTATATTTTGCATCGTAAAACGCAGACATAGCAGGAACTAGTTCATGTAGCATTGCAGATTTTTGTTTAGTAGAATCAGCATCAATGTATTCGAGAGCTTTGTCAAAATAAACTGTTGCACTATCATATTGGGCAATGCCTAAAAAATTACTTGCTTTTTGGTAGTTTTCCTGATGATGAGTGATTTTGTGCTTATGATTTAGATAAAAACCAATTACTCCCAAGGTTACAACAATACCACAAAGTCCCAAAATTTGAATCTGTTTTTTCCTCCACCAATCTATTGCTTGGGGATTGTTTAAAGCGTTACGAAACTCTGCTACACTCTGGAAACGATTTATTGGTTCTTTTGCAGTCGCTCTATCTAAAAAATCATAAACTGCCTCACTCAAAATACTATTTTTAGGTAATGGGCTACTTACTTGGGCTTGCATTGTATCAAATTCATTTCCCTTTTCGAAGGGTGGATTTCCTGTAAGCATTTCGTAAATAGTGATACCTAAAGCATATAAATCGGTAGTTTCTTTTATTTTATCATTTTCACCTTTGATTTGTTCGGGAGGTGAATAATTCGGTTTACCAATCAACGTACCTACTCCTGTTAAAGATTTTGTTTTTCCCCCTGTTATTCTAACGACTCCATAATCCATTAGTTTTACGCTACCATCACTACATATACGAATATTAGAAGGATCAATATCTCGGTGAATTATTCCATTTTGATGTAAAACCTCTAAACCATTCAATACCCCATTTATAATTGGTTTGGCTTCATCGTAGGAAAATACTTTGTTTTGGATTTTATTAGAAGCTATTTTATCGCTTAAATTTTCACCTGGAACAAAAACGCTCACATCGTGATAAATGCCGTCCTGTTCAACAAAATCAAGCATTTCAATTAAATTATCATGTTTTATTTTAATTTCTGAAGCTCGCTTTACCCTCTCTACATTATTAACATTTTCGGTAAGGTCTCTGAACAACACCTTAATAGCTACCTTTACCTCTTCATTCTCGTTATTCGTGTTTACTTTTTTTCCACTGAAAACACGGCCCATACCCCCAGCGCCTAAAAAACTATCGACATCTTTGGGGTTGAATATATAGGTATTATTATCGCCTTTGAGTTTGATATACGACATAGACAAGAGATTTTTAGTGAAAGGGTTTAGTAATTCATTGGTTTTGTCCCGTCTGAATTGAACTCTCTGGAAGAATAATCATAATCAACAATTCCTCTAAAAATATCGCTCTTCTTTAGATTTTCGGCGTATTTATCAACTATCATAAGCTTCAATTCATAATTGCCTATTCTTAACTTATCATTATTTTTAGCGATAATACCATTATAGGCTAATATTTTCTTGCCATTCAAAAATGTACCATTGGCTGAAGCTGTGTCAATAAGCACCACATCAAATTTATTTTCGTCCTCATTTCTAGTAATATTGAGTGTAGCATGTTTACTTGAGACAGTACCTTCGTTAAGTTTTATGTTACAATCGTTTTCTTTTCCAAGAAAGTTATTACCTTCTCTTAGTACCCAGTACTCCCCAAGTTCTGTCTTAGAGTAAGATACAAGGAAACCTACTAATGTATTGACACCTTCTGGATTTTCCGATTTATGATCGTCCTCGTGACCAGCGATAATTGTGCCACCACTTTTCATATTTCCTCCTTCACTATTTTGAATGGGAATTGTTCCTCCATTTTGAGCGGAATAGTTATTCAATTTGGTATTTGCCATGATTCTTAATTAATTGTTAGTACAAATTTTCCTATAGAAGAAGTTGGTGTTTAGTCACCTGTTATCCAGTCACAAATCTCAAGGACTTTATTAAATGTCAGCTTAAACTATAAATCATAAGCCTCTCATCAACAAACAAAATAATTCCTTATTTTTATTTGTTTTGTATAATTAACACGATGCTCAGCTTACTTAACTATTTTGACTTGACTCAATGCATTAGCTAGCTTAACTAACTAACCACAAGCAATTTACATTAACATACTCCTTCTAAACCACCGAGAAATAAGAAATATGTATTAGACTCAAAGCTCTGTGTAACTTCTAAAGGCTCTTTCACCCTAGCTTCAAGGCGTTTTTTAGCCTTTCTACGAATAGAAAGTCTCATCTGTACATACACCCGATGCACTCGCTTATGATTGAAGATATGACCCGAATTGCGCATACGATAATAAAACTTCCAAAAGCCTTCACGAGGATAGTCCTTGCTCAATTGTGATAATTCATTCATTAACACTTGATCGTCCTTAACGGATTGATAACTTAAACTGCTTCGGCTCGTTTTGAAGATAAGTATGCCGTGCTAATGCCTCTTGGGTATAGTCCTTTCAACTCTCACACAAGTGCTCGCTTGAAACAAGGCTTTAGAGCTTTTTTTCTATGACATATTTTGCCATATCCAACTCTAGGGCTAGTTCAGCATACATGCGCATGAGTTTGGCGCTCTCTTCTTCAAGTTGTTTGACCTCCTTGAGTTCGCTCGCTTCTGAGCCAACATAAGGCTGACGTCATTTATAAAATTTACATTGTCGACTCCATATTCGCGAACTATGGTGTCTAAGGATTTACCAGATTAAAATTCCTTAAGAATCTTAGCTATTTCGGTCGGACTAAATTTGCTGCTTTTCATAATACTTACTTAAAGTTAAAAAATATCACACTTTTTAAACTTTTAATCTGTACTATTTTTGGGGAACCTTACAGAAAGAGATTATCCAAAAACTTAAAACGACTAACCTACACCCATATACGTGCGATATTATATAGGCATAATACTCGCTTTAATTAGAAATAAGAGAAAATTGCTACAGCTTATTCTCGCTGGAACAGCAATAACAATGTCTCCCATCTTCATTTAATACGATACAATAGTAAAAATTGATTTCATATTAAATTATCAGAAAATCAAATAAATTAAGAAAACCACTTAATTGTTATAAAATCCAACTTGTTAAAAAGGTAAAGGTCTTACAAAATTTCTATAATAGTTTACATCTACTTCTATCAAATCATTTGCGGCTTTATATTCTGGATACTCTATTTTTGTTGCATAATTAAGTGCTTGCAAAAATTGTTTAAAATAAGCTTTCTTTTTCTCAGAAGGCGTTTTAGCTTTGCCTATTATATCTGAATATGAAAGCATAGTAGTTTCTAAATATAAGCGTTTTCTGTCTTTCTTATTGCTAGTATAAAATCCTAAAAAGCAATGATTATGAGTCAAAACCATTAAAGTAGAGATACCCATTGCTCTCAAAATAGAAGCTAAAACAACAGTACCATCCACACAGTTTGCCTGCTGTGTTTTTAAAGCATTATCAAATGTTCTAACTTGTTGGCTCTGAAAGTCAAGAGTACTATTTGTTGATGTTGCTGTAATACTACTATATTGGAAACCTCTATCATGAAGAACTTTCCATACCGCAGCAACTTGATTAATCGTATTCAACTCATCTCCCTGATAGCCATCCACTGAAGTAATCATTTTAGTATTCAATGCTTCTTTTAAGATTTTGTCTACCTCTGGATGTTGTTCTTGTATATACGAGGTGAAAAGGAAGTCAAGTTTTTTTTCTTTATAGCTATATAAACAATCATTTATACTTCTCATAAAAAGAGGGACCGATTTTTCTTCTTTATTCCCATCACTATCGAATATCCTAAAAACTACATTGAGAGGAGTGCTACTCAATTGTTTAGCGAGGGTGGAAACATTCCAAGGAACAGAAGGCATAAAATATATTTCTTGCTGTGCTTGTTGGAACATAAAATCACCACTTACCTTTTCGAAGTACTTTTTATCAACACTTTCAATTTCCCATCTAACTGGAATAAAGGATTTATCACTATTGAATCGAAAGCCTAATGAACTACTTTTAATAGAATTCATCATTGGATCATCTACCTCTCCTTTATAGGTTGCCATACTAATAATAACAGATGGAAAAAGTTGATTGTCAAAATATGCGATAGGCTCCCATTTAAAGTTTGTAAAGATTCCTCTCTTAAATTTAGGTTTTGTCTGTTGACTTTCAGGAACTGAAGCTTGAAAGGAATTATCTTTTACAACTTTAACTGATTTGTTAAATTCAGCGCTAGTACGTTTTGTTGCATCAATTAGTCCTCCCAAACTTTTTATAGCTTCTGCTCCATTTTTAAAGGTTTCTGAAGCATCTTTTAATAATTTGGGGAGTTGGGCTCTTGCATCAACACAATTTAGAAATAGAAATAAACATACAAAGCAGTTGGATAAGCTAAGGCTATTTTTCTTGTATTCCATTTTTAGTAAAATTAATTTATTGTGACCATTATTCTTATAAAGTTATACTTGTTAAATTCAAAAGGTAAAATACTATAAATTAGACCTTTAATCTTTCATTTATCACTTACAATTAAACATTCATAAGCAATCAGGTAAAAGGAGTATAAAGTATTACACTATAGGCTGTAGGCATGATGCAGAATAGCTTCAAATATTTCATAAAAGTACTTCTCAAAGATTAGAATACGGCATAAAGCCTAACTTGAAGTATGTAGAATTAAATTACCTTTACCCACTAAATTATTTATTAAATAATATTGTCTGAAGAATTAAAGCGGTTCTTAAGATGTTATCATTTTTGAATAAATCAGCATAATTGCACAAAGCTCCACAATTCATTTTTAAGCACTATTTTGAACGAATGATTTTAATATTTATCCAGAAATAGCCGTTGTTATTTGATGGGTCATTATCGTTTATAATAAACTGTAAATTACCATTCTCACTTACTGTAAATATTTTTTCATAATTTACAGAATCCCAATTTTTATTACCAACCCTAAACAATAAACTACCGTGTTTGAAGCCCTCTATTCTGTTATAACTAGTATAACCATCAATACCTGGAGGCTCTCCATTACCAGCAAAAGTACCAAGGGTTACTTCTCCACCTGCTTCCATGTAAACTTTATCTCCGATATTAAGGTAAATAGTTGTTGGATTGTTGAAAGAGTCTATTCTTTCATACCTGTACTCTAATCTCAGCCTTTCTATTGCTGATTTTGGAAAATCGTCTACTACCTTTGCGTCTTTATACCTCTTCAAGTCCGAAGTAGTTATATTTCTATACTTGAATCCATAAGCATATCCTATATTTGCATCAGGAATATCTCGCATTTCAATTGCATGTATTCTGTCTTTGAGTATATATATGTAGGCATTTGTATCGAGCAAAGATTGACAATAGTAAATAGCATTGTCATTTATTTGTTTTAGAAGCTTTGTACATAGCTCAAACTCAGAGCATCTATACTCATAGGCTTTGCCATACCTTGTAATTAAGAGTTCATTATAGTCTGTTGTAGTATTATATTCTACTTTAGAATATTTTCGCTCATAAGTCTTGAATCCTATTAAATGCCCTTCATCAAACTCTTCAAAGCATTTTTGTTGAAAAGTATTAACCAATTTTTCAGACGTAGGCATCTGAAAAAAACTAATTAATTCTCCATATGTAACTCCTTTAGTACAAAGGGGGGTATTATCCTGTGCATTTGACTTGTAAGTCATATGTAAGAAAATAACAATATAGGATAAAAGTGAAAATCGCATAACTATCATCGGGAATTGTATGTCTTCATACTAAAGATTGCCATTGCCTACTTATTAAAATAAAGGGCACTATTATTATTTGATTCCGAACCATTAGATATTATAATTAATAAATCATTAGAATAACATTTATACCAGTACACTATCAGTTAAAGGCTTATAATTCAAGACCTTCTTTAAATTTGAAGACAGATATTGACAGTTTATTCCAAGATTAGCGGTTCTCCTTCCGCAAAGAGCTACCCTTTAATATTGTATAAGAATTATCTCACGCTGATAAAAGTTATAGGAATGCTAAAATGAAATCCATACTTCTACTTTAAAGACATTGTTTATATTTTAATACAATCATCCTTATATTAAAATCTATTATCATATACTGTTACAAAATAATCGATAATCAGATATTAAATTATACCCTACCCTAAGGCTATTTTACAAAAAAATAGTATTATTATATCTAAAGTTAATCATTAGTATAACTCTAAATAAAAATGGACAAAAATGAGATATATTTAAGTATTAAAGCCTTTGCTGATGAATACTACAATCAAAAATCAAACTATGAATTTATCGTATCACAAGAAACACAACAGTCTGAGATAGACCGTTTAAAAAAAGGTATACGGCATGAGCAGTTTTTTATAATTGTTGACTTACTTAATTTCAAGATTATTGATCACGGAGGTTTGGAAGAGTTTGGCTTCGATTCTAAAGCCTTCTCTCTAAAAACTTATTTCCAAATGATTCCATCCAAAGGAATCACCTCTTTATTAAAACTTTTAGGAGAACAGACTTTCCTTAAAGCAAAATCTAATCTTATGTCTTTTTTAAAGCCATCATTTATTGTTCAGATACCAATAAAATTTATGCATGAAGAAGTTTGTTTTCTTACAAAACGAACAATATCTCCATGGCAAATGACCAGATGCGGAAAAATAACTGCTTACCTTGCTGAATTTACCATAATTAAAACTTATGATTTTGAACCCTTAAATCCAAGGATAAAAGGCCTATCAGAAGAATACTCTAATATAATTTTACGAGAATTTAATAAGAATTTTAATCAGCTAAAACCAGCAGACAATCCATTTTCACCTCGTGAAATATTAATATTAAAAGAATACATTGGTGGAGCTAAATCTTCCAAAGATTTGGCAGAAAGTCTAGGGCTTAAAATCAATACTGTCAATAGTTATAATAAGAGTATTCTAGAAAAAGCAAAACAGTTTTTTGGAGAGAATTTACCTTTAAATACCGCCTTTGACGTGGCTAAATTCATGAGCAAACAAGGTCTTTTAAAATAACATGAAGTAAATAGAGTTTAATTTTACTTCATGCTATTAATACTTTATCCTATTGTTACTTTTGTTTTCTTGAAAACAGAACCCCATTTTATCTTTAATTTCAATTTAAGTTCAGTACAGAGATTACTCCATATTAGATTATAAAGCAAACGTAAAGCTTGAAACCGCAATGAGCCAGCGTCCAAAAAATAAATCATTACAGCCATCCCACCAGATTTGTTAAGGGCTCCTTTATCCTGTGGTCTAATACCAAGATAAAACACTGTAGAAAAAAATTTTTGCTGAAATTGTTGGATGTGTAACTCTACAGAACCTCCAAAAATATATCTGTATCCTTTTTCTCGTACAAGTTTAAGCGTTTCAGATAGCATGATGCGATAAAAGAATATCCGATATTTAGGGATTATTTTTCTTTTCATCCAAATACAAGAGATTTCGACAGCCTCTTTTTCATCAACTCCAAATTTCTTTTTTAAGACTCTTAAAGTTCCAACTCCATCTTCATTACCTTCGAAGATACTGAAGTATCTAAATGAGTTACCATTTGATGCAGAAGCGAGTACAAGTCCTCCTACCATTTTAGGACCTGAAAAGAAGCAATATGTATCTGCTTTTTGTAAATAATCAATCGAAACTTCTGTCTTCGACAAAGCTTCATATTCAGTTTTATAAACCTTCAAGAGCTCTAACTCTGGATTTTTGAGGTAATAAAAATTATGTGTCATAATGATTTGTGTTAATAATTTGTCCTAATTGTATATTGGAAATTATAGCGCCTCTGTGAGTAATAAGGAAATAAAATATTCTCAAATTGATAGATTTTGGGGAGGATTAACCAACCTGCCTTCAACATCATAATTTGTTTGAATGGCTTGAAAAGATCCACAAGATTGCTCACCGCATAGTAGTGAGCAATAAATCCAAACTACTTTAATTTAAACCCTACCCCAATTCTTGCATTGGTTGAACCAACCGCTCCTAATTCTGCAAAAGCTCCAACTTTATCAGAGAAATAATACTTGGCTCCTAGATGTACTCCTAAGTAAATGCCACTTCCGTAAGAGTCTATGGATAGCCCAGAATAAGAGTCTGCCCAACTAAAACTTCTATAGCCTAAGTCCGCTCCTGCGTATAGGTCGAACTTTTCATCTTTGATGTTCAATACTCTATTGAAATGATATGACCCTCGTCCTCCAAAATACAAGGCAGTAAATCGATAACCATAGTTTGAGTTAGAGAGATAATCTACATTAGCACCTACACTAAGGTCATCGTCGATACCTACTTCAAAAGAAGCCCCAAAAGGAACGCCTCCACTATAATAAGAATTGAGACCCAAACCCAGATTTAATAGCTTATCGCCATTCTGGAAGGCTTGTGCTTGAGCGTTGCTTGTAATGAAAGCAGCGATAAACATGAATAATAACACGACTAACTTTTTCATGGTAATAAAGTTTTTTGTTAAAGTTTATGAATTACAAAACCCCTTCTAGAGGCTTCAACTTTAAATGGCTTTTTATAGAAGCTGTGTGAGTTTTTTGTTGAAAAAAATCTTATTTTTATTTACAAATCTTTTGGCCATAAATCACACCATGAAAACTCAATCACTTCTTTCGTTAGTAGGTCTTATCTTTTTTAATTTTTTGATGGGTTCTCAGGTTAAGGCAAAATCGCCCGTAGATCCTGTTATTACCCCAGCCACTAAGCCTAAACAGGTATATACCTTAGCCTTTATTGTTGGTGTAAGTGAATACAGCCAAATTAAAGGGTTTTAGTATGCAGATAAAGATGCTTGTGATTTAAGGGACTATAAAAAGAAACTAAAATTGGAAGGATTAGGGAACAAGGAAAGACAAATTCTCGGAGAAACTAATTATGAATAAAATTTCACTATCCATAATCAGTATTCTAACAAATACAAAATACCCCATTAATTGTGGTTTATTGATACACAATTAATGGGGTATTTTGTATTCTCTAAACGGACACTAAATTATTTAGAATATGTTTGTAACTGAAAAGATACTTAAACCTAATGTTGTTGTAATTTATAACCAATTATGAGATTCATGTGAGTTTATAGAATATAATGTACATTAGACTTTATCACGGTTTGTAACAAGTAGATTTAATTTATGATAATGCTTTCAGACAACTCAATCTATTTTGATAAGTGAAAACCGTAAATTAACGAAATTTAAGGCATTTATATATCCTTAGAAAATCAATGCAGATTACGCTCTTATCCCATAATAAATAGACCGTGATAAAGTCTATTAGAATCTTACTAAATATCTCTATTATTTTACTAAAACAAAGGCTCCCCAATGATAAGGAGAGTATTTTGCTTTCATAGATTTTTGGGCATTATAAAAAGCATCAGGAATAGACTGACCCAATATTACCATATTTTTGTAAAAATATCCCATCATTTCTGATGTTTCTTTATCGGGTATTCTCCAAAGACTTGAAAGTACATATTCTGCTCCTGCTATTTTAAATGCTCTTCTAAGTCCAAAAACCCCTTCATCTCCACCGATATCTCCTATCCCCGACTCGCAAGCACTAAGAACGACCAATGGTGTATCACTAAAATTTAGATCTGCAATTTCATAAGCAGTAAGCAACCCATCATCTGACATTTTAGTTTCAAGAAGCCTTGCTTTATTTGAAGAACTTCCTGATAGGTAAATGATTGATCTTAGTAATGGGTTTTTACTATTGATACTCCCTTCTTTTAAGTAGGCACCATGTGCAGCAATATGAATTATTCTAGAAGAGTTTATGTTTTTCTTTCCTATCTCAGTGAATTGTTTTTCTGTTGCCTTCTCTCTTTCATAAGATTGTACATTTGAAGACCTGAAGTATTTTTTAATTGTGTTTACTTCTTCTGATGCAAAACTTAATGCTCCTATTTCAGAATTTGGATTACCAAACAATATGAGTTGTGATTTCTTATCTATTTTATTTTCGTCTATTTCCTCTTTCCGTTCTCTTTTATTAGATTCGATAAAACTTGAGGTTGAAGAAAGACAATAAAATTTATATTTATCAATCAAGACTTTTTTTTGAGGTGTTAAAATTGAGACAAAAGATACTTGATTCATTAAACCCGCTGGTGAATAATAAATAGATGTGTCTGTACTTTCTATACTTGATTCTATCTCTTTCCAACAAAGTTCATATAATGAACCTTGTTTTGCAGTTTTATTTGTTTTTGTAGGTTGAGTTTTATTGGGAGAATTGGTTGGTTCAGTCCTTTCTCCTCTATATATAGCATTTATTTTTTCTTCCGATGATAAATTATTTTGAACGTTTAGTATATCTAATAACTCTTCATGTTTACATACGTATTTTAAAATAGGATTGAAAGAATCATATTTTAAAATTAAAGCATAATATTCAATGCCTTTATCATTTGAATTTATTTCAGTACTACTATTTTCCACGTAAAAGTATTGAACAAGAACTTGACCTGGCTTTAAAATAGATCTAATCTCTTTATACCCATAATTGATATACTCGTTTAATTCTGAATAAAAAGCCCCATATTCGTCGTTTAGTTCATCTGGATTAAAACTTCCTGTGATTCCCATTGCTTCTTCGACACCTGATTGCTCAGAATTGACGAATTGATTCAAAGCTACTTCTCTTACATTTTCATTAAATTTCGTTATTTGTCTTATCACCTCCGCAGCTTTATCAGGAGGTAAACTTTTTAGAAATGCAACGTCTGGAGAATCATCTTCTGAAGCTTCCTTTGCAATTTCCATAATTTCTTTCTTTGATTCTGTCCTATCCCAAAGTACAGAACCTTGATTTTGAACTATATGGTTATACAAAAATTGGACACCCAAATCTGTCTTTTTAGCCCATTCTAATGCAAAGTTTTTCACTTCATTATTTTGATGTTCAATATCTGGAAGTAACTCAAAATAAATAGTAGGGTTCTCATAAGGTCGTGAAGCTCGATTAATAGTTAGTTTAGTAGAAATTAGTCGCATTTCTTCTTCTACAGCCTTAATATAAAATCTATCTTTATTTACACTTTTAGGTTTTGAAAGGTTTTTCAAAACTTCTAAATAAATAGGGTGTATTCTACCATAAGTTTTTACAATTACATTTTGATGAAAAACTAAGTTGTCAAATTCTTCTTGATTTAAAACTGGTTTTCGTAATTTTATAATTTCTTCGTTAGTAGCTGGGTAATAGGCTAATCCTCTTTTAAAACTCTTTGCCTGTTCTGATTTTTTACTACTCTCAATCAATAAACTTATTTGATTTATATGTTTATTTTGCTTATTCAACTGATAGGAATAAAGTAAAAGCTTTAAAGAACATTGATAATTACTGCTTTGAATTCCATCATGTGCTTTTATAATATCGCATAATTTTGATACAAAGTCAGCGTTAAATCCTTCTTTTTGAGTAAGTGCTGGTGGTATATCATTTTTATTGGCGTTATTTAAGAAAATTTCAGTGACCTTATTATCTTTATTATTTTCAAAAAAAAGCTTCTTAGCCTCTAAAGCTTTAAATATACCTATTAATGATAATGCATATTCATAAGAAACCATTCCTACGTTCATTTTTTTGATTCTTAGTGCTTTACCAAACCATTGACCAGCCTCAACAGGCTTTCTTTTAGCTAAAAGAAAATAAGCATTTGCATCCAAAATTTTTGCATGAAGTAATTTATTGTGAATATCAGGACTTTTCAGATATTCCATGAGTATTTGAAGTAATAACCTATTTTTATCATAATCTGCGGTTTTATTAAATAAAGATGATAGCTGGAGTAATGACACAATATATTCATTACTATTACCATTTTTTTCATTCCATTCTATGCTTTTCTTTAGGAAATATTCTGCTTTATTGAAAACAGCTATTTCTTCATAGCTTTTTGCAAGAAGAGTCAGCATTTTATTAAAGTCAGAAGATTTTTGAATAATATTTTTGGGTATTACATTGAACGCAGCGTTTGCAAATGAATTGGCAATAACAAATTCTCCACGAGAATACGCACTTTCTGCTTCTTTAAGAAGTGTTTCCCAATTTTCAGAAGTAATACCGCAATCTTTATTTTTAAGTGCTTTCACGACTTCTATAAATCTTTTTTCTTGGGCTAAATCAATCGCAGATTTATTATCAACATTTTTTAAGAAAGGATCTGCTCCATATAGCATTAATATCTTACAAGTTTGAAGATGACCTTCTTTAGCGGCTAACATTAAAGGTGTATAATCATCAAGTATTTTGTACGTCCCCTCTATTTTTTTGTGTGTAGAAATATTAACATAATAGCCATATTTAATACCACCTAACAGGCTATCATTCTGCCCTTTCTGAGCATACGTATGAAATATAGTCCAACTATTATCTTTTTTATCAGAGGCTTTAGATACTACACTTTGCCCTTTGACAGATATAAAAAAGAGACTTAATAGGATTGAGATAAATATACTTTTCATGATATTAATGTATATTAAAGTTTAATGATTGTTTAAGTTAATGAATCGGTAAACCCTACAAGCACCCAAGCTTTTTATTCCTTTTTTAACTTAATCTTTCTACATTTTTTCATGTCTTTCTAATACAAAAGAGATAAATCACTGAGCATTAATTACCCATTGCTATTTTTCCACCACGGTATATTTTATTTCATGGAAATAGCGAATATGTTTAATTATCTCCCAAAGTTGATATTTTTGATATTCTTGTAATGGAGTGTTTTGCTTGGGGTCGCTATCAAAAAGATACTCTTTAAGGTAGTTACCATCAAAGGCTACATCACTCACGACTACCCATAAAGCAGAAGTTCCAAGCGGTGGAGTTATTTTAGATCGGAAAATATCAAATTCATTGTACTGATTGGATTGTTGATACTGAAATATAGGAATAGTATCAGAAGCATTTGCATCTTGAGTAACATAACAACTTCTTACCCCATTAGTTGCGGTTACATCCAAGATATTGTAATAATAGCCAATGGGAATTTTAACAGAAACACTAATATTATCCTTCAGACTAATAAGGGTTTTAAAGGCAGCACTGGGCAGACAATTATTATTATTTAAACGTATTGTATGGTCTGCTAAAAGTTCATACTGATTGATACAATCTTTCACATCAACAGCTAAAGAGGGATTATGGAACAGCTTTAGTACCGCTCCAATGTCTTCTCTTGATTGAACTTTTTGGAATAGTCTGATGGCTTCTTTAGTACGTTCGCTAATGTGAATAGAAGTTATTTTTTCGGCTTGGATACTTTGTGAGAATTTGATTGCAATGGCATCTTCTTCAATCTTTGTAACTAATCCTTCTGCTTTTTTTACTTTATTTTCAAACAGGGTAACAGTGTAGCCTTTTTCAAATAAAAAGGGGGCTTCTAATATAAAGGTTATCTCTTGCAAGGTATCTTCTATTGCCTCTTTACCTCTCTGTTGAGATTTGATTCCGATTGTCTTTGAGCCATTATTATTATTTTCCACACTAAAGGCACATTCTCCTTTAAAAATGGGCAATTGAGCTACTTTGGAGTTAGGTTCTAGCCGAATACTTGGATTACCTTGCTTTATATATCTTAAATGTTCACAGAATTTGTGATAGAATGACAGATAACTTGGTCTATCTAATGGATATTTCGCTTTGAAGGCATATTGAACCGCTGCAACAAAATAGCTTATGTAATTAGATGAAGCATTCACCTGCATTAATTGATTTGATGCTGCCATCACAATAAATGGTGCAGTATTTAAAGAACCCTTGAAAAGAAGACTATTGGCTTCAACGAAGTGAGAAGCATCTTTTAGGATAATATCTTCACTATCATTATCTCCTCTTTCTGACCTATTAGAATAACAAAAATCAGCCAACAATAGATAATGTCCATCTCTCCCTATTTTTTCTAAAATCTTTTCGTTAAAACGCCCTATTTCATCATCAATAATGGCATGGGGGCTATAATCAAACGTTCCCTTGTTGTCTGTTTGCTGTCTGTTATTGATTGATTTTGAGTCGTAAGGAGTATCTCTACAAACAAACACTTCGTCATCAGTATCTTTTTGATTTGGATTAGCTATTTTTTCATCCCCTGAATTATCATGAACTTTATTTCCATGTGAACAAAGATAGACTACACAAATAGATCCTTTGGGTAAGCTATTTATAAAGGTGTTAAACGCTTTCCTAAATTCAGTCGACGTTACATTTTCCTTAATAACGATATTATTGTTGGTAAAACCTTGGCTTTTTAAAAGATTGCCGATAGTTTGTCCGCTCTTACTAATATAACTCAATCCACCCGTATTATACCATGACTCATCATCAAAATCTGTATTTTGGACAATAAAAGCATATTTAGAAGATTTTTGGGCAAAAGTCTGCGATACTAACAATAGACTAACAAAACAACATCCAAGGATTGATTTAAGTAGCATAATGAGTAGATTAGAGTTTAGCCCTAAGCTACTCAAAAGAAAAGAATTTATCAAACAACAGCACTTTTTTTGTGCTGTTGTTCAGGGTTTTAATGCATTGTTTCCATTACTTTAGCAGCAAAGTCATGCGTATCTTTCCAGTCTATACGTTCTTTTAGTACGGAAGCAGCTACTTGGACTAAAATAGAGGTCTTCTTCTGATAAATGAGCGTTTTCATGTATCCAATCGTGGCTCTTTGTCTGGTTAATCCTGCAATATTTTTATCATTATATATTTTTTCAAAATAGCCTTGAGCCTTTGAGTATTGGTTATCGTACAGATATATCCACCCCAACCAGTAAGTTTTACATTGCTCTTGGTAAAGTTCAGTAGGTTTCCATTCGATTAAATAATGAAGGAGTGCTTGTTTATCCTTTGCAAATTTCAATCTCAAATCATTCCCACAATCGCATAATGTATCTATTTTTTCTTCTGTACTTGGGCCAGCAAAACCTTTAGTTTCAGCATTAGCACCAGCAAGATTGTTCAATTTTTCCCAAGTTGTATTATCAGGCGTTTTGACACTTACACTATCTGGACTATTTCTAGTTGTTGATATAAAAAACCATGTCAAACCAACTAAAACAGGAACAATAGCAGACGCAGCGAAAGCAAATGCCTTACGACGATACCAAGGAATAGGCTTTACTTTTGCTTCAAGCAATTCATCGATAAACGCTCGATTTTCAGCTAAGTGCCTGAAAACAGGGTCTTCAACTTGTTCTATCCTTGCTTGAAAATCAGGATTATTTTCAAGTAATTCTTCAAAATCAAGGGTTTCTTGAATTGTCATAAACCCGTTTTGATATCTATATAAATTTTCAAAATTTAGTTCCATTGTCATTTTTCTTTTTGTCTAAATACTTTTCTATTAATTCAAAAAACATTTCAAGTGCTGGATTATCCCTTATTAAAATAACTTTCCCTTGCCTTTTGGCTTGTCTGGCATTTGTCTTAGTGTCTTTTTCATTATTCCCATAAACTTGGATTGCTATTTTATCATAATCACCTACTTCTTCTAAATAACATAAAGCTGCATTAATTTCTATTTTCTTTCGCTTTTTCTCGTAAGGTTGGGTGTATTTTTTCATCAATTCTCGTATTTCTTCAAGCTGATGTTCTTTTATCTCTTGGTCAGTATAGTGGGCAAGTTGATTTATCATAGCTTTTTCCTTTTCTTCCCAATCAGTATGCGTAACAAATGCTTCTTCCTCGGTTGGTTTATCGTCAAAATCTTCCTCAGCATTGGTATCGTCATGGTCTTGGCTGTCATCATCCGAATAAAGAAACGCTTCGTCGTAATTACCCTCATCAATATCTTTCCGCTTTGTCACGATGATATTTTTGACAATCCTACCAACATAGCTGTGAAGGTTTCTTCCATCGTAAGTACTGTTCCATAGATTTTCACACACTTTCTCTGGCAAGTAGGCAAGCTCATCTTGATAATCAACATTATTGTAACTATTTTTCTTGATAATACTTCTGATTGTATCATAAAAAAGAGGTAGCTGTTTTTGATAGTCCGTAGATATATTGCTAAGAATCTCTATAAAATCATTGAAAACATGAGATGATAAATATTCATAGCTACTGAGTGTTAGTCGTCCTCCAGATGCTTCTTTGAATAGCCTTTGAAAAGAGGCTGTTTCTGACAAATTTACCAATTGCTTGATTAAAGGATGATGTAAGAAAACGTGGAAGGATGCTTTTTTAGCACAAAATAAGTAAAATAGCTTCTCTATTGGTGTTTTTACTTTGCTCGATTTCTTTGGATTTCTTATCTTATTTCCTTCTTCCAAAGCATTTTCATGGAACATTTCTATATAAAAATACTCCCTAATAGCTTGTCTTAACCTTGTTTGCACCCCACCCCCTTTTTGAATACCTACTGACCAAAACTCTTCATAAAGCTTTTGCTTATCCAATTTTTCAGTAACATTTCTTTCCTCACAAAAAGCATCGAAAGCATCACATACAAAGCGTGGAAGGTGTCCTTTGTTAAATAGATGTTTTGAATGATAATTTTGCAAATGCTTTTGAATATGGCTTTTGGCTGTTTCTAAGTTTAATGGCGATGCCTTCACATCTTGCAAAAGTAACCAAAAGGTTTTTTGCGTTTTGGTATCACTCAAATCAACTTCGTCCCAACGATTCAAATAATAATCAATTGTCTCCAAAGCATTTTGGATATACTTTATCCTTTTTAGGGCTGTCACAATGAGCGTAGCTTTTTCTTGTGGCAATAGATTGCTGCGAATCATGCTTCCATAGTAATCTCTATCGTTGGCATAGAGAAACATTTCTGCAACTTTAATATTTTCTATATTGACCATTGTATTACAATTTGGGGGTTAGTTTTGGAAAAAAAGTTATAAAGCTGTGAGTTTTGAGTTAGCAATTGTCATTACCTAACATATATTTTCCTCAAAATCAATTAACAGATAACTGATATACAGCAACTTAATCAACAAAAAAGCATTAGTTATTTCAAGGATGCCAACGCAATGAAAAGCTGACGACAGGTATTGATTCCACTTTTATTTACACAGCCTTTTATTTCGGTTATTAGCTCCTGATGCGTAATAGAGCTAACGGTATATTGAAGAACATTGCCTTCCATAAAAAACAGAAAAAGATTATTCTGCTCCAATGACCAATACCCCGAACATATCGTGGCAGTTTCTTTCTTTTTTCGATAACCATTTACCTTGAATGTACCTTCTGAAGAAAATACATAGACATAGCTAGAGTTTATGGTTTCTGCTTTGCTGTTTATGATATTTTTATTTGCTAAAAGCCATTTTTGATGTGTTAATAGCCCCAAAATATCTGGCTTGGGATGTAGCCTTTCACTACTCCACTGACTGAATGCCCAAGCCAATACTAACAACGATAAACCCAAAGCCCACTTTTTCATTTGATTGACATTTTTAATAATTTATGATTGATTTACTCTCAAAGAGTTGTTTATTAGACTATCTAAAAATGTAAAGGCTGTGTGAGTTTTTTGTAAAATTATTTTTGATATTTTTTGAGCAACGCACTAAACTCTGGTAAAGCCCTAATATTATCTAAATCTGTATCTTCTTTGATATGGGCAAAATCGTTATAGTCTTTTTGCAAGGCTTGCTCAAGATAAGACAAGGTTTCTTTAGCTTGGTTTTGTAGGGAGTATAGGCATGATAGATTGTAGTAAGGATTTTGTTACTGAGGATTTAAGGCGATTGATTTTTCAAAAGCATTTATTGTTTCTGCGTATCGTTCTAATCTATATGAAGAGGATCCATTGCTATTATAAATCTCTGCTATTGATTCATTGAATAAAAACGAGAATAAATACTTCTTATAAATCGCAATCGCTGAATCATAAGCGATAATTGCCTTTATGTCCTAATTTAATTTAGAAAAGCGATAACCCTTCATAATATATCCATTAGAATAATCTTTTTTTAATGCTATAACTGAATCAAACACAGTAATTGACTCAGTAAACCGTTCTAAATTAATTAGTGCTACCCTTATTATATAGCATTATAAATTCACCATTATCAATCTTCACATTAACAGAGTCGAATTTAGTATAAACATACCGATTTAAGTTTCTTCCAACATCAGACTCCTTGTTATAATTTGATACAAATCTATTATTTATGAGAATAGCAGAGTCGGAAGCTATTATTGCTTCGTTATTTCGGCCTAAGCTCATTAAATAAAGCCCTTTATAATTATATGCTTCAATTAAATATTAAGTTAGCGAGCAAAATAAGCTTGAATAAACGAAAATTTTCTTGTTTCCCTTTGTAAAAGCGCCTTAGGTGCGACAGAAAGCTAAAATCTTGAAGTCTGTCGCACCTAAGGCGCTCTTTTAATAGGTCAGGAAATAGATTCACGACTACCAAACTGTCGCTTCTACGGAGCTAATGAAAGTTTGGGTTCTGTAAAAAATCCTGATAATCAGGCTTATCAACGTTATATAATTGATAAAGTTAATTTTGCACGATTACGTAATGCAGTGTCAAAATAGCAAACAGCATTTGAGTACTCTAATAATTTAGTTTTTTCAAGAATGTTTTAACGCCTGATAACCGTCACAATTGTCAGACGTTAAAAATTAGTAATTATATCAAATAAAATTGGGATTCGATACGGCTTATCCATTCTCCGTCTCAACCTCTTCGAACTTCCTCTCCTCCTCTCTTTTCCCCTTAGGAGAATAGAAATAAACAAGAGATATACCAGCTCCAAATACTAGAAACAAAATGAAGAAGAGAAATCTCCACCAACTAAAACCTTTACTAGTAGATGGTGTGACCACTTCAATAGCTTTCTCAATTGCTAAACCTGATAGACTTTCGCCCACATTTTCAAACGGATTAGAAATTATTTCAAACATGATTACGAGAGTTTAACGGTGTCTAATAAGATGGTGTAAATATCTTCAATCTGGGTAATCGTTTGACTTACGGTCTCTCCATATATATTTCGGTATTCGAGAGTCTGACCTTTACGCAGTTGAAATGCGTTTTGCAATAACTCATTTTCATAAAAATCGACTTTCCTTTTAAAATGATGAAGGTCAGCTTTTTGTTGAGATAACAATGTCTGCAACTCAGAGTTGTTGTTTGATTTTGTATGCTGCTTTCGGGTTGATATGATAGTGTCTACATACTCGCTCAAAGTCATTCCCATTTGCTGAGCCTCTTGTGCCAATTCTATTTTAGTTCGAGCTTCACACTTGAAGCCTAAGGTTACTTTGTTGGTAGCATATTGGAGTCCTTCCAACTGTAATGCTCTCCCTGTTCTAATTTCGTTCATTGCTTAATGTTAGATTAATCGTTATTAACTTACTGGTTTAAAAATAATTAACCCTCGAAAACCACCTTTGGGTTAACGAGGGTTAATATGCGTTAATTCGAATTAATTGAAGTTAATTCACGATGTTTACATGAGTCAGTCAGGGGGCTCCCCTAGATGGTTTATAATTAACTCCACTTGCTTAGGGGTAAATATCCTTTGATTTTCAATCAGAACAAGATTAGAGATTAATCCAAGCCATTTATTAAAAGTAGGTAGACTTACCTTATATTTTCGAGCTAACTCCGTTCTATTCATCGGAGGAAACTTATTTGTATCAGACATAATATTGAGAGCTTTTATACGCTCGCATTCGCAGACCCATATATATGACTTTGCGAGTGCGAACATGTTAAAATGGAATAATTAATTTGTAATGTGCACTCTTCCCCACCGTAAATCGTTCAATAAATCCCTTGTCATCTAGTTCCTTGAGCCTATCCTCAACTATCCTCGAACCACAGTCAAAAGCCTCCGTAATCATCTCAATCAACTCCTTTTTACTTTTGGGTTCCTTCATATTATCTGTAAGCCAATTTTGAATATCTGCTATCTGTGCTTTACTTTTCTTCATAGCTAGCTTTTCATTAATAAAGTCACTGCTAGCAAGGACTAACCCCTTCGATTCTTCTGAGTACTGTACATAAATTGGGTCTAATCTCTTGGTATTTCTTGAGTGTAAGAATTTTAAACGTATCAAGTCTGTATTGTTTCCTTGATTATCTTTTTCAAAGCCTATTTGTATAACTTGTGAAGCCTTATTATTCAATTCCGTACCTAGGTGTCCACGACCTTTGTCGTTACCTGCTGAGGGATTTTCATGAATTACACAAAGAAAAGTAACATTATAAGTGTTAATGGTTTCATTGAGCATATCAACAAGTCTAAGGCTTTCTCTTACATCATTAAAGTTCTCAACGCAGTCAGTCACGACATCGAACACAATGAAGAGATTATATAACTCATATCGTGTTCTAAACCTTTTGATATACTCATTTAACGTATCAAACCTTTCACTTCGAGGAATATCAATTAACGATATGTAATCTAAATTTTCGGGTTTATCTTCTATCGAATAGCCTGAAAGTAGCTTGATTTTTTGAATAGCATAAGGGAATTGGTCATTGATATTACGTTCTGTATCGACATAAAGCACAACCGATTTCTGCATTGCATTTCGTTTCATCCCTAAAAACCGATGGCTTGATTGGGTAATATCTCTTTGCAACATCAATCCACAAAAAATCTCCGTTAACCTTGATTTATGTACACCTTTTTTACCTTGAATAATATTTATCGTGTTAGGGAAAATAATACCTGTTTCATTATACGTAATTATGGGAGAACTAAATGCAATCGTTTTACAGCTATTAGATTGTATCTTTTCCTGTGTTGCTAGTATCTTTGCAAGGTTGGTCTTTTCGTGAACTACTCCGCTAACCTGTTCAGGATTGAGGTATTGCTTATATTTATCAATATTCATTATTTTCTTCATTTAGGGTTGTAAAACATCGACTCAGAAGTAGATTAATGACATTATCCTGTAAATCATTACGCTCCCTTAATTCCTGATTTTGAAGTAATAGCACTTGTTTTTCACACGTTAGTTTCGATAATAATGAAGCGATTTGTGCCGTTTCTTCAAGATACGCCCTCTTTAGAAGTTGTACCATATCCAATAGACCAATGATTTGATTGATTTCTGTCTCTAAATTTTTAATTCTCATAGAGATATCTTCCTTCATTTCATCAAAAAGCATTTTTCTTAGCTTTTCCAGATATTTACATTTAGCATCAAGTAGTTTTTCTACATGAAAAAAGCTTTGAGCAAATGCTTCCTCCCAATACAAAACAAAAGCTTTAGTATCGGCTTGTTTATGAGGATTATTCATCGTAAGCCTCCTTTCTTACCAAAACCCTCTTCTTCGATTTCCTTTCGAGTTTTCTTTTTACCAGATTCGACCCACTGGATAAGGTCTCCTTTGAAGAAAAGAATCTTCTTTCCAATTTTTTGAAAAGGAATTTTCCTAGAGGAAGTAAATTGATACAGTGTTGATTTCGGAATATTTAAAAATGAAGAAGCTTCATCTATCGACAAAGGCTTGTCGACTGTTCCTAAAGATTTTGGTGTTTGCTCAGCAATGACTTGGCGAACGGAATGTTGAATTAGAGATACTAATTCTTCTGGAGTTACTAAGATTAATTTGGATGATATTTCCATTTGTGTCGTCTACTCAGGGGGGATGGTTCGTTGTCCCTTTCGATGACACAAAGTTTTATTGGTTTTTTGTGGTTGTTTATAGAGTTGTAGGGCTACTTTCTAAAGTTGTAACCCAAAACTCAAAAACAACTGACTGATTATCATTTAGTTAATTTTCGTAAAATATTTTGGGTTACAACTTTATCCGAACTTTCGTAATCCTTTAGATTCATCAACACTTTCATATTTTGCTTGCTATAACCAGTAAGAACCTGAATTGCTTTATAGATATTTTCTTTTGTTTGATAACTTTCGTCCTTAAAGATAATCTTTTCACTCCTTAGCATATTGAAAAGTATAGCTGTTTGAACACACGTAAGACTCGTTATTCCATCATTAGCCAATCTTTTGTTTAGCTTAGGTAATAAGATTTCTATTTTTTTCCCTGATGTATTTTCCTCTTCATCTATAATTTCGACTAACTGGTAATCTTTAGGGGAAATAAGTTTTTTATATTCTTCTCTTAAATATAAGTTAAGCTTACTATCATAATAAATTGAAAATATGTCACTCACAACATCCATAATAAGTTTTGATGGAGTAATTTCTCCTCTTTTAAAACGCATCAATCTTCCAAAAAAGTTATACAGTGTTGGTTTTGAAAGGATAAAGCTTCTAACTTTTTGTTTAGTCATATTATCAAAAACTGCAATTGAAGGTAATGTATTCGGAATTTCACCGATTAAAGCAAGATAAACTTTATCATTCTCATCAGCCTCTTGCCACCTTGAAGTTTTCTGAAATCCGAACTTAAATTGATTTATCTTATTAAATAAGTCTCCTAAAGTATCATCTTTTAACTCTTCAATCATATCAAAATACTCATGCTCGCTAAAAAGAATTTCTTGCTCATTAAGTTTTGTTTCTAGGAAAGCTTTTTTCTGCTCAATAGTTACACAACGTTCTAACTTCCTTTTCAATTGGTTAATCTCTTGCTCATGCCATATCCCCTGTAATTTATATTCGGGCTTAAACACAGCTATAAAAAAATCCATTAATTTGATAGACTGACCTCTTTGGATAAATGAGTCAAAACTATTAATTCCTGCAAATTTCAGTTCAAAGAACTCTTGAGCGGATTCTATATCAATAACTTTTTCTATTTCTTGAAGCATATCATTTTTGTATAGGTAGATGTTAAGCTTAATTTATTTTAAATGTATTTATCTCGAAAATATTATGAAGTAAGGCTCTTGTTAAGAACTCTCCAAATTGAGTGGAATTATAATTTATTCCATTAAAAACTTCTTTATAGAGATTTTGAATTTGGTCTTTGGTATTTTCCAAAAGACTACTGCTTTGAATTTTCCTAATACTGTTCTTTATATCATTATCATATTTTTTTTGTATTTCATCAAACCATTTTTTTTCAATAGTTGAATCTAAATCTAGTCTATTTCTATATTCAGTAAAAAGCCATAGCTTTTCAACTATAAAATTAAGCTCCTCATTTACACTTTGCTTAGATTGATTAAAGATTCCAACCCCCTCTAAGGGTACAATTAATTCACTATTTATTGGTATTGGAAGAGGGCTCATGTGAAGTCCCAATTCGTCATCTTCAAATACTTGAGTAAGTTGAAACTTATGTATCTTCTCTAAATAGTTTTTTGAAACAGAAAAAGCACATACAGCTAGATTTTCAACATTCAGTATTACTATATTAAACTTATGGATATCTAACTTAATTAGTTTAGTGAGTCCCAAAATTAAAATTAAAACTTCTTGTTCAATATGTTGTAAATTAAAGATTGTTATGCCTATTGTTAATAATTTTATATACTCTTCTTTTTGAATAAACTTAGGATAATGAAATATCATTCCCGTATCTTCTTCAATTTCTGCAAGTAGCTTAATAGCATTGTCGAGCTCCTCTTGTACTCTATTCTGATACCAGTTAAAGCACTCATCTTTTGCCACAGAAGATTGTCTTCGATATTTCCCTTGCAGTATTTCATCATAGAATAAGACACTTCTTTCAAGTCTATCATACCATTCAGTTTCTTCTTCTACCAATTCATTACTGTTAAAGTACGAATATGTTTCTTTTTTTATTTCTTCAAAAGCTATTTGCATTTTAGAAAGACGGCTGACGGCTGACCTCAAATTTAATTTTGCTAATCTTCTTTTTTCTAAATCAAGGTCTAAGAGGGTTTGAAATTGAGCTACAAAACAGGTTATAAAACTAAACTCCCAATCTCTTATATCTTTCTCTAAATTAGAGTTTTTAGGAGTTCTAGTCAGCATATTTTTGCTGAAAGGTCTTTTTTTATTAGAAAGACTCATTGTTGAAATCAGTTTATTAATTTTTTCTATTTCAACAGCAAGTTCCATATATCGAGAGGGGATGTCGTCAATGAGAGCCTCAAAAAGTCTAACTTTCATTTTTACACATAATAAACATTGTTTTCTTAATCCTATAGCATAGGCTTGCCATTCATATTCAGAGTTTGTTTGGTATCTACTATCTATCTCATTGTGCCAAATACTATTAAGGTAGGCTTTGTAGTCATCTATGATTAATGTTTTATGGGTGAAAGATTTTCGTGAATTTGATTTAATCGTACGGGTAATAGCTTCTGTCGGATAATGTAAGAATTGACCTTCAACAGTATATCTTGTGTAAAAAGGCAATACTTTCATAAATACATTCATTCGGTCATTTGTTAGTTCATTTACTTCTTTTGTACAAGAAGAGTGATATAAATATTCTGCAAAAAGTTCCCCCCCGTCAACGAAAAGAGTGGGAGTATCTGTCTTCTCTTTTAGAGTAGAGATAATATATTCCTCATAATTTTCTAGAAAACATTTATACTCATCAGGCTTCGTAACGTTGTATAACTCTAAAAAAGAGGCTACATTTTCCACTTGATACCTATCAAAAAAACTAAGCAATTCATTATTAGACACTTTAATTACATTTAAAAGTGGTAAGTTGAATATATCGAACCATTGTAATAATCCAGCCAAACCATCTAAAGTGTTTATGGATGGTGAAGTTCGATGGAAATGTTTATATAGTTTTGTGACAAAAAAAATTAGAAATTTTGTTCTTGTAAAATCAAATTTTATTGCTTTACTCGCATTATTTAGTATTTGAGTCAGTCCTCCTATATACTGTGTTAGATTGTTTAAATTTGCCTCATTTTGATATGGTAAAAGGGCAAATGTGAAGGCATAACCTCCAGAGTTCCCAAATTTGAGATATATCTCATCAAAGATTTGCTTATTCATTTGCCAATAACTATTTACCTCCCAAGCAAATAGCCCTTCAGTTGCTTTTACAAGGCTCGTAAAAGGTTTTCCCACTATAGCATTTATCAAATAATCAAAATTTTTTTCTTGATTCTGAAGTGAAATTAATGAAGGAAAAAATGAGAATAAACTAAAAAAGTCTTCACTATCAACTACTTGACAGAGATTTGCTACAGTCTCAATAATTGGTGTACCTTCATGCAAGATATTTAATAGATGTAATGAGCGTACAGGGTGTAAGCCTTCAATGTAATCATTCTCAAAACGGATAGAATACTCTTTTTCTAATTGTAGATAAAGGGTTCTTTTATCAGTATGCTTGAGTAAATTCTTACTTTGTAAAAATTGATTCAGTTGTAGTGCTTCTATTTTAATATTACATACATCTGCCAACGTAACAAGTCGCAATGTTTCTAATTTAGTAATTCCTCCATTTTCCTCTTTCTCAATATTCCTGACTTGTTCTCTGAGGCGAGATTCAAGCATTCGACCTTGCGTGATTAGATATACATATTCAATCAATAAGCCTTTATTCGCTATTTGCTCCCAATAATATTGAAACGGTTTTCTTAAACCATCCGAACCGATATGAATCACTCCCTTTCTATTGAATTGCTTGTAAATATCCTCTGCTTCCTGAAACCCCAATTTAATTTCGGGCATTGACAAACTTAACTTATAGATTTCAGAACCATATTTCGTCCAATCTTCTTCTCTCGTAGTGATTAATATTTTTATAGGTAATTCTGATAAATTTTGAGCAAGTTCGCTCCAATTTTGAGTAATCTTACTTAATCCGTCTAATACAAGTAGAGTACAATCTGTTCTAATTTTAAATTTTAAATAATCTACCAGATGACTAATTTTACCAAGGTCTTCAGATACTTTTAATTCTAAAATTGTCCATTCTTTTTGATAGAGGTTAAATGCAACTTGCCATGCTAAAGTTGATTTTCCTTGACCACTTGAGGCTTTTAAAACAGTAATATTATTCTCAATAATTGATTTTTCTATTTCTTCTTCAATTCTTTTTCGTCTCGCTGGTAATCCGAGTGCGATGTGGATGGGTTTGGCGGGTTTTCCTTGATAATAGTCAGAATTATCAGCGTCTGAAGAATTTATAAAATTTACAGGCTCAATCCATCGGTATTTTATAGCATCATTCTCTATACCTCTTGCTATTTCTTCTCTGGTTTCTTGAATAGAATCTTTGATTTCTTGAAAAGTAATAGTCTTTTTGTTAATGCTCCAAGCGTGAATATTGTAGAAAATATCACTTATAAAAAGCCTTTGATTATCTGTAAGTATTTTGTGGTTATCTATTATGAGTTTTTTACACTGTGTATCCAACTGAGATTCTGAGATAATCTCGAACTCTATTTTCTCTAAAAAGTCTATTAAATTAAAATTACTCCAATTCCATTTAGCGGATTTTGGTTCAGTCGTTTGTAATTTTTTATAATACTCTTCCCAAAAAACCAATCCTTGTTTACTGAGATTTTGATTTTGAACAGCACATAGATTTTTGTCAGTGAATTGTTGATTTGTCACTATTTTAAATCTTGCGTTGGGGTCTAGCAAATATACCTCTAAGAAGTTACTAAAGGTATTCATCTTATTAAGACCTGATGTAGTCAAGAGATTTTTAGAATATTTGAGCTGTATGAAAAGATTTTCACTAATTGACTTTTCAATGATGTCTAAGTCTTCAATTCCCTCTAAAGTAATTAGAGTATCATCATTAGTAACTTGTAGAATTTTGGAACAACAATATTTGAATTGATAGGTAATACCTTGAATATTAATAGCTCCACCAGTACGTTTTTGAGCGATAATATTTAGATTAGGATAGTGTATAGCCACAGTCTTAAGTCATTTTAAAATGATGTATTATTTACTAATCTAATTTACGGATATTTACAAAATGAAAGCTCAATTATTTTTCATTAGTTTATCAATATTTGACTCAAGCAAATTTTGTTTTAGGTCATAAAAATTACTTTATTTTCTGTATACTAAATAGTATAAGATATATTTGGAGACTGTAAAACTCATTTGGTTATTATCCGTATAGCTGAATTTTCTTGTTTTTAGTCAACCCTAATAATGCATCATAAGTTACGTTTATAAAAAACGCGGTCGATATAGTGATATTAATTACTAAAAGTTACACGATTTTGATGTGCTTCAAAATACAAACCTCTATCCATTTCAATCAAAAATTCTTATAAATAATTAATAATAGCTGCCTGCTGTTGTCTCTTACATCAATAATACTATTTCTTCAAAAGAAGTGTATAAAAACCTAATCACAGGCTCTCAATTGTCCAGACAGTGTCTGGACAATTGAGAGCAAACAATCAACAAGAATATATACCTAAGTTTTATCTTATTAGTCCCACCTTTCTTACAATAAATTTAAAGTAGCTTCATACAGTTCATCATTTTCGAATGAATCGAGGTAAACCTTTGTCACCTTCTCTGATTCATGACCCATCAGTTCACTAATCTTACTAATTTCGACCCCACTTCTCTTCAAAACCGTTGCGAACGTGTGTCTCGCTACGTAGGTTGTTAAGTTAGCTTCAATTCCTGCCATTTCTGCAAGCACTTTCAAATCTTGGTTTATCTGCTTTGTGACTTTCTTAATACGATTGGTAATTTGAGGAATAGTTTTATGTTTCGACTTATCAAGATACGGGAATATATAGTCTCCTGAGCTATATTTTTGATAGTATGCGAGTATTTCTTTAGCGGGTGGTAAGAGTTGTACCACTTGACGTTGGTGAGTTTTGTTTCGCTCGTACTCCATCAAACCATCTGGAGATATATTCGTCCATTCGAGCTCGATAATGTCACTAATGTTAATTCCAGAACAATAATAGCTAAAAAGAAAAGTGTTTTGAGAATCATAAAGTCTTGTTCCTTTTTCTATTTTGAGAGAAGCTATTTTGACAATATCCTCTTTTTTGATAGCTCTTTTCTGCGTTTTAGTGTTGAATTTAGAGATTTTGTAATCAACAAAGGGGTCTGCTTCCTTCTTGGCAAAATCTTCTACTACAGCTCTATTGTATAAGGCTCTCAAAGTGCGAAAATGTACACTCATAGAAACCTCAGAAACACCTCTTTCTCTGAAATCTTGCTCAAACCTTCGCAAAAAAGAACCGTCTAATTCGGAAAAAGTGAAGTCTTTTTGATTTCTAAAACGCTCAAGCACTTTCTTTAAATTCTTATGAACGTTTGCATTACCTACCTTATCTGCTTTCATCAGGTCAGTTATCACCTCATCGAGAAAATGAAGTACTGTTATACGTTTACTTTGGTTTTTAAGTTTCTTGGTGAATTCTTCAGCAGTAAAACTTGCCTTTTCATCCTCTAACTGCATCAAAAGTCGTCTTGCATCTGTTTTTGTTTTTTCAATTTTAATAATCATTTCAGTGGCAAGAGGATGTTTTTTAGCAGGTAAATTTTTCTTATCATCCCACATTGCTTTGGAGCAACTCATACCCACAGAGATATATTTAGGTTTTCTGTCTTTAATCAATCGAACCATAATAGGATGTTCCCCATTTTTTAATACTTTGGAGGTGTACAAAAGCACATCAATAGAAGCCATTTACAAATTTTGATTTATACGGTTTAAACATAGTTTAAACAAGAGTAGCAAAAAAATACAATTAAATACAATTAACCAAAAGAATAAATGCACATAAAAGTCTAAAAGTCAGACATTTAAAAATACATCAATGCAAATAAAAATAAACAATACATGCCTGTCACGCATGGGGTCGCTGGTTCGAGTCCCGTCCAGACCGCAAAAGCTCAGAAATTTTTTTCTGAGCTTTTTCTGTTTTATATCATAAATGATAAATCACCTGCGACTGATAGTGTACGAAAGATTAATAACTACAAACAGTATTTGAATATAGAACCCATCTTATGCCTTTCGTACACTAGTATCACACGATTCTCAATTATTTGCCTGGATTATAGATTCTTTCGGCAAACTTCATGACGTCTTCTTTGTAATAAAGAACCTCTTTGAATTGGCCGTGGGTGTACATTTCGGCTTGATCGAAGAAGTGGATTGAATTAGGGTCACCACTTTGACCGCCTGCTAATAAAGATTTAGCTTTTACTTTTTCTCCAAATTCTACGGCACAGATGAAACTATTGCCATTGACACCATATCGTTTTTTTGTGCCATAATATCTTCCTGTGTATGAAGGAAGCATACCCCAAGCTGAAGAGGCAAATGGTACAGGAATACTTGTTTGGTTGTCATCGTATTTTTGCTCAATGTTGCTCGATACTCGCTGGAAGCGGTTGATTTCGCCCCATGCAACTTGCCAAGTCCCAAAACGGTTACGAAGGTCTTGGAGTGTTTCTAGCATTGGGTCTAAGAGTTCTTGGGTGGACACCGTGGCTACGTACTGTTCTGTACGACCTACTTGATCAGCTTTTAGTTCATCTTTTACTTGCACTTTGGCAATGGAAGGTTGTAGTCTTGTTGCCCATTCGATTGCTAAGGCCGTAGGAATGGAGCTTTTGCTGGTACGATAATCCCAAAGCTTCAGTTGTTCAATGGGCTCGGCGAGAGATGAATAGCGGGTGTTTTGATTTTCTTTTTCGTATGCTTTTATCAAAGCAGGTACTAGTACTTCGAAGGCTGCCAAATAGGTATCATAACCCGCTTCGATTACCTTGTCCAAATTGTACTTTGGAATGCTACTCAAAACTCTTACAGCATTAATGCCTCTGAAATTTTCACCATCTGGTGCCATGTATTTAGGATAATCGGCACGTTTGGGACTATTACTGCCTGCTACGGTATAAGGCGTTGCATTACAGTTTTGAAGCCAGCCATTAGTTGGATTGTAAACGTGTAGTGACTCTTTTACAGGATGCAGACCTTTCCATTCAGTAGCCGAAATAGAGCCATCTACAGGCTTCGACCAGTCGTATTTGTTGTCACGAATTGGTAGGTAATTGCCATGCCAATAAGCAATATTTCCTTCGGCATCGGCATAAACGGTGTTATTAGAGGTATTTGCTAATAAATCCATCGTTTTTTTGTATTCGGCTAAGCTTTTGGCTTTGGTACGTTGCCAGCTTTGAATCAAGCCTGTCATAGAGCGGTTATTGGCTTTCATACTAATCCACTGACCATTGCGCTTAGCCATCACAGGACCATGATGTGTGTACATGACATCAAAGCTTTTACCTTCAATTTTGCCATTTTTCAGTACGCCAATTTTTATCTTCTTGATTTTAACAGGTCGCTCTTTCCCTTCATAAAGATATACCCAATTGTTACCCTTCTTTTGGATTTTTTCAATATAAGTATCCGCTATATCAGTATAACTAGAAGTGTGCATCCAGCCACATTTTTCATTAAAACCTTGATAGACAAATAGCTGTCCCCATGTGACTGCCCCGTAGGCATTGAGTCCTTGCTCGCTAATCACGTGTACTTCGGGTCTGAAATAAAAGGTTACGTGAGGATTGATATACAGAATAGCCTTACCTGATTCGGTGATTTTTGGTGAAAATGCAAAGCCATTTGAGCCTGTTAGAATTTCTTCTTCGACAGGTTTTTTGTAAAAATACCCTAAGGCGTCTTTTCCTTCATACAAACTTTTGAGGTCGTTGGTGGTAACATCGGCGGTATTAATAGCCCCAATACTGCCATCTGTCCACAACAAAGAATACCACGGTTGGAAGCGAGTCAGCAAAGCAGGTTTTACTTTGGGGTGTTTGTAAAGATAATAATTGATGGCATCGGCGTGCGCATTGAGTAGGGTTTTGAGCCAAAGAGGGGCTTTTTGATAATCAGCTATTGCTTCAGAGGAGTCGATTACCATACGAATGAGTAAATCTTCATAGAGCTGACTTTCTCCTTTTATTTCAGAAAGGCGCCCTAATTTTTCGATATAATTCATTTCTACTCGCTTGAAATCGTCCTCGCATTGTGCATAAAGCAAACCAAAAACCGCATCTGCATCGGTTTTACCATAAATATGCGGAATACCCCAATTGTCTCGAATGATTTGAACTTGCTGTGCCTGTTTTTCCCATCGAGCAATCTCAACTTTATTGAATTGTTGTGCAAACAGGGCGAATGGCAAAAGGTAAAAAAGTAGTAATGTGATTTTTTTCATAGGATTGTTGACGAGCGTTGTGGATAATTTAGTGAATGAGTGATTAAGTGCGTGATTTTGATGAAAGTAATATTATTTTCATCTATAGAGATGCAATGCTTTGCGTCTAGCATGATGGTTTTGTGGCGCATCAATACCTTGTTATCACTTGGTAAAAATAGAAATTATTTAAGATTCACAAATGAGGCTTTATCGAAAAACTTGGTTTGGAATTTCGTTGAAAAGTAATTTTGTGATTTTTTAATAAAAAATAAAAATAAAATAAGCCTTTCGGGTACTTTTGTATCCAACTATCCAATTAATTGCACTTTGGTGCAAAATAAAATATATCGGTGTAACGGGCTCGTTGAGATATGAATTGACACTATTTCCCAATACTCTTAAGCCAATTTAATACCTTCAGAAACTATCATTCTATGAAAAAACACTACTTACGACTATACTTTTGGGTCGTAATTATCGCCGTGGGGCTATGTTCCTGCGTGGATCCGTACGAATATGATTTTGAAAAAGATGGCAAACATTTGGTTGTAGAAGGCTTTTTGAGTGACAATCAGAGTGCGCCTGATACAATTCAAGTTTATTTTTCAAACTATTCAAATAATTATTCACAAATCTTAGATGCAGATATTACCAAAGCATCTATTTTGATTGAGGATACCCAACAGGAAATCTCCCTCCTGATTCCACAAGCAGGAAAACTGATTCCTCCCAAGAATTTTGTATTTAATCCCAATTACGCTTACAGGTTAAAGTTTGAGCTGTCGACAGGTGACAAATACCAGTCAACAGCCGAAAAAATAACGCCAACGCCTCCTATTTTGAAGGTAAAAAAACAGTTTAATTTACAAAGTAAGTTGTCTACAGATGGCAAAAACTATATATCTGCTAGTGAGTTATTTGTAGATTTTCAGGATGATCCACAAGTGACTAATTTCTACTTGTGGAGATATACACATTACGAGAAACTAGCCTTTTGTAAAACTTGTAACAACTCTGTTTTAGATTATGGTTCGCAACAATGTGGTCCAGCTCCGAGAGCTCTACAAAACAGAATGTATTTCGATTATCCTTGTGAGTCGTCCTGTTTTGCAATTTTGCATAGTCCAACCGTAATAGTTCAGGATGATAGAGCTTCGCAGGGTAAACTGATTCAAGATAAGTTGGTGGCTCAAATCCCGTATTACAACGACTATGGTTGTTTGGTTGACATTGAACAAATAAGCGTGTCGTTGGAAGTTTATAAGTTTAATCAACTGGTTCGACAGCTCTCGCAAGGAACAGGAGGGTTAGCTGATACGCCTCCATCGGCTATTATCGGAAATATCCAAAACCTTACTAATCCAGACGAAAAAGTGGTGGGATATTTTGGCGTTGCCAATATTCAGAAACGTAGTTATTGGCTTGATAGAACAGATGCCACAGGGCCGATGGCTTTGATATTGGGACATACCATTAGTGAAGAACCCTCAAACCCTCCCACACGTCCACCTTCGGCTAAGTGTGTTCCGAGTGCAACACGTACGCCTTTTCAACCTAAAGGATGGCAATAATAATTTCAAACGGATTTAATATGAAATATATATTTCTATTTGTGCTTTTGTCGTTTGGGACTTGGGCACAAAATGGCGACAAAAAACAATACACAACTTTTAAAGGAATTGTGATTGATTCTCTTGATCGAAAGCCTATAGAAAGTGCTGCCGTCAAAATTGATAATCAAGGCGTATATACCCAAGCAGATGGGAGTTATTCGTCTTTGGTACCTTATGGCGAATACACGGTAACCATTAGTATGGTAGGATATAGAACTTTTCGAAGAAGAATAACCTTTAAAAAAGCTGAATTGAAACTAGATATTAGTCTGTTAAATATTGCTAAAGAACTTGATGAAGTAGTTGTATCCACACAAGGTGCTACCAAAAATGTAGATAGAACTCTCCTGGGGGTAACGCCCATGAGTATGAAAACTATCAAAAAAATCCCTGCAATTATGGGAGAGGTGGACGTACTCAGAGGAATTCAAATGTTGCCAGGCGTGACATCGGTTGGGGAGGCCGCCAATGGAGTAAATATCCGAGGAGGTACTACTGACCAAACTTTGATTTTGTTAGACGATACACCCATTTTTAACCCTACCCACCTGTTTGGACTATTTTCCGTTTTTACACCCGATGCCGTTAGCGGTGTAGAGTTGTACAAAGGCGGTATTCCAGCCAGATTTGGCGGTAGAACAGCGTCGGTATTGGATGTGACACTACAAAATCCTAGTTTAACCCAAACCAAGGTAAGCGGAGGTATTAGCTTAGTTTCTAATCGTTTGAGTATCGAAACGCCTTTGATTAAAAACAAATTGAGTATGTTGGTGTCTACCAGAGGCTCATTTAATGACTTTTTGTTTCAGTTGGGTTCTGAGCGTCTTAAGAATATTCGTGCTAACTTTTATGATATTGCCACAAAGCTGTTCTTTCAGCCTAATCAAAAAAATACTTTTACTTTTTCTGGATATTTGAGTAAAGATTTTTTCCAAACTGATTTGCTAGGAACTGTCAATAACATCAGCGCCACATCTACGCAGTACGACTATAAATCTTTAAATGCGTCGTTAAAATGGTTTCATTTGTTTAGTAGTAAACTTGATTGGCAAACTTCTGCGATTTTGACGCATTATCAGCCCAAAACAATGTTGCCTCAGTTAAACTCGAATAATACAGTAGATATTACATCGGCAATTTTGTACCGACAACTCAAGTCTGAATTACATTATAATCCCGACGAAAGGCATAAGTTGACAGGAGGAATTTCGTCTATTTGGTACAAAATCAGTCCGGGGAATTTAGTGCCAAATGCTTCTACAAGTGTTAATCCTATTACCATTCCAGATGAAAATAGTATCGAGGCAGGTATTTATGGAGAGGATGAAATGACTGTAAATTCTAAGTTGAGTGTTTCTGTGGGCTTAAGATATGCTCAATATTGGGCAATGGGAGCAGGCACTGTAAGACGTTACCAAAGTGGTGTGCCTCTTTCAGATTTTACCGTAACTGATTCTACAAAATATGGGTCTGGACAAGTGATAGCCTCTTATGGCGGGCTTGAACCACGTATTTCGGCAAAGTATTCCTTAACTAATTCATCTTCATTGAAGTTTGGCTACAACTTTATTCGCCAGTATTTACAGGTGGTTTCAAACACGACAACGCCTCTGCCAACATCGCGTTGGGCTACAAGCAACGACTATATTCGTCCGCAAAGTAGTCATTTGTTTTCTTTGGGATATTTCAAAAATTTTAAAGATAATATCTACGAGTTTTCGATGGAAGGATATTATCGTCGCAACGAAAATGTGCTTGATTACAAACCAGGAGCAGATTTTGTCTTAAAACCAAATCTCGAAACACAGGTATTGCAAGGTAAAGGTATGGCTTATGGTTTGGAGGTAATGTTAAGTAAAAAGAAAGGTGATTTGACGGGTTGGCTAGGATATACCTATTCAAGAAGTTTGAATCAAATCAAGCAAAGTGACCGATATGAAGAGCAGGTAAATGGCGGAAAATGGTATCCAAATAATTTTGACCGACCGCATAGTTTCAATGCCAGCTTGATTATTGGGCAAGGAGCGCATCATGAATTTGGCTTTACGATGGTGTACAATACAGGTAGACCGTTTACTGTCCCTACAGGAATTGTGGTTTTTGATGGCGTGACCTATCCTTTTTATCAAGACCGCAACAATGCTCGAATTAGTGATTATCATCGTTTGGATTTTTCATGGACGATCCGAAATCCAAGTATGCGTAAGCGCCGATGGGAGGGAAGTTGGACTTTTACGGTGTATAATCTATATGGTCGCAAAAATGCCTATTCAGTGTATTTACGCACCGAAGCTGGGATAAAAGCGTATCAATTAACGATTTTTGGGTCGCCAATACCTTCGTTGACTTACAATTTTCATTTTATGTAAAATCAGTAAAATAAACTATTCTAAGAGATGAATTTTAAATTTCATTCTTAGAATAGTTTATCCAATTACGACTTGATGTTCGAGCGCTTGGCGAATTTCACAGACCAATAAGCCGCTTCCTCCTCCATAGTGTTGGATAATCAAAACTGCTGGATTGATTACCAATAAGTCAGCTCTTAGTTGTTCCTCTTCTTCTGGTAAAATCCCGTTTCCCAAAAGGACTAATGAAATATTTCCTTGCTGAAAAATTTGTAGAGCTTCTTGGTCTATACAAGTACCGATGGCATTCCAATCGGGCTGTTGATTAATCAAGCGCACCACTACACCCAAGATTTCGGGGTGACGACTGATGACTAGGATATTCTCCATGTTTATTGAGTGATTTGGTGAATGAGTGATTTAGTGAATTATGAATTAGCGTTTTTTCTCAATAAAGGAGAGACAAAAAAACAAAAAAAGTGTAGCTAATTTATTGGTAGTTTGGTTGTTGTAAAATAATTTTGCCTCTTTGCCTCTTTGCCTCTTTGCCTCTTTGCCTCTTTGCCTCTTTGCCTCTTTGCCTCTTTGCCTCTTTGCCTCTTTGCCTCTTTGCCTCTTTGCCTCTTTGCCTCTTTGCCTCTTTGCCTC
>NZ_JASHIC010000003.1 GCF_030056705.1 Flectobacillus longus
TCTTACAATGTCATTGGTACATCCATCAATAGGATTTCTGCATCTTGTGTTAGGGCTTTCAAAGCGATAGATTTTGTATTCCAGATACCCAAGCCATCACGTTGATTAACGGTTTGTCCATCGATTTCAAAATCACCTTTTAAAATGAAAGCATATACACCGTTTCCTTGACGTTTGATGTCGTAGTTGGCGGTTATTCCAGTATCAAAAGTTCCAATATTAAACCACGCATCTTGATGAATCCAAACGCCTGCATCTTCTGGATTAGGAGAGAGAATTTGTTGTAAACGATTGCGACGGTCTGCAATATCTAGCGTCATTTGGTCATAACGAGGCGTAACATTTTTCTTATTAGGAAATACCCAAATCTGTAAAAACTTTGTTTCTTTATCGCTATTGCGGTTGTATTCGCTATGATATACACCTGTACCAGCACTCATAACCTGAATATCTCCTTTTTTGATAACAGCCACATTGTTCATGCTGTCTTTGTGCTCAAGGTCACCCTCTAATGGAATCGAGATAATTTCCATATTGTCGTGTGGGTGCGTTCCAAAGCCACGACCTGCTGCTACTTGGTCGTCGTTGAGTACACGCAAAACACCAAAGTGGACTCTTTCTGGATTGTAATAATTAGCGAAACTAAAAGTATGATGACTTTTTAGCCATCCATGATTGGCATAGCCACGAGTATCGGCTTTATGCAATATTGTATTTGCCATGATTTTTGTCTGAGGATTGGGTAAATGATTCAAACCGATTACTTCCAATGGTTGCAATTCATCATTTTGATGATTGTTGAGTTCTTTTCCTAGAACTTTAGAACTCACAAACATGCCAGTTCCCAATATGCCTTTCTTAAGAAATTCCTTGCGTTCCATCGTCGTAAATCGTTTAAATAAATGAACAATACAAAGATGCACGAAGCACAAGCCTCAAAACATTGAACTAGGACAAGAATTTAGGAATAATTTGAAGATTTGAAAAGGATCTATATTATTTCGCTTATCGCCTACAGTAATCCTACTGTTTTGCCAATTTGGCTCGGACTTTACTCAAAAATTCGGCAGAAATACCCAAATACGAAGCAATATAATGTTGAGGAACTCTTTGAGGAATACTTGGATATCTCTTCAGAAAATCAAGATACTTTTCCATCGCAGGTTTGGCAATGGTATTGATTAATCGGTTTTGAGTAACAGACAAGTTCCGTTGTACTAGTAAACGGAAAAAACGTTCGAACCTAGGCGCTTTTTCGAGAAGTGTTTCTTTGGTGTTATGGTCAAGGTATAAAATTTCACAAGCCTCAAGCGTTTCGATAAAAATGTTACTCGGAACTTGTTCATGAAAACTTGCAATATCACTTATCCACCAGCCTTCCACGGCAAATTGTAGAATAACTTCCGCACCTTTATCGTCTAAATAATAAGTACGAGCACAACCTTTCACGATAAATGCTTCAATATCGCAAACGTCTCCAGCTTTTAGCAAAAAGGTTTTCTTCGGGACTTTTTTATAAGTCAATAGATCATTAAAAATGCTCAATTCTTCTGTTGTGAATGAAACATATTTACTAATAGCTTGATTAATGATATCGTTGTATTGACTTGAGTAAGGTTGCATAGGATACTGAAATAATGGGGCGTCAGCGTTTCACAAAGATAGAATTATTTCTGATAGGAGATTTAAAATCCTTCAATTCTCCAAATACCAGCGGCATGAGTTTTATTTTTCTCACCAGCTGGAGTAATAGCAAGACAGGTAGTTTTTATCGTTAGGCTTTCTGTAAATTGAAAAGTATTGGCAACTCCTTCTCTTATTAAATAACTCTTTTGAAAGCTGTCTAAGCTCCAATCATCTTGTATGGTGAATTGCTTAATTTTAGACTCTTCAACGCTGAAACTAAACAAGTCTTTATATAGCCCTGCTTCTTCCCACTTATCAGTTTGAGGATATATGTCAGTAGAATTTGCCGCAGCATATCGTGGAGGTATTAAGAATTTCGATTGATAGGAAATAACATTATTAGATTGCCCGACAAAGTAGGTTTTAAACTCATCGTATTTTCCACAAATTAGAAAATAGGTATTTTTCCCCGTCCAAAGATTATAGTAGGCAAGTCTTATTATATCATCAAATAGTCTCTGAGGTTCTTCTGTGTTAATGTTAGAGGTATCTTTCTTGGCAAGTTTAAATTCGAACACTTCTTCGATGTCGGACAAACCAGCATCTATTTCATGCAAGTCTTTTTCATAAATAACTAAATCTATTTTCCTGCTTTTGAATAAAGGATGAAGTTTTTCTAGTGCCACACGTTCGATGTGAGTACCAAAGGCAGTAATGGTATCAGCAATGGGATAACGGAGACTTGCTTCGTGGATTAACTGTTCTCTACCAATTCGGAGTTGGTAGCCCATCCATAGACATATTGCATCCACGATGGCATTTTCGCGAGTGTTATTGATGATCATAATAGGGTAGAAATGAAGATTTCAAATAGAGTATTTGATTCACATTGAAAAGCTTCTTAGGCTTCTAGTTTATGTTTAGTAATATCAAAATCTTCCTGACTCAGCTCATTGAGATGGTCACTGATAATAACACGCATCCATGGATTGTCCAAATGAGCGTCTATAAGTTCGTAATAAGGTTTTGTTCCAACATATTGTTGAACAGCAAAGTCTAGTATCTTGGAAGGCTCTCCCGAACCTGTGTATAATAAGACAGCTATTTTACCAATCTTTCCGTTGGGTGACTTAAAATCAGTTTCATTGATTTTTAAGCCAGGAATATTATTATTCATAAGTAGATGTATTTTTCTTGTAAAAGTAAAGATATGTTTTGTATAATGCTAAACTATTTGTAGTCAAATGATTATCTGTTATGGTTGTCCTTCACAAACTCCCAAGTTCGATAATCTCCCCAATAAATGCCATTTTGATTAGGAGCGTAAAAACCACAATGTCCGCCGTGAGCAGGATATTCACTGAAAAGATAATTCGACTTTTTAGCTTTATCCAAAATCGCACAGCTTTCTGATAATACAGGATCGTTAGCGGCATTTAAGATTAAAGAAGGAATTCTTATTTGGTCTACCACATGAATTGCACTACATGAATCATAATAGTCTGCTGCATTTTTGAGACCATGCAAAGGCGCAATATATTCTCCTGTAAACTCGTCTAAGGTTTTGTATTTTTCAAATAATGAAAACCATTTCGGGTCAATCAAATCAGTTCTTTTTTGTAAAAAACGATGAAGTTTACTTTTAAAACGATTTGCATAAAAGCCTTCGGCACCCATAGCATCCACACTTCCTTGAATATCGGTTGGCACTGAAATAGCCACTACTGATTTAATTTCTTGGGCTATGTTCGCACCTTGCTCTCCAGCATATTTGAGTGATATGTTTCCACCTTTGCTATATCCTACCAACGTAATTTGCTCATAATGTTTCATCGCTAAACAATGATTGACTACATACGCCAAATCTTGTGAATCGCCATGCGTTGTTAATCGTTCTAGGCGGTTATTTTCACCGCTAAGTCCTCTGTGATTCCAGCAAATGGCATCCCAATGATTTTGATTAAACAACTTTATCGCTCCCAAAATATAGGGTCGTGTGGCGTTTCCCAGAAATCCATGTGTAAAAATGACAAGCGATTTGCTAAGAACAGAACTTTTACTCCAATCCAAATCCAAAAAATCTCCGTCAGGCAATTCTATGCGCTCACGTGTATAATGCACACCCTCGACCTTACGAAGCGTAGAAGGGTAAATAGTCGAGAAATGTGGGTTTCTCCAGATATGTTTTGCTTTGTAAGATGACTCGATTAAAGGCATATTTTGGGAGTGATGAGTTTTGAGTGCGGAGTGTTGAATTTAGTAATTGCTCTTGATTGAGGTATTAGCCTTGAGCTATCAGCAGGCAGCATAAAAACTTATCCGATTGCTGATAGCTAACGGCTGAAAGCTCTTCGTCAGACTGTTGCGATATGTTCAATCTCAATTGGTTCGATTTTTTCGAGTTTACCAATAATTTGATTAGTCATATTTCTACGAAATTCTAGTTGTAAAGTACATTGATTGTCAAAAAGTTGATTCTTGACTTTCAGCCCAAATTCTTTTACCACTTTCATCACATCATTCATTTGAACAAACTCAAAACGTACTTCATAAATCTCATTAACTGTTTTTTCAATGATTTCCGCATTGACTAAGGCTTCTTGAGTAGCCGTTTTGTAGGCGTTAATCAGACCCGGAACGCCTAATAAAGTGCCACCAAAATAACGAACGACTACCACCAAAATATTAGTTATATCTTTTGACAATAAGACATTTAAAATTGGTTTTCCCGCCGAACCAGAAGGCTCTCCGTCGTCGTTGACCCTAAAATTGGTACGATCTTGTCCCAAGCGATAGGCATAGCAATGATGAACCGCTTTGAAATGTTCCTTTTTGAGTTGCTCCACTAGTTCTTTTACCTCTGACTCGTCTTCAATAGGATAGGCATAGGCAAAAAATTTACTGCCCTTATCTTTAAATAGCCCTTCAGCCGAGCCAGTAATGGTTTTGTAAGTATCTTCAAATAACATAAAATCTCAATTTTGATAGTTGCATAGCTCTTGATGGCGCCGTGCATAATATCTACAAATTTACTTAAGTAATTGGAGAAAATGATGCAATTAAGGATGATACGTGTTTGACTTCGTTGCTGAGTAGTTTGTAGCTACTACATAAAGCATAATTATGCGTAACTTTGTATTTTGAGATTGAAAACCGATATCGTATCAAATATCTGTTGGTACGATTAAAAGATATTATAATGCAAACGAATTATTATTTTCTTCGACAGCTTTCGAAGCGATTGGAAGAGGAGTTGGTAGGTTTGGTATTTGCCGAATGTTTTTCGCAAGAAAAAGATGAATTGGTTTTAGGCTTTTGTACAGATGGAAAACAGTGGAGAAAAAAGCGTGATTTTTATATTAAAGCTGTTTTGCATCCTGATTTTGCCTGTTTGAATTTTCCTGATGATTTTCGTCGCGCTGGGCGTAACTCGGTCGATTTGTTCAAGGAAATCAATGGTTTGAGGGTTGAAAGAATCCAACAATTTTTTAACGAAAGGGCTTTTGCACTGCATTTTGAAAACAATTTTACCCTGTTATTCAAAATGTACGGTAATCGCTCGAATATCGTCTTATTCGAAGGTGACGAGGTACTAGATTTGTTTCATAACAAATTGGTTGTCGATAATAACCTTTCTCTCCAAACACTCGACCGTCCGATTGATCAGAGTTTTGAGGCTTTTGTGGCAGCTAATGGACAACTAAACGTATTATTCCCAACTTTTGGAAAAGAAATCGTAAAGCTAATTCAGGGAAAAATTAAGGCATTAGAACAGCCAACACTCGAACAGCAATGGGCAATAGTTCAAGAAATACTCAATCAGTTGGAGGCTTCTCAGTTTTATATCAAAACCATCGATTATCAACCTGTGTTGTCGATGGTGCAGGAGGGTGGCGAACTGGTAAAAACCTTGACAGACCCTATTTTAGCGAGTAATGAATTATACTACTCTTTTGCCAAGATTAATGTTTTTGACAAAGAAAAAGGACAGTCTATTCGTCATTTACAAAAGCAAATCTCACGTACCCAAACATATATTGATAAGTCATATACGCAGCTTTCGAGCTTGGAAGAGGATGTCAAACATGAAGAAATTGCCAATATCATTATGGCCAATTTGCATGCGATTCCTGAGCGGACAGAGGTAATAGAGTTGTATGATTTTTATCGTGACAAACCTATTAAAGTACGGTTGAAGCCTGATTTGACCCCCCAAAAGAATGCTGAAAACTATTACCGAAAAGCTAAAAATGAAAAGATAGAAATCCAAAAACTCATGGAGAATATCGAGGCTAAAGAGGCATTGATGCAAGAATTGCAGGGACATATCAGCAAAGTGGAGGCAATTGAAAGTCTGCGAGAATTGCGAAAATACATTAAGAATAACGTTATCGAGCAAACCGATAAGCAGGTGCTGACAGTACAAGATTTATTCAAATATGTAAATTACCAAGGTTGGGAAATCTTAATTGGTAAAAATTCCAGAAATAACGATTTGCTTACTCAACGATATGCTCGAAAAGAAGACTTATGGCTTCATGCTCGTGATGTATCTGGCTCACACGTGGTCATTCGCCGACAAGCTGGGAAGAAGTTTCCAGTAAATGTCATTGAGAAGGCAGCAGGAATTGCAGCCTATTATTCTAAGCGTAGAAATGATACACTGTGCCCTGTGATTGTTACACCCAAAAAATATGTTCGCAAAACCAAGGATTTGATTGAAGGTCAGGTAATTGTAGACAAAGAAGAGGTTGTGCTTATTGAGCCAAGTTTGTAATTACCCGTAGAGACGTAATACTTTACGTCTCAAACTGAGTCAGGCATAGCATAATAATAGCAAAAAGCGGTTAGAAATTGTTTTCCAACCGCTTTTTTGATGCAGTACAAAATATGAAATTGGATTTAGACGTAAAGCATTATGTCTCTACAAAAAAATTAATAAAATTTGACACCTCATACCTGAAATAAATTATTTTTTATATCAAAAAGTTGCAATTGTTGTGCTAAGTAAAGTACTTTTGCTATTGTAGAACAGTGTAGAACTGTATAATATAATGTGCAATCATTTGAGCATCAAAAAAATTTGGATTATTCTTATAAAATCAGAATTAATTTCAAGTTTTTAACACAATATTGATATAAGTACCCAGTAAATAAATACATATTGCGTTGTTTGTTTTGCTTTTAAAATTGTAACTTTCAGATTCAAAATTTAATTTATCCCTGATTATAAACTATTCAAATCAATTCAACCCATGCACAAAGGACTGGAACTTATTGATTATCTGGTATTTCTCATTTATTTCGTGGTAGTGGCTGGCTATGGCTACTGGATTTATCAAAAGAAAAAATCAAAAGAAGCATCTTCTACAGATTTCTTCTTAGCTGAAGGTTCGCTTACATGGTGGGCAATTGGAGCATCGATGATTGCTTCAAACATTTCGGCAGAACAGTTCATTGGTATGGCTGGTAACGGCTACAAAATGGGTTTGGCAATTTCGACTTATGAGTGGATGGCTGCTGCTACGCTTATTATTGTGGCGGTATTCTTTATGCCAATCTACTTGAAGAACAAAATCTTTACAATGCCTCAATTCCTGAAACAACGCTATAACTCTACTGTGAGTACGATTATGGCTATTTTCTGGTTGATTTTATATGTTGTAGTAAACCTTACATCTATTCTATATCTTGGTGCATTGGCAGTTTCGACTATCTCAGGTCTTGATTTTACCTTGTGTATGTGGTGCTTAGCAATTTTTGCGGTAATCATCACCTTGGGAGGTATGAAAGTAATTGGTTTTACAGATGTAATTCAGGTATTCTTCTTGATTTTGGGTGGTTTGTGTACTACTTATCTAGCTTTGACTTTGGTATCAGACCAATTTGGTTCTCAAGGTGCAATGGAAGGTTTGAGTCATATTTTCAATAAGGCAGATGACCATTTCCACATGATTTTGAAAAGAGATAATCCAAACTTTACTTCTTTGCCAGGTTTGACAGTGTTAGTAGGTGGTATGTGGATTGTGAACTTGAACTATTGGGGATGTAACCAGTATATTACACAGCGTGCTTTGGGTGCTTCGTTACCAGTAGCTCGTGAAGGTTTGTTGTTTGCAGGTTTCTTAAAATTATTGATGCCAATCATCGTAGTATTGCCAGGTATTGCTGCTTATGTATTGCATGCCAATGGTATGTTCCAACAAGAAATGCTTGGTGCTGATGGTACAGTAAACGCTGACCACGCATATCCAGTATTGTTGAACTTGCTTACGCCAGGTTTGAAAGGTTTGTCTTTTGCGGCATTGACTGCGGCTATTGTAGCATCTTTGGCTGGTAAAGCGAACTCTATCTCGACGATTTTTACCCTAGATATTTATCAAAAATTCTTTAATAAGGAGGCTTCTGAAGAGCAATTGGTAAAAACTGGTCGTATCGTGATTGTAATAGCTATGGTACTTGCTATTTTGATTTCTCCATATTTGGGTATCGATAAAAAAGGTGGTTTTGACTTTATTCAAGAAATGACTGGATATGTATCTCCAGGTATCTTTGCGGTATTCTTGTTAGGTTTCTTCTGGAAACGTGCTAACTCGGCAGGTGCTATGGCTGCAACGATTGGTTCGGTTGTAATTTCATTGGTATTGAAAGATTTGCCAGAAATGACAGGTATGTATGATACTGTGTTTTACTCATCATTCTTGGATGGAGAAGGACATCATATCATTCCATTCCTTGACCGTATGGGCTTAACATTCTTAATCTGTGTGTTGATGATGGTAGTATTAGGTTTGGCAGATTCATCAACAAAAGATGGTGAGAAAGCGTTGAAAATCGATGCTTCTATGTTCAAAACTAACACGGCATTTGCAGTTGGAGCTTCTGTGATTATTGCTATTCTTGTGGTTCTTTACACAGTATTCTGGTAGTTTTTTAACAGAAATAACATAGATAGAATCTTGTAGGGTTAAGTTTGATAGATTGATGAGATAAAATATTCGTAATCAAAACTTATCAAATTTATTTAAGTAATTCCGAATTATTTAACTAGGATGATTCTGTTAATTTTATCAAAAAAGCGGTCGAAAATTATTTTTTCGACCGCTTTTTTGGTTTTATGATACTTGATATTGCATGGTTTAAGACGCAAAACATTGCCTCTCTACAGCAAGAGCACAAAATTTAAAATAATCACTCAATTAGTCAATCGCAAATCACTAAATGTTTTGTTGTAATTTTGCGGTATGTCAAATTCGTCAAAATACTTAATTATCATTGCTGGACCAACTGCCGTTGGCAAAACAGACCTATGTGTCAGGCTTGCTAAACACTTCGATACAGAAGTGGTTTCGGCAGATTCTCGACAGTTTTATCAAGAATTAGCTATTGGAACGGCTAAGCCTACCTCCGAGGAAATGCAAGGGGTAAAACACCATTTTATCGATTCTCACAGTATTGCCGATTATTACTCTGTTGGCGATTACGAACGTGATTGTTTGGCAGTATTAGAAGAAATTTTTACTCGTAAAGATGTAGCCATTTTGACTGGAGGTTCGGGGATGTTTATCAAAATCGTAACCGATGGACTCGACGAAATGCCTGAGGCGGATTTAGAGCTCCGCGAGTCATTAATGAAGCGTTTGGAAACGGAAGGGCTTGAAAGTTTATCAGCTCAATTGCGCGAGCTTGATCCCGTTTATTTTGAAGAAGTAGACCAACAAAATCCTCAAAGAATTGTCAGAGCCCTAGAGGTTTGTTTGGCTACGGGACAGCCTTTTTCGGCTTTTCGTAAAAAACAAAAAAAGGAAAGACCATTTGAGTGTATCAGAATCGCCCTTGAACGACCACGGGAAGAATTATACGCTCGTATTGATTTACGAATGGATTTGATGCTGGCGCAAGGGCTAGAAGAGGAGGCAAGAAGTGCTTTGCCATACCGAGAGCATTATGCCTTAAAAACAGTGGGCTATAAAGAAATATATGAGCATTGGGATGGTCAGTATGATCGTGATGAAATGGTGCGTTTGCTTAAAAGAAATACTCGTCGCTATGCCAAACGCCAATTGACATGGTTTCGAAACCAAGATGATTTCCAATGGTTCGATCCAAAGCAAGAGGCAGAAATAGTGAAATACATTGAAAATGTAATGTTGTAAAAGGAAGTTATGATAATGGCATATCAGTTAAACATATTTTGAGTAAAAATCCCGAAAGCCGAGTACCAAAAGCTCAAGCCATCATAACAAATGTAGCGGCCTCTATTAGAAGTCGCTACAAAAGAATCCTTAAACCAAAACTAAATTTAAAATCTGAGCTTTCCAACATTCAAATTTGATTGAATGAGGACGCAATATCTTGACGAAAAGCCACTATGATTTTGGTGAAATAACGTATTTACACAAAATCATTAAGACTTCTCTAAAATCTTCTTTGTAAAAAATTAACCTTTATTTTGTTGAAAAACTGTCCCTAAAACAGTAGCTCCCATGGCAACAAGCTTACTTTTTTCCTTAAGCTTTGCAATTGAAATGGTACTCTTTGTTTTAGTTTCTTTAGCGACCTTCTTCTCCGTTTTCTTTGGGGCTAATAGGTTATGAGGAAATCCAATAGCTAACGACTCGAAATTAACCGAAGTTGCAATTACAAAAGAGGTCAATACTATGAGCTTTTTCATGTGACTTGTAAGTTTTTTAGTGCTTTGAATCGTTAGTCGCTCAAGGCGATTTTTAATTACAATTCAAAGTTATAGGTTTTGTATAGTATTATGCAATACATAGTACCGTTTTTATTCCAGAAAACAGGATGAGTGGTAATCTGTTTGGATGAATGGTTGGCCTATTTGTCCATAAGATGCAGCTGGTAGAAGGAAAGTTGCAGGATGGCTGAAATATTTTTTCAACTATTTTTCAAAAAGAAATTTAAAGAGTTGTTGTGTGTTGTAAATCAATGGGTTATGTGGATTTGTTGGCTGAGATAAACTATTGTGCTATTGGAAAATAATGTAAGATAGGTATGATATTATCCTCAACTTTAGCATAATATCATTATCATACCGCTTTACAAAAACTTCTGTAATAGAATCCGACTTTGTTCTATTGGCTCACGTTTTTCAAAATCGATGATGTGAAAACCATTAGAAATACCAAAAATCTGCATGGCTTTTAGGTAATTTCTGGTTTTGAAGATAATACTAGAATACCCTTCTTTTTTTACCCAATCTTCCATTTGATCTGCTAAATTTTTAGCAATTTTTTGTTTTCGATACGCTGGCAATACAGCTCCCATCCAACTATAAAATGAACCATCGTCGCTTTTTTGATAGCCAGCTTTAAAGCCTACAGGTAGGTCTTCGTCATAAGCCACAAGGATGAGATGTTTAGGTGAATGATCAAAACGCTCTTGGTAAACATCCTTGGCATACAGATTTTCAAACTCGGGGATACCCGCCGATACGCTTAAAATGTCTTCTACGGTTCCTTGTCGATAAGATATTTGCATATTTTTTTAATTTTTTTTCATGCCACAAAGATAATTTTCATCTGAGTTAAATACCATACTTCCAAATTTTAGGATAGCCTAAAATTTTTTAGACTTAGAAAAGTAATATTTTTTGACTTTTGTTGCGTATATCATTTAGCGTTCAATCTGCTTGAAAATGTTTGGAAATTTGAATAATAGCCCCTAGATTTCGAAAAAATCAATTCAACGATATTCCTGTCAATCATTTGACAATCTTTATTATATCCTAATGAAAAATTGGGGCTGAATGCTATTGCCCTTTTACAACAAACTATTGTAAACTATGCATGAATTACTCAAATCGCTGGGCATTGCTCAGTTGAATCATGGTACAAGCACAGGACTCAAATCATGGTCTTCGGGCGATACGGTGATTGATTCTTTTTCGCCTGTTGATGCTGAACTAATAGCCCAAGTATATCAGACTACTCAGGAAGATTATGAGTTAGTTTTGAGCAAAGCACAAAATGCCGCTACCGAATGGCGGAATATACCAGCACCAAAGCGTGGTGAAATAGTACGCCAAATGGGAGAGGCTTTTCGTAAGCATAAGGATAACTTGGGAAAGTTGGTTTCTTATGAAATGGGAAAAAGTCTTCAAGAGGGATTGGGCGAAGTTCAAGAAATTATCGACATCTGCGATTTTGCCGTAGGACTTTCTCGTCAGTTATATGGATTGACCATGCATTCGGAGCGACCCTCACATCGTATGTATGAGCAATGGCATCCACTTGGAGTTGTTGGTATTATCTCTGCTTTTAACTTCCCTGTAGCCGTTTGGTCGTGGAATGCTATGTTGGCGTGGGTTTGTGGGAATGTTTGTATTTGGAAACCTTCTGAAAAAACACCACTGACAGCTATTGCTTGTCAGCATATTATTTCGGAGGTATTGCGTCAAAATCATCTTCCTGAAGGTTTGTCTTCGATTATTACGGGCAAGGCTCAAGTGGGAGATTGGTTGGTATCAGACAAACGTGTAGCCTTGATTTCTGCAACAGGTTCTACTCGCATGGGACGTGCGGTAGGAACTAAAGTTGCCGAACGTTTTGGGAAATGCCTATTAGAATTGGGCGGAAACAATGCCATCATTATCACTGAAAATGCTGATTTAAACATCGCAATTCCTGCTGTGGTATTTGGAGCGGTGGGCACCGCTGGACAGCGTTGTACGAGTACTCGCCGATTGATTATCCACGATTCTATTTATCAGCAGGTAAAAGAGCGTTTGGTCAAAGCTTATGCCCAATTAAGAATCGGAAATCCGCTTGATGCTCACAATCATGTTGGGCCTTTGATTGATAAAGATGCTGTTAGAGCATACTTGTCAGCAGCTGCGCAAGTGGTAGAGCAAGGCGGTAAAATGCTTATCGATGCGGAGGTTTTGGAAGGCGCAGGATTTGAGTCAGAATGTTATGTACGACCATGTATCGCCGAAGCTAAACCAGATTTTGCCATAGTTCAGCACGAAACATTTGCGCCTATTCTTTACTTACTATCTTACAGTACAATAGATGAAGCTATTGCGATTCAGAACAATGTGCCGCAAGGGCTTTCATCGGCAATTTTTACCTTAAACCTTCGTGAAGCTGAACAGTTTCTATCAGCTAATGGCTCAGATTGTGGTATCGCCAATGTCAATATTGGTACCTCGGGTGCTGAAATTGGTGGTGCTTTTGGAGGAGAAAAAGAAACAGGAGGAGGAAGAGAATCTGGTTCTGATGCTTGGAAATCCTACATGCGTCGCCAAACAAATACCATCAATTATGGTACTTCGTTGCCTTTGGCACAAGGAATAAAATTTGATTTTTAAACAAGAAAATAAGCAAAAGACTGTAAAAAAGACTTTTTCCATTTAGAATCTTTTGCCCAGATTTGATAACAAACTAATAAACTATTAACTAATTAAGCATTTATGAAAAATCAAGAAGCTATTACCCAAGCTCTGATGGAACAGCTTTGGCAGAACTATTGTCAACGAGTGAGTTATGCACGTGCGTATGCCGACATGGTTTTGGAAAAAGGTGGACAAGTTGTCAACGACCACTGTGCGTTTCGGACATTTAATACTTTTACAGGAAAGCAAAAAGCAGGAACAGAGGCTATTTCTGAAGTATTAGAAAGTTTGGGTTACGTAAAAATTGCACCTTATTCTTTTCCTTCAAAGCATTTGAATTCTTTTCATTATCAGCATCCGACGAATATCAATTTTCCGAAATTCTTTGTAACTCAACTTGAGGTAGCAGAATTGCCTTCAGAAACACAAGCGCTGATTAATGAAGCAGTGGCTTCTGGCGAAGATGCCCTTGCTGGAGATGCACGTAACTATTTATCTGAATTAGCAGAAACCAAAGAATTAACAGATGAAAAAGCTGAAGTCTTGGTTGCTGCATTAGTGAATTTCTTTGGTCGTCCTTGGAAGCCCGCTAAAAAAAGCACCATTCTGGAAGTAAATAAGGTGTCTCAGTTTGCAGCATGGACATTATTACATGGAAATTCCGTAAATCACTTTACGGCTTATATCAACTATCAGAAAGTTGAAGGATGGAATGATATAGAATCAACCATGAAAGCTTTGGAAGAAGCAGGAATTCCAATCAAAACTGCTATTGAAGGTGCCAAAGGAAGCAAGCTTCGTCAGAGTTCAACACAAGCAGTAGATGAACTTTGCCCAGTAATAGAGGAGGATGGAAGCGAAGGACAATTACAATGGTCGTATGCTTACTATGAATTAGCAGAGCGCAATTACATCGAGCAAGATGGTCAACAAGTTTGGTTTGACGGCTTCTTAGGTGAACAGGCTACAAACCTTTTTGAAATGACGAAGAGATAAGGTAACAGGCACAAAGTTGTTAGGGGATAGTAGAGACGCAATGCTTTGCGTCTTAGGGATAGTTGTAATTGGCACAAAGGTTTTTAGGCACTAGATAGATGATAGGGGTGAGGGTGTTAGTAATCTAAAATTTACATTCACAATTCATCATTCACAACTCATCACTAATCCCCCTTACCCCTTATTTAAACATTAACTTTCTATGAAAAAAATACTTGTAATTGGAATGGGAAAAGTGGGCTCTTTGGTAGGAGTGTTACTTTCCAAAAAATTTGAAGTGACTGGTCTCGACAAAAATGGACCTGCCACTGAAGTTGGTTTCCCAACAATCAAAGGGGATGTTACTGACCGTACATTGCTCGAAAAATTAATCCCAGATTTTGATGCAGTGGTATCTTGTATGCCCTACAATTTGAATTTGGCTATAGCCGAAACTGCGTATCATTCTGGAAAGCACTACTTTGATTTGACTGAGGATGTACCAACAACCACTGCCATTCGTGAAATGGCCGAAAGAGGAAGTCGAGCTGTTCTGGCACCGCAGTGCGGTTTGGCGCCTGGTTTTATTGGTATTGTAGGTGCAGATTTGGCTAATCGCTTTACTCGTTTGCGAGACATTGAGCTTCGTGTTGGTGCTTTACCCAAGTATCCTAATGGATTGTTGGGGTACTCTTTTACTTGGTCACCTGCTGGGGTTATCAACGAATATATCAATGATTGTGAAGTGATTCATAATGGCAAAATAAAACTTGTTCCTGCGCTCGACGGACTCGAAACCATCAATATCGAAGGCATGGAGTTTGAAGCCTTTAGTACATCTGGGGGCTTAGGTACGATGTGCGAAACTTATGCTGGAAAGGTAGACACGCTTAATTACAAAACGATTCGTTATCCAGGGCATGGCAAATTGATGCGTTTTTTACTTTATGAATTAATACTAAAAGACCGTCGTGAATTAATTGAAGAAATTTTGACCGAAGCCAAACCTCCTGTTCAGGAAGATGTGGTATATGTATATGCCGTAGTTGAAGGCTGGAAAAACGACCGTATTGAGCGAGAAGAATTTTATCGTGCCTATTCGCCCATTAAAATTGATGGAAAACATTGGCGTGCAATTTCATGGACAACAGCAGCCTCAATCGTTGCAGTTGTAGAATTAGTGGCTGAAGGCAAGTTGCCCCAAACGGGTTTTATCAAACAAGAAGATATTCCTTTAGCAGATTTACTTGCTACGACCACAGGGCAGTTTTTCAATTAAAGATATAAAAAGAAAACACGGAAAACAAAGTGTAAATCTATGCCTAGTTTTCCAATAGTGTAAAAACATATTAAAGAGTACTGTAGGTGTGATAAAAACAAATAATATGGCTTTTATTACACCTATAGGGCTATTGTTATGTTAGTATGTTCGTAAAACTAATCTGTTTCATCAAGAATTATCACGTCTTATGTCGAAAGACTAACACTAGTTGCCTCTTTTTAACTTCTCTTTTGAGTAAAAAAAAAACATCCCAGACTTTTGTATAAAACTATCTATTAAAAAATCTATGGTACAAAAGTTTATTAACGGATGTCTTTTGGTATGTGCGCTTACTTTTACGGCCAATGCTCAAAAGGAAAAATGGACTTCATTATTTGACGGCAAAACCTTAAAAGGTTGGAAACAACTTGGAGGTCAAGCAAAATATGAAGTTAAAAATGGTGAAATCGTGGGTACTACTGTCTCAGGAACTCCCAACTCATTTTTGTGTACAGAAAAAGACTATGGCGATTTTGTTTTCGAAGTAGAGCTTAATGTTGCTGAAGGTATGAACTCAGGCGTTCAGTTCAGAAGCTTGTCGAAAGCAGACTACCAAAATGGTCGTGTACATGGCTATCAAATGGAAGTTGACCCTTCAGACCGTGCTTGGTCGGGTGGTTTGTATGATGAGGCTCGTCGTGATTGGTTGTATATTCCCAACATCAATCCTGCTGGTCAGAAAGCTTTCAAACGTGGTGGGCAATGGAACAAATACCGTGTAGAGGCTATTGGTAATGTTATTCGTACTTGGATTAACGATATTCCAGTAGCTTGTTTGATTGATGATGTAACAGACAAAGGATTTATTGCCTTGCAGGTACACTCTATTGGTAAAGACCAAGCGCCAGGCCAACAAATCCGTTGGAGAAATATCCGTATTCAAACTGGGGCTGATATCCATCCACATCCAGCAGACAACACACCTGTTGTCAATCTAACGCTCAACAATCTATCTGAGCAAGAAAAATCACAAGGTTTCAAATTGTTATTTAATGGTAAAGACTTTACAGGTTGGAGAGGCGTTCACCAAGACAAAATGCCTACTATCCACTGGAAAGTTGTTGATGGTACAATCAATGTGAGTCCTTCGGATGGTTCGGAAACGGGTAACGATATTGTAGCAACCGAACAGTACGGGGCATTCGAGCTAACATTTGAGTTTAAATTGTCAGATGGAGCTAATGCAGGGGTAAAATACTTTGTAAATGAAGATTTTGACTCAAATGGTAAATCTGGAGTTGGTCTGGAGTTTCAGGTATTAGATGATGAAAAACATCCAGATGCCAAAATGGGTGCTGTAGGCAATCGTACCTTGGGAAGTTTATATGACTTAATTCCTTCTTATAAACCTGATAAACGTTTCCAAAGAAAAATCGGAGATTGGAATCAAGGTCGTATCATCGTATATCCAAACAATATCGTTCAGCACTGGCTAAATGGTTTTAAAGTGGTAGAATACGAAAGAGGAAGCAATATTTTCAAAGCACTTGTGGCTCGTAGTAAGTATGCTAAATATGATGGCTTTGGTATGGGAAAAACAGGTAATATCCTCCTCCAAGACCACGGCGACAACGTGTCGTTCAGAAATCTAAAGATTAGAACAATAGAAAAATAGCCTTAAGCAGTAAGCAAAAGGCTTTAAGCACTGCCTACAGCTTACTGCTTAAAGCCTTTTGCTGTAATATTTACCTCCCAATTTTACCTAGTAACTAATAATTTCAAACTCACTGTTTATCATGGAAAGAAGAGACTTTGTCAAAAAATCAGCTATTGCATCTTTAGGTGCTTTGGCATTTAGTCCCAAATCATACTCAAAAATTATAGGAGCTAACGACCGTGTACGTGTAGGTTGCGTTGGATATTCTGACCGCTTTCGTGCTTCTCACGTACCTCCATTCAAAGCATTCATGAAAGAAATGAACTTTGAAATGGTAGCAGTTTCAGACCTTTGGAATCGCCGTCGTGAAGAAGGAAAAGCATTTTTGGAAAAAGAGTTAGGCAACTCAATCACCACATATCGCAACAACGACGAGCTATATGCAGCCAAAGCAGTAGATGCTGTATTTATCTCTACGGCTGACTTCCAACACGCTATTCATACAATCGAAGCAGTACAAGCTGGCTGTGATACTTATACCGAAAAACCACTTGCTGAGACAATGGATGATGCTCGTGCGGTATTGAAAGCAGTGAAAAGCTCAGGGAAAATCGTACAAATTGGTTCGCAACGCCGTAGTGGACAAAACTACTTTGCGGCTGAAGATTATATCAAATCAGGTAAATTTGGCGATATCAAAATGGTAGAGCTAATGTGGAACGTAAACCAGCCTGGTCGTTGGAGACGTCCAAAGTTGACATCAATTTTGAAAGAATCAGATATCGACTGGAAACGTTTCTTAATCAACCGTCCTGCTGATTCTTTTGATCCACGCAAATATTTAGAATACCGTTTGTTCTGGCCATATTCTTCGGGTATTCCTGGTCAATGGATGAGCCACCAAATTGATACTGTACACTGGTTTACTGGCCTAGAGCATCCACGTAGTGCTGTTGCTAATGGTGGTATTTACCAGTGGAACGACGGTCGTAAAAATGCAGATACTATGACCGTGGTATTTGATTACGGTCCTGAAAATGATAAAAACAAAGGCTTCCAAGTACAGTTTACAAGCCGTTTCTCAAACTCTGCTGGTGGTACAAAAGAAATTTACTACTCAAATGGTGGTGAGTTGAACCTTGATACTAACAAAATCTCTCCTCGTGGTGGTTTGACAGAAAGAGAAGCTGCTGAAATGGGCTTAAAAGCGAATCTGTTGCCAGAGCTTTCATTGAGTGAAGTAACTAAGATTGAAACTAACGCTAATACAGGTTATGACATATTGACGTCTAACCACATCAGAAACTGGATGGAATGTGTTCGTTCTCGTAAAACACCAAACGCTCCTATCGAAGCTGGTTACCAACACTCAATCGCTTGTATCATGGCCAATGCTGCTTACCGTACTGGTGAAAGAGTAACTTTCGATGCTAAGACACAAAATGTAATGGCTGGTTCGAAAATCTTCAAATACTAAGATTAAATAGTATTCATGTATAAACAAAAATCCCACTCAAAAGGTGGGATTTTTGTTTTAAGGAGAGAGGTAAATGTTGTTAGGTATCTAGAAACTTAATTTAAACATGAGATTTGACCACGTAATTGACATTTTCGACGTCGTGAAATGGTTGCTTTGAGGTTATTACTTAAAATCAAGTTTTGGTTTTTAGCATCATAGTTTCTAACATGAGTGCAGTTAATCATATAAGTTTTATGAATTCTTTCAAAGCAATACTCTTTGAGTATATGCTCAAAAAACTTGATGGTTCTGGCAAAAAGGTACTTTTCTCCGTTTTTTAAATAAACATACGTGTAATTACAATCGGCTTGTAACATTACAATTTGTTGAATTGGAATCTTGATTTTCTGAAATCTAAACTCCAGATAACCGTGTGCCGTCGTGCAAAAGTTTTCAAAATTCATGAATATTCAATTTAATAGGTTAAAATTTGAAAAATAACTAGGAAAGAGTATTAGACGATAAATGCTATTTTACTACTTGATGATATTATGTACTATTTTTTCATTGTTTCCTGAATCCATGTACGAAAAGAGGCTGTTCTTGTAAATGTACTAATATCACCATACGTACCGTCTTTTAACCCAACGAGAGGCTCTGTTACACCCCCATTTAGTACTCCAATGACTGTCCATTTAAAATTAATTTTCATCATTAATGGCCCTCCGCTATCACCTTGAACGGTAGTAGCTTCCCAATCCAAAGCCTTGTTAGTACTTATACCTGAGCCCAAGGCTTTTTCTTGGTCATTAGCATAACTATCTCCTAGTGTGTTAATTATTCCTGATGGATCATCAAAGTCAAAAGCCAAAGTACCACCTTCGTGGTTTACGCCACTTATGACATGGGTAAGTCCTCCCATTCGACGATCTAATATGTTTTGTAAAGCATGCTTTTTGGAACGTTTGCTAGCATCTTGTCCTGCTTGGGCACTGTAGTCGCCATAACCTGCATACCACACAGTACTTCCAATAGTTTCTGAATCAATCGTAAAGTTTACCGAAGCGGGTGTGACAGAAGTTATCGGCGATGCAAGTTTTATCAATGCAATATCATTTCCATATCTATAAAAATCACCTCCATCCAGCCAACTTGGTGCTATATACAAAGCCGCAACTTTTCGTGTTTCGATTGGACTATTGGGGTCGTTTCCTATTAATATACTTAACTTGTCAATACTGGTTGGGCTAGTGTCTTTGGCAGGGTCAAAAAAGCAATGACCTGCCGACAATACCCACTGTGAGCCAATAAGCGTACCCGTACAAGTACCACTTGCTTCACCATGGTCAGCATCAATAAATACCACTGGCGTAAAATCAGGATAATCAGAGGTATTATAAGGTGCTTGATTGGTGGCAACGGTTTCGTATTTTGATAAAGGTATGTCATGACGAACTCCAAAAGTAGTAGGAACATCTGTAGGTGCTGTTCCATCGGTATTGGGTGTTACATCGTTATTTTTACTACAACTGAATAGCGCAAAAGAAGCAATAGAAAGACATAATAATCTTCTGACGTTGAACATAATTTCTCAATAAATTTTATTAAAGTACTTAGGAAATAAAACCAACGGTCTCATCAAACCAATTTATGCCGCCACATAAATTAAATGATGTATGCAGACCGTTGGAGGATTGTCATAGCCTAAACAACATAACAAATATAGAGGGCATAATTTTTGCAAATCTGACTTCCCTCTTGAATGGATGTTTTTGATGAATAGATGGGCATTTTCTTTACATGAATAGTAAAAGATTACTGTTAGAATTTAATAAATACGAATGATTGTTAAAAACAACCGCTCCATTATACCCTAAAACCATTCCTCAAAGATTTTGGTGTAACTCCATTTTTAGTCCTAACTTTGAATATAGACATACTGACAACCATTAAACCAAAATTTCAGATGACCCCATCTAAACAGCATGCTTTTATCAAGAAGGTAAAAGATATCACCATAGGAAGTACAATCGCTTTGAGTTTATTTGGTCCAGCAATCTTATTGCAAAGTTGTTCAAGTAATCAAAACGATGATGGTGACTATGAAGAAGTAGAAGTTTATAAAAAAGGTGTAAAAACATATATTTCAGAAACAAGTAAAGGCGTTTTTAAAATAACGAAAGAAGTAGAAACCGACGCAGATAGCTCGGTGGCTTACGTCACTTATTTGGATGGAAAACAAGATACCTTATCGCCAAGAGCTGTAAAAGCGCTTATTGACCAAGACGTAGCTAAACATCCTCAACATATTGGTCAAAGCTCAAGTTTGTCAAATGCTTTACTTTATGGTGGTATGGGATATTTTTTGGGTAGAACTCTGAGTCCTAGCTACTCAAACTATCGTCCCGATTTGTCGAGCAATGGTTTTAGCTCAACTCAAACCCGTAACGATACTACACACAGGCGTCGCTATCATTCTGGTAGTAGCCTTTGGAGTCGATATTATGTAAGTCAGCAGGTATATAATAGTTCACAACAAGTACATCATGCTATTAATACCTCTCGTACTACCTTTAGTAGGCCCACTGGTGGGCGTTCTGGATTTTTCCGAAGTAGTTCACATGGAGGATTCCATAGTTAACCAGTATAATTTTATTTCACCCAATTTCAAAATTTATGATTCATTTAAAAAGTTTAGGTAACTCGCCTGAGTCGGCTCTTCGTAATGCCGACTGGTATTGGATGCTTGGCGAGGATACTCAAAGTTATTTGACCAACCAAGTAGCAATAGTTTCAGAAGCTGAAGCAGAAAAGTATTATGCCGCAGCCAACGAGCTATATGAAATGTACATTGAGGCGGCTCAACATGTAATTGACCAAAACAAATTTGCTGAATTAGGTATTCCTGAAAATCTTATTGATTTAGTAAAGTACTCTTGGGAAAATGACCGCCATTGGCATATCTATGGACGCTTCGACCTAGCTGGTGGACTCAATGGCATGCCTATCAAACTCATTGAATTTAATGCAGATACAGCCACGTGTATTCCCGAAACAGCGGTTGTTCAGTGGGCTTCGTTAAAAGCCAATCGTTTGGACGAGACCCTTCAGTTTAATACTTTATACGAATCATTGGTGGCTCAGTTTAGCGAAATGCGTAAGCAAAATCCTGATCACGAACCTACACTTCTGATTTCGACAATGGAAGGATATCCTGAAGATGATACCAATATGCAGGTACTGGGCGAAGCTGCTCGTGAAGCAGGTTTTGAGGTAGCTTTTGAACATATTGAACGTACCGAGTTTTCGAGTGTAGAGGGTATCTACAAACAGAGCACCAATAACGGTAGTTTCACTCGCTATGACTTTTGGTTTAAACTTGTACCTTGGGAATATATTGGCTGGGATGAACCAGAACTAGCTCAGATTTTGACAGATTTAGTCACTAATGAAAAAACGATTGTATTAAATCCAGCTTACACATTGCTGTTTCAATCAAAAGGTATCTTGAAAATTTTGTGGCAATTATTCCCAAATCATCCACTTCTTTTAGAAACAGCCTCAACACCATTAGTCAATAAGACTTCTGTTGAAAAAGTACTTTTTGGGCGTGAGGGAGCTAATGTGAAAATTTTGGATACCGCAGGAAATGCCGTTTCGGAAACAGAAGGAGAATATTTTGAACAGAATAAAGTTTACCAAGAATACGTCGATTTTTTGCAAGATGCGGAAGGAAGTTACTATCAAGCAGGCGTATTTTTTGCGGGCGAAGCTTGTGGATTAGGCTTCAGAAAAGGAGGAAAAATCATTAATAATACCGCACAATTTGTGGGACATATTATTGAGTAATTTAGTGAGTGGTGATTGAGCGGATGAGTGGTTATTTTAAAATAATCACTCATCCGCTCAATCACTAAATAGCTTATCGCAAGTCCAACAAAACGACCTCCCACAATTCTGGATGAGTAGTATCAAAATACTCGTGGATTATTTCAAATCCTACACGGGCATGAGCAGCCAGCGAGCGTGTATTTCTTTTAGCCACTTCGGTAATACAAAGGTCATATTTTCCTGATAATCGCTCTTTGTGTAAGGCATACATACCATCAAAAATCCCTTGTCCTCGATAACCTTCGGCTACACAAATTTGCCCCATTGCATAATAATTGTATTCTTTTACTGGCTTACCTTGATAGTTAAGTTCATCCAACATATCGAACATTGCCATCAGTACAGGAATCTCATATCTAAAACTTGTTGGCATAACCAAGGCGTATCCCACCACTTTATCGCCATCTTTGGCAATGATTTGTGGCTCAGCGGCATTCATTCTAGACAGTAAATCAAAATTATGCTGAACAGTTACAAAACCTTGGCTTGTGGCCACGTCCTCTGAAATGTTCTTATTGAGATTCTGTTGTTGTAAATCTAATACCTGATTTACTTCTTCATCGCTTGTGATGGTAGTGAATACGATTGACATTTGGCTCAAACTTTAAATTCTATTTCGTTAACCTTCTAAACTTCAAATAATCAACACTTTATTGTGCTTATAATATTGATTTGTTTATTTCGAAAGACAAAACTCTAAATTTTAATTTATAATAAAAAATACCTTTTTTCGATATTTTTATAACAAAAAAGCATTAGTTCAATCTTCTCACCATGAGTCTTTTGATGACTTCAAAAAGTACTACAGGTTGTAACGTGCGCCAATTGACAACATCCAAGGTGCCTCCAAAATTGATATAATAATCAAGGCGGTATTTGGTCCATTCTTTTTGGATAAAATCTCTAAAATTACAAGCTGCAATCCAACCATCTTCTACTTCTTCAAACCATTCGGCATAATAATCGTCATCGGTTGAGCCATGAAAATTAAGGATATTTTCACCAATTAAAATAAACTGATTAATACCTTGCCCTATTAAGTGGTCGATTACATTGCGTTTAAACCACATGATGTCATTATGAAGCGTATCATTCCATTCGCCAAACATTTCGATAATTACAAACTGTCTATTATAATCAGCAAACAGGATTTTACAATATAAAGTAGGAGACTCAAACTCATCCCAAAATGGATGAATGTAATAACCATAAATATCATTTTCGTACATGGAAGTATTATATAACCTTCCATAAAAGGGAGAACGAGGGTCTTTTGATGCCACATAGTGACTTTCCCATTGGTAAAAAGGTTCAATATCCTGCATGATTGGGGACTAAGTATTAATGACGAATTGTAAATGATGAATTAGGACTGTACGAAGAATTTCCAACTATTGGAGATTTGGGATTTCTGATTTCGAAAGTAAAGGAAATATCTATTTTTTTTTCTAAAATATAGAAGTTTACACTTCCGAAATCCAACATCCGATATCCGAAATAGACAGTTTTTCTAAACTCAGCACTCACAACTAATAAGATTTAATCATATCGCTTGGTATCGCTACTACAAAGCTTGCAGAGCCTTTATGTTTGGTATTGGGTTCTTTGATATCGGCTTCCTCTATCGTGTTGATAGTGACAATTTTCAACGAAGGATTTGCTTTCTTCAAATACCAAATAATTCCTTCAAAGTTATTGGAGTGGTAACTGCCATTGAAGTGCAAAAATGCCTTGCCTTCAGACCAGTTTTTCAAAATAAAATGTGCCATAGTAGCATCTTTACTTGCTTGGGCTTTAGCAATATTCTCGGCCGACATTGTACTTCCTCCCATACCGTGCATTCCGCCCATTTTCATCATCTCAGCATAGCCAGACAAAGTTAAGTCTACGGTAATAGGTAGGGGGGCTACACTTTTTTTCCCTTCTTCACTCAACTGATTAAGTGCGTCTAAACCTCCTTTTGATACCAAACTGGCATAGCGTCGTGGAATATTTGTGGCGATGAAATTGATTTTGTTTTTCTGGGCAAAATCTACCATAGGTTTGTAGTCTGTGGCATAGTTTTGCCACATTTTAGCTTCAGTCTCAAACTGTTTTCCTGTAATAATACCTTTCAAGTACTCATCAAGAACTACTTGATTATCGGCCTCAAACATTTCGGCTCCTAAAACCAAATTACCCTTTTTATCCGTATATAAGTCTTTAGTAACTTGTAACTCTAGCCAGTGTGCAATAGGGTTGTCATGAAGTTCACCAAAGAACACGATATCGGCTTCTTTGGCCTCCGAAAGCATTTTTTCATAAGAGCTTGGTTTTAATTGAGCTGTATAAATTAAATAAGCAGGTTTGTCTGCTACAAAGCCCCAAGCAAATGATGCTAGTAAAAGAATTAAAATAAGTTTCCGCATAATAAAAAATGAATGTTTTATTTTCAAATTAATGTTAAAATAACACTTTTGTAATAAGATGGTTCTTCTTGCTCCATCTTTATTACTATTTTCCGAGCCAATATATTGCTATACTGTTAAATACCAATCCCCAATGACAACACAGGAAGAATTGATCACTAACTTTTACCATGCCTTTGCCCAAAAAGACACACAAAGCATGGAAGCTTGCTATCACTCCAAAGCCACATTCAAAGATCCTATTTTTTATCTAAAACAGCCTTTGATTATGGACATGTGGCGTATGTTGATAGAACGAGGCTCTGATATGAAAATTGAACTTTTGAAAGTTCGTACTCATAAAAATAAAGTTGAAGCTACATGGAGAGCTTCTTACACTTTTGGAAGTACAGGCTTGCCAGTTGTAAATACCATAACGTCGACTTTCTCATTTTCTGAAAACAAAATCTATCAACAACATGATCATTTTAACTTTTACAAATGGGCTAGTCAATCCTTAGGACTAAAAGGAAAGCTTTTGGGCTGGACTAGTTTTTTACAAAATAGTGTTCGAAAACAAGCCATGCAACGCCTCGAATCCTATTCGAAGCAATCACTTGAATAAATAGTATATCTGTTATTTCTTGACATCAGTAAACAACCACGTCAATATAGCATAAGTAGAGAATGATAAATGTTTGTCAGGTATTTATTTTTTCAGTTTGCTTTTGCTTGTTCTAATCCCTAGGCATCTCAAAAACAAATAGTATTGTACAAAACAGGATGAATGTTTTGGCTGAATCCTATTGCATTGGAGTGTTAAATTAGCTGACAAATGACTGTTTAAAGTCAAAGGTTTTGAACTTAAAGTTAAATTTGGGTTCTCTTATTTATAGTGCTTTCCAAAAAACAACAACATTTTTCTCTTTCTATGAAACTTTTATGGTTAATGCTTGGTTTATTAAATGTATGTACATTAAATATTATTACATTTAATATTTTATCTGACCAAACTCATGGAATTATTAGAGAAATTGAATTGGCGCTATGCGACCAAAAGAATGACAGGAGCTACAGTTCCTCAAGAAAAACTTGACAATATTTTAGAAGCTATCCGTTTGTCGGCATCGTCGATGGGACTTCAACCATATACAGTATTAGTTATTGAAAATCCAGAAGTTCGTAAACAAATTCAACCAGCGGCATACAATCAACCACAAATCGTAGAATCGTCTCACATCTTGGTGTTTGCGGCTTGGGACAACGTTTCTGAAGCGCAAGTAGATGGCTATATGGCTCAAATTGCCGAAGAACGTGGTATTCCTGTAGAGTCATTGGCTGGTTTTAGAGCAAACTTTGGCGGTATTTTGAGTCGCTCGGCAGAAGAAAACTTCAATTGGACAGCTCGCCAAACATATTTAGCATTGGGTACTGCCTTAGTAGCTGCTGCTTATGAGCAAGTAGATGCCACTCCAATGGAAGGTTTCAACCCTGCGGCTGTCGATGAAATTTTAGGTTTGAAAGAGAAAGGATTAAAAAGCGTTTCTATCTTAGCTTTGGGCTACCGTGATGAAGCAAATGATCAGTTGGCAAAAGCAAAAAAAGTTAGAAGAACCGCAGATAAGTTATTCGTTAAAATTTAGTACGATTATCTGGTTATCCAAAAAAGACTATACTCTCTGGGTGTAGTCTTTTTTTGTTACCTTAGAAAAAGTATTTTTGATTTGAAAATTTGGTAATTTGATGATTTGAAAATGAAGCTATTTGAACTTTTTAACTCCCCTTTTATCTTCCTCTCATAACTCGTTTGTACACATGAAAGAACTACTTGAATCGCTGAATCATAGATTAGAAATCGTAAGTGCTTATTGGCAATCTCAATCTGAAGAATCACTATCGTTGAAAAGCTCACCTGAAAAATGGAGTAAGAAAGAAGTGCTTGGGCATTTGATTGACTCGGCACAAAACAATATTCGCCGCTTTGTTGTAGGTCAGTATCAATCTAAAGCACAGATTATTTACGAGCAGAATATTTGGGTAAAGGCGGCAGATTATCAGTCTTATCCTTCTGAAGATTTGTTGGAATTATGGAGATTACTCAATAAACATTTAGTACGGGTTTTGACAAACTTACCAGAAGATCAGTATCACGTTTTGACAAATTGGAGTAAAGAGGCCGTACCCGACGCTTATCCTACACTTTGGGAAGTAGCACAAGATTATTTATGTCATTTAGACCATCATTTGAAGCAATTGGGGATGAGGATTAATGAATAGAGTGTGCTCTCTCAAAGCACACTCTATTCATTAGAATAAATCATTTTATCTTAAAATTGAGCCCAATATTAAAGCCAATTTTATTAGGTCTTACCAGTAAGAGGGTACTTGCATCCGATTGGTGATTGAGGGCAATACTCATAGTTGGTTCAATAAAAAGATAGGCATTATCTCCAATCTGACGACTTATGCCATAGCCAATATTCAAAAAGCTATTGATTTTGCCAGCCGCAGTGCCATTCAAGCTTGTATTGCCTTCTATGCCTACCAATGCGTGATGACTAAGTGCATCTCCTTTCAAGAAAGTGTATTCTAGGTCTACTCTTGTGCCTAAATAATGCGATGACAAAGCATAAGTTTTATTTTGTTCTTCAAAGGCCACATCTGCGGTTTGATTATCCACACTACGTACTACCAATGAATCTGTGCGGACTTTGAAACTAATGCTCTGGCTAGATTTTGTATAAGAAATCCCCGTTTTTAATTGCAACTTATCAGACAAGGTAAATTTTAAGCCTGCCTGAAGATAAACGCCTATTCGACTGTTATCGTCATCTACCTGAATGCTATGCACATATTTTGAATCTGAGCCATTTGGGGTAATCGTATAATAATTGACCAAAGGCATAGCACTAAAATACAAGGATACGGGCTTACTAGGTTGAAAATATCGGTTGGGTTTACGTTGAAGAGTTTTGATACGCGCCTTGTTAAATTTTACGGATAAATCCACAGGTTCTTTTGAGGCTAAAATTTCTAAATTAGGTTCTAATGCCTCTTCCGAAGTTGACAAATAATCTCCTGTATTTTGTGTAGCACGAACAATTCTATCATATTCCTCTGTGGATAAACTCGACGGGATGACTTTTTTATTGGCATCCTTTCTCGCTCTTTTCGAAGATTTTGAAGATACTATATCTACAGATTTCGTGGTGTTTCTCTTTCCTATATTTGAGCTTGCTATAGGCTCATAAATATTACTATTTGTGCTTGTTGTTGAATACTCGGCAATAGAGTTTGCCTTTTTATTTTTTTCTAAACCTTCTTCTTTTTGTTCTTTTGCTACTTCAGGATTGGCATTATGAGCGTTTATCTCAATGCTTTGAGTATTGGATACGCTTTTGTCAAAACCTTGATTTGATTCAGTATTTAAGGTTTTACTGCCCTGAGTTCCCTCGTTTTGGAGCGATTGTCCTGTTGTTACATGACTCAGCTCTGTGGTTGGAGAGGCAATAAATCTTGGCAATAGACCAAACGATAGCAACAGCAAAGCTACCGCAGCCGCCAGATGCCAAAGTATAAGTCGTGAAAAAGAAGGTAACGGCAATTGAGGCTCTATGTTAGCCCAAAGCACGTCGTCCACTTCAGATTCAAAATCATTGAACTTATCGTGGAAAAAGCCTTCAAAGGGGTCTATATCATTATTGGATGCGTTCATAGCTGACGATTCCCAGTTTTTTTAGTTGTTTACGGAGCAACTCTTTTGCACGAGACAGTTGCGACTTGGAGGTATTTTCGCTTATTCCAAGCATCTGCCCAATCTCATTGTGATTATAGCCATCTACTACATATAGGTTAAAAACCATACGATAGCCGTCGGGAAGTTGGTGAATAAGTGCTAGTAAATCTTCGCTTGAGAGTGTCGCTAAAATATTCGGGTAATCATCATTGCTGAGTACAACTGTTTCATAATCGGTATTTTGTTGAAATTTTAAATTTGCGTGATAATAATTAATTGCTGTATGAATCACGGTTTTACGTACCCATGCGCCAACAGCTTCGGGTTTTTCTAAAGATTTGATATTATTAAAAATTTTGACAAATGCTTCTTGATAAATGTCTTCGGCCTCCTCTTTGGAGCGCGCATAACGACGACAAACACCCATCAACTTGCCCTTGTACATATTGTAAAAGGCAGTCTGGGCTTTGCGATCATTCCGCTGGCAGGCTCTGACTAAATCCTGTTCATTTATCATTCAGTTGGCAATTAGTTTCATTAAGTGATTACTCACCAAAGTATTAATGCAGATTGGGAGTTATGAATTGTAAATGTAAAGTTTTAATTATCAGTATTTTACATATTCATTAATTCAATCTTGTTTTGCATAATAGTGTTTTGTTTGTAAAAAAATGAGGGCAATTTATTGATAATCATCATTTTAAGACCAACAAGTTTTATTTAATACCTATCCTAACGAATTAGGAAGGTATTCTTTTATTCGGCATATCATCTGGGTTTATGTGACGAAATAATAGTGTTTTTCTAGAAAATATAAAAGAGAAAAACCACTCCAATCCCAATATTGGATTTACGAGAAAGACTCTCCCGAAATTCGGGAAAGCCTTTACATTCAAACCACTTGTATAATTATTTATGAATCCAAATGCGTCTTTATTTTTTGATTTTAATCTTAAAATTGGCGCTCAACTCTTTTCCTTGGATAGTCGTCAATTTTATTTTAATTTGATCGTCTCGGTCTTTGCCTTTGTCTTTATCCCAAGCGCTGATTTGATAGTAAATTTTAGTTCCTTTTACATAAGCTGTTCCATGCGAACCCTGTTCTGTAATGCTTATCGAGCTAATTTCGGCGCAAGATGAAACATAAAGTTGATATGGGACTTCAAACGGTGTGGCTTGAACAATGGTTTCTGATACCTCCATTACACCATTATCAAACTTGGCATCGCAAGTAGTTGCCCGAATCTGACTTACTTTTACCCACACACTAGGTGAGATAACACCGTATTTATCTGAGAGCGCATATTCTAAATAATCGTCTATTTGTGTTAGATAACCAGGAAAACTTGCTGTCGATGGCTCATAATCTATTTTGCCATTATTAACACTTGCGGTACCGTATTTTGGCCATTTCGTTATTCTGAGCGTATTAGAACTATAAGTTGAACAAAGGTTATCGTTTGCCAAAATGTCTAACTGTACCTTCGGGCTATTGCTCGGAATCACATAATAATTGGGCAATAGACTTGTAGTGCATGTTCTGGTAGACGAACCTTCTACATCTAACTTTACTGCTGCTGTCATACAAATACCCTGAGTACCAGCCGAGCAAACTCGATAAAATAATAAATCGGACCCGTCGTAGTATTTTTTTGGGGTATAAACAATTCGATTATTTTTGACTACAGCCGAACCGAATAGCGGATTAAACGATATTTCTAAGCTTGTCGAATCAAGAATGGCGTTACAATAACGATCATTTTTTAAGACATCCAACACACACTCAGTACCTTGGTTGAGACAGTGAAACAAATCTGGCATTACACCTGCGTTACATGGAATTTTATCCCAATTGCTGGTCACTTTTACCCAAATACTATCTTTTATTTGTTTTTGAGTATCTAAATTAACGATATTCAAAATCAGCATATCGGTAGCATCCGATACAGTAGAATCAGGCATATATACGATAAACTTACCATTTGGGGTAAAATACGCTTTTCCGAAATTCCCATTTTTTTCGATTTTGATGGTGTGACCTGTCATATTTTTCAAAAAATCTTTGACATTGATTGTCACCATATTCGATGGGCTAGTATAAAGCGTATGAATATCCCAAAGTGCAGGTTGAGTATTGACTGGAGTGATACTGACAATATCTTTTTTGATTTCGTCACACCCTATCAACAAGCTCACTACGCTTAGTAAAATAGCAATATGTTTTACAAAAAACTTCATTATGATTGATGTCAAGAGAGTCTTTGAAACCCCAAATCCCCCTTGTTGTCTGTCTTTATTTTATGTGGTTGAACCCTTGAGCGAAAAGCTTTCCACTAAGTTATCTATTTATCAATTTTTGCCACTAAAAACTTCCCATCTTTATCAAAATACAAATGATATTTACTTGTACCCACAACGATATGTAAGTAATAAGATTCGATTACACCATCTATTTTGAATGCTATCGCTTTATCGAGCGACCAACCTGAATAGGTTGTATTGAGATAGTTTGTTATAATAGCAGGCAATACATCAGCTGTTATTTTAACGTCCTCAAATTTAGGGAGTTTAATGTCTCCATTTATCGTTTTTATCAAATTGCCAGAAGCATCAAAAGTCAGAAATACTAATTTTTTATCATTCGATAAAGAAACATAGTATGAATCAATTGCTCCGTTTTTGATGATTTCGATACCTTTTACGTATTTCCAAGAGGCATAATTTGCACTTAAATAAGCTGTAATAGTAGTTGGAAGTTCCGATTGTTTGAGATTTTTGTCTTCAATTTTACGGGCAGCAGGAGCATACGTTTTGGTAGTTAACAATTTGCCTGCATTATCGTACGAAAACTCATAGAAAACACTATCCTTTTTGGCTAGCACAAAGTAAAATTTATTGCCTGTTGAATCAGCATTAGCAGCAGCTCGCACAAAGGTATAACCTGTTAATTGCGTTTGAATGGTTGCTGGTAACTGGTCGTATGTTACTGTGTAAAATTTTCTAAACTTACCTTTAATTTGTCCAGTGCGTTTAGGTTCTTTGAATTCTGCTACAAATGCACCATTAGCATCAAATACCACCGTTACTTTTTGGTCGTTCCATTCTATCAAAACTTTATAAAGCGTATTGCCATCTTTGTCTTTTCCTGCTGCTACTCGTTCCAATTTATATCCAGCATAGTTTGCGGTAAGATATGCTGTTATACTGGCAGGAAGTGAAACTTTTGTAGTATCATCCGACAGGTTAAATGAACTTAGTACTGTACCATTGGCTGAAATAGTCAATTCAATACTTTTCCCATTTACCTTTAAATCTACCCCATACGTTGTACTTTGACTAAGTGTTGAGTAGCTTACTTGAGCGGCCTCGGCCTGTGGAAAATTATTACTTACAGCTAAACGTACTGCGGAAGGTACAACCGATGAATTCGAGGTTGAATTGTCTACAGCAATTTGCTCTGGTTCACAACTTGCCAATAAAAACGCACCAATGAGTGCTGAAAACAAAAGAATTTTTTTCATGGTCGATAACGGACTTATGGATTGTCAGAAAATATACCTCGATAATTGGCCAGATACCGAAAGAATTAATACCTGATTTTCCTAATGGACAGAAACATGTTGTTGATATAGCAGGATGCTATAAAAGATTTGTGAATTCAATAATATTGACAAGAGAGAAAAAAGAAGGGTTGCACTTAGTGTTAAAAATTCTTAAAAAGACAATGATTGAAATTGAGAACTATGAAAATAAAGAGCCTCGTAGAGGTGCCACAATACATAAAAATGCAATTGTTGGTACTTACGAGGTTCTTTGTATAAGTGTTGGAGTTTTATGATATCAACCTATATGTTAGGACTGTTTATTTTATGCGTAAAGTAAAGCTTTATCTACTTTGGCTGGGAGTGGCCCTTTTGTAACAAGTTTGAGTGCCGCCAAGTTAGCGCCTGCTTGTGAGCAAATGTCTGGTGTTTTTCCTTCGCTAAAGGCAGTCAGAAATCCTGCCCAATAGGCATCTCCCGCACCTGTAGCGTCTATGACTTCGATAGGTTTTACGCCTACCGTAATTTTATCTTTTCCTTTATTATAAGAAATAACAGAGCCATCGCCCCCTTTTGTCAAACAGATAAGGTCGGCACCCATGGCATGAAAGTCTTCCAAAATTTGTTCTTCCGTAACTTTTTTACCATATAATCTTTCTGCATCATCCTCGCTTAGTTTCACTAGTCCATCTTGACCGCAATACGCTGAAATAACTTTCCAGGCTTGTTCTCTATCAGGCCAAATTTGAGGGGCATAATTACAGTCAATACTCACACGGCAGCCTAGTGCATTAGCACGCTTGGCAGCATCTACAATGGTACTTTGTGCAGGTTCTTGACTCAAGGCAAAACAGGTAGTATGAAATATAGCTGATTCTGATAATAATTTATCCGAAATATGTTGTGGCTGAAGCATGCGGTCGGCAGTACGATAGGCAATAAAATCTGGAGTTTCTTTTGTGCGAGATACTACCACGATACTTGTTGGATGAAGTGGATCAACAGCAATATGTTGTATGTCTATACCTGTTTTGGCTACTTCGTCACGTAAAAAAACACCTAGGTTATCATTGCCTATACAAGAAATAAGGGCTACAGGCTGTCCCAAACGAGCCATGTTGGCGGCCATGTTGGCAGGACTTCCACCTTGAAAACGCTCAAACACAGGAGTTGCTAAAATACTAGGGGCTAGCTCAGTTCCGATTAAATCCACCAGCAGCTCGCCTACCGAAAGTAGCACGTATTTTTTCATGATATAAAAATGGTTTTATGATTTGTAATGCAAATTAAAGATTTATTCCAAAGAATTTTATAGATTAAATAAACAAACTAATTTCCTGAAAAGATATGTACAAAACACTACCTCTCATTACAATATTCTTATTTCATCTTGCTTTTGTCTCGTTTTCGTCAAATACCAACCCTCAAAAGCAAAAAAGTACTATCAAGAAAGTTTCGGATGATGAAGCGCTCAAAAAGAAAGCCGATGCTTTGGCTCACCGTTTTGTGATTGTGGATGGTCATGTAGACTTGCCGTATCGTTTGCATGCCAAAATGGAGGATGTCTCGGTACAAACTGCGGGTGGCGATTTTGATTATGTTCGAGCTAAGAAAGGAGGCTTGTCGGCTCCATTTATGTCGATATATGTCCCTGCCGATTTACAGAAAAGAAAGGGTTTTTCGAAAGCTTTAGCGGATTCATTGATTGATTTGGTAGAAAATTTAACCAAAACCTATCCCGACAAATTTGCTTTGGCCAAAAGTCCAGCCGATATTTTACAAAACTTCAAAAAAGGATTGATTTCTTTGCCTATGGGTATGGAAAATGGCTCGCCGGTAGAAAGTAATCTTGAAAATCTCAAGCATTTCTACGACCGAGGCGTTCGCTATATCACCCTGTGTCATGGAGAAGATAATTTTATTTGCGATACTTCCTACGATACCACACGCACATGGGGTGGTTTGAGCCCGATTGGTCGTCAGGTGGTACGCGAAATGAATCGTTTGGGTATTATGTTGGATTGTTCACATATTTCTGATGATACCTTCGAACAAGTGGTAGCTTTGTCAAAAGCACCTGTTATCGCATCACATTCGTCTTGTCGCAGTTTTACCCCAGGTTTTATTCGAAATGCCCCCGATGTTTTGATTCAAAAAATGGCTAAAAAGGGCGGAGTAATCATGATTAATTTTAGCTCAATGTTTTTGGATTCAGCTTCAAATAAAGCCTACGAACTCAAACGCAATGCTATAAAAGCTTTTCAGAGAAGTAAAAATCTTCCTGCCGATGCTCCTGAAGTACAAGCTTTTGAAAAGGAGTATGTGACTAAGTATCCAACGCCGCTAACCACAGTAGAGCGTGTGGCAGATCATATAGATCATGTCGTAAAAATTACAGGCATCGACCACGTAGGACTAGGTTCGGATTTTGATGGGGTAGGGCCCACACTTCCAGACGGTCTCAAAGATTGTTCAGAAATACCGAATTTGATTTATATTTTGCTTAAAAGGGGCTATTCAGAGAAAGCTATCGAAAAGATTTGTTACAAAAACTTATTCAGAGTGTGGAATCAGGTGGATAAGGTGGCGGAGAGGAAATAGAGCTAAACAAAATTAGTAATTGAGCGCTGTAAAAGCAGAGATATATTAGCAGCGCTCGTTATTTATGAATTACTGTTAAGTATTTCCCATTTTGTATTCGATTTACAAACTACGAGGGTCTATAGCTTTAAGTCCTTTGATATTCTGAAAATCGCTTGTGTTATTGATAAGAAGTATTAAATCATGTTTTAGAGCAGTAGCTGCTATACTTGCATCAGCAATTTTCTTCCTTAGTTGAGAGTATTTATTTCTTAATGTAACCACTTCATTGGCTATGTCCTCATCAAGAGGTAATATATTAGCAAAGCTAACAAGCTCTTTTATTTGACTCTCTTTTGACAGAAGGTTTTGACTGGGCGCCAATATTTCTATTTGTGTGATAACAGAAATATTGAATTCTTCGTCAATGATAGAAGCTACAAGTTTCATTCCTTCTTCGGATAGGTTCTTTGATAAAAAATGACTAATAACATTTGTATCAATTAAATATCTCTTTCCCATGATGCACGTGCTTCTTTAGTCTTTTTTTCTAACATATTACCCTCCTTAAAAGTAAGGATACCGGCAAAATCGGAAGGTTTTCTAGGCTTTTTCCCCTCATTAGAATATAACTTTTCAACAAACTGTCTAATAATAGATTCTTCTGTTTGTATAGAAAAATTTGAGTTTTGTGATGTTCCATCCTTTTCGGAAGATAATAATAAGTCCATCACTTCTGAAAAATTCTTATCATCGTTTAAGTCTATATTTTGCTCTTTGAATTTTGATAATAAGATAGTTATAAGTTTTTTCCAATCTTCCATTTGAATAATGACAGCAACTTTAGTTTGCTCATTATCAGATATATATTGTAAGGTCATAAGCTTTGAGCATAATTGTTATTTCTGTAATCATGGAACGAAAATCTTATATCAAAGATACATGATTTTGGAGAATTTCTAATTTTCTTCTTCTATTAGTCGATTAAAATCCCTCCCCACTCATCCACCTTTTCGACCGCTCTACATTTGACTTTATTTCATACTTGTTTTTTTAATTTTAATTGTTCTATATTTGTAGTGTACTATTAAACTAATACACTATGTTTAAATTTATTCTGACACAACGATGGATTGTAGGGTGTATTCGATTTTGGTTAGGTTTTATCTTACTAAGTGCTGGGATTACCAAAATGTTACATGGCAATTTTATCCAACTTATTGGTCCTCCTTGGCTGATTGAAGTACTAGCCAAACATCAATTGGGTTTGTTTGCCGAGTTTATTGCAATAAGTCAAATCATCATTGGTTTTTGTTTGCTGGTCAAGCGATTTGCTACCCTAGGAGCAGTAATGGCTATTCCGATGTTTCTGAATATTCTGATGGTGACTATTTCGCAGGATTGGAGAGGGACACCTTATGTGGTTGGTTTCTTTTTGGCTTGTAATATTTATCTTTTGATATGGGATTTTGATAAACTCAAATTCTTACTTATCGATCAGGAGGAGGCGGTTCCGAAGGGAGGGATTACCAGAAAAAACACACAAATAGATTTGTTATATCTCATTGGTTTAGTGCCCATATTAATAGCAGTGTTGATTCCTATGCCTTTGAGAGCCTCTCAGATACTGGCTTTTGGAGGATTGGTGTGGTGGGTAGGCGTATATGTTTGGCAATTGATTAAAAAACAAAATAATATTCATAAATAAGAAATCTTCACTTCAACCTCAAAACTCAAAATATGGTTTCGATACATAATTTAGGATTTGGTTATAGCAAGAAAAAGCCTGTATTCGAAGGGCTGAATCTTGAACTCCAAACGGGCAATGTCTACGGGCTACTTGGGCGTAATGGCGCTGGGAAATCGAGTCTTCTGCGTAATATCGCAGGTTTACTTACGCCTACATCAGGGCAATGCACGGTCAAAGGGCATACGCCACATTTGCGACAACCTAAGTTTTTGCAGGAGTTATTTTTCTTGCCCGAAGAACTACATATTCCGCCCATCAGTATGAAGGAATTTGTGTCGGTGTATGCTGTGTTTTATCCCAATTTTTCTCAAAATCAATTGAACGAATATCTCAAGGAGTTTGAGGTGGATAGCACAGCACGACTCACCGAATTATCGTTGGGACAAAAGAAAAAGGCCTTGATTAGTTTTGCCTTGGCTACTAACACACCTTTATTGATTATGGACGAACCTACTAATGGTTTGGATATTCCGTCGAAAAGTCAGTTTCGAAAAATCATTGCTTCTTCCATTACCAACGAGAGAGTTATTCTGATTTCGACGCATCAAGTACGTGACCTTGAATCTTTGATTGACCCAATTATTATCATGGATAACCGAGAGGTTTTGCTCAACGCAGGTGCCGATGTGATAGCTGAAAAGCTTTCTTTCAAAACAGTTCAACAAGTGACTAATCATGAAAAAGTCCTTTATTCAGAGCATTCTATCAGAGGATTTGGTATTGTGATTCCAAACGAAGATAAGTCATATACCAAAGTGGATTTGGAGTTATTGTTCAATGCAGCTTTAGAAAAGCCACAGGTAATCAAGCAATTATTTAACTAAACTTGGGAAACTTTTTAGATAGAAAACATGAATCAAACATTAGATATACAAAGATTAGGGTGGTTGATCAAACGCATTTGGGTTGAAAACCGAAAGCTGTTTGGCATGACCTACGTTGTCATGGTACTGTTGTGTATTGCTACCTATTATTTAGGACGTGATGCGGATGGTGCTATTGTGGATAGAGACATCAGATTTGGAAGCTTGATTGTCGGAATGTTCGGGCTAGGGGTATTGTTTGCCAACTATATTTTCAGAGATTTTTCTCATACGCCTTCTACGATGAGTTATCTGTTGCTTCCAGCATCGCATTTAGAAAAATTCTTGAGTGGACTTTTTTATGTGTTGATTGTCTACCCGATTGTCATTATTTCAACACACTCATTGATTGATTATGCTGCATTCGAAATCATAAAGTCTTCTTATCCAAATACTCCAATGGAAAGAACGATTATTTCCTATTCAGAGCTTTTTGAAACGTACTTTAGTGTTCAGGATACAAGGTTTTTAAATGGTATTACAATACTGACAAACTTCTGGACTTTTACGATTATGGGGACTTTATTTTTCCAACGATTATCCTTAATCAAAACAGCCTTCTTAGGATTTTCGAGTATCGCCATTATTGCTTGGTTGGAATACCTAATGTTCCATTACATCATCGGCGATTTGAATAACAATATCTCATTTAATGCCGAGAAAGACTCGTTTTTAACAGTATATATCACTGTAGGTATCGTTTTGCTTCGCTTCGTTCTACCTCTATTTTGGTTGTTGATTGCATATTTAAAGTTAAAGGAAAAGGAGGTTTAACATCATGGAATTTAGAGAAAACCAAGCCATATATCTACAAATAGCAGAGCTAATTTGTGAGAGAATACTGCTCAAACAATGGGCATCAGAAGATAAAGTTCCTTCTGTCAGAGAACTTGCCGTTCAATTAGAAGTTAATCCCAATACAGTTATGAGAACGTATGATTTTTTAGAACAAAAAGGTATCATTTTTACCAAAAGAGGTATGGGCTTTTTTGTATCAACAGATGCACACGATAAAGTGACGGAGTTTCGACGTGAAGAGTTTTTACAAAATGAATTACCTCAGTTCTTCAAAGCCATTCACTTATTGGGAATCGACTTTTCAGAATTACAAAATAGATTTGAAGCTTTTAAAACCGAAAATTATTAATCCATGAAGACATCCAACAAACTCCTTGTGACAATGGCAGCCTTGGTCATCATAGGGTTATTAAGTTTTAATATTACTTTAAAAGGCAAATTGGTTGAATATAAAGAGACTCATGAGAATACCAAATTAGTCTTAAAGCCATTCAAGTATTTAACACTTCGTTCAAACGCTGGGAATTATGTCAATGTGGATATTGCGCAAAATCCAGAATATGCTTTGTTAAGTGCTAAGGAAGGTGTTACACAAAAATATGTAGGTGATACCTTAGTGCTGGAACTTATCGAATCTGTAAATTACGTAAAATTACAGATGCCAATATTATTAGGTATCAATGTGACAAGTGGAGAGGCTATTCAAATTAATATAAACAATACATTTAAAGTTGATAGTCTCTGGATAAAATCACAAATTTCTAGTACGACACTTGAATTAAGTGGTATCGAAACAAACAATTTGGATTTATATTCTTCTCAGTCCTTAATCGTGAATTTGGACCATATAAAAGCCGATCGTTTAGCAATAAATGGAGGAAGAAATAGTGAACTAAAAATGAAAGACATCAAAGTTCAACCTAACCAGTTGATGTTGAGCGATAGTATTGCAGTACAGGTTTTGGGTAAAGATGCGATGAAGATATTGAGTAAATAAACAGGAATAGTGTAAAAAGGCACAAAGAGGATTTAGCTTCTTTGTGCCTTTATTATTCTAATTTCTCAGTATCTCGAAGTTTACTTTTACCAGTAAGATAGCAAACCAAACCGAATAAAATAACATAAATCTCAAGCTCGTAGATTTTGAAAAAAAATAAAACGACCATTAGAATACCAACAGTTAAGCTTGCTGCTTTGTAGAATTGATGTTTATTGTTCATGTTTTGATAAATTTCTAGTTCAAGACTCAGTCTTGGACTTATTTTTTTAACAGTTTATAAACTGAAACAAGCGCCAGTCCGAGACTAAGTCTCGAACTAGGGAACTATATTTTATTTGTAAGAAGGTTAGGCTTTTGGGCTTTTGAAAAAGTATTCAACCTTACTTTTGCTTTTTTACTTTGGCAGTAATCACAAAAACAACTACAACAATTAGGAACCCAATTAGGGCTGGAAATTGTAATAGTTCATCGGAACTGAATTTGTTATTTTTAAATCCTAAGTAAATTAGAAACATAATCATACTTATTCCTAAAAGGGATATTCCATTTTTCATACAGCTTTGACGATTGAAAAAACTAATATTTGACAACAAGAATTCAATCAAAGAAACAAATTTCTAGTTCAAGACTCAGTCTTGGACTTATTTTTTTTAACAGTTTATAAACTGAAACAAACGTCAGTCCGAGACTAAGTCTCGAACTAGGGATGTATTCTTAGAACCTTTTTTATCCTCTGTTATTCTATGCAAAAAACAGTGCATAAAAAATAGCTATTCCACCAACTGCCATTGATAGGACTTCTATCAAAATCATCAATTTTCTTCGATTTGCTTTCATTTAGTGAATAGTTAAAGGTGCAAGTTGTGTCCATAAAGTTTCCTCAGCTAACAGATATACGATTAACGTATCACTTTCTATCAGTCTCTCGAAAAAGATATACCGTTAGTATTCCAGTCATAAATCCTCCTATAAACCAAAGTGTTTTAGATAAGCTCGTGAACGGTGAAAGCTTTTGGAATGAAAAAGTAGCCTCGGAACTTGATGATATATAGAAGGCGATTACGAACCATAATAGGGTAGTTGGGAATTTGAATTTCATGGTTTTTCAAAATTAAGATATATATAATTCCGATTGTGAGGTTACGCCATTTTCTAAATGGTAGATATGGTCTATCTTGTCCATTAAGTTATAACGATGCGTAACTAAAATTATACACATATTTGCACTTAATTTCTCAAGGAGTTCTACTACAAACTTTTCCGTTTTACTATCCATGGCAGAAGTAGCTTCATCAAGCAATAAAACTTTTGGTCTACGATATAATGCTCTAGCAAGAGCAACTAACTGCTTTTGCCCTCCCGAAAGATTAATGCCTTCTTCGCCCACAATGCTAAGATAACCTTGTGGTAGATTTTCAAAAAATGCCGATATACCGACTGACTGGCAGAATTCAACAACCTTTTGTCCTTCTTCAATTACATTTCCGAGCAAAATATTATCAATTAATGTGCCATTAAAGATTTTAATATCTTGTGGAACAATGCCAATATGTTCACGCCAGATACTGGCTGGTATATCTTTAATTGACAAAGTGCTATTGATAAGAATATCTCCTGATTCAAAATTTTGAAATTTTTGTAAAATCTGCAATAATATACTTTTTCCTGATTCTACTTCTCCTAAAAGCCCAACTATTTGCCCTTTACTAACAGAGATAGATACATTTTTCAAGAGTTGTGGACGTCCTACGAATCTAAAAGATAAATTATTAATTGACAACGAATTTATATCTGGTAGCGAATAATTATCTTGATGATATGTATGAGTAGGTTCTGGTTTGATATTTGTAAATTCAAACATTCTTTCAAATGCTACTTTAGCTTCTTGAAGTTGAATATTAGTTGTTGCTAATCGACTAACAGCTCCGATCATACCCGAAACAATAGAGATGATTGCCATCATTGCTCCAATTTTGATGTCTTGATGTAATACCGCAAATGATGATATAGCCAAAATGGCTGTAATAATGAGGGCATTTAGTAATTCGCTCCATAGTCCGTATCTATTCCCCAGCGTACTTAGTTCATAGATTTTCTGCTGAAAAAGTTGGTAATAAACTTTCCCTATTTGTGTAAATATTCGCTCTTTATTGGCCGATTTAATCACTGAAATACCTGTTATGGCATCCACAAAATGGCTTTCTGTAGAGGCATACTGGCTCATTACTTCTTTTTGATATTTGATGATTTTATGGTTGTATTTCCAAACCAAAAAACTATACAGAGGTAAGCTAACAAGAGAAAGTAAACCTACATTTATCGAATAGTTGAAAATGTAGAATGCCGAAACTAATAATACTAAAATATCAATTACCACATTGCCCACTAAATAGCTAATTACTTGCTGAATTCTACGGGTATCATTTAGCCTTGCTATAATTTCCCCTGTTTTACGAGTATCAAAAAATGACTTTTGTAGGTGGAGTAATTTACCGTAGAAATCGTCCATCAAACGATTGTTGAAATCCTGGCTTTGCCGAAGTAAAAAAAAGCCTCTCAAATAACTTAATCCAGCTCTAGCAACTAACAAGAACGCTAGTAGACACATGCCTAACCATAAACGCTGAGTTTGATGTTGAGGAATAATCTCATCCAATAATTTTTGACTAAAAATAGCAGTAGTCATCCCTAAAACTGCAATAGCAATCCCTAAAACCGCTGCTATCGCCAACATAGGTATATCTTCTCTGATGAGTTCTTTAAACCAAACAATCTTTTTCTGATTACTTGAATAAACTTTTTCAAAAGCTGCTGTTGGGTTTAGTATTAATACTGCCCTTGTTCTCCAGCGTGTCAGTAGTTCTGACTCGTTCCAAATTTCAATACCCTTGGCTGGGTCTCCAATGATAAAACTTCCATCTTCAGATGCTTCATAACAAACAACATAGTGCTCTAGCTTTTCATCAATTACTACATGGAGAATACATGGGAAACGTGCCTCTTTTCTAAAAACATTAAGCTCATCAACTTCAAACGCTTCAGCTTCCAGATTCAAACTATTGGCAGATTGTTGTAATCCTAATAGGCTTGTTCCTTGAATATTGGTGCCGCTTGACTCTCGTAGAGTTTCAAGTGTACTGTCTCCACCATAATAGCGAATCACTGATAATAGGCAAGCAACCCCACAATCGGATTCACCTTGTTGTAAAACAAACCCTTTAATATTTTGATGACTGTCTTTTTTTGTATTCATAATTGAGGAAGAAAGAAGTGAGCGAACCAAATAGTCAGAATAAGAAAAATGAGTACAAGTAAACGAGGCATAATAGTGTAGGATTATTGTTATTGTGCATCAAGGTATTTCAAAAGGGCTTCTACCTTAGTTTCACCCTTAAATTCCTTTTGCAAGTGATGCTTGTCATCGTAGATAAAAATATAAGGAATAGAAATAGAGCCAAATACCTTTTCGACTTTCGTAGCATCCAAGTGCGCTAAATAAGTATTAGGTAAGCTTTTTAGATGATACTTTTGGGCAAAAGTATCTATCACAATACTATCTGCGATAGAAATCCACCAAAGATTTACATGCTCGAACTCTTTTTGATTTTCGGTTATGGCTTGAGCTTCATATTGACAATGTTCACACTCTGGGTGGAAAAACAGTATAATAGTTGCAAACTTGTTTGGCTTAGGATTAGAACCAATCCATTCAAAAGTAGATATTTGGGGTAAGTGCCGTACTTGTTGTGCGTAAATTCTTTTTTCTTCTATTTTCTGATATGAACTATAGGCAAAGTAGATAATAGTATTCAAGACCAATAAAAGTATCCCAAAGAGTAGTAGTTTTTTCATAAGGTATAGCAATTTGATAAGTATATTTATTGGAATTTATGGAGCTAGATTAAGGCTAAGAAAAGTAATAAAAACCACCCAAAGCAAAAGCCCTGTACCATAACTGGAAGCCACAACTTCCATACTTTTATTGATAGACAGATTAAGTAGTTTTTTGAGCCAATAAGCCAGAAGAACCCAATAAATCAACTCAAACACATTCAATAACTGAAGTGGATATACTTGCCAAGAAGGAAGCTTTTGGGCATCAAATAATTGTAAAGCTGAAAGAGGAAAGAAATATTGTAAATCATTTAAAGTATAGTGCGTTTGGATAAACAAAAACCAAAATAATTTTATAACAGGAACTATTAAAAAAGGTATTTCTGCCAACATTACTGCTTTGAAAATAATTGAAAAGCTTACTTTACGCTCAAAGAAAAAGAAGCCTGTTTGTAGAACAAGAGCGATGAGAGATAATTTTATATAATAAATAACGGGTACTAGCAAGTATCCTAACCATGCCCATTTATGAGATTCCTCAATTATACCTTCAATTCTTTCTATTGTCAGTTGTTCAGAATATGAGTTATAATAAAGTGTGTTAGAAACTAAAAATTGATTTAAGGTAAATGTTAGTATCCATGTATATGCAATTATAGCCATGTATAGATACCTATTTTTAATCGCATATAGAGAAATCATAGCTTTATCAGGAAATAATAATTGTACTGCATTTCAAACTTATATCTTAACTGTAAATATTTTACTTCCTACTATTTTCTCTTCCCAATTTTATTAGGTTAATAAATGAGGGTAATGCAGAAATTATGATAAATAATATTACAATTTCCTTTGAGAACTTCAAGAAACCAAACATTATTAAAACGAGTATAATTGAGAATATTGATGCGATTATATTTAGAATCTTGAATAACATAATATACGAATACTGTTTTAAGATGACTCCGCAATCTATATTAGAGAAATTATTTTTACTACTTAAATCCATTTTGTAAAGAACATAATAAGGAATATTTGAGTTAGCTATTTCTTTGTATATAAAATAACATCCAAAATACTTAAGAAAGGAATTACTGTTTAAATAAGAATAGAGGTTTAAAGAATTGCAATTATTATGTATCCAATTGTAAAATAGTCCTCTATTCTATACGTATTTCATCTCCCGTTTTTTTGTCTTAGAATATATCTTTCTATAAAAATAGCAATAAAAAAAAGTATCCAAAAAGGTATTATTACAACTTTATTATCCTCAAAAGCCCATTGGTATCCTAAATATCCAACAGTACCTAAAATTGTAAAAAGAATAAATAAAAATATTTTTTTCATATTTTTTATCCAAAACATTGTTAATTCCACCAACTAAGTTGATTTCCTAATCCATAAACAGCACATACAGCCGCAATAGCTATTACAGCTGTTCCTCCTGTTGCAAGAGCTGTTGCGGATATTACACCAGCAGCAACAGCAGCATTAAATGCGGCAATACCTATACGACCAACAGCTAAACCTGCACAAAAAGCTGAAGCTGCACCTCCTCCATTAATATTTTCTATATTGTTATGTGATAGCTTTTTCATCGTTATTTTGATATAAATATTATAAATAATTTTACTTTTTACTTGCCGCATACAATGGCAAAATTAACATACATGTTGACGTAAACATTGCAGTTGCCGTAAATACAGCAGGACCAGCTAAAAAAGATGCTTCCAATAATGAAACAGCTATACCACAACTTGCAGCATAATATGCCCACCCATTTCCACCTCCATTGGTTAACTCTAAATTGTTTATTTCAATTTTTTTCATTGTATAAAATGTTTATAGTTCTATTCAAGCACTATCGCAAGAATATGACAAACTTATGATAAGCTACTGAACTAAAAGTTCAGTGGAGAAAAAATCTTTTAAATAATTTTCGTTGCTATATTTTTCCAGTAATAATGTACTTAACGTTTGTGCTTTTTGTTGGTAGCTTTTGTTGTTCAATAGCTCAAATATAGCTTGCTCAATACTTTGTTTGCTATCGGCTAAATCTGCCTTTTTTCCTAAACCATGATATACCACACGGGCAGCAGTTCCGTTTTGGTCCCATTTATCATTCAATGGAAACAGAAGCATCGGTGTTGCTTGAATGATAGATTCAAATACAGAACCTGGGCCTGCATGGGTTAAAAAGACATCAGCTTTGCTCAGTATATCTATTTGTGGAGCATAATCTAAAAAAATGATGTTTTCAGATTTTGTTTTCAAGCCCGAACGCATACTTTTTTCTAAGGTAATCACAAAATATAAGCTTGGGTTCTCAAAAGCAATATCTATCATTGCTTTAAAAAATGTATTGATATTTACTTTTCTGTGGGTCAGATGCGATTTAAGCACCGTTCCTAATGAACAATACAACAATTTACTATTTTGATAAGTCTCTTTCTTTTTGATAAAATTCAAATAATTAGCCTCTAAGTTTTCTTGTCGGTCTGTCATTACCATTGGGCCAACATACTTTTGCCAAGGTAATAATTGTTGTTCAGGGAAATCTAACTCTTGAGGTATCAAAAACCATTCTTCTACATTATTAAAGGTAGGGTTAAAAACTTTTTGGGTGTTTATTTGAAACTTTTGAGGTATTTTTTGCTCTTTAAATTTCTGTCTGAGGATGCTTAAATCACCTTTCCCAAAAAACTTTAAATCATTTAAGAAGTAACGCCATATGTATTTTCTAAAATACGTTTTCCATAATTTTTCAGCATCGCTATTAGGAAATGCATAAGTATTTAGAGGTGGAACATTCGGGTGATAATACATAGGAAACTTTGTTTGAAGTATTACCAGTTTTCTTTTTTCGAGAAATGGATATAGTAAAATAAAGTCTGAATAATTGAACTCATCCAAAAATATCAAATCAGGATTGATAACTTTTATTAAATCTTCTATGTCCTTTTTTCTGTGATTGTAAAGTTTATTAGTATGTCTATCAACCAAACTTTCCAGCCATTTTTCCTTTTTATCTTCATGTAAAAGGTCTTCAAGCCCAAGTGCAAAAGATATACTATTCATCGCATGAAATTGAAATCCATGTTTTTGGGTGAACCCTACCAATTCTGGCGTGCCACCATAATAAACAGAAAAGCCTTCGGTAGCATAGTGTTTTGCTAATTTTATAGTAGGGTTTAAATGTCCCATCAATGCAGGGAAAAGGAAAAGAGCAGTTTGCATATTCTATGTATTTTAAATATTGCAAGTAATAAAAGCTTACTGAACTAAAAATTCAGTGGGCTTTCATTATTTAATATCACTTTTTCCTCTTCGCGTTTGTAAGATTTATCCATTTAAGCTAGATGTTCAATATTTTGCCATAATTTATATATAAAGTATAGTAAAACCATAAAATATTTTGTTTTTGATAAAAGAGTAATTACATTCACAAACGAAAGATTAATACTCTCTTAACTCATTATTGACCATTCTTATATCTATACACTTATGATTCTAAAAATCTGTGAACGTCTTCGCTATTTGGATAGGCTTATCAAACTGAAAGCCACTGGTACTCCAAAAGAACTTTCCCAAAAGTTAGGTATTACTGAACGTGCTTGGTATAAGTACCGAGATGAACTGATTCATGATTTAGGACTACCTATTACTTATTGTACCTATCATAAAAGCTATATTTATACCGAAGAGGGTTGCTTTGAGATAGGTTTTCGAAAACTTTCTAACCCAGCTAAAGAGAAGATAAGAGGAGGGGCTAGTCTGGAGCTATTGAACGTTAGCTCTCCTTAAATAATAATTTATCATTTCTGAAGTTAATATTTTGTATAGTATATGTGTCCTCGTTGGTTCGCTAGCGAGGACTTGTTTTTATAACCTTTTCTCAACATCTTACATTCAAATATCCCAACCCAATGGTGCATTTTGTGAAAGGCATTTTCCAAAAACAAACTTATCTTGTAAATTGCACCAAATACCATAACGAAGACCGAAATGATCAAAATTCCAACTAATTCTAAAAAAGACGTCTATACTCACGCAGCCATTATTGTATGCCTATTAATGGTCTTATTTTTTGGATTTTTCTTTATTTACCTTCCTTGGAGTACCAATCACGGCGAAACTATTACTGTGCCTAGCTTGAAAGGCTTGACTATGGAGGAGGCCGAAGATTTATTGGACGAAAGAAACTTGGACTACGAAGTGACCGATAGTACTTTTACACCTGGTAAAAAACCGCTTACGGTACTTTCTCAGTATCCGCTCGAAAACTCTAAGGTAAAACAAGGACGAAAAATTTATTTGACAATCAATACTGAAACGGCTCCAATGATTAAGCTTCCCAAACTGACCGAAATGTCGGTACGAAGTGCCGAACAACAGTTGTTGATTGCGGGTTTGCTCAAACCTTCACTCGAATACCAAAACGATATTCGTGAAAATGAGGTACTCGAAGTAAAATATCAAGGTACGAAAATCGATGCAGGAACGTTAATTGCAAAAGGTTCGAAGGTTACGCTCATCGTGGGCAATGGCACAGGTAATGTCGAGTTAGAAATCCCTTGTTTAATAGGCAAACCGCTCGATGAAGCTATTATTATAATTTCTGGTTCTGGTTTACAAAAAGGAACCGTTATTTATGATCCAGATTCTACTGAACCAGCAGGCACAGTGATTCGTCAGAATCCTGCTTGCGAAGATGGCAAAATTAAAGCTGGCGAAATGATTGACCTTTGGGTAGCGGGTAACCCTCCGTCTGGAGAATAAACCTACCAATGGGTATTTAATAAAGTTCAAATGAAAAACATTTCTTCTTACACTTTTATAGGTTCTAAGAAGCCTTTCTGCGGAAAGGGTAAAAAAGGGTGGTTAATTTTTTTACCACTCTTTTTTATTGCTCAATTCCGTACTTTGGCTCAACTACAAACTATTTCTCTTGGCACTCCTGTTACACCTAGTGCGGCAAGAGTAGCTGCCACCAACGTAGCTAAGCTCCCATTCTTTGACGATTTTTCGTATGGACTCAAACTCAATACCAATAATTGGTTGAGTTCGGGAGGTACTTTGGTCAACAATGATTATGCGACGAATCACCCTACCATCAATATGCTTACTTTTGATGGACTCAAAGCTGATGGTAATCCCTATAATTTTGTCAATAGTTTGGCTGAAGGACCTACCGACACCTTGACTTCTCAAGTATTTGATTTGTCCAATTATTTGCCTGCCGATTCTCTATATTTGAGTTTCTTTTGGCAAAATAGTTCTTTGGGGGACAAGCCTAATACAAATGATTCTTTGCGGGTACAGTTTTTAACTAATGGCGGTATTTGGCAAACGGTCTGGGTGATGAAAGGAGATCAAGAAGTCGCAAATTTTCAACAAGTATTGATTCCTATTCGAGCACGCAATTTGTATTTTCATAACCAATTTCAGTTTAGATTTCAGAGTTTCGGTCGCCAGTCTGGACAGTTTGATATTTGGAATATTGACTATGTTTATTTGAATACGAAGCGTAATCAAAACGATAAATACTATGCAGATTTGGCGGTAAGACGAAATATGCCATCGCTGCTCAAACGATATAGAGCTATGCCTGTTAGACAGTTTATGCGTCGTCCAACACAGGAACTCAATGATTCTTTGAGTACAGATGTCGTGTATTTGAACCAAACGGCGGTCAACAACTTTTTTGATTATGATTTTACAGTAAAAGATTTACTGACTAACACAACGCTACAAAAAGCTACTCAGACCAATGTGGTGATTAGCCCCAATCCAGCGGGTTTATCCAGCGTGAAAATTGCACAAAAGTTAGCTACAACCTTAAGCCAACTGAGCAATGACAAATACAGTTTACAAAGCACATTTGCGCTAAAAACTACCGATGATGGTGTTATTATCAATAGAAAACAAAACGATACCATTCGCATAACAACGGAGTTTTCGGACTATTATGCTTATGACGACGGAACAGCCGAGGCTGGTGCATATTTAGGTAAAGGATTTGGACGTATAGCAGCGCAGTTCACCAATAATTCCAATGACGTAGTTTCGGGAGTTCGCATTAATCTATTACCCATGTTGACCAATCTTGAAGGTAATGCTATTACGATTCAGATTATGGAAAATGATAAAGGAAAACCAGGGAATGTGATTCGTTCATTATATAGTAAAGTGTCGTATAGCAAAGTTGTAAATGGTTTTATAGAATACACTTTTGACCCAGTGGCTGTAAAAGACACTTTTTATATTGGTGTTTTACAATACACTGATGGCGAACCGTTGATTATTGGCTTAGATAAAAACTCTTCACCGTTTTCTTCAAAATACTTTTATAATTTGGGTACGCAATGGGTAAATCTTGCCACCCAAACCAATAATGCCGATTTTAAAGCTGCTAATGGCGCCTTGATGATGCGCCCAATTATGGGAGGGACAGTGAAGGACGTTATTTTAGGAACAGAAAAAGATATTCAAGATCAACAATTAGTGGTATTTCCCAATCCTGCAAAGGATTATGTTTCGTGGAATGACCCAACTTTACGCAATGTCGAACTTGTCGATTTTCAGGGACAAAGTATTTTGAAGCAAAGAGTTTCTGAAAGTAGAGTTTCAGTCGAAAATCTTAATTCAGGCATATATTTATTGTTACTCTCAGACGAACGTAATACATTTGTTCGCAAAATCAGTATCGTTCGTTAAATTGTGATCTCAACGAAGTAAACAGAATAAAACATGGATATTACAGTAGAAGAATTAAAACAACGCCTAGATGCTGGCGAAGAATTCAACTTTCTTGATGTAAGAGAAGAATACGAATACGAAGAAGATAACTTGGGCGCATTGTTGATTCCACTAGGCGAATTACCAGACCGTTTAGAAGAAATCGATGGCTGGAAAGGACAAGAAGTAGTGGTTCATTGTCGTTCAGGTGCTCGCTCAGCACGTGCAAAAGCATTTTTAGAGTCACAAGGATTTACTAATGTTAGAAACGTGTTAGGCGGAATTTTGGCTTACAACGATTTAGACTAATTTCTTGTAAAACATGAAAGTAAAATGGTTCGGGCGAAGGTCTGAACCATTTTACTTTTCTTGAAATAAAATACCATTAATTAGGCTATTGAGTGTGAATATTTTACCCGAATGCCAATAGCCGACCGCCCAAAGCCCTACTATCATGATTGATATTTCAGCAGAAGAATTTAAAAATCGACTTACCGAGCTTCAAATCGTAGATATTCGTACCGAAGCAGAGGTTCTAGATTTTGATTTGGGAGGATTGCATTTACCCTTTGATGACTTACTAGAAATACTTGATGAGTTAGAATTCCTGAAAAGTCAAGAATTTGTCATCATTTGTTACACAGGTCTTCAAAGTAAAGTAGCCGCTACAATTCTCAGAAAAAGAGGCTTTGAAGGAGTGCGTAATCTTACAGGTGGTCTAGAAGCCTTCTTGAGTATTTAATACTGGTCTGAATACTTATTTCTTAGAAAATTTTTAAATTTGGGTTTCAGATACACATCGAATTCCATTTAAACAATAATCCAATAAACCGAATGTTAGCATATATAGATTGGTTCACAAGTTCTGATATTTTCACATTTCCCGAATCTTTACCTTTAATAGGTGGCTTACCTGTGCGTTGGTATGGGGTAATGTTTGCCACAGCTTTTTTGTTAGGCTATCAAGTTATTTCATATTTTTTCAAAAAAGAAGGTCGTCCACTCGAACAAGCCGATGAGTTATTGCTTTATGCTATGATTGCCACTGTGCTTGGCGCTCGAATGGGACATTATTTCTTTTATGAATATCCAACTTTATTGAGTAACCCCAGTTATTTTTTCTGGTCAATGATTCGCCCACCTTATGCAGGTTTGGCTAGTCATGGGGCTGCCATAGGCTTATTTTTAGCCTTTTACTTGTATGTTCGCAAGCACAAAGACATTAGCTATTTGTATGTAACCGACCGCGTTGTACCTACAGTTGCATTGGGTGGAGCTTGTATTCGTATCGGTAATTTGATGAATTCAGAGATTGTTGGAAAGGAGACAGATGTACCTTGGGCATTCAAATTTTATAATGACCCATCGCTCAATCACGACTATTTTGCAGTAGTGCCTCGTCACCCAGCACAATTATATGAAGCACTTTCTTGTATTGTCTTGTTTGTGATTCTTTTTATGATTTGGAATAAGAAAAAAGAAAAAACACAAGAAGGCTTAATGACAGGTGTATTCATGGTAGTCTTGTTTATTCTTCGTTTCTTCTATGAATTTATCAAAGAAAATCAAGTAAGCTTCGAAGATGGTATGAGCCTTAATATGGGACAATGGCTAAGTATTCCAGCTATTTTGTTTGGATTAGGAGTACTTTGGTATTCGTTTAAAAATAAGAAAACTGTTTAGAGAAAAGGCACAGAGTGGCAAAGGCACATAGGCACAAAGTGTAAATTGAGGCACAAAGGTACAGAGGGACAAAGTGGAGAGTTTGAATAATTTCACTTTGTCCCTCTATGCCTTTGTGCCTGTTCCCTCTTCACCACTGTTCACTTTTTTGTGACATTTATTTGATTTTTGCGTAACATAAGTGCTTGATTTATCAATAGATAAATTGTAAATTGATTAAAAATAACTTCAACTTATTACCCAAACACAAATCACTCATGGAAAATAATCAAACTGAACCTACTCCAAAAGGACAAATTGAAGAATTGAAAAATGCAGCTGTAGACAAAATTGAGGACTTGGCTGCAACAGCAGGTGAGAAAATCAAAGAGGTTACAGGAGTAGATGTAAAAGCAAAAGCGGAAGAATTAGCAGCTGAAGCTGGTGCAAAACTAGAGGAACTTGCAGATGTAGCAGACCAAAAAATTGAAGAAGTATCAGCTGTAGTTTCAGAAAAAATAGATGCTGTAGAAGATAAAATCGAAGAATTAGTTGGAGGTGACTTAGGCGAAAAAGCGGAAGAGCTAAAAGCTCAAGCTGAAGAAAAGCTAGAAGATATTCAAGAAGCTGCCGCTGAAAAAGTTGAAGAAGCTAAAGAAGCTGCTTCGGGCTTGTGGTCAAAAATTAAAGGAGCTTTCGGAGGAAATTAATTATATGTCGTTCCAATATGTGGAATGAGCATTATTAGTCAACTACTCATCAAAAAAGCGGTCGAAAATTACTTTTCGACCGCTTTTTTGATATTTAAAATGCTGAATATCTCTTTTTAGACGAGAGTTACTGCGTCTCTACAGGTGAAAATATAGGTTGAATAATAATCACTCATTTACTCAATCACCACTCACTAAATTTACTGTGGATAAACACTATCTGTTTTGAGCTTTACCACACTTCCTGTTTTTAGAATACGTTTGGCTCTCAAATATCTTTTGACATTGTATTCATCAAAATTTGGTGCTGAGGTACTGACACTTCCAATACGTACTTTATCAGAAGCATGGATAAACTGATTATTCCCAATCCACATGCCTACATGCACTACGCGTTCGGAACCATCTTCTCTTTTTTCTCCAAAGAATAATAAATCTCCTTCTTTCAAATTGCTCCAAACCCCAGATTTATCAATCGTTTCTCCTACCATTACTTGCTGCGAAGCATCACGCGGTAATAGGATGCCATTCAAAAAATAAACCGTTTTAGTGAATCCACTGCAATCTACACCCTTAAATGAAGTGCCACCCCATAGATATGGTACGCCCATTAATCGTTTAGATGTATTGACTAATGCCTCTTCTGTAGCGGAGGTAGTACTTATCCAATGTTTTACGATATCGGCTTCTTTAGCTGATACGTATCCCAATCGATTATCGGGTAAAATCACTTCAAAATAGCCATTTCTCTCAGCTTTTAGTTCCATTACGCAACCTGCGACAACATCTGAAACTGGTAAGGAATTACTATTTGATTCACTGTAAATAGTACCAAATGAGTTTGTATAAATTACTTTACTTTTTTCTTTCCAAGTATTCAACTGCTCAGTTGTAATACCAGTAATAGCGCCACGGTCAACCCATGCGATATAATGATCGGGTGTTTGTACCAAAAGCCAACCATTATCCTCTCTATCCAAAATACGTACTGGAGTACCCATTAAAGCTTGCGAAGCCATTTCGCCCGAATGACGCGGACTGTATCTAAGATTACAAACTGAAACTTCTACCAAACCCCATACTTTCTCACCTAGCTCTACAGCAGGAAGCGTACGAATTTGGTCAACGATTTCGAGTTTTTCATTTTTAAGCCTTTCAAGAAGGAAGCTTTTTGCACCAATAAGATTGGTTTTGCCCGTCAATATTAATTGATTTTTTTGACGGTAGGCATCTATTTGAAAAATAGCAGTTCTTTTATCAGGAGCAAAGCGATGATTGAATTGGTCGATAACTTGTGTAATAGATGAATCTGCCTTAGTACGTTTTGCATTGTTATTTTTCCCTGGGTTCAACCACGTTGAGCCTAACAGCACAACCCAAGAAAATAGTATTAAAATTAGCTTCATATCAAAAATTGGGGTTTAAGACGCCCTCTTCAACCCGCAAAAACTATGCCGAGCAGTGGTTTATTTATCGTATTGAAACTTAAACTTGCTCAAGTTAGGAAGATGTTTTTTAGGTCTATTTGCTTCATATTGATACACCAACTCACCTAAATTTTTCATAAAAGGAAAGCCAATGGTATCATAGTCGTATTTGCTGTCATTAAAAATTTGGTCTTCATTGCACAAAATCACTGCTGACAACATAAACTCGATTCCTTTTTCAAAATCAACGATATAGGCATTGTCCAACAAAAAGCCATAAGCATCGCCCACTTTGTTGAAAATGCGAATATTTGGGTTAATCGTAGCATCTTTTTGCCCTCCATACATCAAAAACTTACAGTATGCTGGCCAATAATCTGGAAGACTGTACGCAGGATACTTGCTTTCTGTAGGCATCTGAGACATATACTTGTGCAAAAACTGATAGTCTTCAGTCGTCAAATCAAAGCGTTGTTCTTTGGGAACAGCATTAGGGAAAATAATCGCACGCAACAATTGTTGTTGTTCGATTAATGGGAAAAAATTCTTTTGTGAAAAGTCAAATGGCTCATAGATAGTAGCATCTCCTTTGACATATCCTTTGCCCATTTTGATAGGCTCTACAGGGAAGTATTCTTTGGTAGCCGTAATCATCGGTTGCTCATACACCACCTGATTATTGTCTTTAAAGCTAATGGGGTTTGTTCTTTTGTTTTGCTCCACACTCATACCTACTTCCAAACGATGTACAATGCGTGTATCTTTTAGCCCTTTTGCTCGTAAACCATCATTAAAACCTTCCTGACCCATAAATTCATACAGACGATTAAAGGCATCATTATCCGATACCATCAAGATTTTTTTGGCATAATGCGATACCGACGCCATTCCATTGGCAGAAGTACTATCGCCCATCACAGGGGTATGACGTTCGTATTCTGCACCTGTAAACATGGGGGTATCTTTGGTTAATCCTTTTTTATTAAGCTGGTTTATTTTTTGCAGGGCCAGTACACAAGCAGGCAATTTTACGGTACTTGCTGGGTAAAAGTACTCTTGAGGATTGAGTCTAAAGCCATAAGTCGTGAAGCTTGGGCGATTTAAAACATCTCTGTCGATTTGGGTGTAGACAATTTGAACCCGAAGTCTATCAGCATTATCAAGAATAAATTGAAATTTTTCTGGTTGAGACTTCATCAACTCAGGTAATAACTGAAAATCTATTTTTTGAGCATAAAGCTGTGTTGACATTGCCAAGATTGTCAAGAATTGTATAAGTTTTCTTTTCATCTGTTCAAATGGTTCAAATATCAATTGAGAGTGCAAGCAATAATTAGTTATGTTTTTTAAAGTGTACAAAAGATTAAGCTTATGTTATTTATCAATAGCCACAATCTTTAATCTTTTGTACACTGCTAACTATGGTTTTATAATTTTTCCCGATAATACAGTTTTCTTTTGAAATCCCTATCCTGATATTTTAGCAAATTGGTTGCACAATTGAGCTAGATACAAAAGTTCGTCTTCATTGTGCATAGCACTAATCACTAAACGACTCACAGGTTGATCATGAACGGTAGGGTAGGGAAAACACGATGTCATCACTCCACGGTCTTTCAAAAAATCATGCAAACCCTCACGGCGTGTACAAAAAGCAGGATAATTCTTAATCGAATCCAAGTATGCTACTTCAAGATTTTCTGTAAAATACTGGATGTTATGAATAAGCTTTTCTTTTTGCTCATAATACAAACCTGTACTAAGCATAAAGGCATCTAACAGAGCAGGCATCATTGGGGAAGCTCCGGCAAACATAGGCGTGTGGCGGAGGTGATTGATAATTTCGGGTTTACCCAAAATCACACCACCAGTCATACCCATAGCTTTGTTGAGCGAACCTGTCACAATCAAATGGATATTGTCGTTAAAGTCAGGCTCAAAGCCTAGAAAGTCTGCAATATGTTGAATTCCCAAGCTATGTGATGCATCAATTACAACGACGATTTCTTTGTTTTTGGGTAAAGTTTTAATCCAACTAAAATCAAAGTCCTCGACATAGGGTGAGCCCACCGAGTCGGAACAAATCACAATTTTTTCAGCAAGATTTTTTGAAATATTCTCTGAAATCGTACTAGCCCATTCCTCGTAAGAATCAATGGGCAAATGCTTATGATGAGGCCAAAGAGCAGGGTGTGTTTTGGGAGCTATTTCAACATGATATTCCAAACTTTGATAGTACGATACCGTCACCTGACCTGCCGACATACCCGAAGCGACAGTCAAAGCTGCAGGCGCTCCAAAAAACTGAGCTAAAGCTTGCTCTGCCTCTTCATAGATAGAAAGACGAACATTGTTGTTTCTTGAACTTCCCCACGAACTTCCCCACTGAACCAAAGATTCAATCAGATTTCGTTTGAAAGTAGGATGCTGTGCAATACCCAAATACGCCGTACCACTAAACCAATAGTAATCTTGGTCTATAGTTTGGAGTGTATTGTTAGGTATTTTGGATGAATAAAAAATCATGACTTTACTTTGGATAAAACGTAATTAAGAGAGTGTTTACAAGTCAATTTTATAAAAGGTAATTAGAACAGTAACGTAGGAGTGTACAAAGCCATTTCTTTCGGATATCGGATGTTGGATTTCGGAAGTGTAGACTTCTTTATTTTGTGAAAAATAGCGGTATTATACTTTATTTCCGAAATCAGAAATCCAAAACCTGCAATAGTTTGGAATCCTTTGTACTGTTCTAACTAGCCTATTGCCTAAAGCATTAAAGCCTACAGCAGTTATCAACATCATTTTAGATTTGCGCCAGTTCCATTTTCATCGGCATAAATCACTTTACCATAATCGATGATAACTCCAGTAGAAATTTGATCATCGACCAACAAAATACCGTCCATATCAACATAATCCAATAATGGCAACAGTTGTGCAATTGCCGAACAACCTACATTCGATTCGGTCATACAGCCAACCATCACTTTCAAACCCAACTTTTTGGCATGAGCAATCATACGAAGGGCAGGAGTGAGACCACCACATTTCATTAACTTAACATTGATACCGTGGAAAAAACCATAACATCTCGCCACATCTTCTTCTACAATACAACTTTCGTCAGCAATAATCGGAAGTACTGATTCGGCAAATACCTTTTTCATCCCTTCCCAGTTATCAGCTTTCATTGGTTGTTCGATAAATTCAACACCTAATTCTTTCAAGGCAATAGCATTTTGTATTGTTTCTTCAACACTCCAAGCGGTATTGGCATCGACTCTGAATATGGCGTCGGTATGCTTGCGCAACTCTTGTACAATCTTGATATCTTCCTTAGTACCTAATTTGATTTTATAGAGTGGAAAGGGTACCTCTTGCATTTTTTCCACCATTTTCTCCAACGTGTCAATTCCTATGGTATAATCCGTAATAGGATTATTGCTAGGGTCTAGTCCCCAAGCTTTGTATAGGGGTAATCCCTTTTTCTTAGCCCAAAGATCATTGGCCGCAATATCCAAAGCACATAAAGCAAATGGATGTTCATCCTTTAAATAAGGAAATACATCTTCCCAAAATTGTTTGGGATCTTGTAAATCATAGCTTTCAACAAAGTCTCTCACTGATTCCAATTGAGCCGTCATTTTTTCCATAGTCACGCCGTAATATGGCGTTTCTGTTGCTTCTCCAAAACCTCTAAAGTCGCCATCTTGTAGTTCGACAATCAAAGTTGGTTGTATATCTCGCGACTCGTGAGTAATCGTAAATGTGTGTTTTAGGGGTAATTGAAAAGTGTGAAGTACCAGTTTCATAATCAAAAAATTGGGTTGAATGAAGTAAGTTATATCAAAAACTACAAGAGCAATAAGCGCAGTAGCCTATTGCTCTTATAAGAAAAATTCAAATTAACGAAATCGGACGAAATTAACTATTTCTCCTATCTCAAAATGAGTTTTTTCAGACGGGAGTTCTACAAAACCATCACAGTTGGTCAAGTTAGCAAAATCTGCCGAACCACTGCCTTCAAACGGAATTGCCAACATTTTTCCATTATCAAAATATACCTGTGCAGGCGCAAAATAGGTGAGCGCTGGTTTGAAAAACACTTCTTTAGCCAAACTCACTTGTTCTACTTTGGGCTTTTGCTGTGCAATCACAGGTAAAGCATATTTACAAAAACATAAGAAGGTAGATACAGGATTACCAGGAAGGGCAAAAACTAATTTTTTACCTTCGTTATTTTCTACATCTTTTGTGCCAAACCAAAATGGCTTCCCTGGTTTCTGGGCTACTTTATGAAAACATTTTTTTACACCTAATTGAGCTAAAATCTCAGGAACATAATCTTTCTTTCCTGCCGAAACGCCACCACTTAGCAAAATGACATCATGCTCTTCTAAAATTTGAGTGAGCTTTTCCGTTAATACTTCAGGGTCATCAGTCAAATGGAATAATTGAGCTTCGATATTCCAAGTTTGTAGCGCTGCTGCCAACATATAGGAGTTTGACATACGAATTTGATGACTTTCTGGCTTTACAGCAATATCCACTAATTCGTCTCCCGTCGAAATTACCGCTACTTTCGGCGATGCTACTACCTGTACTTCTTGCTTACCGACCGACGCCATTACGGCAATTTCGGCTGGACTAATTCTGATACCTGCTTCCAATAAGATTTGTCCTGCGATTTTATCAGAACCTTGTCGGTGTACATTTTGCCCAAGAGTAATTTCTTCAAACGGAATGGTGATTTTGGCTATTTTCTTTCCTTCGATTTCCTCTATAATCACGTCTTCATATCGTACCACCGTATCGCAACCCGAAGGCAAAATGGCTCCTGTCATAATTTCGATACAAGCATGTGTATCTTGAAGCTGTTTTTGTGTTTCACCAGCAAATTGAATTTGCTCGACCAAGATTGCTGCTGGATTAATACCTTCAAAAGCAAAAGCGATACCATCCATCGCTACTCGATTGAAAGGAGGGAAGTCTCGGTCAGCCGTAATGCTTTCGGCTAATATTCTGCCTTTTGAACTCAGTAACGCTACTTTTTCGTTTTGCTGAGGAAATGTATATTGTTGAATAATCTGGTAAGCCTCTTGTGATGTTATCATAACTTTGAGAACGTTTTTAGCTTTTTTTCTTTTTATGATAAAACTTGAAAAGACAAATTTCTACAATTTACCTTACCTTTTGAGGAGGCGTACCGTATTTTTGTAAAAAACATAGAGCAATGGCACAAGAACAATCCGAAAATAAAGACTTTTCACATTTAGATACTCAGCATAACCCTTCTATGGTAGATGTTTCGGGCAAAACTATTACCAAACGTACCGCAACTGCCAGAAGTATTATAGCACTCACGCCCGAAATTGTGGCGCAATTTGTCAATGGCGATATTCAAACTAAAAAAGGGGCGGTTTTTCAGACAGCTATTATTGCTGGAACAATGGGAGCCAAAAAGACCTCAGATTTAATTCCTCTATGTCATCCATTAGGATTGGATTCATGTAAATTCAATATCGAATTACAAGGCAACGAGGTAATCATTGATTGCACGTGCTCATTAACTGCCAAAACGGGCGTCGAAATGGAAGCCCTCACGGGCGCAACCATTGCCGCTTTGACTGTATATGATATGTGTAAAGCATTTTCACATGATTTAGTGATTAAAGAAACCAAGCTCCTCTCGAAAACAGGAGGAAAAAGTGACTATAAAGCCTAATGAATGGATTGATACTTTCGGGGGGACAAAGTTCTCGTATGGGTCGTGAAAAACGATTGATTCAATATCATGGCAAGACACAAGAAGAATATCTGTTTGAGTTGCTGAGTTTATATTGTGAAAAAGTATTTGTTTCACTAAATACTAATCAGCAAAGTGACTATCCTTATATATATGATGCGTTTCACGAATTAAATAGTCCATTAGTGGGTATTCTTTCTGCTTTTCAGCATGAGCCCAAACAAGCTTGGCTGGTGGTAGCTTGTGACATGCCTTTTGTGAATCAAGAAACGATTCAATATTTGATTGAAGCTAGAGATATATCTCAAAAAGCCACAGCTTTTCAAAATCCAGAGGAGCTTTTTCCTGAACCACTCGTTACGATTTACGAACCAAGTATTTATCCCGACTTGCTGCAAGCCTATCAACAAGTACGTAAATCTGCTATGCGAGTATTATCGCAGCAGCCCATAAAGCTGATTAATGCGCCTGACTCACAAATGCTAAAAAGTATTAATACTCCAGCAGAATACGAGGAGGCTATCAAGAGGAAATAGTCTATATTAATTCCTCATGACAAAATGAAAATATTTTTGCCTAATGCCTATGGCTTACGGCTTAAGGCGTTATAATTATACATCCGAAATCAAATATCCGAAATCCGCATTCGAATTTATGTCATCTCATCATATTATACGCGACGAACAAGAACCAGCCTTAATCATTGCTAACGGCGAAGCTTGTAGTCAAGAATTACTTGGGCAGCTTTTAGAATGGTCACCACTTATTGTTGTGCTAGATTCAGCTATTCATCGAGTGCTCGAATTAGGTATAAAAGTGGATGTATTACTTGGGGATTTTGACCGAGCACTTGATCTTGAAGCCATTCAGTCTGCGCAATATCCTATAGAAATTATCCATACGCCTGATCAAGAAAAACATGATTTAGAAAAAGCTTTCGAATATCTAATTTCTCGTGGTTTTCCAGCAGCTAACGTAGTTTGGGCTACAGGTCGCCGTGCCGATCACACCATGACCAATATTACTAATATTGTTAGATTTCGAAACCAGCTCAAAATTGTCATGATTGATGATTATTCAAAAATCTATCTGTTACCTTATCAGTTTGAGAAATGGTACACCAAAGGAACTCCTATTTCTTTGATTCCTATTGGTGTAGTAAGTGGCATACATTCCTCAGGATTAAAGTATAACTTATTTGATGAAGCGCTCACTTTAGGTTATCGAACAGGCTCTAGTAATGAAGTAGAAGAAGATGGATTTGTAAAAATTTCCTACAAAACAGGAGATTTATTGATGATGGAGTGTACAGATTAAAAAAAGGCTTTAAGATAAATCTACCCTAAAGCCCAATACTTATACAAATCAAGGTCTAAACTGGTCATCATTACTAGTCCTTCTTTTGAAGGAATACAAAACACCCGAAGCCAAAATGGCTAAAACAATTACATAAAGTGTTCTCATAGTATTTACATGGTTATGTCAAATATCATAAAAATTACTATTTCATGACATCGGAGGTGTTACTGATAGTTTTGGTGAAAATCAGAAAATTAACGAGTATTAAGGATTGATATTTTATCCTTAATACTAAATATTACGACATAAATACGTAAAAGTCAATACCTTAGATTCACATTGTCTTTTTTTTATTTCATGAAGCTTATAAATAACAATAAGTGCTTAGTAAGTACAGAGTATTTCTGCTTATTTATAGGCTAATTTTTAATTATAATCTATCCTAATATTAATCTTACTCAGTTTATTAATCACAAGGATTTGTTGAGGATAAAGTCTAACTTTGCGAAAAATTTGGAATCTATAGATATACAAATAGTCAACAAACTGTTTGTTCATAATTATTAAGCTCAAAATGCACAAGAATTTTATTGAAGAATTACGTTGGAGAGGTATGCTCCACGATATGATGCCAGGAACAGAAGAACAACTCAATAAAGAAATGACAACAGCTTATATCGGTTTCGACCCAACGGCCTCGTCTTTACATATTGGAAATCTTGCTACAATCATGTTGTTAAAGCACTTTCAGCTTTGTGGTCATAAGCCGATTGCCTTGGTAGGCGGTGCAACAGGTATGATTGGCGATCCTTCGTTCAAAGCAGCTGAGCGTTCTTTCCTATCTGAAGAAACCTTGCGTTTCAACCAAGAGGGAATCCGCAAGCAATTATCTAAATTCTTAGATTTTGATTGTGGCGACAACTCTGCCGAATTAGTAAATAACTATGATTGGTTTAAGAATTTCTCTTTTCTTGAGTTTTTAAGAGAAGCAGGAAAATACCTTAGCGTAAATTATATGATGTCGAAAGACTCCGTAAAGAAACGTTTAGAAACAGGTATTTCATTTACAGAGTTCTCTTACCAATTATTACAAGGCTACGATTTTTATTGGCTATATAAAAACAATGGTGTTCGTCTTCAAATGGGAGGTTCTGACCAATGGGGTAATATAACAACAGGTACAGAAATCATTCGTAGAAAAGAAGGCGGCTCTGAAGAAGTAGAATTTAATAGAGCTTTTGCTTTAACTACGCCACTTGTGACCAAAGCAGATGGTACCAAATTTGGTAAATCAGAATCAGGAAACGTTTGGCTCGATGCAAGCATGACAAGTCCTTACGAATTCTACCAATTTTGGTTAAATGCTGCCGATGCCGATAGTCACCGTCTATTGAGAGTATTTACATTACTTTCTCGTGAGGAAATCACTGCTATCGAAGAAGAACACGCTGCTGCACCACACTTGCGTATCATGCAAAAAGCTTTGGCAAAAGACGTGACTTGTCGTGTTCACTCTGAGGAAGCATATAATATAGCAGTAAAGGCTTCTGAAATCCTCTATGGAAAAGGTACTGTCGATGCTTTACAAGGAATGAGTGACCAGGATATTCTTTCTGTATTTGCAGGAGTGCCTCAAACAATCATCGCACGTGGAGATTATGAAGCTTGTACTAATATTACTGATTTAGTATCAACTGTAACCAATGGAGAGGTATATGCTTCAAAAGGAGAAGCTCGTCGTGCTATTCAAGGGAATGCTTTAAGCGTAAACAAATCAAAAGTTCCAGATCCAAATCATCCAATTGATTTTACACTTCTTAATAACAAGTATCTGTTACTAGGAAAAGGAAAAAAGAACCATCTTTTGATTGTCGAATAAAAATAATAATTGTTAAAGACCTTCAACTAATAAAAGTTGAAGGTCTTTTTATAACTATTCATAGAATTTATTTGCCAAATGGTTTGATAGGTTGTATGCTTTGACTTTTAGTAGTAAAAAAGTTTGAGCTCTATTTGTTTTGTTATCAACGACTTACAAAAAACTTTTAAAAATAGTGTCAAAAAGATTTGGATGGTTGGGAATAAAGTGGGAATTTTGCACTCCCAAACGACGGGAAAGGAATTGTAGCGAAGAAAAGAAGTTGAGAGTTGCGAAAATAAATTTCAAAAAATATTTTCAAAAACATTTGGAAGTTAAGAATAAAGCTACTAATTTTGCACTCCCAAACAACGGGAAGCGGTTAAATCGAAAGAGGTTTAGCGACAATTTTTGAGATAAGTTACTGACGATAAGTTGGTTACTTGTTTTGGAGAAAAG
>NZ_JASHIC010000004.1 GCF_030056705.1 Flectobacillus longus
CTATTATATCTTTGCTGAGTACGTAGTACATAAAAAGGTTGCTTTGGTATGGTTCGCAAAACAAATATCAACAACCTTTTTTATTTTTAAGCAATTCTACCAAAAGTCAAGATGACTTCTTCGTTATTTTTAGGGCTTTTTTAAAAACTGGTTTAATTTTCGTCTAAATGCACGCCCTATTTTAACCTCTTTGTCATCAACCAAAAGAATACCTCGTCCCAGTTCAACACGCTTGATAAAAGTCATGTTAATGATATGAGACTTATTAATCTGAATAAAAGTATTTCCTAACTCTTCTTTAAGCATTTTAAGAGGCTTCTTTCTAGCAAAAACCTTACGATCTATGGTATTAATAAACGTATAATTACCTTCAGCTTTAATATAAAGAATTTCCTCATAGCGAATTTTTAATATTTGATGGTTTCGATTGATAACCTCTACATAATTTCGACTCCGAGGCGGATATGCATTCAATAGTAGATTTAATGAAGTTTTAAATGTAAGTTCATGTAAAGGTTTAATTAAAAACAAATTTCTGGGATGCATTTTGACAAGCTCAAAAACCTTATCCTCAACAGCTTCCCCTGAAATAAATAAAATAGGAACCTCTAAAAAAAAATTATTTGATAATATTTCAATAATTGATTTGTCTAAAATTTGAAAATCACAAATGATTAAATCTGGTAATGCTTCATTTTTGTATGTATTTAATTTGTATACATCTGATACTATGTTTAAAGCTTCAAATTTCTCATCACTTAAGAATGATTTTATGTGAAGAAACTCAGTGTCACTACTTGTAATAATCAACGTTTTTACGAGATATATACCTTTATTTTCTTTTTGCATAGCTTTAATATGTGGCTTTGGTAATCACACTATTAATACTGAGACAACCCACCATTGGTCTCAAAAAAGATGATAACAAGCATTCAATGGTGACAAAATGCAATAGTGAAGAGTTAAAATGCCAAGTATGAGAGAATAATGGTATCTATGTTTTCACTTAAAAGTACCCAATAAGAAACAAAACTATGGAAGACATATATATGTAAAATGGTGATAAAATACATATAATTGGTGACAAACTGCAATGTATATACGTAATATAGTTAGTGTATAAATCTTGGCTATACACTGATCATATTACGTATATGTATTAATTAAAAATAACTCTTCAATTAATCACTTGTAACTAATTGAAGAGTTATTTTATTAGGTAATGATATAATCAACAAGAAGTAATAAATTTCAATCCATAAATAATTCCTACAAATGATGAGGTTTTCGATATACCCGAATTAATAATCATGACTCTCTAAGAATAAACTGATCGAGCTGTTTACGATATTTTCTACCTATTTTAATTACTTTTTGATTAATAAGAAATAAATTCCCTTTACCTAATTCAAGTCTTTTGATAAAAGAAGTATTTACTATATGCGACTTATTTATTTGAATGAATGTATTACTCAATTCTTTCTGGACAGTTTTAAGTGTGATTTTTCTAGTATAAACCTTATTATTTACTGTATGAATTGAAGTATAGTTACCTTCAGCCTCAACAAAAAGAATTTCATTAATCATAATTTTTATTACCTGATGATTACTATGAATAACTTCTATGTAATGTTGATGTTCGGGTGGAAATACATTCAGCAATAGTTGTATGGAAGACAACAAACTATACTTGTGTAATGGCTTTGAAAGAAGAATACTTTTCTGATGTTTACTACATTTACTTATATTATCATCTTCTAATATCCCAGTGATAAAAAGAATTGGTACTTTAAGATATTTATCTTGAAGTATTATTTCAAAAATAGTATTATCAGCTAAACATATAGCTGAAATTATTAAGTCTGGCTGATGGAGGTCAAAAAGAATCTCAACGTCCCTTAAGGTTTGGGCTGTACCAATATTTTCAAAATTTTCAGCGGTTATTACTGAATTAATATACTTAGAGCACATTAATTCATCTTCAACAATCATGATTTTAGCACGTTGCTGACTTCTCTGTATTATTTTCATATTAAGGCGAAATATACTTACTCTTTAAAAATTAGCGGAATTATATCTTAGTTATAAAAATCACACATTTGATTTGATAGAAAGTATTCACTCAGCACATTCACTTAATTCGAACTTCTAATAAAGCAAAAGTCAAGTGGCATTTCTTGGATTAACCTTTCATATATTTTGTCAAATTTTCTATCAATCACAATTAGTCATCATTTCTAAAACAGAAATTTCAGAAACGAAAATATCGTACTTCCAAATGATGTTTTCAGACTAGGGAAGAGATGATACTCTCATTAATCAAATTCATGGTAAAGGAGTTTTACGTATGTAAATATTATTTTATTTGAGTTTTTGTTATAGGTTTAATATAATTTGATAAACACAATTTTTATGAAATTGGTGTTTTGATAGCATAATTTATTAGATAGGTATTCCACAAATATTATCTATTGGAACTTGAATTGAGAGGAGCGACTTTCCAAGAAATGTTAATTTGAGTTTTCATCTTAATTTTAACATTTAAAAAATCATTAAAATAAAATGCAACATTACCAATGATACAATTCAAACATTCTGAAAGCAAGGAATAGTAATTAATATAATATATGGTTATATACCATACTAACTAACCAATAATCATGCCATTTTTAAAGAAAAAATTGCATTTTTTAAATTTATTTGACTTTTTCACGTTTTATTATTTAATCGTCTAAAAGTAACTCTGTAAGGTTCTCCCAAAATAGTAAGGTTTAAAAGTTAAAATTCACGCAAAAAACTAACTTCTAAACCACTCTACTATATAACCTCACCCCAGCTTCGCACTAAACACCCTCTCCAATATCACTATTTCCTCTCCATAAAAAGTGTTTCTCTCGTAAAAAATGATGGGAGCGTTGTGCGGAGTCCCCCTCTATGGATTATCATTTGTACAAGCGCATTCAAGAAGCTTTGTCCAATAGTCCTCCTAATGCTGAGCAACAAGCCTTTAACTGGCTTGTTGTGGGTGCTCAAAAAACAGCTAAGACCACAACAGTGCTTCAGCTTGCCTATATCATTCAAGCAATGGCCATGCAGAAGAAACTTATCAAAAAGGTATTGATTTTTGACCCTATGTGGCATGAGTCTTTTGAGCCCGCAGGTATTAAAAAAGCGATTGGTTTCATCAACCCCAACTTTGTACTCCCAAATTACAAGGTCATTACAGTCGATGAAATTCAAAGCTATGGTGCTAGTAAGGAGGATTATTACTGCTGGGCAGTGGTAAGAGATAGAGGTAACAGGGTTCAGGACTTTTGTCAGGAGGCTCTTACCTTGAAGAATGCCATCACCATACTAGACGATGTGGGCTCTCGTATAACTGGGAACGTAAGAAATTTTCCGCAGTATATTGACCTCTTGGCGTACAATAGAATCAATTGTAATGATGTGTTTCTTATCTATCATCAATACAAGTACGTACCACCCTCGTTTTGGCAGTATTTCCCAAGAGCAATTGTCAAGCAGTCTAATGAACAGAAGTTTTCAGATGATATTTACCCACGTGATTTGTACATACAAGCTCAAAAAGAGGTCACTTTAGAAAATAAAGAAAGGACATTTCCCAATAAAATGAACTTGGCTTATAGGATACTTCTACCAAACGAAAACCTAAGTTTCAAAGAGGACAATGGATACTTTCTAGCCACGGATGAAAGTGGGAACGAATACCTTCTGTTACAAGACCAAATAATTGATTTATGAAAAACTTTGGATTCTACTTTTTTGCCTTTTGTATTCTGGTGATTGCAATTGGTTTAGGTTCACTGTTGGGAGTCTATGTCTTTTTGAAGCTTATCAGCAAGAATGTCACGAAAAAAGACCTTGAGGATAGAGAAAACCAAATCATTCAAGAAGCTCAAGAAAAAGCAGAAAAAGGACTTCCTGCTGCTTTAGAGTCCTATGTTCAGGGAAGGTTAGTTGAGCTAGAAGAGTCTGAGGAGTCATCCATCAATGATTGTAAAAGAAAATCGGCAAATGAATTATCTTACGTTAAAGAAATTGTAAGTTTCTTCCAAGTTGGAATGCCTCTACTATTTCCAGAAAATAATTACGAAAATGGAAGCGTAACTAGAGTATTAGCCACCTGCTTAGAATTCAGAATTAATCCAACAAAAGATAAACCTTTTTCGCCATCCAATATAGGGCTTCGTATTGCAATAGCTTCCTCAAGAAGATTACTCTCATTCCCGTCCATCTCAGGAAGTAATTCGGAAAGGATTTTTTCTATCAAAGGAACTTCGCAAAAAATGCCTCAAAATTACTCTTTCGTAAGAGAGCTTTTACCTAAATGGGAGACGGCTATATCGAATAACTCAAAAAATAGAAGCATTCGTTATATCGTAACAGGTAATTTAATTCAGGCATATGTAGTACCTACCATTAAAATAAGTTTCATACTGTATAAGTTCTGCACTAACTGTATTCTTATCTACTTTAACAACTTTAAGCTTTGCAGATCGTGAGTTAACCGTGGATAGATAACAGCAAGTAAAATTAAGACTTCCAGAGTAGCTACCAATTAGCAAGTCACTTGGTTCTATAACCTTTGATACCTTAATTGTTTTGGTGTCACTGGCAGTCCCTCCAGCACCCTTTCCAGTAAGTTTTACAGAAAACTCCTTATTGTCATCAAATTGATTTGTTTGTAAAAGTTACAAAACCATTATCCTTTTCGACATAATCAAAACTAATCATCACAGGAGCTGGTATCGATGATATTTTGATAGACTTAGGCTTTGTATTCTGACCTCCAGCGCCTTTGGCAGTTAAATTGACAACATACTACTTATTCGTATCATACTGAAAACTTGGGTTCTTTTCGCTTGACCGTTGCCCATTGCCGAAATCCTATTCATAGGTCTCGGCTCCTGAAGATTTATTGGTAAATAGAACTAAACCTTTTTCTTTTTCAACAAACTCAAAGTCTGCAATTACAGGTTCTTCGTTTGAACATGATGTGAACAATAGTACCGCACTAATTAATAGGCTAAAAAATCTCATTTTGAATAAAATTAGGAATGAACGTTTAATAATAATTTGTAATGTGAAATAGTATAGAGCTTTCACGTATCTGAGATGCAATAGGGGGTTAAATATAGTAATGGTAGTAGATACATTAATTTTTTCATTTATAACGGTGTTTGAATTTTAGATAGCAAAAGTAATTGATATAATCCAAATTAATTAAGCACTTTCGCAGTTTTTACAGTATGGGCAACATCCTCCATGTCTAGGTTTACATAATACTTTTTAGTATCAGCTTTGTTATGTCCCAACATTCTGGATACGAACTTATCTGCTATGTCTGTTTTCTTATACCAATACTGACCAAAAGTCCTTCTTGCAATTTTGGTCGATAGGCTTATCTTGAACCCCAATAATTTACCTACAATCTTGAGTTCCTCGTTTATAGTCGTTAAATGTAGAACAGGTACATTCTCAATACTGCCATATTTTTCGATTAAAATCAGAGCTTTGTCATTAACTACTACGGAATAGTCAATCTTAGTCTTTGACCTCTTCCCTCCCAACATTGTTAAGTCGCTTAAATCACTGTCTAACTTTTGAATCTGTGCCTCACTCAAACCACTTGTATCTACATGGCTCTGGTCAGTATAGCACATCCAAAGAAAGCTATCAATTACCTTTTGATATTTTTTAGAAACAAAGGGAGAAAGCTTTTCAAGTGATTGTACCTCTTCTTGAGTAAGGTGCGAGTAATCCTGAGAAACGTCGTTGGTATTAACCTTGTACTTAAGCGCCTTAGCATTAAGAACTTCTGTTTCTACTCCAAAACTTATGATCTTTTTTATAAATGTGATTATTTTTTTGATGGAGGTGGATTTCATTTTTGATCCATGTGAATGCGATTTAGGCACATGGATAGTTTTGAAATAAATTTCAAGTTTTCTTAGAAAATCTGTATTTACCTGACTGGCGAGAATAGTTGATTGATTAGAGTATGTAATATACTCCTTAACATTCTCAGCAGTTGATTTATGACTTTTGATTGTATTGTGGGTTAAATGAATTGTGTATTCAGCGAGAGTCTTTTCAATTAGAGCTAAAAAGGTAATCGGTTTAAGTACTGGATTTCTGAACTGTCGAATAATATCATCTGGAGAATAGGCTATTCTCTCATATTCAAAGCTCATTTTTATAGCTTCAAACTTCTTTCTAAGATTAATTAAGCGATTGTTGTAAAACTCAAGACTAGATTTATCTATTTGTGCATTTTTACTGGTGCATACCTGAAAATGGGTATCAAAGGTATTACTGGGCACCTGAATTCCAGATGCAGTCCATTGTGTTTTATAGCCTTCAAGTGCAATCCCCACTTTTAGGTTAACCAATCCTTTTGAATTTGGCTGTTTGCCGTCTTCGCAAAAGCGAATTTCCATAACTAGAAAGTTATAGTGTAGATTCATGTTTTAGATGTATTTGTCTCACTGAAAAATTTAGAGTGATGAGACATAGACAGCATAATTCATGAAAACACATGAAAAAACAAATTTGGAGAATGGAGGGGGTCGCTGGAGAATAAATAAGTGCATAATGGAGAATAGAAAAAAATCATGTCCTAAAACATGAATTATGCTCCATTTAATCATCTATTTATCAGAATACTTAGGTGTATACTCAAAAAAAAAGTACCCCTCTTTTACGAAAGGTACTAATTTGGTAATTTTGATATAAGAAATACTTACTTGTAGTCCGTACGGGAATCGAACCCGTGTTTCATCCGTGAAAGGGACGTGTCCTAACCCCTAGACGAACGGACCTAATGACTAACTTAAACTAAAAAATACTAATAAAATATTAACGCCTTCTTGTTAATATTTGTAGTCCGTACGGGAATCGAACCCGTGTTTCATCCGTGAAAGGGACGTGTCCTAACCCCTAGACGAACGGACCTAATGAGGTTAAAAACGCTTGGAATGTGTTTCCTTGTCGTTTTTCGTGGTGCAAAATTACGGCTTTAAGTCATTCACTCCAAATGTTTTTCACAAAAAATGTAAAACTATTTCATAATAGACTGATTATGAAATAATTATTTTTCAAAAAACTTTAGGTTTCATTTTTATATCTAGCCATAAATCACAAATTATCTATTTCTTTTTTTGCTGAGTTACTTTTTGTATCCCAACCCAAACATTTTTTATCTCTCGAAAAATAGCTTTAGGTTTCACAACAATTAGTATTTTTCTATTCTTAAATCGCTATGTTGGACTAATGATAATGCTTTTTTTTCACCTAAATATATTCTAAATTTAAGCCATTAAAATACCATTTTTGTAAACAAGTAACTATGAATGAAATCACCTCGGCAAATCTCAGCTCTTTAAAGGCTTGGGAGGATATCAAAAATGACAAGGCGCTATTTTCAAAATTCGAGACCGAAATTCTCCCCTCTTATATGAATAGCTGTCGATGGTTTGCAGGTAAAGCTCGAATTCAGCAGTATTTTAAAATTGCTTCAGCACTCGAAATTCCTATCAAAGACTCTATTGCTTTGCTTTGCATTGTAGAAGTAGGTTATGACAATCTGGAGATTGAGCGTTATTTACTTCCTGTATCATTTATCGAAGCCTCACAATCAAAGGCTATTGCTCCTGTGGGCATTATTAGCTTGGCATATATCAACGAAAAACGTGGTTTTGTGATTGATGCCTTGTATGATGAACGTTTTCAACAAGCACTTTTTTATCAAATCTCTCATGCCGAATCTATCTATCAACAAGAAGGGAAGGTGGATTTTGTTCGTGGAAAAGGGTTGTCGGGCGAAGATATCAACGCTCCTATTACTTCAAAGGCCCTAACCTTATCTTCTTCTAATTCGGCGATGGTTTTTGGAGAAAAATATTTTCTCAAACTTTATCGAAAACTATTTAAGGAGACAAATCCTGAAGTAGAAATGATCGAGTTTTTGACTGAGCATTCTGACTTTGCTTTTATTCCAGCCTTTGCTGGTAGCATCACGTGGCAACAAGAGGGTGAAAGCGAAATTACCCTAGGCATGATGCAACGAATGGTAGACAATCAGGCCGATACTTGGGAAATGACAGGTAATCAACTCAGTGCTTTTGTATCTGCTTTTGTGGATAAAACTTTTGCCATTAAAGAAGATGTTTTTAATCAGGTAGAATTATTGGCACAACGTACCGCCGAAATGCACTTAGCCTTATATGCGCCAGATGCTGATCAGATGTTTGCTACCCAAAAGTTTGATGATACTTATCGCCAATTTATCCATAAACGCTTATGTGATTTATTGGATCGTCGATATAATCTATTGATAGAAAAATATACCAGTATTACAGATCCTGTTACCCGCAAATTGGCTTGGGATTTTATGGAGGCAAAAGAATTAATTGATGAATTTGCTGACCAAATTCTAACCAAGGATTTGGATTCTCTTCGGATTCGTATTCATGGAGATTATCACTTAGGACAAGTCTTGGCTACTGCCAATGACTATATTATTATCGACTTTGAGGGCGAACCCGAAAGTTCTATCACTGATAGGAAAATCATGCACTCGCCACTCAAGGATGTAGCAGGTATGATTCGTAGTTATCATTATGCCATTTCGGCAAAGATGCTCAATACTCAGGAAACAGCAGATATGGATGCTTTTAGAGTACAAACGGCTGCCGATCGCTGGTATCGTTTAATTATGCAAACTTATCTAGAAAAATATCTAGAAACTTTTGGACATCCGCATCCGCTATTTAAAAACAATAATGAAATTAACTTTTTACTCCTGATTTATTTGCTAGAAAAAGCAGTTTATGAATTAGGTTATGAAATTAGTTACCGACCCGACTGGGTCAAAATTCCTCTAAAAGGGATTGTTAATGTTATTAGAGAAATTGAGAAAATGAAAATGTAACAAAAATCCCCCTTACCAAATGGCAAGGGGGATTTTTTACTACCTATCCCGAATAAATAATAAATTGTTGTTTATGAGACACAAAGTTAATAAATGCCTCTTATTAAAACTATGTAAACACTTGTGATTCATGTCAAATCACTAAATGTTTTTTACTATTTTTTATAAAATAATCACAAACGCCTTATCAAGCCTTCAAAACTCCAAGCTCCTTACCTACCTTGGTAAAAGCTGCCACTGCTTTTTCAAGATGTTCCATATCATGGCCTGCCGAAATTTGTACACGAATACGTGCTTTTCCTTGTGGCACAACTGGATAAAAGAACCCTATCACATAGATACCTTCTTCTAATAAACGTGCAGCAAATTCTTGCGCAAGTTTGGCTTCGTACAACATAATCGGTACAATCGGGTGCTCGCCTGGCAAAATATCAAAGCCTGCTTGGGTCATAGCTTGGCGAAAATATTTTGTATTAGCCTCTAATTTATCACGCAATGCAGTCGAACTACTTAATACCTCTAATACTTTGATAGAAGCACCAACAATAGCAGGAGCAAGCGTATTTGAAAACAAATATGGGCGAGAACGTTGGCGTAAAATCTCTACGATTTCTTTACGAGCTGCCGTAAATCCACCTGATGCACCACCAAGGGCTTTACCATAAGTCCCAGTAATGATATCGATACGACCCATTACATTTTTAAATTCATGTGTACCACGACCAGTCTTACCCATGAAGCCCGATGAGTGACATTCATCAATCATAATCATGGCACCATACTGCTCAACCAAATCACAGATTTTATCTAACTGAGCGATTGTACCATCCATCGAAAACACACCGTCTGTTACCACCAAAATACGGCGACATCCTTGAGCTGCTTTTAATTGCTCTTCTAGGTCATCCATATTATTGTGTTTATATCTAAAGCGTTTTGCTTTGCACAAACGAATACCGTCGATGATTGAAGCGTGGTTTAGTTCATCAGAAATAATGGCATCTTGCTCGTTCAATAATGGCTCAAATACACCTCCGTTGGCATCAAATGCTGCGGCATAAAGAATACAATCTTCCATACCCAAAAACTCAGCAGTTTTTTGCTCTAATTCTTTGTGAATATCTTGTGTTCCACAAATAAAGCGTACCGAAGACATACCAAATCCATGAGTATCAATTGCCTCATGTGCCGCTTTAATCGCCTCTGGATGAGACGATAGCCCTAGGTAGTTGTTAGCACAAAAATTGAGTACTTCCTTACCTGTATTGATTTGAATGTTAGCAGCTTGAGGACTCACAATAATACGCTCTGATTTGTATAGTCCAGCCTCTTTAATGCTATCTAACTCTTGTTGAAGAGCCTCTTTTACACTTCCGTACATAAATAATACTTGGTTATTATTGAGTAATTAAGAGTTTTTGTTGGTATTTTTCAGATAATTTTTCAATCATGACCTGTGTCATACGTGCCAAGTCGAATTGTGGTTTCCATCCCCAATCCTGATAAGCAGCAGTATCATCCACACTTTTGGGCCATGAATCAGCAATCATTTGTCTAAAATCTGGTTGGTATTGTACCTCAAAATCAGGATAATACCTTTTTATTTCGGCAGTTACTTGCGCAGGAGTAAAACTTACACCAGCCAAATTATATGAACTACGAACACGAATATTTTCAACTGGCGCTTCCATTAATTCGAGCGTCGCACGAATCGCATCGTCCATATAAATCATCGGCAAAAGCGTGTCTTCATGCAAAAAGCAGGTATATGGCTTATGTTGAACTGCTTCGTGGAATATTTCGACAGCATAATCTGTAGTGCCTCCACCAGGCATTGATTGATAACTAATTACGCCAGGATAACGCAAAGAGCGAATATCTACACCATAACGTTTATGATAATAACCAGCCCAGTTTTCGCCAGCTACTTTACTGATACCATACACCGTTGATGGGTCCAAATAAGTAGCTTGCGGTGTATCGTACTGTGGAGCGCTATCGCCAAATGCGGCGATTGAACTAGGAAAAAATACTTTATCGAGCTTTACTTCACGAGCTACTTCAAAAACATTGAAGAGGGTACGCATATTAAGTTCCCAAGCACGAAGTGGGTCAAGCTCACCCTTGGCAGAAAGCACTGCTGCTAAATGGTAAATTTGAGTGATACCATAACGGTGAACGGTTTCGACCAAAGCCAAAACGTTGGTGGCATCCAATACCACAAACAGACCATTGTCATCACGAGGGGCTACTATATCCGAACCAATTACTTGGTCGGTACCATGTATGTTACGTAATTGCTCGAGCAATACCGTACCAATTTGACCATTGGCGCCAATTACTAAAATTTTGTCTTTTGCCATAGTAGTTGATGAGTGTAATTCAAAAATATTACTGACAAGAATAACTTTTACAGTAATTATATTGGCACAAATTTATATTATCAGTTATATTTATCAAACAAAGCAGACAATTTCAATAAAAATTACTTTATTATAATATTTTTACCATAATTTTTACTTTTCCAAGAAGACAAAATATTATTTGGGTAGAAAAAATTACTTTTATGGAAGCAATAGACGAAATAGACAAAAAAATCCTAAGGATTTTACAACAAGATGCTAAAGTCACAACCAAAGAAATTGCCAATCAATTGGGACTAACAATCTCGCCAGTTTATGAGCGAATTCGTCGCCTCGAAAGCGTTGGATATATCAAGCAATATGTAGCAATTGTTGATAAAACCTTGCTCGATAACCCTATTATGTGTATCTGTCAGGTATCTATGCGCTATCACAATGAAGAGTTCATTGAGAAATTTGAACAGGCCGTTCAGCAATTAGAAGAAATCCACGAATGCTATCACATGGCAGGCCAAGTAGATTTTTTACTAAAGATTTATATCAAAAGTCTCGACGAATATCATGACTTTGTTAAATACAAACTTTCAAAACTCGAAAACATTGGTGTCCTCAACACTACATTCGTTTTGAAAGAAATAAAACACACGTATTCGTATAGTTTTTAATATTGAGTGAGTGGGTGATTGAGTGATTTATTCATTATTTAGAACCATAAGTTACTCAACAAGAATTCATCAATCACTAACTCACTCATTCAGAAATCACTCAATAACTATTATGGAGAACCTCTATAAAATCATCAGTATATTAGGCACTGTAGCTTTTAGTATATCGGGAGCTTATGCTGGTATTCAAAAACGTTTGGATTGGTTTGGAGTCATCGTTATCGCTTTTGTAACCGCCGTAGGTGGTGGTACCCTTCGTGACGTATTTTTAGGCAAGCCTGTACGTTGGATTCATGACGAGGCTCTAATTTTTATTATTTTAGTCAGTGCCATTATTGCTATTCTTTTTGCAACGTGGATTCCCAAAGTAGATATTCCGCTACAGATTTTTGACGCACTGGGTTTAGGATGTTTTTATGTATTGGGCTACCAAAGAGGTATTTCTGAAAATAATGAAGTATTGAGTAGTTTTTTATTAGGTACCTGCACTGCCTGTGCTGGAGGTGTGATTCGGGATGTATTGCTCAATGAAATCCCTGTATTATTTCGAAAAGAAATATATGCAACCGCTTGTTTAATAGGCTTTTTTACATTTTACCAAGTCAAAAAAATATCAAGTATCGAGTCATATTCAAACCAAATTACCATATTTGTCATTTTTGTAGTTCGTATTCTTTCATGGAAATTTGGGCTGTCATTGCCTCAAGCAAATACGAATAAATCGAACTGAAATTGTGAAAAACTTTTAAAAAATATTACTTTAGCAGTAATAACAAATCAATAGATTATTGATTGTGACTAATTCGATGGCAGATAGCTCAAAGCCCAAAGCCAATTTATTTATTTCCTTCAGAATTTTGCATGATATATCAAACTATCACCTCTAAAAAGAGTAGTCGAAAATTTAAAAATGCAGTACGAAATCAATGTAAATGTCAAATTTTCCCCTATTCTGAATGATTGTACTATGACAACCTCTATCTTTACCAAAGTCTATCTAGTTCCTTTTGAAATTTAATCCATTAACCATTTCAGAAAATATGGCTAAGACCACCAAGGCAAAAACTCAATCTGAAGAAGAAAAAGCTGTAACCAAAGCTCCCGCAAAAAAAAGAGTCTCAAAAAAAACTACTGAAGAGACACCAGTCGTAGAAACGATTGTGGTTGTTGATGAAACACCCGCTACTCCTTCAGTTGAATTAAAGAATGTAGAAACGTTTACTCGTTTCTCGGATTTTGATATTTCTTTGTTTAAATCTGGAAAGCATTTCAGATTATTCGAAAAACTGGGTTCTCATATCACTGAATATCAGGGCGTAAAGGGTACTTATTTTGCTGTTTGGGCTCCCTCAGCAAAAAGCGTATCGGTAATTGGTAATTTTAACTATTGGAATAAAGACTCTCACCATCTTTTTGTCCGCTGGGACGAATCTGGCATTTGGGAAGGATTCATCCCTTATATTGGTAAAGGTGAAGCTTACAAATATTGTATCGAAGCAAATGACGGTCGTAAACTCGAAAAAATCGACCCTTATGCACATTACTTCGAAATACCTCCTAAAACGGCTTCGATTATATGGGATAACTGGTATGAGTGGACAGACTCCGATTGGATGGCGACTCGTAAAAATAAAAACTCGCTTTCGGCTCCAATGTCTGTTTATGAGGTACATATTGGCTCATGGCGTCGTAAAGGTGAGGAAGACAAACTCTCTTATGTTGAGCTAGCTGACCAGTTAGTTTCTTACGTAAAAGAAATGGCATTTACGCACATCGAGTTTATGCCAGTAATGGAACACCCATACGAACCATCGTGGGGTTATCAAGTATTAGGATACTTTGCTCCTTCTTCGCGTTTTGGCACACCACAAGACTTTATGTATTTGGTAGAACAATGTCACAAAAATGATATTGGTGTCATACTCGACTGGGTACCTTCACACTTCCCTGGCGATGCCCATGGACTATATGAGTATGATGGCTCGCACCTTTTTGAGCATCCAGATATGCGCAAAGGCTATCACCCTGATTGGAAATCGTATATCTTCAATTATGGTCGCAATGAAGTTCGTAGTTTCTTGATTTCAAACGCTATTTATTGGCTAGAGCGTTTCCATGCCGATGGCTTACGTGTAGACGCTGTGGCATCGATGCTTTATTTGGATTATTCACGGAATCATGGCGAATGGGAACCAAATATTTTTGGTGGCAATCATCACCTTGAAGCTATTTCGTTGTTCCGTGAGCTCAACGAAATTCTTTATGCCGAATTCCCAGATGTACAAACCATTGCTGAAGAATCAACTTCCTTTACTGGTGTATCTCGCCCAGTATATACAGGAGGCTTAGGTTTTGGTCAAAAATGGATGATGGGCTGGATGAATGATACTTTGAAATATTTCGAAAAAGACCCAATGTATCGCAAATATCACCAAGACCAACTGACATTCTCGACCGTATATGCGTTTACCGAAAACTTTATGTTGCCTCTATCTCATGATGAGGTAGTATATGGCAAACAATCATTGGTAGGTAAAATGCCAGGTGACGAATGGCAACGATTTGCCAATTTGCGTTTGTTGTTTACCTACATGTTTACCCACCCAGGTACAAAATTATTATTCATGGGTGGAGAATTTGGACAAACATCAGAATGGAATTTCTCAAAAAGTCTTGAATGGTGGTTGTTAGACCATGGGTATCATCAAGGAGTTCAAAATTTGGTCAAAGAGCTAAATCTTCTTTATCGTAACGAACATGCAATGTTTGATAAGCAATTTGCTCCAGAAGGCTTTGAATGGATTGATACATCAGATCGCAACAACTCGGTAGTAGTTTATGCCAGAAAAGGGGATTCGCACAAAGAGCAGCTCATTGTGGTCTTGAATCTCACACCAATTCCTCATAATAATTATCGTATTGGGGTACCAATGCAAGGTGTTTGGCAGGAGATATTAAACTCTGACGATGCTAAGTTTGGAGGAAGTGGAAAAACTAATCCTGAACCAATCTTTGCAGAAGAAGTTTCTTGGCAAGGAAAAGCGTATTCAATTCCGATTAATCTTCCTCCACTGGGTGGATTAGTCTTGAAAGTAAAATAAAAAAGAAAATCGACTCTCAGAAATGGGAGTCGATTTTTTTATGTCTAAAAAGTACTTTTGTTTTTTTTTCAAAGGAAAAGCTTACTTAAACCTTATAAAAAACGAAACCCTCGAAGCCGCCACTCCAAGGGTTTTCTTGTTTTTTTTAGTTATCCTATTTTAGAGGATTACTTTAAGATTACTTAGGCTATTGTCGTTTAATAATTCCAATAAACATCACTGCCGCCACAGTTATTTTATTTTTATTATTAACATAAATTAAAATTTGTCTTAATATTCACGCTTGCCGCCACAATTGTGAACCTCTGACAATTCAAAGTTAGTAGAATTAATTTTATCTACAATGGAATTGTTTAGTATTTTTCTAAGATTTACATAAAAGATGGATTTTTTATGACTAACTCTTAAAATTTGATTCAAGGTACAATCTTATTTCCTACTCTCAACGTTAATATAAGCTAATTCAACGTTAATAATGAAATTTCATTCATTTGAAAAATAGCGCAATAGAAGTCACTAGGAGGCAATATTGCGCTATTTTAAAAAACTTAGTCTTTCTTTTGTTCTACTTTTCGAACAGTAGGGTACTGAATACCTAGTTGATCTAAATAAGTTTTGTATTTAGTAGGATCAAAGTAATATTGCTTGAGTTTGGGACGGTAAATTTCCATGATATTAGCATTAATAGCAATTGCTGGCTTATCTGTAGGCGCAATCAATGGTTCGTATTTAACATCTTTGGTTTGTACATTTTTATAATAATCCCATGCGCTTTCAATCAACTTTGGTTCGTTTAACAAGTCCAAAATTGTAAGCGCCTCCACCTTTGCTCCTGCTGTGATTCCTTTGTGAGCAATAGGTGTAGCCATCGATATGGCATTAGCCCAGTGGTGCCCCGGCAAACCTGGAATATTCGAAGGATAACCCAATACAATTGTTGGTAATGACCAAGATATATCAGCAATATCGTCTGAACCTCCACCCATTGAACCTACAACCTCAAGTACGGTATCTATTTCGGCACGAAGTCCTTTTTGTTCAGGCGAGCTTAGCTCCTGCTGAATCCCCTTCGCTAACTGTTGATCGGCATCTGACCATGTTGGTAAGCCTACACGTTTGATATGTGAAAAAGCTCTTTCGGCAATAGGTTTGTTAAAATGTCCAGGCCATGCACTTCCTAGTACCTCCCACGAGACTTTAGTATCGGTCATCATAGCGGCTCCTTGGGCTATTTTCTTTCCAAAATCATATAGTTCTTTGATTTTAGGATAAGTACGCTCTCTGAAATAATACCAAACTGATGCTTTAGAGGGAACTACATTGGGTTGATCCCCACCATTTACCACCACATAATGTGAGCGCTGAGTTGGCAAAAGGTGTTCTCTTTTGTAATTCCAACCTACATTCATCAATTCTACGGCATCGAGGGCACTTTTGCCACGCCAAGGATTGGCCGCAGCGTGAGCAGCTTCTCCTTCAAAGTTGAATTTTACCGAAACCAACCCATTATTACCAGCATCGCCGTGCTTTACACTCAAATTGCTGTTGACGTGGGTAAAAATACAAGCATCAACATCCTTAAAGTAACCATCACGAATATAAAAAGCTTTTGTCCCAACCAATTCCTCTGCAACTCCAGGCCAAAGCATCAAGGTTCCTGAGAGTTTTTCTCGCTCCATGATTTTTTTGAGAACCAACGCCGAAGTAATATTCAGTGCTTGCCCAGAATTATGACCTTCTCCGTGCCCAGGGGCACCATCCACAATTGGATCGTGATAGGCCACACCAGGTTTTTGTGAAGCTTTTGGAATACAATCGACGTCCGATCCGATGGCAATGACAGGTTTACCTGTTCCCCAAGTAGCAATCCATGCCGTTGGGACACCAGAAATACCCTTTTGAATCGTAAAGCCTTCTTTTTCTAAAAGATTAATCAAATACTGCGAGGTTTCAGTTTCTTGAAAACCTAATTCGGCAAAACTGAAAATCATATCATTGACCTGCGCAGAAAATTCTTTTCTTTTATCAACTTCCTCGATAATTTCTTTTTGGAGCGCTTTGATTTTTTGTGGAGAAAGCTTTTGAGCAAAGATTGGTTGAGTCAAAAATGCACTTGCGACCAACATGAGTGTTGGAAGATTTCGGAAAAATTGCTTCATGGTAATTTAGTTTTAGTTTGAAGTAAGATTTTATCTATCCCAAAAGCACCAACACTATTGGATTAGAAAAAATATATTAAAATTAAAGATTTGTGGATGAGATAAAAGGAAAAAGATTGGGAAAGCTAAAAAATAACAGGAAATACTTAATTGAGGAATTTTGGGATGGGTATAAAATAATAAAGACCCGCAGCAATGCTCCGAGCCTTTACGCAATCCGCCTAAGTAGTTATCTTTTGGGTAATCCACCCTTGAGCCAAAGCTCTAAAGTTTTTTGCTTTCGAGTCACAAGACTTTACTAACTCGATTGATTTATGTAACCAATCTTGAATCTTTTTTTGGCGATTGAGTAGCGGCTCAATCGCCATTCTAGTAGTGTGTGCGGCACCACGTTGAAAAAGGGGTCAATATTTAACCTGAATATTTTTAAATTGAAACGTTCTTCAATTTCTAGTTCTAATCTAAATTTTAAGCCTAATTAGCTCACTTTGTAAATCTTCATTTTGTTGTTCTTGATCTACATTACAAATGTATTAACAATAAGCGTGCCAAACAAATTTTATAAGACTTTTTTTTGAAAATTTTTTCAAAAAATCTAACAAATACTAAAATTACCTCATGAACTGACACTTCTACTTGCAATTTTACTATCTATTGGCGTTATATCTATAAAGACAAGTTTCATGCCAATATTTTAGCCCTATATCTTATTGGCGCAGAAAAAACCTTTTAAAGCACAAATTTTTAACACCAACTTATTTTCCTTTTTTCCCTCAATTTCAACTACAATTTCGCTACTTTTCAATCAAGAACCCCAACAATGATAATTGTTGAATATATAATGATTTACGACGAAAAATATACACAAGTAATAAATTAAGCTTTTTTTCTTGTTTTTTGCTTTTTTTGATATTAGTATTGCACCAGTTCAAAAACAAGGTCATTTTACCTATTACTAAAGAAATTTCATCAATAAACCTTCTTTTTCTTGAAATTCAATAGCAACCCATGAATTAATACTAACCGATGAATTATAAGTTTATTTACCGTGATAAGGATTCTGGCAGAATTATCACAAATAAAGACATTATTAACCTACACAAATATAAAGTTGCTTGCGTAAAGCTTACTGAAAGAGGGATTATCAGAGATATTACAATACCGCCAGAATGGTGGATTGATGGTTCGATTGACAATTGTAAAACTATTGCGTATCACACAAGGATGAGTAAAACCAAAACTTAACATTAATATATGAATATGAGATCTCGCCAAATTAATAAACCCTTTTCTATGCCATACCGTCCTGAAGATGTTTTTTATGTAACTTATTCAAAATTCTTGAGCACGGCATTCCTGATTTTAAAAGAGAACCGTGAAAAGGTTCAAGTAATTGTCAAACATGAACATGTCAAAGATTTAAAAGACTGGGTAACAAGGCATCAAATCCTGACCGACGATAGTGTTCTTGATTTTATTCCTTACTGATATTAAAAAATTATAAACAGAAACATGAGTCACCCGAATTTTAGAAAACGTGTTCTATTTCTGTTTATCAGGCTTCAAGATTTAGACTAGATGATAGAATTATCTTGACAGTTTATCAAAAAGGCGTTCGAAAAACTCATTTCGAACGCCTTTTTTGATACTATATTTTAACATGACACCTCTTCAGACGCAAAGCTTAGCGTCTCTACTAGTAAAATGTAGATTAAAAATAATCACTAAATTGATAAATTAGGGATGACTCATGTTTGTATCTCGGTAACATTAGAAAATTTTAGACTTACCTTTTAAATTTTCCAACAACACTCGTTTTATATCTCTTTTTAATTCGATAACCAGAAAAAAGCTGGCTTTGGTTAAAACTTTCGTAGCACTACACTCGCTATAACCCCCAGATAAAATATTACTACAACTAGCATAAGACCCATGGTTTGATTTGTTACCGCTATTAGTGCTCCTACCGTAAAAAATACAATGATGGTAAGTCGTGTTAGTATGCTATCCCAAAGGCATCTTCTCGATTCGGAACTAGTGAATTTTAGTTTTGATAATTCTACTCCCAAATCCATCACTAAACCTGTGAGTTGAGAAGGTTTTACTTTGGCACAAGTAAAATTGGAAGCGAAAGCATTATGATTACTCATAGCAAATACCAAACTGGGAATAAAGGGCTCTTTCATGAAATAAGCGAAAAGCACTATTGACAAGTTCACACTTGGTGTGATGAGTTTTTTCCACATTTTGGGGACTAACTGATAACTATGATACCACCATGAACTAAAAAATGATCCAAAAAGATAACTCAATATATATATTGTAAGAGCTAAGGGAAACTGATGTCCGTTGTCACTCCACCATTGTACACCCAGACTAAACAAACCTGTGACATTGGTGGTAACGACACCGAATAATTTTATCCCCAAAATATTCATAATCCCCGATATAATCGAGAATGGAATCGCAATTGTTATGAGTCTTTCAAGCTTCATGTTCAATAACCAAGTGGTTTTTATAATAGAATCTCATTCATGATTTCGTAAAATACAAATGAAGTCTTATTCTTATATTTTAAGTCTATATATCAACAAACAAATATATTAACATTTTTTCATATAGTTAATATATTTCGATAATTGGGATAAAAAAATCGGCAACTAATCTAAGAATAAAATCTTAGATTAGTTGCCGATCCCACTATTGAAGTATTTTTTATTTCTTCAAATACAAATCCAAATACTGAGCCATTTCGGCTTGTACTTTTTGTGCTTCTTCGGCAGCTTTTTGTGCAAAGTCTTCGCCCGAAGAAGCGTATATAATTGCACGAGAAGAGTTTACTAATAAGCCACAAGTGCTATTCATACCGTATTTAGAAACCTCCTCTAAGCTTCCACCTTGCGCACCAACGCCAGGTACTAACAAGAAGTGTTCAGGAGCAAGTGCACGTACTTGTGCAAGCATATCTGCTTTGGTAGCCCCAACCACATACATCAGTTGCTCGTCGGTGCCCCATTCTTGTGATTTGGTTAACACTTCTTCAAACAAGGCTTTGTTTCCTACAGAAAGCGTTTGAAAATCTTTGCTACCGCCATTCGAGGTCAACGCCAAAAGAATAACCCATTTGTTAGGGAAAGTCAAAAAAGGAGTCACAGAGTCTTCTCCCATGTAAGGCGCTACAGTTACCGAATCAAAATCAAGCCCTGAAGATTTTGGGTCAAAAAAGGCTCTTGCATACAATCCTGAGGTATTACCAATATCGCCTCTTTTAGCATCAGCAATAGTAAAACATTCTTTGGGAATATAGGCTAATGTTTTTTGAAGACTCTCCCATCCTTTTGCGCCAAAAGCCTCATAAAAAGCAATATTAGGTTTGTAAGCTACTGTATATTGTTTGGTAGCATCAATAATTTGCTTGTTGAATTCAAAAATGGGATCTTCTGTATCCAACAAATGCTTTGGAAGTTTTTGGATGTCGGTATCAAGACCAACGCATAAATAGGATTTTTTGGACAAAATTTGTCCGAAAAGTTCTTGTTTTGTCATTGTTATGTTCAACTGTGAATTACATGAAATATAGCTACTGTTGTAACTATTAGAAGAGGTGCCACCTTCGTAAGATTGAGATTTGTGCTATGGACAATGTTCTTTCCTTTTGAAAGCATATTTAATAATTTCATTTGGTATTTGTCGAAAAAAACAAAATTCCCCTTCGCCACACCTTACTTTTCTTGTCTTGACACAAGAAAAGTAACAAAAGAAAGTCAAGAAATCCTAAACTCGCCTGCGGCTCAAACAATAGGATTTCAGAAAAACACATCAAACCATAAATCGCTCATTATAAGTAACTTAAAAAATGGTAAATTCTAATTCTCAGGAAGGAAGGTCAAATAACTTAAATCTTCCTCTCTACAAAGCTCATTGGCTAAATCCTGTAGCTGTGTAGCCGAAACAGTTCGAATCTGAGCAAAAAGCTCTTCTAATGTATCGATACGATTAATATCCAACAGACTTTTGGCCATCATAAGCATAAAGCTCATATTTCCTTCTTCAGACATCGCCATCTGACCCATTAATTGCTCTTTGGTATTGTGCAATTGTGTTTTGGTTAAAGGTACCTCGCGAAGCGTTTTTAGTTCTTTTAAAATTAAAGCATTGGCTTTTTTCAAATGCTTTGGTTCTGTTGCAAAATAAATTCCCCAATAGCCTGTATCAATAAATGGCGTATAGCCTGCATCAATCGAATATACCAAGCCATTCTTTTCTCTTACCGCCAAATTCAAACGTGAATTCATCCCTGGTCCACCCAATAGGTTTATAAGCATAAAAAAAGGCAACCGTTGCGCATGAGTAATTTCATAAGCAGTACGACCAATCGCTACGTGTGCTTGCGTAATACTACGTTTGTGGTCGACATTTTTGGGCATATAAATAGCTGGAGGAGTGCGTACCAAGCTAGAGCTCTTGGCAGGAATATTTTTCAAATATTTCTCTACCAAAGCCACTACTTTTTTGAAAGGCATATTACCCACCGATGAGAAAATAATACGACTTGTGTCCAGATTTTCAGCAATAAAATCAAGTAAGTCTTGACGGGCAAAACCGTTCACACTTTCTTGTGTCCCTAAAATGTTACGTCCTAGTTGATGATTATAAAAGATAATATCATCAAAATCATCCTGAATGGCATCTTCTGGAGAATCGTAATACATCGACATTTCTTCGAGGATTACACCACGCTCACGCTCTACCTGCTTGTCAGGAAATACAGAATGAAAAGTAATATCTGATAAAAGTTCTAATGCTCGCTCGTAATGAGGAGTTAGTACTGAAGCATGAAAACAGATTTTTTCTTTGGTAGTATAAGCATTCAACTCCCCTCCGACTACCTCAAGGCGATTGATAATTTGTAATGACGAACGCTTGTCTGTTCCTTTAAAAGCCATGTGCTCCCAGAAGTGTGCCAAGCCTTGTTGATGAGGTTTTTCGTCACGGCTACCCATATCGAGCATCAAACCCATGTGTGAAATCGCTGTATGCGTTACTTGGCGATGTACAATTCGAATACCGTTTGGTAATGTATATTCTTGAATTCCGTCCATTCTAATGAATTTCCTTGTTTGATGGTGGTTCTCAGACAAGTTATTTACTAATTTCTAAAGCACTTTTTTATCGAACTACAAAGTTACACAATTTTGAAGCGATTGATATGGTTCGTAAAACTACTTATGAAAATAAGATGCCTGATTGCTATAACACATTTTTGAAAAAATACATTCTCGTAGCCAGAAAGTTTAGGTAATTTTGTTTTTTAACAGTATTCCCCATTAGCCCCAAAGAGTATGCGTATAGGATTTGATGCAAAACGAGCTTTCCAAAATTTTACAGGATTAGGAAACTATAGCCGATTTATTATTCAATCTTTGTTAGCATCTCATTCGCAACATGAATATTTTGCCTACACCCCAAAACTTAATAGCAAAGTGCAATTTAATGAACGTTTGCATATTGAGTTACCACAAACTTCTATGCCAAAACCACTATGGAGAAGTTGGGGTATTAACCAACAACTCCAAAAAGACAACATTGATATCTTTCATGGTTTGAGCAATGAATTACCTTGGCAAATCCAAAATACAGGTATCAAAACTGTGGTGACCATCCATGATTTAATTTTTATCCGCTATCCAGAGTTATATCCCACGATTGACCGCTGGATTTATAAGCAAAAGTTTAAATCCGCTTGTGAGAAAGCTGATTGTGTGGTTGCCATCAGTCAGCAAACCAAAAATGATATTGTTGATATGCTACATATCAATCCTTCTAAAATAGAAGTGGTATATCAAGATTGTGATGTTGCTTTTAGCAATAAGTTGTCATCAGAGTTACTTTCTACTATTACACAAAAATACCATTTATCTAAGCCCTATATCCTATGTGTTGCCACTATTGCCGACCGTAAAAATCAACTTACGTTGGTAAAAGCTTTTGAAGAACTCCAAAATACAGATGTGGAATTGGTACTTGTAGGAGGAAAAAGTGCTTATCAGAATCAAATTGAAGCGTATATTCAACAAAAAAATCTTAAGGGAGTTCGTATCATCAATGGTGTGCCCTTTGCAGATTTACCAGCTTTATATCAAAATGCAACTTTGACAGTTTATCCATCTATTTTTGAAGGCTTTGGAATTCCTATTGTAGAGGCCTTGCACTCGGGAGTACCAGTAATAGCGGCAACGGGTTCTTGTCTCGAGGAAGCTGGTGGCAATGGCGCAATTTATGTAAATCCTTACGACATTCAGGATTTGGCAAAACAAATAAAGAGAATATTAGAAGATTATTCGCTACAAAAGGAATTGGTTAGCAAAGGAAAGCTTTATATCAAGAAGTTTTCGTCTGAAGAAATCGCCAAAGATTTAGAAAAAATTTACCATAAAATTTAAGAATGAGTAAATGGTAAAATCTATTCTCAGAACTCACAAACGAACATTTGGTAACTTCTGCAACCCCTCATGCCCAAATATCAATAAAAAATAATCAAATATTCACAATTTGATTTAATACAATAGGCACGGTTTTTGAAAAAATTTGTAACACATTGACTTGTAGATGAGTAAATCGCTACCGCCTTGTGATACAATTTCCTAAGTATTAATCGAGTTATGAAAAAAAATAGTCTTTTTCTACTTATGCCATTAAGTAGTTGCAAGGGCTTAATGTATTTGTCCTTACTAATATTTCATTTACTTTCAATCTCTGCAAAATCTAATGATACTTCGATGGGTTTTAGTGTGTATTATCCTAGATACGCAAAAACAGGTCAAGAAGTGTCTTTCAGTTTTGCTACACGCTTGAATATTCATCGAATTCGTGTTTTTGTCAATGGAAGTAGCCTTGGTTCTACTTACGTTTCAAACAACCACGCTGAATTCAGATTCAAATTTGTGTATGCAAGTATCAAGAAACTGAAGTTTGTCGGTTTTTCTTCTGATAATAATACTCTAAGTGAAATCCAAGGAGAAATAACAATTGGTGGAAAAAACCCATTTTCTCAAGCAATAAAGTATGAATACACAAACGCTGGTTTGCCACCTAGTACAACAGATAAAAGCTATAGTTCTAATAGTGGAAGCGTTACTACAGCACTTTCAGGAGCTAATGTAGTGTATCCAAATCCTAATACACCTTCTTTTTCAGAGCCTTTTGATGAAAACAATAAAGTATTAGCCAATGTATATCCTTACGAGCAGCCAACCAACGAAGTAGCATGGGCGTTTTTTAGCAGCATTCAAAACGAAGTTATCCCTCTTGCACACAAATATCGGGTGCCTGCTAGTGTCATTATGGCTATGGCTGCACTGGAAAGTGGTTATGGTTATAGCAAAACGGCAACCATAGCCAATAATTATTTTGGCATCAAACAGTGGAAACCTTCAGCAGATGGGTTTCAACTTAAAGGACAAGCAGACGAACACAATGGTAAAGTAAAAGTGCTTGGACAGGCGGGACAAGGTCAATATATTTATGATGAAGCCAGAAGAAAAGATAATTGGTATCGCTCCTTTAAATCACGTTCTGAATGTATTAGATTTTTGGTAGAAGAAGTTTTTTTGCACAAAACAGGACAGTGGAAAAGAGACTATTCAGGAGCTGTACGAGACTATCATAGTCGTCTGGATAGGGGATTTTCGAAATATGATGCTGCCTATCAATTTGCATTTCAGTTGGGAGCAAAAGGCTACAATCATTTGGGAGGCAGATATTATGCCGATAGAACTATTAAGATTATCGAAAAATATAATTTACTCAGTTTTGACTAAATTATTGTGTAAATAAAAGATGTTTCCATACTTTGTGATCATAATCTCAGTAATTTGATTTTTTTAATTACCCACGACAAACTAAAGCTAAATGAAAATCCCCCACCAATTGTTATTGATGGGGGATTTTTGCTGAGATATTGATTATTTAAAATTTACAATCACAATTCAGCAATATTTCTTAGTTCTGTGCTGCTAACAAATACAATACCGCCATACGCACTGCCACACCATTTTCTACTTGATCTAGAATAATAGAATGATGAGAATCAGCGGCATCTGAGGTAAGTTCGACCCCACGGTTGATTGGACCTGGGTGCATCAATACGATTTCTTTATCTAGCTCATCCAACATTTTTTTGTTGATACCATAGTACAACGAATACTCGCGCAAGGACGGGAAATATTTGATTTGTTGGCGTTCCAATTGAATACGCAATACGTTGGCTACATCGCACCATGCCAAAGCTTTTTTAACATCGTGGCAAACTGTTACACCTAGTTCAGTAATATGTCGTGGAATCAAGGTAGAAGGTCCACAAAGCATTACTTCTGCACCTTGTTTTTTTAAGGCAAAAATATTGGACAATGCCACACGTGAGTGTAAAATATCTCCGATAATAGCGATTTTCTTTCCAGCTAAATCACCCAATTTTTCACGCATCGAAAAAGAATCTAATAATGCTTGAGTTGGGTGCTCGTGCGTACCATCGCCTGCATTGACAATATTGGCACTGATATGCTTAGACAAATAATGGGGAGCTCCTGGACTTGCGTGACGCATCACTATCATGTCTACTTTCATAGCCAAAATATTATTGACCGTATCCAAAAGTGTTTCTCCTTTTTTTACAGAACTACCTGCTGCCGAAAAACTGAGAGTATCAGCCGAAAGACGTTTTTCTGCTAATTCGAAAGAGAGACGTGTACGAGTTGAGTTTTCGAAAAATACATTAGCAATTGTCACATCACGAAGCGAAGGCACTTTTTTGATTGGACGATTGATAACTTCTTTAAACTCGGTGGCAGTGGCCATGATGAGTTCGATATCTTCAGGAGTTAGGTCTTTGATACCCAAAAGATGGCGAGTGCTTAATTTTTGCATGGTAATTTATAGCTCAAAACGCAGTATGCGATGAAATAAGTCAAAAAAATACACGACTCAAAAGGAATCGTGCCATCAGATTATTTTGTAATCAACCAAATTCTATCGGCTTCATGGCCTTGTTCTTTCCATTCAACCAATACTTTTTCAGTATCAATAGTGTTTACCTTTTTGCCTACATAATCAGGTTTTACAGGTAAATCACGGTTGTAAATACGGTCAATCAAAACACAAAGCTCCACTTTATCGGGGCGACCAAACGCAGTCATAGCGTCCAGAGCTGCACGCACCATACGTCCCGTAGCTAGCACGTCATCGACCAAAATAACTTTCTTATTTTCAATCAAAAAAGGTACTTTAGTAGCGTTGGGCTTAAGGGGCTCACGGCGACGAAAGTCGTCACGATAGAAAGTCGCATCTAATTGTCCTAATGGGATATTTTTGCCTGTAATGCTTAACAATTCTTCTTGAATACGTTTAGCAAAGAAGATACCTCTTGGTTGTAAACCAATGATGACACTATCAGTAAAATCTTGGTGATTCTCGATCAATTCTTGACAGAGACGGCTGATAGTAATCTCTAAAAGGGGGCTTGAAAGAATAAGTTTCCGTTGCATTGGATGCAAAGATAATATTAAATTATGAATTGTTCGTGTCAAGACACATTTACAGTAACAAAATTACAGGTTTGTTTAGTTTTTGAGCAATAAAACCCTGATAGATTGTAGATTTCTGTTCTAAGTTTTTGTACAATTATTTTTAAAGATATATTAATTATACGAGCTTCAGTCATCACAAATCGCTGTTACCCCAATAATAACTGACAAGAATCAGATTGTAGTCACTAACTTTGTAAATGACTATCCCCAAACCCCACGAAGGGGTTTTGTTTTACGTTTAAACTATATTCAAACTCATGCAAAGAAGAAATTTTCTTAAGCAATCTGGCCTACTTGCCGCTGGAGCATTTGCGCTAAATTCATCAGACTTATTCGCCAATTCGAATAGCAAAATCATCAAAACTTTTGGTGTACAATTATACAGCGTTCGTGATGTATTGCCAAAAGACCCTAAAGGCGTCATGACTCAATTGGCACAAATGGGCTATAAACAATTTGAAAGCTATGGTGGTGCAAAAGGTTTTCTTTGGGGTATGACACCTAAGGAAATCAAAACATTTTTGGGCGATATTGGTGTAAAAATGGTAAGCACTCACTTCAATTATACAGGTGAAATCAAAAAACCTGAAGAGTTGAAAAAAAGTATTGATTTGGCAGCAGAAGCTGGCTTGAAATACATTCTTTGTCCTTACTTAGGTGCACAAAAAACATGGGACGATTGGAAGCGCATTGCCGATAAATTTAACGAAGTGGGCGAGCAAGTTAATAAAGCTGGCTTGAAATTTGGGTATCATAACCACGACTACTCTTTCCATTTGCTAGATGGCAAAATGCCTCAAGAGTATTTATTGGAAAACACTGACCCTTCAAAAGTAATGTTCGAATTAGATTTGTGCTGGATTGATGTAGCGGGTGTAAATACGGCAGAACACTTAAAAAAATATGGAAAGCGCTATGAGCTTTGTCATGTAAAAGATTACAAAAAAGAAAATGGTAAGCCTGTTCAAAACGACCTTGGAAAAGGTAGTGTAGACATGCAAAAAACGCTTAGAGTCGCACTTGACAATGGTATGAAGTACTTCATGGTTGAGCAAGAAGAATATCCTGAATCGTCATTGATTAGCTTAAAATATGACGCTGAATACATGAAAAAACTTTCGATTTAGATTTATTTGAAGGGTTAGCCAAAGAAGATATAAGTATTGCTATCTCTTTGTCTAACCCTATTACATAGCCAACACCACACCTACAATCAATTGACTATCTGCGATTTATAAAAAAATCTCTATTCCTCTCTTACAACGTATAATCTCAACTCACATACTATCCTAAATAATTAATGAAAAGATTTCTCCTACCACTTTTGTTAGTTTGGACTGGGGTAACTGCGCAAGATGCAGAAGTTTTCAAACCAGATTCCATCAAAAAAGAGCTCAAAGCTATTCAGATACACCATAAACTTAAAGTCGATGGCGTACTCAATGACGAAGAATGGAAGTTAGCACCAAGTTCACCTCATTTTACGCAAATAGAACCCTTTCAGGGTAATCAACCCAACCATCACACCGAAGTAAAAGTGTTGTACAACAACCATTTTTTGTATTTTGGCATTATTTCAAAAGATTCTTTAGGGAAAAAGGCCATCAGAGCCACCGATTTTAAACGAGATTTTAATGCCTTGCAACATGATTTGATTATGTTGTCATTTGATGGTTTTAATGACCAGCGCAACGCTATTTCGCTAGGGACTAATGCCTATGGTGTCCAAAGAGATTTATTATCTTTTGATGATTTGTACTACGATATGGACTGGGACGGATTGTGGCGTGTGCGTACAAGCCGAAGCGATTCGGGTTGGGTAGCCGAAATAGCTATTCCTTGGCAAACCTTGCGCTATCCCAAAACGGCAGACTCAATTCAAAACTGGGGGGTCAATATTTACAGAAATCGTAGGTTAACCAATGAAGTTTCGGCATTATCGGCATTTCCTCGCTCGTTTACGGCTATGCGCATGAACTATGCGGGAAAATTGACCAACCTAAAACCTCCTCCCCCAACCTCGAATATTCGTTTTCAACCTTATTTCTTGACTTCGTATGACCATTATTCGGGCTATGATGCCTCTGTGAAACCCGAAGAAACTAATTTTAAAGTAGGTGGCGAAATGAAGTGGGCTATCAATACCAATACCATTTTTGACTTAACTATCAATACCGACTTTGCTCAGGCAGATGCCGACCGTCAGGTAAATAATGTGAGCCGATTTTCGGTATTTTTTCCAGAAAGACGCCAGTTTTTTCTTGAAAATGCTTCTCTTTTTGGGGTAGGCATTAGCCGAAACCCTGACGAATCGGGAGGAAACATGCGTATTCAACCATTTTTTAGCCGCCGTATAGGTTTGGACGATAAAGGAAACCCTATACCTATTGAAATTGGAAGTAGACTCGTATATCGCTCCGATAAACGAAATTTTGGAGCTATTTTGATGCGTCAAAAAGAACTTGGTGATTCGCCTGCTACCAACTTCTTTGTAGGCCGTTTTTCTGAAAATTTTGGTAAACAAAACCGTGTTGGTGGGTTATTAACTCTCAAAAATCGCCCAGATGGAACCAATTTAGTAAGTACAGTAGATGCTTTTTTTAGACTTTCGGATACTCACTCTTTAAATACCTTGGTATCACAATCGTCGTCGAGTATTACAGGAAAAAATGGGATGACAGCCTATGCGCAATACTTTTTTGTCAATAATCAATTCAAAATTTGGTGGACACAATCTATAGTTACCAAAGACTATGACCCCGAATTGGGCTTTGTATCACGTAATGATGTAGTAGCTACTACGCCAGGGATTTTTTGGTGGTACAGAGGCAAACGTTTACCATTCAAAAAATGGCTACGAGCTTGGGAACCGAGTATTTTTCCAGAGTTCTACCATCAAGCCTCTACAGGAAAATTGATTGAAAGGGTATGGACAATCTACCCTATTTGGCTGAATTTACAGAGTGGTGCTTATTTGGGATATAGCATCAACCCAACTTATCAATATTTAACAGAGTCATTTGAGCCACTTGGTGTAAAAATTGGTGCGGGCGAGTACAATTATGTTCGCCATCAGGTATATGCTAGCACTGACCCATCAAGAGTCCTCAATTTACAAGTAAGTTATTCGGGAGGCTCATATTTTAATGGTTATTTGGACGGTGCAGATGCAACATTACAATTTGCTCCAATGCCTCACGTATCATTATCTGGTAGATTTAACAGAAACCATTTCTCTAAAGTAGGAGAAAAACAGACTACGACCAATGTCGATTTATACTCGATTGAGGGAAGATTTGCACTCAATCCAAGGTTACAATTGATTGGATTTTACCAAAGAAACTCTGAAAACAGCTCTCAGAATTACAATATCAGATTTTCATGGGAATACCAACCATTATCATATATCTATCTGGTATTCAATCAACAATCTTTTAATCCATACATGGAAAGAGTACGTGTCGAAAATCACGCCATTGCCAAAATTAGCTACTTGAAGCAGTTTTAGTAAAAGGGAGAAGAATCATAGCTACTTCATAAAACCAATTTGGATTTAGCAATTTGCATACATAATATAGTCCTAACATTTTATGCAATTCAAAACAAACCCCTCCAACTCTATCGAATAGTATTGGAGGGGTTTGTTTTGAATAATTTTAAGATAATAGCAAGAAAGCACTATATAAAACTTTCTTTTTGACTATTTCAAATCCTTGAAGCTTGGTAAAACCAAATCTTTTGAAGATACTATTGGGTTTTCGACGCCCCAATCAATACCAAGGTCAGGATCATTGTAAATAATACCCGATTCAGAAGCTTTGTGCCAGTACTCAGTACATTTGTACAAAAATACCGTCTCCTCTAAGGCTACAAAACCATGTGCGAATCCAGCAGGGACAAATAACATATTGCCCACATTTGAATCCAATTCAAATTTGGCATGTTGTCCAAAAGTAGGAGAATTACGGCGAATATCGACCACAACATCAATAACTTTTCCCGTAATTACACGCACCAATTTTCCTTGAGCAAAGGGATCATATTGGAAATGCAAACCACGAACTACACCGGGCTTTGACCAAGAGTGGTTGTCTTGAACAAAATTCCCTGGAACACCATTTGCTTCAAAAAGTTTTTGATTGTATGATTCGAAAAAAAAACCTCTTTCGTCCTCGAATTTAGTGGGATAGCATTCGATAACTCCTTCTAAGGTTGTTGTCTTAAACTGCATTATTAACGAAATTGAATAGACTGATTAATTAATTTGTTTTGAGATTCTTCAAAGTTAGTTTTTTCATAACGAAACCTAAAATTATTTTGAAGGAATCTACTTATTTAATAGCGATTATGTAGAAGTTTATCCTTTTGTCTATTAGAAAAGTTCAAAAACTTTATCGAATAAACTCCCTACCTTTGTAATTTATTTGCGCCAACGGTATTGGCTTTAACATTGCTCCCAAACGTATATGCACATATATCTTCATATTCCTTTTTGTAAACAAGCTTGTTACTATTGTGACTTTCATTTTAGTACTTTTTTATCCCAAAAGGAAACAGTAGTTGAAGCGATTTGCCAAGAGATTCGTTTACAAAAAAACTACCTCAAAGATTCAAACATTTCTACTGTGTATTTTGGTGGAGGCACGCCTTCTATTTTAGATGAATCGTCTTTGGAAGCTATTTTTTCTACTTTACACCAAACCTTTACTATTTTACCAAAAGCAGAAATTACGTTAGAAGCTAATCCTGATGATATTAGTGTAGAAAAATTAGCTATTTTCAAAAAATTTGGCATTAATCGACTCAGTATTGGTATTCAGTCTTTTCATGAGCCACATCTCAAACAAATGAACCGTGCTCATAATGCGCAGGAAGCCGAAAATTGTGTCAAACTAGCACAAGATACAGGGATTGATAATATTACGATTGACTTGATTTATGCGATTCCAGCGCCAAATCATCAGATTTTATACTCAGATTTGGCCAAAGTTGAAGCACTCAACCTACAGCACGTATCTGCTTACTGTCTTACAATCGAACCACAAACGGTTTTTGGCAAATGGACTAAACAAGGTAAAATGCCCAATATTGACGATGATTTTTCGGCAGAACAGTTCAGTATTTTGACCGAAAGTCTAGAGAGGATGGGCTATGAACAATACGAAATCTCTAATTTTGCCCGAAATCAGCACTATTCAAAGCATAATACTAGCTATTGGAAACAAGAAGAATATCTAGGAATTGGTCCATCGGCTCATAGTTTTAACGGATTTAGTCGCCAATACAACATTGCCAATAACACCAAATACGTAAAGCAGATTGAAGCAGGGCTTATTCCTGCAACGCTAGAGGTACTTTCAAAAGAAGACCAAATCAATGAATATTTGCTTACAGGACTAAGAACCATTTGGGGATGTAAAATTGATTATTTGGATAGTATTCTTGGTAGCTCTTTTTTAGATTTACAAGAAATATATCTTCAACCAATTTTGCAAGCTGGTCATCTCGAAATTGACCAACATACGCTCAAACTCACGCAGGCAGGAAAACTTTTTGCCGACCGTATTGCATCAGATTTATTTGTGGAAGAATAAAGCAAAATATCATTTCTCCGAGACCGTAATTTTGTTAGAATCTTTTTAACTGACTATTGTTAGGCTAAATGCTACAAAACGCTTTATCATTCAAAATCAATATTTTGTATTTTTTCTAGAAATACTTCCTAAAATCATAACAAACCCAATGATATTTTTGAGTAAATTTGTATTTCTCAGCTTATGTCAAAAACCTAATCTACTCGTACAAATCAACTCCTCATTTGATATACAGATTGCTTTATGGGAAAAAATACATTCAAAATCACTGAGCAAGAACCAATGGAAGAAACCACGCCCAAACTTAGCTGGTGGCAACGTTATAAAGCATTTAGAGAAGAACATACTTTTGCACAATACCTACAACGTCTTTTCTTAAAAGCTATACTTTACTTTTTAGGTATATCGTTGGGATTGGTACTGATTTTCAAATTTGTACCAGTTTGGTTTACTCCTACTATGCTAGATCGCAAAATTGAAGCTATTGCAGATGGGCGTGACTCAGAAATATATTCTGATTGGGAACCTTACGAAAATATCTCGAAGGAAGTAGCCTTGGCCGTTGTAGCATCCGAAGACCAGCTTTTTCCTGAACATCATGGCTTTGATTTTGATGCCATGTGGGGCGCTTTTCGTCATAATTTTAAGGGTAAAAAAATCAAAGGTGCCAGTACTATTTCGCAGCAAGTAGCCAAAAATGTATTTTTATGGCAAGGTCGTAGCTATGTACGTAAAGCATTGGAGGCATATTTTACGCTATTAATCGAACTAATTTGGGGCAAAGAGCGTATCCTCGAAGTATATCTAAATGTTGCCGAAACAGGCAAAATGACTTTTGGTGTTGAAGCGGCTTCGCTCAAATATTATGGGCATTCGGCCAAGGCGCTTACACGTGCCGAAGCTGCACGTATAGCGGCAGTACTGCCTAGTCCGAATCGTTTTTCTATCAAAAGACCTTCGAGTTATGTTCAACGAAGAACCAATTTTATTGTAAGACAAATGCGAGGATTGGGCGGCAAACAATATATCTCGAATCTTTAGGGAAGACCAAATATTATCAAACTTAAAACGGGTAATGGGTGTTTTAAAAAAACATTTTTACCCGTTTTTCTATTTTTTAGCTTATCTTAAATGCTATTGCTTTGTCCTCTTGGCTAAATACTGACTTTATTAAACGGTTTGGAAAAGTGATAAAAAATGTATTACCTTTGCATACACTCTTGTGAAAATGTCCAAAAACGTTCTTTGAATCTAAATTTCACACGTCAAATTTAAACAACTGTAAAACAGCTTCTTACTTAAATACACATCATTTATCCAGCTTATTCGGATACGAACATTTTCACAAAATAATCCAAAACCTAATCACAATTAAGGTATTCGCTTTCATTCGCCAAGACTCCGCATAAGCTTGGACTCGAATGACTGTTTTTTGTGCTATCTTATATTTTAAGCACAATGAATATTCAAGAATGACTACTACTTGAATACGGGAAGGTGCAGTAGTCTCGCATCAGGCCGAAAGAGGCTTTTTGCTCTACTTAAACAACCATATATTGTATGAGAAAGACGCTTTTACTCTGCATGTTTTTCGCTATGATTAGCATGCTTGTTTCTGCTTGTAAAGTCAAACAGAAACAACACGACCTTTCTTCTCAGGACAGTCAATCTCTCATTTCGGAACTATTAGAAGGAGATGAATTGACCCATCAATTGTCTAAGACTTGGACAATCAACAAGGTAAACTATCAAGCAGATTCCAAAAAGGATATGCTTTACCAAAGAGGAGAAGTAGCAAATTTGCGTGACTATTCGAAAGAAAGTTTCAAGTTATCGCCAAACGGAACTGTAGTTCATACAGATGAAGGAGGCGACCAACACGAAGGAAAGTGGAAACTCGTGGACAACAACACTAAATTGAAGATGGTGTTGGAAGATAACAAAGAAGTATTTTGGGATATTTTGAAAACCGATACTAAAACTTTGGTGCTCCATTTGAGTGTAAACGCCCGCAAAGTAAATTGGGATATTCAAAAACTCGATGAGATTGATATTCCGACCGCCGCAGTATTCGCAGGTTTTTTCGCCGGCATTGTTGATGAAAATACACAAAACATTAGTATTACTTATCAAATGAGCCCTAGAGGCTAATCAAAAAAGGCTAACCATCGGGTTAGCCTTTTTTGTATCTCTTCTGTACTTGTTGTACTATAATAACTCTTCTGAAGGAATCCACAAATATTTTTTAAAATCAACAATCTTATCATTCTTTATTACAAGGCCTTCTGCCTCCAATAATTCTTGCATACGATTGCCTCCAAAAAAACCTTTGCCTGTGAGCATACCTGTGCTATTGACTACACGGTGCGCAGGAATGGAAGGGTCGGCATGACAAGCATTCATAGCCCAACCTACTAGCCTAGCCCCACTCTTTTTTCCTAAAAAATTAGCAATGGCACCGTAGCTAGTCACTCGGCCCTGAGGAATTAGACGCACTACAGCATACACATCCTCAAATATACTTGCCTTATCGGTAGCCATTATTCTTCCTGACGGTCTTTGATTTCTTCTAACAATTCCTGATACCAAGCCTCGCCATATTTACGAATCAGGGGTTCTTTCAAAAATTTATAAAGCTCCACTCCCAATTGTTCGCCATGTGAGCAAGCATCTGAGCAAATATGCCAACGGTCATAATTTAAGGCATCATATTGGTCGTATTTAGAAATACGAATAGGATACAAATGGCAAGAGATAGGTTTTCTCCATGAAATTTTACCGTCGAAATATGCCTGTTCAATACCACATTTCAAAATTCCTTTATCATCATACAAAGCAAAGGCACATTCGCGTCCTTCGATTACGGGCGTTGAAAAATCACCCTCCCAATCTTTTACATAAGTACCTTCTTTTTCGATAACGGCTAATCCTTCTGGAGATAAATAGGGTTTTACTGATTCCAATATTTCGTCCATAATAGGCAGTTCGTCATCTTCAAGTGGTGCACCTAAGTCACCTTCTACACAACACGCACCTCTACATTTGAGTAGGTCACACACAAAAAATTTTTCGGCTATATCGTCACTAATGACCGTATTCTCAATTAAAATCATAATCCTATAGTATATTCGTTAAATTTGGGGAAGTGCACCAAATAAAATGCGCTACTCAATAAAAATCTAGCGAAATTAAAGTAATTTTTAAATACTTTTACAATTTGGCACTCTAATTGAGTTTGCTTTTTGAGATATAAAAAATTACTTTCTTATTTGCACCTGTACAATTTGTTTTGATTTAGGCTATATCAGAATGGTGAAACTCACCTACAAATGGACTACTTCTAGATAAATTGAGTAATAGACCTATCATCATTTGACTCGTTATCATTTTCCTTAAAAGGTGTTTAGTAAGTAAGTATTTTCACCTTCAGTTTGAGTCATTCAAAGTATATCTGTACATAAAGACTGTTGAAAGTCTAAGAAACAAAACTTTATAGAAATCGCTTGGCCCTGACATTTGCACTAAAGTACCGTAGTAGAATTAAAAATTGTTGCACAAAATATATCTTACTTTTCTTTAAAAGTTCATGAAATTATATCGCTACCTAACATTACTTGTAGTTTTCTTTCCGAGTCTGTTAATGGCTCAAGATGTTCCGTCAAGTATGCTCATTGGCTCAGTTAACGTAAAAATTACTGATGATGCACGAACCAAAATTCAAAATGAGATTAGCCCTCTTACGATTAGTCCCAACTATTTGAATAGAATGGTCAGTCGAATGCTTACTTATTTGCCTGCGATTGAGCGCATTTTACAAGAAGAAAGGGTTCCTGACGAAATAAAATATCTATGTGTTCAAGAAAGTTTCTTGAGTCCTGATGCACGTTCTACTTCGGATGCAATTGGCTACTGGCAATTCAAGAAAGAAACTGCCAGAGATTTTAATCTACGAGTAGATGCTGTAGTTGACGAACGTAAGCACTTGATGGCTTCGACCAAAGCAGCTTGTAGTTATTTCAAAAAACATAAAGATTTATTGGGTAACTGGGTAGCAAGTATCCTGTCGTACCGCCTCGGTTATACAAGTTTTAGAAAAGCCAAAGAAATGGAGTGGGCCAATAAATCTGAAATTACCGTTACGGGTGAAACCGATTGGTATATCATTCGCTTTTTGGCACATAAACTTGTGCTTGACCAAGAGTACAACAAAGCCAAACAAAACCCTCCTACTAGCAATCCTGTACTGTTTGAATATAGCAAGACAAAAGGTAAAAGTCTTTACGAAATAGCTACTTATCTGAAAGTAAGCACACAAGAATTAGAGCTTTCTAACTCTTGGCTTACATCAAAATCTATTCCTGACGACAAAGACTATACTCTTTATTTGATAGTAGATCCCATGAAGTATCAGGAATTAACCACTATTGTAGATAGCGATAACAATAACTCGTCGAGTAGCCATACTAATAGCAATACTAATGGTCCAGATACTACTCCAGATGTTGGTTTTCCAGTACTAAAAAGACTTTCGCCAGCAAACACTAATCCCAATGAGCCTATTTATTATGAAATCAATGGTAAAAAAGGAATTTTAGCATTGGAGGGAGATACTCCCGAAAAAATAGCTGAGCGCGGAGATATTAGTTTAAAGAAATTTTTGAAATATAATGATTTGGAAGATAATGAGCGTATTATTCCTAATCAGGTGTATTACTTGCGTAAAAAAGACCGCAAAGCACAAGTGGCATTCCATACAGTTCGTGGCAATGAATCACTTTGGCAAATTTCGCAAATGTATGGTATCAATCTTGACGACCTAAAAGAAAAAAATCGTATTACAACAATTCAAAGATTACAGAAAGGACGATTATTGTATCTGATTGATACCCGTTCTGAAAGAGATGATATTCAGATTAGCACTGAAGGAGAACAACCTCAACCTCCTAAAGATTCAAATAAAAATACGATACCTACACCTCCTAAAGAAACCACAAAACCAGATAACAGCAGTAACAGTGGTGTAGACAAAATGCCTCCTCCTATTCTTGTAAACCCAGGAAATTCCACAAAACCAGCTGATGTTCCCGTAACACCACCCAATAATAGTAAGAAAGAGCCAAATGACCCTTTGGATCCTGTGTATCCAACAACAAATACAAAACCTACGAATCCAACGCCTCCTAGCGTTCCTAGTGATGTAAATGACTCAAAGAAAAACTTGAGTATTAGCTCGCACCGTGTTGAAGCTAAACAGACTTATTATAGTATAGCTCGTTTGTATAACATGTCTGTAGCAGATTTGTATCAATTAAATGATATAGATGCGAGTGTAACTTTGCGTGTTGGGCAAGATTTGAAAGTATATAAAAATGGCGGTTCTGATGCTTTGATTGGCAACAAAGAAAATGTTATTCCAAACGATAACAAAAAGCCTAAACCATCAATGATTGATGAGTCTAATAGCAATAATCCAGAAAAAGTTAATTCTCAGACAAAAACTCCAGAAAATAGCAACAACTCGATATTTTCAAGATCAACCAATAAGCCCATTTTTAAAATTGTTCATACTGTACAAAAAGGAGAAACACTTTTTCGTATTGCTCAATTCTATAATGTTAGTGCCGAAAACCTTCGTAACTGGAATAGCCTACCATCAAACAACGTTGAAGTAGGACAAGAGCTTTCTATTCCAGGAGAATTTGCGCATTTACCAAGTGAAGGTGCAGGAAGCAGTACTTATACTTCTACTGTGAATAATGAACCTGTTCGCTATCAGAATGATAACCCTCAATCTGAAACAAAATATCATACTGTAAAAGCAGGAGAAACGGCTTTCCGTATTTCACAAATGTATGGTTTGTCGGTTCCTCAATTTTTGAAGATGAATGGTTTATCAAGTCCATCTATATCCGCGGGGCAAAAATTGAAAGTCAAATAAATAAGTGGGCTCACCCACTTTAGGCATTGAGTTTTATGCCGTAGACTAAAAGTCTAGATGTGTTTCTTATGAAAAAATGAAAACATTTTCACTTATGGCTTAAATCATAAACATGAGTCATCCCGAATTTTAAGATTGGGGTTATTCTCTAAGTTTTCATCAAAAAGCGGTCGGAAAATATTTTCCGACCGCTTTTTTTGATGCTACTATGCTAGATTTTACTCAGCTTAAGACGCAATCATTGCGTCTCTACTGCCACAATACAAATTTTAAATTAATCACTCATTCATTCAATCGCTAAATTAGGGATGACTCATGTTTATGATGATAATTTTATGAGTTACAATTTTCTAGAAATCATAATACCGTCTCTCAATGGTAATAAGATATTTTCTGTTCTTGGATCATCTTGACACATCTTGTTGAAATCCAATAAGTTTTTTGTATCCTTATCTATCTTCTTTCCTTCTTCCACATTGGCAACTTTTCCACTCCACAAAACATTGTCAGAGAGAATATATCCACCTTTACGAACTTTATCAAAAACTAAATTATAGTATTTGGTATAGTTCATTTTATCGGCATCAATAAATACCAAGTCAAACACTTCGTCGAGGGTTGGAATAATTTCACCTGCATCACCAATACGATAATCAATTTTATCAGCATAAGGAGATTCGTCAAAAAAACTACGAGTAAATGTTTCTAACTCTTCATTTACATCGATGGTAATAATTTTGCCATCATCTGCCAAACCCTCCGCCAAACAAAGTGCCGAATAGCCTGTATAAGTACCGATTTCAAGGATACGACGTGGGCGCATCATATAACTTACCTCCGCTAAATAGCGTCCTTGCAAATGCCCAGAGAGCATACGAGGTTGTAAGATTTTGACGTGTGTATCTCTATTCAGTTTTTTCAACAAATCACTTTCTGGCGAAGTATGCTGTTCTGAATAGTCATTAATATTTTGAGGAAGAAAATCCATTCTAAACTAAATTTAACTTCATGATGAAGGTACGTGAGCACTAGTGCTGAATTATGAGTTGAGAATTAGTAGTATAAGAAGGAACGTAATACCCATCCATTTCGGATATCGGATGCTGGATTTCGGAAGTGTAAGCTTCTATATTTTGTAAAAATAAAGGCATTTTGCTTTATTTCCGAAATCAGAAATCCCAAATCTGAAATTGTTGGAAATCCTTCGTACTCCACTAAATCATAATTTAGCACTCCTACTTATTTTGTGGCGATATAGAAAAAGTCGAAACAGTTTTCTGCATCGTCATTGATAAAGTAGTCTTGCCAAGTAATATCTGACACTAATTTACCGTCACTTTTCTGAATAATATCACGGCTCATACGGTTGGCAATATCATAAGGTATTTGCAACATCCATCTTGGTAAGCGATATTGTAGGTTGAAAATATCGAATCTTGTAATTTTCTCAACAGAGCGTTTATTTTCTTCATAATAAGCCATTACCTTAGGATTGCCATGAATACCTCTGGTTTGGATAGTAGGGAATACTTTCAAGATTAAGTTTTTCAATTCATCTGCAAGGTATTCTCTTACGTGCCAAGGATTACGACTCAATGAATACTTACGGTTTACCGTGGTCAAAATCAACTTTCCTCCTGGTTTTAGTACACGATGTGCTTCTTTGATAAACGCCAAATCGTCTTCGATATGCTCGATTACTTGAAAAGTCACAATATAATCAAATGTATTATCAGCAATACCTTTGAGTGGAGGCAAAAACATATCGATGAATTTGAAGCTCGGATATTCGGCCGTTAGCTTAGTCATCAAAGGTTCGTTTTTGTCGACACCCGTGTAGTTTGTTACCGAAGGAGCTAATACTGCCACTCCACGGCCAGTTCCACAACCGATTTCTAACAAGTCGCCTGAGACCATTTTAGCGGCTTCGATATAGGGGAATAACAAACGCTGATGAACAGGATTGTCTGATACAATTTCAGAGGAAGCGATTTCTGTAGTTTTATACATTGTATTCTTGAGTAAAATCCAATTTGTCAATAAAGTGTGTGTTCCCACGCTTTGGCACTTGGAGTCTTTGTATTTTTTTTCAAAATTACCGCTTTTGCTTGACATCAGAAAAATACTCCTTAAATTGGTTCGTTATTTATCTGAAATAAGTTTCGGTTTGGTAAAATTCTGAGCAATTATCATTCAAAATGATATTATCGTTTTTACTCGTCAAGCTTTTTTACACTGATTTTTTGAACATTTCCTACAAATTGTAGGTTGAAAAACGAGCTTACTCATTTAGAATTACTATGAAACAATTATTTTACCTATTCGCCGTATTAGTTTTATTGAGTGGATGTACTGCTACCAATCCATCTGTAAAATCAACTGCCAATAACCAAGAGAATAGAGTTCCTTTACAACGAATTCTTACCAAAAGTAAGTTTTTGGACAATGGTAATAACATCAGAGTATATGTAACATTCTTTTTAGACCGCCCCACTACCCTTGCAGAGGTAAGTCGTGAAGTGGTGGTAAATTATCAGTTATTTGCTGAATACAATAGCACAAAACAAGCCTTGGTTAGTGGTAATGTCAATTTTTCGATAAATACATTGCTTGAAGATAAAGGGTGGTATATTGCTTCATTTGATGTTCCGAAGCCCAAAGATTTGTACACAGGCGTTGTTTTGACCGAAATCAGAGACAATCGTAGCAATAATAAAACAATCAATGACTGTTTTGTGAGGTTCCAGTCTGGCAAAGTAGGAGATTACTATATGTTTTTTGATAAAACAGGAACTGTACCTATCCTACAAAGCTTCGTAACTGCTGGCGATTCAGTAATCCTAAAAAGCTTAGATAGCAAAATGACGGCATTCAAAACGATGCGCTATAAATACGAGTTTGACCCAGCCCTTTCACCAATGGCTACAGGTCAGCGCGTACCTCAAAAAAGCTTATACACTGACTCTGTTTACACACTTCAGTCGAATAAAATCATCAAATTTGATACAGAATCTTTGTATTACATGACCAAGGATACATCCGAAGCTTTCGGTATCGGATTAATGGTTGTAGATAAGCGTTATCCCAAATTGACACGCCCTGAAAAGCTGGCTCGCCCACTCATTTATATGAGTACCACTACTGAAACGGCCGATCTTTATGGTTCGAGAGAACCCAAAAAAGCGCTCGATAACTATTGGTTGAATGTGACTCAAGGTAATCAAAATAATGCTAAACGCACGATTAAGGCATTTTATCAACGAGTAGAGCAAGCCAACAAAATGTTTAGTACCTACAAAGAAGGTTGGAAAACAGACAAGGGAATGGTTTGGATAATCATGGGAGACCCATCAAAGATAGTACGTACTAAGGATAAAGAAATTTGGACATATACTCGTAATAGCCAGTATTCGGAGGTAAATTTTACTTTTAACAGACGAGCTAACCAATTTACAGAAGACCATTATGAATTACAACGCTACGCCGAATATCAGTCCATTTGGTATCCAACGGTTGACCAATGGCGTAACGGAGACGTTGTAGTGAAATAATTAGATGCTCATCAAGGTAGTTTTTTATGGCAAAAACTATCATAGACAAAGGTATTTTACTCCATAAAAATCTTGAACAAAAAGTATATTTTAGGCTTTATATAAAATGATATTTTATATAAAGCCTGTTTTTTTGCTTGCAGCTAAATATAAAACTCCCAAAATAGCATTTAACAGTCAATAGAATTCTATCATTTTTAAGGAGCTTTCAGATAAGAATGAGGTAGTTTTTGGTTACTGCCAAAAACTTTACGAACTTTGTTAAAATTTTTCATTAACAAAACGAGAGAACCCTAAATAGGTATCTATCTGATTGTTAATACCAAACATAGCCTTGTGCTAAATTTACATTCATAAAAAATGTCATTCGAACAAAAATCTGATGGGCCTAAAAAACCCTTCAAATATTTTAATCATGCACCAAGACCCGACAATAAAGATATTGTTTTTGGGGTTCAATCGGTATTAGAGACACTGCGCTCAGGAAAAGAAATCGACAAGATTTTAGTCCAAAGAGAATTAGGTTCTATTGAAGTTTTAGAGTTTGCTCGTCTTCGTGGTATTCCTGTTCAAAAAGTTCCTACAGAAAAATTAGATCGTGTTACTCGCAAAAACCACCAAGGTGTAATTGCTTTTGTATCAGCAATCAACTATGCAAAATTAGATAACGTAGTAGCAGGTATTTACGAAAAAGGTGAAACTCCTCTCCTTTTAATTTTGGATAGAGTAACTGATGTACGCAACTTTGGTGCGATTGCTCGTACTGCCGAGTGTACAGGTGTTCATGCTATCGTGCTTCCTACAAAAGGAGCTGCACAAATCAATGCTGATGCCATGAAAACGTCTTCTGGGGCGTTAAACTTTTTACCAGTTTGTCGCGAAGAAAGTTTAGCCCAAACTGTAAAATATCTACAAGAATCAGGTATTCAGGTGGTGGGGTGTACAGAAAAAGTTTCAAAAAACTTATATGAAGTAGACATGACTATTCCGACAGCCATTATCATGGGCTCTGAAGAGGATGGTATTTCAGACGAATTATTAAAAGCGGCCGATGAACTAGCAAGTATTCCGATGGCTGGTCGTGTGGGCTCACTCAATGTGTCTGTAGCCAATGGTGTTGTATTGTACGAAGCAGTACGTCAGCGCCTTAGTTTATAATAAGCTTGTAGTTTGCAGAAACTAGCACTATCATGATAGTTTCTGCAAATTTTTCTCCCTATCGACAATCCTTTCAAATAAGACTCCGTATGCTACTACTTCTACTCAGCCAGTAATTAACCCCATTTTTTGATTTCACCCCGAATGTGCCGTTCACTCAATAATCAGAGTTATATTCCACATATTCAAGGAAGTATTTATAATTTTGATTACAAATCAGAATGCAAAGTTGAGTTTGTTCGTTTTTAGTTAGAGTTCTTTTTCCTAATTACCTGCTGCTAATTTGACAAATTGCCTCTCATTTACCAAAAATCAATTTTTACGCAGTTTTTTGCATACTCTGTTATTAATATAATAACATTTTAGTGAGCAATTCGTTTTAGAATTGAACACATTTGAGTTTAGAAATAATTAGTTACCATAAATAAGTTCGGAATATGAAAAGCTCAATACCAATGGTATTGGGCTTTCTTGTTGATGTAGTATATACCTACTGTCTTTTTATCACAGCTGGAGAAGCCTGTGCTGTAGGATACACCAAAATATCAGCCAACACTACATGTGCAGGACGTGTTACTGTGAAAGCAATAATATCAGCAATATCCTCTGCTACCAAAGGTTGGAATCCTTGATATACAGCATCTGATTTCTGAGCATCTCCTTTAAATCTTACCATCGAAAACTCTGTTTCTACAGCACCTGGAGCAATATTGGTTACTTTGATGTTATGAGGGTTCAAATCAAAGCGCATACCTTCTGAAATAGCCTCTACTGCTGCCTTTGAAGCACAATATACATTGCCATTAGGATACGTTTGTTTACCTGCTATCGAGCTAATATTGACAATATGTCCTTTCTGGCGCGCTATCATCCAAGGCATTACAACCTTCGAAACATAGAGCAAACCTTTCACATTGCCATCAATCATCGCATCCCAGTCGGCTACGTCACCATCTTGAATAGTTCCAAGTCCGTGGGCATTTCCTGCATTGTTGAGCAAAATATCCACTTGTTTTAATTCTTCTGGAAGACCATTCAATGCTGTTTCTACAGCCTCACGGTCACGTACATCAAAAGTTAGGGTATATACTTTTACTTTAGATGATAATTCTTCTTTCAACTCGTTGAGACGTTCGATACGGCGTCCACAGATTACTAAGTCAATTCCTAAATTGGCAAATGCTACTGCCGTTGCTCTACCAATCCCAGAGGTAGCTCCTGTAATAATCGCTAATTTTGACATAATCGTTTTGAGGGTGTTGATGAAAATCGACCCTTATCTTTTGTGTATTTTGTTAAAGCTTTTTTATACAACTCGTAGCTGTATATAAATTGTTTCTCAAGTTAACTAAAAAAGAGAAATGATTGTGCCCATAAATAGATAAATACACATCGTTTTAGTCTTATTAAGCCGTCTTGATTTATATTATTTAATGGGTGAAAAATCGGTCGGTATCAGATATTCTGATTTCAAATATACGGTGAGCAATCCTCCTGCTGTAGCTTCTGTTTCGGCTTTGACCTTTTTCCATGCTGGATCAGCATCAAATTCCTTAAACGATGCCAAACCAGAAGCTTTGTCTTTATGTACCACAAAATAGTATAACATATCCTCTGCTCCTTGGCTGGTCTCGGTAGGTGTCCAATAAATCAAATTATGAATACCATGTTTTTCGAGTAAATCAATGGTATGATTTTTAAAGCGGTCGAGCAAATTGCCGAGATTATTGGGTGTAGCTTTATAAACTCTTAGTTCAAATACACGATTGCCCACATTTTTCCAATCATAAGGTGAAAAGTTAGTCGTCTTTAAATCCACACTCTCCATTTTAGCGACGATTTCTCCGTCTTTGGTGGTTTCTGACACAACTTTTTTCAACGCTTTATCCTCTACAAAAGCTTTGGAATAAGCTTCTTTTGCAGATTTATTAGGGAATGACAACAAATAAACGAGCTTACTATCTGTATTATCAAGGGGTACCCAAAAACCTTCAACTTTTATGTGATGTTTTTTGAAAAGTTTTAGCGTATGATTTTTAAAACGATCTAGTAAAACGTCTAATTTCCCCTCGGTGGCATAATAGGTTCGTAATTCGTACAAGCGCTCTTGTGGGGCTTTCGCCTGAAGTGTGGTTATTTTCACAAAAAACAAAAAAACAATTATCAGTCGAGAAGCTTTCATGGTGATAGATTTGTTGAAAAATGTAATAGATTTTGAATATATAAAAAAAGGAAAGAACTCTTTTGAATCCTTTCCTTAAAATGAGGGTTTATGACTAGAAAATAATCTATTTTAGAAAAATATTTTTACATTTGTTTAGTAAATAAATAGTCGTACCTACATATAAATAAGACAATGAATATATCACTTCAAAGTTGCTTTTAGATTAGTTCAGCTCCAGACCTATCTATTAAAATCGACCCTTCTCATTTTAGCGAAATTCGTTTTCACATTTCAATTCATCTGTTGAATGGTGAATGACTGAGTATCTGTACAAGATAAAATCTAATCTTGGGGAATAAGCTATCCCAAATAAAAACAAAAACCCCGACACATGGCAAGCCAGCGGTTTCGGGGAATACGTTGTAAAATAAGTACTTTTATCCACAAAAACAATAGCAACGAATTGTCTACGCAGTATCAACTTCACGAAAAGTTACTTTCAAAACCTCGTTTAGGGCGTTTTCTAACAGCTACACAAGGTAATAAATCTCAGGCAGTTAGATTGTATAAATATAATTTAAGGCTATCTCAGTCGCTTTTTGGAACAATTTCAATGCTTGAAATTGCATTACGAAATGCCATTGACAAGCATTATCAACAGCAATTAAACCAACCGGATTGGCTTAAGCATAGTAGTCAGCCATCAGGCTTATTCAATGACCCTTCATTAAGAAATCATGCAGGACGTTTTGAACAAGCTGAAAAAGTTAACTCAACCATAATCGCATTAAGAAAGCACTACTCTCATGATAAGCTTGTAGCAGGTTTAAGTTTGGGATTTTGGCGATTTATGTTTTCTGGTATTCAATTTAAGGTATTTGGGAACACGTTATTACGAATATTTCCTAATCGTCCCAAAGGGATAAATCAAAAAAATATTTACCAAAAACTTACAGATATTAATAATTTACGTAACAGAATTGCTCATCATGAACCCATCTGCTTTGATGTTAACAACAAACCCTCTATCCTATATTCACAAAGGCACTTTCAGGATATTTTGGAGTTATTAGAATGGCTCGGTTACCCCTCTATGCAAATATTATCAGGTCTCGAATCTCCCAAAAAAGATTGGGAAAAGATACAAAAGATCCGTTGAAAATACCATTGATAAGGAAGTATGTCTCCCCTACTGAATCCCTACAATCTCAACTCTTCGGTTTCTTTTCTTACTATCTTCGTTATCGTTTGGAGCTACTGGTTGAGCCCCCCCATAGCCTTTAAATGTCAAGCGTTTATCGTCTATACCTTTACTCACAAAATAATTTAGAATGACTCTAGCGCGGTTTTCGGACAAGGCTTTATTTAACCTTGGATCACCAACGTTGTCGGTATGTCCTGCAATTTCGATTTTAGTTTGTGGGTTTTGCTTCAACATGGTCACTACCTTATCTAATTCAGGATAGGACTCTTTCTGAAGAATAAAACTTCCTTGTTCAAAATACACATTGTTTAGCACAAAAGACTTTCCTTTTTCAATCTTCTGTACCGTTTCTGGAGCATTTTTAGCAGCAGGTGCTTCTGTTTTAGCCACTGCTGGTGGCGCTTGCGTATTCTCTTTGGCACGAGTCAGCAATATTTCTTTCTTTTTGTCTGCCGATGATGGCTCTATTTTAGCAGAATAAGGCATATACCCCTCTGCCTGAATATCTAGCTGATATGAAGCAACAGGACTTAACTCTGCACTATAAGTATCGTTTTTTAGATTTAAAGCCAACTCTTGCGAAGACTTTAAGTCGGTCAAATGCGCTGTAACATTACTCACGATATTTTTATACTTGGCATCGATTACAGAGAAAGACAAGATGGTTTCTTTTTCGAGCCAAATAGCTGTTTTACCCTTATCTTTCTTCATACTCTCGTCGAGTGTGAAGCGACCATCGTATAACTTGTAACCTTCTGCTTTTACCTCGATGGTATAATTTACCTTATCCATCAATGAAGCTAATACATATTCATTACGAATATCGGTACTTCCTTCGGCAATCGTGCCTCCTCCTGGGGCGCTAATTTTTATGCTTGCGGACACTCTTGACTTTTTGACTGCATCAATAGCATACAACTGAATAAAATACTTTTTGAAGGGTTGTAATTCCAAATCCTTGCGCTGATCGTCGCTAGTAGCCTGTATTTGAGTTTCGTATTCTTCAAAGCCTGCTGCTTTTGCTTTCATTGTGTAAGTATGCCCAGGCGTTAAATTAGCACTTACTTCTCCATTGGGTAAAGTCACTATTGCCGATACTATTTTGTTAGTCTGGATGTCTGTCATAATCACCAAGGCATCTTTCAACAAATCACGTGTTTCGGCATGAACTGGCCGAGCGGTTAGTACTGAAAAATCTCTTGAGAAATAGACATTAAAACTTCTACTCGCAGAAAGATCTGCAATTGTAATTTTCTCTTTTTTAACAGAATATCCTTTTACTACGGTCTCAACATAATATGAGCCAAAAGCAGGAATGACAAACTTAAACTCCATTTTGCCCGATATGGTCAAACCTTGACTTACTACGCTTCCATCTGCTTTGGTTACTTTAAATATAGCCTCTAAGGGCTTTTGTGAAATCGAATCTTTGGCAGCCAAAGTTACTGTCATATCCGACGCCACTCGTGTCATTCGGCATATTAACTCAGTACCTGAAAAATTACTTATTTCTTGTGAAAAACGCTCAAATCCGCTCGATATCAATTCTATACGGTATTTGTTTTCTGGTAAAATCGAAATACTAGGCGAACCATCATTTGCAATAATTACCTCGGGCTTGGCATTTTTATCTGACAAATCATATAGTGCATATTTCTGTACATCGATTTTGGCTCCTGTTGCATTGTCAACTACTTTGACAGCAACTTGTACATATTCTTTTTCGAGACGAATGATATAGTTATACTTCTTATTTTCGAGCAAGTCCGCCATATTAAAGGTACTTTGCTTGTGCTTGAATGTTGGCGCTGAAGTTTCGACCGTAAATACTTCTTTTTCCGAAATTCTTATTTCTACTTCAGATTTACTTTGAAAGGTTTCGACACGATTTGACTTTTCGAGTTTTACAGTCAAATTTGCTTCTACAGGCTTATTGGTTTTAGCATCCAAAACGGTAAAACTGACAGGTACAGATTTGTTTCTATACAAAGTAAAAGTAAGCGTTGACCCGACAGGGATATCCTCTATTTTTTGGGATAAAGGACGATAACCATCGGCACTTGCTATCACTTCAAAAGAACCTTTACGCTTCATCATGGCTTTAAATTCACCAGCAGAACCCTGAGTGGTAGGGTTTACTTCACCAGTGAGCATATCTGCAATTTTCACTTTCGAAGTTTTAATAATTTGCTTAGTATCGCCATCTACAATTTTTACTGTCATTGGATAACGGTCATTTTGCATGGCTATCAGCTCTACTTTCTTTTCACCTAATTTAAAATCTGGGAATTCAAGCGTTTTTTCAAAAGGCAAATAACCATCAGCTTCTGCCACAATATCCAACACATCATTTTTTAATAGTTTTATCTCAAAATATTCAGAATCCTTGTTGGTTTTACCTTCTAAAGTCTCTCCTTTTTTCTTCATTTTCACTTTGAATGAAGCATACAAAAGTCCTTGTGTAATATCATCTACTGCCTTCAAACGTATGAGTGTCACCTTCCTTGGAATCAACTTTACTGTCAAATCATTAGTCGATTGCGTTGTGATATTGAGATCATTATCCTCAAAATAATCAGATTGAATAGACACTTTGACTTGACGATTTTCAGGAATATGGAGTTTTACAGAATTCATGCCTGTTTCTGGTGCAAATTGCGCGATTGTTCCAGTTCCGCCCTCAGTCAAAATTACTTTCCAGTTTGGCGCAGGCTGATTGGTACTAGCATCCAATGCCTTTATAGTAAGATTGGTTGTTGTAGCTTCTAAAGCAATTTGTGTTAGCGGCTTTGCATCTTTCTGGTTATCATATTTGAGAGGCTGCCTCACCGCATTATATCCTTTGGCATTTACTACTAACTCATACTCCTGTCCCAAAGCAACTGCGCTCGCAATTTGTCCTGTTACACCTTGCTGTTGGGTTGCAATAGCTTTTCCACTCCCCTTTTCTAAAATCTCAACTTGTGCAGGTACTAGAAAACGAGTTTGTGAGTCAACAACTTGGAAAACCAATTTAAGTTGAGGCACATTGGCTGGAATTTTGGCTGGAACAGGCTCGACCTTTGCTGTTGTCTGATTAGCGAGCATCACCAACTTGATAGGCTCTACACTTGCTTCACAGCTTGATTGATTGGTAAGATCCAGTCCTAATCTTTTCTCATAATAGCCAGCTTCTCTAATTTCAAAAGAATAGTTTCCTTTGGCTGGTACAATAGCGGTATAATTTCCTTCGGCATTTGACAAGAATGAAGCTATTAGAGTATTGCCTTTGTTTTTATCAAAAATATTGATTCTAGTTGCCACAGGCTTATTGGTAAGCGAGTCAGTAATAGTCCCAATAATGGTCTGATTAGCAAATAAGGAAACCGAAGTGGTATATATATCGTTATTTTCTACAAAGAATAACTCTTGCCCACAAGCAGGTATTGCCGCAAACAAATCTGCCTGTGGAGTGTTTATTTCATTTAAAGGTTTTGCTGGCGACCATGAATTATTCGCTTGAAGAGTAGAATAATACAGATCAAAATTACCCTTTCCTTCTTTTCTTACTGAGGCAAAAACTAAGGTTTTACCATCAGGCATAATTCGAGGGGCTTTTTCGCAAAGCAAATTGATAGGACTTGGTAGCTCTACAGGCGTTTTCCATGAGCCATCAGGTGCTTTTTCAGACACCATGATTCTGTAACAAGATTGAGCATCTTGCGTATTTTTTTCATTGTATTTGGCACGAGCAAAATACAGCTTTTGTCCATCAGGCGACAAAGAAGGATATCCTTCGTAATCTGTGGTGTTGATGGTATTAGGCAAACGAGATGGTAACGACCATCCTGTGGATTCTTTTACGGAGACAAAAATATCTTCGTGTCCAGAAGATTCTTTGCTTTCTGCTGAAAAATACAAAATATTTCCATCGTAGCTTAAACAAGGAGCTCCGAGTGGTTGATTTTCATAAAAAGTAGCGCTGATTTTAGGTATTGGAGTAGGTACAGACCAAACATTTCCTTTCCTTTTGGTTTCAAACAACTTCCAATCTCCCTGACGATTTGACTCGAAAATCATGGTACGTCCATCTGCACTAACTGTCGGAGCTGTTTCTATAAATTTAGCAGTATTAACAGGTGGGTTGAGGGCTTTTTTTCCTTGCGCTACTATATGCTGCGAACTCAAAGAGCCAATTATTCCCAAAAGTATAAACTTAATATTTCGTGTTACGTTTTTCATGGGCAATTTATTACTTTGCAAAATTAGTTAATTTTGCCAATTGCGTACCTTGCTTTACATTCTTAGATGAAGTATTGAGTAGCTTTCTTTTCTTCATAACGCATAATCTGAGGATTCATGATTTGCAAGAATTTGAAAAGTTTTCACTTCGGATTGTTTCAAAAGCAATCATATCAAGATTTTGAATCCAAAAGATACAGGGTTCGCAGATTTTTTTTGCAGAATTAGGCATTCAAGTGGCATTTTTAATGGATTTATTTTTATTTGGTATGCTCACTAAAAAATCATCTCATAAAAATTGTATTTAATCTATAAATAACACAGTTTCGTATCCTGATTTACCCTGAGGCGTTTACCCGCAAAAATTGGATTTAGGAAGGATAAAAAACATACAACAGTATCATTAAAATGAAATATTTAATTGTTGGCTTAGGAAACATCGGCCCAGAATACTTATTAACACGTCACAATATTGGCTTTATGGTTATCGACAAACTAGCCAATACTCATGAAGTAAAATATGATATGAGTCGACTTGCTTACCATACCGAATTTAGACATAAAGGTAAACAAATTCATTTATTGAAGCCTACTACTTATATGAACCTAAGTGGAAAAGCTGTAAACTATTGGCTAAAGGACTTAAAAATAGAACCTGAGAATCTTTTAGTTATTACGGATGACATCGCTTTGCCTTATGGTAAAATGCGTTTAAAAACTAAAGGCTCTCACGGCGGACACAATGGCTTGAGGAATATAGAAGAAATTCTAAACACACAAATCTACAGTCGTTTGCGCATTGGAGTTGGGAGTGATTTTTCAAAAGGAAGGCAAGCGGATTATGTATTAGGTAATTTTACTGATGAAGAAACAAGCTTTTTACCAGAGCATCTTGATAGAGCAAGTGAAATAGTGCTTTCATTTTGTACTCAAGGAGTTAATCAAACGATGAACAAATACAATCAGTAATTGTACTTTTTAAAGAATTTTTCTATTTTCTCAAAAAGATACAATCAGAATATTCCAATAGTAATTTGCACAATTAACAAAATATTATTTTGGTATGCTTACCGACAATTACATCTTATATCCAACTATTCACTGATTTTGAAATAGTTATGAGATAGTTAGCTTCATAAATTGAAAAAAAACATTTGGAGAATTAAAAAACTTTGCAGAAATTTGCATCATCAAACAACAGCGAAATAATTTGTACAAATCAACGATTAAACAAATTATTAACAATGCGAAATGTGACATAAAAAAGTTACAGGCGTCAAAAAATCAGTATATAAATTATTAATAGAAAAATAAAACCAAATGGCATCATTTTTCGTTAATCTTATAAGTAAAAATACTGAAAACAAAACTGGTTGTTATGTCTCAAAAAACTATTTTTGGAAAGGTTTTTGTAATATTTAGATACAAGTGATTCATAAGTCGATTATAGACTCAAAAATATTTTTTTCATAGTTAAATAGGTTTAGAGGTAAGACGAGAAAGGGCGTTTTCAATGGAGACGCCACTTTTTAATTCTCCTCAAAAAGCTATTCAAAGATTTTGGCTAAAAGCCACCGTTTTTTTCATAGTTAAATAGGTTTAGAGGTAAGACGGGAAAGGGCGTCTTCAATGAAGACGCCACTTTTTAAAAACATTTATACTCACAATCGATTAGGTAGTAGCGAATAGGCAGATGGTTGCGATAAAGAGTTTTTGATTTTGTAAAAAGGTGCAGTTATTTTTCATAGTTAAATAGGTTTAGAGGTAAGATTTGAAAGGACATAGCTATTAGCTTCGTCCTTTTTTTGTTTATATTCCCTTTAGTTTTACTCCACTTATTCGCAAAAATTATGACTTCATACCCAAAAAATATGTATATACATTAATTTTTCAAAACTCATCAAAAACACCCCCTTTGTATCAAATCGAAACAATAAAAAAAATTTGTACAATTCTTAGTAAATCCCAATCGTTAGGTATATATTTGTATCAATTTTCATAGTTAAATAGGTTTAGAGGTTAAACAGATAAGGGCGGGAGCTTCTCCTGTCCTTATTTTTTTTTATATTTTTATCCCTTTCACAATTTGCAAAAGTACCTGCAAATCTTGCTATTTTGATAGATTCTTAGCTCAACAAACAATAAGATAAACTCCTGATTATCATAACCCATTAGGTATAGGCAAAAAAAAATCTGCTACTTTCGCAGCAGATTTTGAAGTAATTTTTCGCTATTATCGCAAATCAGCGATAGCAGCAAAATCCATGTCTGTAAAATCAAGGTTTTCGCCAGCCATACCCCAAATAAATGAGTAGTTGGTAGTACCTGCTCCTGAGTGGATAGACCAAGGTGGCGATACAATTGCTTGATGATTGGCTACTAGCATGTGACGTGTTTCCTGTGGTTGTCCCATAAAATGGAAAACACGGTGCTCTTGTGGTACATCAAAGTACAAATACGCTTCCATACGACGATCATGTACGTGCGACGGCATAGTATTCCAAACGCTACCTTTGTTCAATACAGTAAGCCCCATTACGACCTGGCAGCTCTGTAAACCATCTTTGTGGATATACTTATAAATCGTACGCTCGTTTGAAGTTTCTAAGCTACCTAAAGCTACTGGAGAAGCCTCCTCTTTTGATAGTTTACTTGTAGGATATACTTGATGTGCTGGAGCCGACAAAATAAAGAAATTGGCAGGAGCAGTAGCATCTGCACTTTTGAAGGTTACCTTCTGAGAGCCTTTACCAATGTATAAGCAATCCAATTTTGACAATGCAAATACCTGACCGTCCACTTCGATTGAACCATCACCACCTACGTTGATGATACCAGCTTCTCTTCTTTCAAAAAAGTAAGTCGATTTTAGGTTATCATACGTTGGTAATTCCAATGCTTGTTCTACAGGCATTGCTCCCCCAATAATCACACGGTCGTAGTGCGTATAAACGAGCTGAATAGTATCAGCAACGAAGTTTTTCTCTACTAAAAAATTGTTTCTTAACGCTTGCGTATCGAAGCCCTTTGCCTCATTTGGGCTGATGGCATGAAGAATTTGCATATTACTTATTTGGTTTTAATAGACTAAGAGAATCCTTCCTCAAAAAGAATCTTGCCTTCTAAATCTACTTAGAAAGGCTAAAAGATTATTTTGAAAGAAAAACTCCGTACAATCATTTTATTTAAAAAGTACAATTTTAAGAAATCAGTTTATTGAAGAGTATTCATTCAATATAAGGTATATTAGGACTGATTGTGAAACGAATCTAAAAGGTTTTCAAACTTTCTCTTAGTATCTGAAAGAGTTTTTTTGTGCAATCGTTACCGTAAACGTTATCAAGTCAAACCTGCATCCTATTTTTAGCATACTCCACCCCTATTCTATTCTCCTATCGATTCAGTTATTAGGCAAGCAATGTTCTTTTCTAAATGGATATCATAGTTTGGTTACAATCTCAAATAAGTACCATTTATCGTCCCATAACAACTGACAATAATCACCCTTTTTCATACAAAAGGGTTACCTCTGTAGAGAGATAACCCTTTTGTATGATTAGCTATTGGTAAGAATCTTCTAGTTGATAGAAGCTCCACTCCAAACGTCTTTTGAAGGATGTAAGAAAGCCAAAGAACCATCTTTGTCTTCCGCCATCAAAATCATCCCTTCAGATACCATTCCCATCATTGGGCGAGGCGCTAGGTTAGCCAAGAAAGTTACTTGCTTTCCAATCACATCCTCTGGAGAGAAATGCTCTGCAATACCACTCAAAATGGTGCGTTGCTTAAGCCCATCGTTCACTGTCAACTTCAATAGTTTCTTCGATTTTGCTACTTTCTCTGCGGCTTCGATTGTACCGATACGCAAATCCATTTTTGCAAAGTCATCGTACTGAATTGTATCTTTGATAGCCGAAACTTCTTTTCCAGCTAATTCATTCATTTTTTTAGCGTCTTGTAATTTTTGAATCTGTGCTTGAACAGTTGTGTCCTCAATTTTATCGAACAACAAACCAATTGACTCAATTGGACTTCCTGCTGTTAATAAATCCGCATTTCCTGCATCTGACCAGTTCAATCCAGATAATCCTAAGCCAGTGCTTAATTTAGCCGCCGTAAAAGGCATAAACGGCTCAGAAACGATTGATAAAGTTGCAGCAATTTGCAAACCGATATTCAAAATTGTACCTGTGCGTTCAACATCATTTTTGATTACCTTCCAAGGCTCGGTATCTGCTAAGTATTTGTTACCCAAACGTGCCACATCCATCACTAAAGCCAAAGCCTCACGGAATTTGTAGTTTGCGATAGCATCACCAATTTTATTTGGCAACTCAGCCAAAGTATCTAATGTCTGACGGTCAAAATCAGTCAACTCGCCACGTGCAGGGATTTTTGAATCAAAATTCTTTTGCGTCAACACAAAGGCACGGTTAACAAAGTTTCCAAGAATACCTACCAATTCAGAGTTATTACGTGTTTGGAAATCTCCCCAAGTAAAGTCTGAATCTTTTGTTTCAGGAGCAGAAGCCGCCAAGGCATATCGCAATACGTCTTGCTTGCCTTCAAACTCACGAAGGTACTCATGCAACCATACCGCCCAGTTACGTGAAGTTGAGATTTTATCACCTTCTAGGTTCATAAACTCGTTAGCTGGTACGTTATCAGCCAAAATAAAGCGACCATCAGCCATACACATGGCAGGGAAAATCAAGCAGTGGAAAACGATATTGTCTTTACCAATAAAGTTTACCAAGCGAGTTTCAGGGTCTTGCCAATATTTTTGCCATTCGTCTGTCAATTCTTTGGTCATTGAGATATAACCAATCGGCGCGTCAAACCATACATATAGCACTTTACCGTCTGTATCAGGAAGTGGTACTTTTACGCCCCAATCCAAGTCACGAGTCATAGCGCGAGGACGCAGACCGTCGTTTAACCAAGATTTTACTTGACCTAATACATTGGTTTTCCATTCTGGATGACTAGCGATATATTCCTCCAAAGCTGGTTGCATTTTGTCTAATGGTAAATACCAGTTTTTGGTTGGTTTCATCACAGGTTTTTCACCACTCAAAGCTGAGCGAGGATTAATCAACTCAGTTGGAGATAGTGTTGAACCACATTTTTCGCACTGATCGCCATAGGCATTTTCGTTGCTACATTTTGGACAAGTACCTATGATATAGCGGTCAGCCAAAAAGGTTTGAGCTTTTTCATCAAAATACTGTTCAGTAACTTCTTCAACAAATTGACCTTTGTCGTACAAATTTTTGAACATTTCTTGAGAAGTCTCATGATGCACTTTATTTGAAGTACGAGAATAGATATCAAAAGAAATCCCAAACTCCTCAAAAGAGTCTTTGATGATTTTATAATACTTATCTACAACCTCTTGTGGTGTAATACCCTCTTTCTTCGCTTTGATTGTAATAGGTACACCATGCTCGTCGGTTCCAGAAACGAATTTTACATCGTGACCCATTGAACGTAGGTATCTAACATAAATATCTGCTGGCAAATAACAGCCTGCAATATGCCCAATATGGATAGGACCATTGGCATAAATCAAGGCAGCTGTTACGGTTGTTCTTTTAAATTGCTTTGTCATTATATAAACGGAAGAGTAGTTTTCTCTTCTTAAGTTTTAGGTCAAAAATTTAGGGCAAAATTACGAATAATTTACACGCTATAGGCCGTAGGCGTTAGGCAAAATAAGATTTAAGTGGTCTGGCAATAGGCATTAGGCAAATAGTTTTTAGATAACCACAGATTAATATTACTGAATGCCGATAGCTGGAAGCCGACTGCCTAATATGTTATGCACTCATATTTACGCCTTTCTTTCAATGTCTCTTAAGTTCTCCATTTTCTTATTTCTCAAGAAACCATTAATATCCTCCAAATGCTCTTTAACTCGTTTGTTACCAAATTCGAAAACTTTGGTAGCCAAGCCATCCAAGAAATCACGGTCGTGAGAAATCAAGATAATTGTACCCTCAAATGCCTTGAGAGCTTCTTTCAAAATATCCTTGGTTTTAAGGTCAAGGTGGTTGGTAGGTTCATCCAGAATCAACAAGTTTACTGGCTCCAATAACAACTTAATCATAGCCAAACGAGTTCTTTCTCCTCCTGAAAGTACTTTTACTTTCTTCTCGATAGCGTCGCCACTAAACATAAATGCACCGAGGATATCCTTGATTTTGGTACGAATCTCTCCTACTGCAATATTATCAATCGTTTGAAACACTGATAATTCTCCATCCAATAAAGCCGCTTGATTCTGAGCAAAATAACCAATCATCGAGTTATGACCGATTTTCAAATCACCTTCGTGTTCGATTTCGTTCATAATTGCTTTGACGAAAGTTGATTTACCTTCCCCATTTTTCCCTACAAAAGCTACTTTTTCGCCTCTTTCGATGGTCATTGAAACATCTTTGAATACCAAATAGTCGTCATAGCTTTTCGCAACACCCTCTGCAATTACAGGATAGTTACCAGAACGTGGTGCTGGTGGAAATTTTAGGTTCAACGCAGATGTATCTACTTCGTCAACCTGAACAATATCCAATTTCTCCAACATCTTCACACGTGACTGCACCTGCAAAGTTTTTGAATAAGTACCTTTAAAACGCTCGATAAACTCTGTCGTTTCAGCAATCATTTTTTGCTGTTCGCTAAATGCTTTTTGTTGTTGCTCCAAACGCTCTTTACGCAGTTGTTGGTATTGCGTATAATTTACTTTATAGTCATAAATTTTACCCATTGTCAACTCAATGGTTCGGTTGGTGATATTATCGACAAACGCTCTATCGTGAGAAATTACGATAACAGCTTTGGCACTATTCAACAAAAAGTCCTCAAGCCATTGAATCGACTCGATGTCCATGTGGTTGGTTGGCTCATCTAGCAAAATCAAATCAGGATTTTGGAGTAAAATTTTTGCCAACTCAATACGCATACGCCAGCCACCACTAAATTCACTAGTTTGGCGTTGAAAATCTGAACGCAGGAATCCTAAGCCCAACAAGATTTTTTCAACCTCCGCATCATAATTGATTTCTTCGATAGAGTAATATTTTTCACTAACCTCAGAAACGCGCTCGATAATCGCCATGTATTCGTCAGATTCGTAATCAGTACGAGTTTCGAGTTGGTGATTTAACTCATCGATTTCGGCTTTCATACTCAAAACATTTGAAAATGCCTTTGAGGTTTCTTCAAATACCGTTGAGTTGTCTTCTGTCAACAAATGTTGAGGCAAATAAGCGATAACAGCATCAGCTGGCTTCGAGATTTTACCACGTGTTGGCTTGTCTACACCTGCAATAATTTTCAACAAAGTGGATTTACCTGCTCCGTTTTTGCCCATCAAGGCGATTTTATCTTTTTCGTTGACGTTGAATGTTACATCACCAAATAGCGCACGACCGCCAAACTCTACTGTTACGTTATCTACAGAAATCATATATAAAAAATAGCCTATTTTACATTTTTGGCTATTGCCTTTTGAAGTTGTTATGTGTATCGAGAAAATTCTAGCATACAAAGATAAGGTTGATTTATGAATTCTTCGGGAGAAAAGACTTCCGAATTGAAAGTATTCTTTTGACAGCATATTTAAACCCATACAATGTAAAGGTCTTGAAAAAGCTCAGGTTTGTTTGATAAAAACCCTTGACAATAAAATTGAAAATACTTATCTTTGCACCTCAATTATAATATAGGCAATAAACAAACAAACAATATGCTGATTATCAACGTAAAAGAAAACGAGTCAATCGACAAAGCTCTTAAAAGATTCAAGAAGAAATTCGAAAAAACTGGTGTAGTTAAAGAACTTCGCAGACGTATGGCATTCGAAAAGCCATCTGTAGAGCGTCGTACTGAAGTAATTCGTGCTTCATACAAGCAAAAAATGTACGGTAACTTAGAGTCTTAATTAACGTTTGATTTCATTTCATAATGTTATCATTTAATCGCGAATTAAGCCGATAACCGTTCAGCATTCATAAAAAATTGACTATCTTAGAATCATGAATTCAGAGATAGTCAATTTTTTTTTAGCCTACATACAACACGAAAAACGTTGTAGCGATCACACCACTACGGCTTATCGCAATGATATGTCGCAGTTTAGTCATTACCTTGCCAACACTTACGATTTTCATCATCCTCAACTTGCCGACCACCAAATGATTCGTTCATGGGTGGTATCTCTTTCGGAAGCCAAACTCGACAGTCGTTCGATTAATCGAAAAGTGGCTACGCTTCGCAGCTTTTATAAATTTTTACTTTTCAAGAAAATCATCGACCAAGACCCTATGCGTAAGGTTGTGGCTATGAAAACAGCTAAGAATATTCCTACGTTTGTGCGAGAAAGCGAGATGGAAATGCTATTGGACCAAGTCGAGTTTCCAGAAGACTTTGAGGGTGTTCGTGACAAACTCATCATGGAATTGCTCTACGGTTCGGGTATTCGTCTATCAGAACTTATTGAGTTGGAAGTAAAAGACATTGATTTTTACCAACACACAATTAAGGTTTTAGGAAAAAGAAATAAAGAAAGGATTGTGCCTATTCACGCCAATCTCTCAGCACAGATAAAAGAATATATTGAAATAAGAGATAGAGAAGGTTTTCAACATCATTTGTTGATTGTAAGCAATAAAGGCGAACAAGGTTATCCTGTGATGATTCAACGAATTGTCAAAAAATATCTGTCTTTGGTCACGAGCTTAACCAAAAAATCCCCTCACGTATTGCGTCACTCTTATGCTACGCATTTGTTGAATAATGGCGCTGACTTAACAGCTATCAAAGATTTGATGGGACATACTTCCTTAGCAGCCACGCAAGTATATACTCATAACTCGATGGAAAAGCTAAAAAAGATATATGAGCAGGCGCATCCGAAAGCCTAATTTAGTGGGTTGTAATTGAGTGTATGAGTGATTAATTTAAAATTTGTATTCTGGCAGTAGAGACGCAATGATTGCGTCTCTACTGATATAATGAATGTTAAAACAATCACTCATGCACTCAATCACAAATCACTCAATACTATTCTTCATCTTCAAATTTGAAGTTATCCAAATCGAACAACGAATCAGTCAAGTCTTTGAATTGTAGACCTTGATCAAGCGTTTTCTTCGAAATCATAGAGAATTCTGAAAGTCCGTGCAATACGAATTCCATCATAAATAATTTTTCACGACCTTCGAATGTTGGATAAATTTTTTCTACCAGTTCATCCAAGCCATCAATAGTTCTCAATCTTGATGAATAGTCAGCATCTGAACTATCATTGAAAATATCGATGATATTACCATCCATAAACCAGTCGATAATTGGTTTGTATGGATTTTTACCAGCTTTGTCTTTCGCTAATTTTTTGATTTTCTCAGGATCTGGGAAGAAGTTCAAAAACTGCGCACGAATGGCCTTACCTACTAAGTTTTGTGCCACGATTACAGGTCCTTCTACTTCGCCTTCATACACTAATTCTACTTTGCCACAAACCGCAGGAATTACTCCTACTAAATCGGCAACACGTACATAGGTTTTTTCTTCTCCACTCAATAACGCACGACGCTCAGCGGCAGAAATAAGGTTTTCATAAGCCGAAATAGTCATTCTTGCCGATACCCCAGATTTGGCATCTACGTACTCTGATTGACGAGCTTCGAAAGCAATTTGTTCAATCAAATCCTCCACTAAAGCATTGGTTGTCACTAATTGTTCTTGCTCAGGTTTGATATTAGCTTCCTGCAAAGTAATACGCTTACCGATTTCTAAAGTCTTTGGGTAATGCGTAACAATCTGAGAATCAATACGGTCTTTAAGTGGTGTTACAATTGAGCCACGGTTGGTATAATCCTCAGGGTTGGCAGTAAATACAAACTGGATATCCAAAGGCAAACGCAATTTGAATCCACGAATTTGAATATCACCTTCTTGCAAAATATTAAACAAAGAAACTTGAATACGAGCCTGTAAATCAGGCAATTCGTTGATTACAAAAATTCCACGATGCGAACGAGGAATCAAACCAAAGTGAATTACACGCTCGTCAGAATAAGGCAATTTCAGCGTTGCTGCTTTAATCGGGTCGGCATCGCCAATAAGATCGGCAACAGATACATCTGGTGTCGCTAATTTTTCGGTATAGCGGTCGTCACGATGCAACCATGAGATAGGTGTAGCATCGCCTATTTCATCAATCAAATCTTTGGCAAAGCGTGACAGCGGTTGTAATGGGTCGTCATTGAGTTCTGAACCTTCTACGACTGGCACATATTCGTCCAAAAGATTGACCATCAAGCGAGCAATACGAGTTTTGGCTTGTCCACGCAAACCTAATAGGTTAATATGATGTTGAGAAAGAATCGCACGTTCAATATCAGGAATTACTGTATCTTCATAGCCCCATATTCCATCGAATACTTTTTCTTTATTTTTTATTTTTTGAATCAAGTTATCACGCAACTCTTGCTTGATAGATTTTACCTGATAGCCTGCTTTTTTTAGTTCACCAAGGGTTTTGATAGCGAGCAATTGTGTTGCTGAAAGATTTTTGTAAGACATAAATTATTTTTGATTTTGGGATATAGGCGAATTTTCAATCGATTTCCAAAGTATTCCGCCATAATTCGACCACTTATTTATCTAATTCTGCCGTTCACATACATTTGAGTGCGGCGATACTTAACATTCGGTAATTTTGAAAGGTATTAACCTCTTTATCTAAAATTCAAAATGAAGCTCCTTTCTGCTTAATCTCAACCTAGCAAGCCTCTACTTTCGAGTAGGGGCTTTTTATCTTACGTCTTTTCGGCGGTTTCGCTGATAATCTTCAAAGATAAATTCACCCAAACCCTTCAAAGAAGAATAATAGGCACGACCATTGTTGGTTTTAGTAAACTCTTGTACAAACTCTTTGAGATACTGGTCACGTGCAATCATAAAAGTTGTTACTGGAATTTTCAAACGACGGCACTGAGCAGCGAGCGTGAGGGTTTTGTTCAAAATCTTTTTATCCAAACCAAAACTATTTTTATAATAACGAATGCCTTCTTTTAAACAAGTAGGTTTGCCATCGGTAATCATAAAAATCTGTTTGTTTTTGTTTTTTCTTCTACGCAACAAATCCATCGCTAATTCTAAGCCAGCTACGGTATTGGTGTGATAAGGCCCCACTTCCAGATAAGGTAAATCCTTTACCTGAATCTGCCAAGCGTCATTTCCGAATACGATTACGTCGAGGGTATCTTTGGGATATTTGGTCATAATAAGCTCCGAAAGCGCCATAGCGACCTTTTTGGCAGGTGTAATTCTATCTTCACCATACAAAATCATCGAGTGCGAAATATCAATCATCAACACCGTAGAGGTTTGAGCTTTGTATTCCTTATCCATGATTTCGAGGTCATTCTCGGTCAACATAAAGTTCTCAAAACCATTGTTGATTTGCGCATTTCGAATAGACTCCGTCATGGCGATTTGTTCTAAAGAATCGCCAAATTGAAATTCCCGACGGTCGGTATTCATTTCGTCGCCAGTACCTTGGTAAGGCGTGCGGTGATTGCCTGAGTTACCAGTTTTTTTGAGTTTCCCAAAAATTTCATCTAATGATTGTTTTCGAATACTCTGTTCGCCTTTAGCCGAAAGGATTTGCGACTGTTGTCCATTTTCGTCTTTTTCCTCACGGATGTATCCTTTTTCTTTGAGGTCTTCAATAAAATCGGCAATACCGTAAGAGTCATCTGTAAGGTTGTATTGTTTGTCGAGTTGGGTAAGCCAAGCCAGTGCCTCCGAGACATCGCCCGAGGTCATGGTGACCAATTGATTGAAAATATCTAACAATTGGTCGAACTTAGCTTTTTTCCCTTCTTCTTGTTCTTGCGGAACAAATTCAGAAAAGCGGTATCCGAGCATGCGTGTTTTAGAGCTAGTTGAAGGTTTGATAAAGGTAATTCCGAATGTCCTAACTCAGGGCGATTCAAAATTTTATACTTATGAAACAAATTTTTGAGCGTTGAGGTTTCCAGAATTTAACTTCTGAAATAGGCATAAAGCAAAATATTTTAGTTAGGCATAAGATTTAATCATTTATTTATACCGTTATTTTACTATTTAGCAGGAAAAATATTCTATTTGCCCCCTAAAATCCCCAAAGATTATTCTTGGAAAAGCTTTCCGAAAGGTCAAATCATATCAAGGCTTTATCTATATTTGTACTCCATTATAAACATTTAAACTGCTGTTGTAAAGCAGAAGCGTGCTTTTTAAGAGGCTTTTACACCAACTTATCAAGCAGCATCTTTACCAAAATATGAAAGTATTAAAATTCGGAGGAACGTCTTGTGGAACCATTGATAGTATTCAATCAGTTCTAAGCATCATCAAGGGAAACCTTGAAAAAGGAGAAAAAATCGCCGTAGTATTCTCGGCAATGGGTGGAGTAACCAATCAACTTATCGAAACAGGCAAAAGAGCTTCTGTAAGTGATTTAAGTTATTTTGACCTTGTAAAGGCTATCGAAGAGCGTCACTTTAATGTAGTTAGAGCGCTTATTGATGTAAAAGCCCAATCTAAAGTATTTGCCAATATCCGAACGATTATCAACGAGCTCGAGGATTTATTGAAAGGAGTATCGTTGATTCGTGAGATTTCTTCTCGAACAGCCGACCTCATCGTGAGTTTCGGTGAACGTCTTTCGACTACTCTCATTTACGAAATCCTACATGCACAAGGCGTAGATTGTCAGTTTTTGGACGCCCGCAAAGTGATTCGTACCAACGATACTTTTGGTATGGCTGAGGTAGATTTTGATACAACAAATCGTTTGATTCAAGAACATTTTGCCAAAACCAAATCACTACAGTTAATTACAGGCTTTATTGGTTCGACAGACAAAGGCGAAACTACAACTTTAGGACGTGGTGGTTCTGACTATACAGGTTCAATATTTGGTGCAGCCCTCAACTCTGAGGAAATCGAAATTTGGACAGATGTAGATGGCATGATGACCGCTGACCCTCGTAAAGTAAAAAATGCTTTTACGATTCCTACAATTACCTATTCGGAGGCAATGGAATTGACGCACTTTGGTGCTAAAGTGATTTATCCGCCTTCGTTGCAACCAGCTTTTGCCAAAAATATTCCGATTCGAGTACTCAACACTTTCAATCCTAGCTTTGTTGGCACAGTTGTAAGTCGCCAAGCCGAGCCAAGCGAGTATATTATTACAGGTATTAGTTCGATTGATAACCTTGCTTTGGTAAATCTTCAAGGTTCAGGGATGATTGGTGTTGCAGGGGTTTCTGGAAAGCTGTTTACGATTCTAGCAAAACATAAAATATCAGTGGTATTGATTTCTCAGGCTTCATCTGAGCACTCAATTTGTTTTGCCATCGACCCACAATATTCGCAACAAGTACGTCAAATTCTGGAAACAGAATTTGCGAGTGAAATTGCCATTGGAGATATTGAAGGAGTAGACATCCAAGAAAGCCTTTCGGTAATCGCTGTTGTCGGTGAAGGTATGCGTCATCATACAGGGGTGAGTGGTAAACTTTTCTCGGTATTGGGTAAAAATGGTATCAACATCGTAGCTACAGCACAAGGTTCTTCTGAGCTGAATATATCGGTAGTTATTGAGAAAAAAGATATTTCCAAAGCACTCAATGTTATCCATGACACTTTCTTCTTCTCGCAAGTCAAAACACTCAACTTATTCTTGGTTGGTACAGGTCTGATAGGAAAAGCGCTTTTAAACCAATTGAAAGGACAAGCTAATTACCTATCAAAATACCGTGGTTTGAAAGTAAATTTAGTCGGTGTAATGAATTCCAGAAAGATGCTCGTAACAAGCGATGGCATTTCGATGGATTCGTGGCAAGAGACCTTGGACGCTATGGGTAAGCCCGCAGAACTTTGGGCTTTTGTAGAAGAAGCTAAACGCCTGAATTTACCAAACTCCGTATTTGCAGATTGTACAGCCGATAAGAATATCCATAATTATTACCTTGGTTTGTTTGAATCAAATATTTCGGTAGTTACACCAAACAAAGTAGCCAACTCTGGACGATATGAAGACTACGCCTTATTACACAGAACCGTGTTGAAAAAAGGTGTTAAATTTTTATACGAAACCAACGTAGGTGCAGGTTTGCCAGTCATCAACACTTTGCAAGGTTTGATTGCTTCGGGCGATAGATTCGAGAAAATCGAAGGAGTACTTTCGGGTACGCTTTCATATATCTTTAATAACTTCAAAAAAGGTGTCAAATTTGCTGACATCGTTCGTGAAGCCAAAGTAAAAGGTTACACCGAGCCAGATCCACGCGAAGATTTGAGTGGTATGGATGTAGCTCGTAAGATTTTGATTTTAGGTCGTGAAATCGGACTAAGATTAGAACCAGAAGACGTAACCATTTTAAAATTATTACCAGAAAACTGTGAAAAAGCCCCAACTGTAGAAGACTTTTTCAACGAACTGGAAGTATCCAATAGTTATTTTGAAACAATGGTTGACGAAGCCGAAGCCAAAGGCGAAGTACTTCGTTTTATCGCAACACTCGAAGACAATAAAATTACGATTGGGGTAAAAAGCATCGGCAAAACGCATCCATTCTATATGATGGATGGCGCCGACAACGTAATTTCATTTACCACCAAACGTTACCACGACCGCCCATTGGTCATCAAAGGACCAGGCGCAGGTGCAGAAGTAACCGCTTCGGGGGTATTTGCCGATATTGTTGCAATAGGAAGCTATTTGGCGTAAAGTTTCCTTTAACCCTAAATGCTTGTAACATGATATTGAAACTATTAAAAATCGAAAGAGTTAACAAAAGTGAGTCTTCTAAAAATTCCTCAGTATAAGACTAAATAATTTTATTCTTTCTAATTTTATAAAAGTAAGTTAGCAGATAAATTAGCCGTTGAATATATTGAATATAACTAAAGACCTTACGTTCAATTATTTCTTTATCTTCTGCTAGTTTCGATTTTCAATATTCACAGCAATTGTACTTAAAAGAGCAATGATAACATATATAAAGATAGATGGCTTTAAATCCTTTCAAAACTTTGAAATGGAATTTACACCCTTTACTGTGATTGCAGGAGCGAATGCTTCTGGAAAAAGTAATCTCTTTGATGCTTTAACATTGTTATCTCGATTAGCCGAAACAGATAATTTAAAGCGTGCTTTTAGTGAGCAAAGAGGTGAATTTATTGAAATGTTTACTCAATATGGAGATGACAAGTATGCTTCTGAAATTCAGTTCGTAGCTGAAATGTTAGTAAATAGAAATGTCAAAGACGCTTGGGGTAATGAAACAGAGTTAAAATATACGCGACTTAGATATGAGTTAAATATCAGAAGATTTAAAAGCCAAACTGGTATTGAAGAATTAGAGGTTAATTATGAAAAACTATTAAAACTCAATCACCAAGAAGATGATTGGATTAAACTTATCCCAAGAGTAAAATTGGAATACTGGAGACCTAAAGTTGGAACAGGGAAAAGAGGCATTCCATATATAGATACTGTGTATGAAGACGCTATTCCTACAGTTCTGGTTCCTCAAGATGGGTCACAAGGAGGAAATAAAAGACGGTTTCCTTTAAAAAATGCTACAAGAACTGTTTTAAGTAGTTTTGATACTATTGATTTCCCTCATGTTCTAGCAGCAAAAGAAGAAATGAGAAGTTGGAAGTTTCTACAGCTCAACCCTGAAGATTTAAGACAAGCGACGAGTAAAAACAGAGGAGGGGACAGTATAACAACAAGTGGTAAAAATTTAGCTGCGGCTCTGTTCAGAATTAAACAAATAGATGAGTATTCACTCAAAGAAATTTCAAGAAAACTTAATACATTTCTACCTAATTTTACAGAGGTTGATGTTATTGATGATAATGAAAACAAGCAATATTTAATTAAATTAAAGGATGTCGATAAAAAAGAGTTTTCTTCAAGGGTACTTTCAGAGGGAACCTTAAGGATATTAGCTTTATGCATTTTAGAATTTGATGATAGGCACACAGGACTACTTTGTTTTGAAGAACCTGAAAATGGAATTCATCCCTTTCGTATTAAGGCAATGACTAATCTTTTGAAAGATTTAAGTATTGATTTTAATGATATTGATTTACCATTACGACAAGTAATAGTAAACACTCACTCTCCTGTTTTAGTAGGAAATATGTTCGAGTGGGAAAATAACCCTAACGTCAGTATATGGTATGCTCAAATGAGAACCAGTATTTCAGATGTCAACGGAGAAAGACTCAAAATGAATATTACTAAAATAAACCGTGTCATTAGGCTTGAAAATGGTCAAACTACTTTAGAATTTGCAGAAAAAGAGAGAAAGTTGACCTTATCTACAGTTAAAGATTATCTACAAACTGCTGATTTTGAAAACACAATTAATACGCTCTAATTTATGTCTAACCTAATTGTTGCTGGACTCTTTGCTGAAGGTTCAACTGATATTCGTTTTTTGGAGAGTGTAGTTATAAAAACTTTAGAGGACGTAGCGTTTGAATGCCAAGGACAAATTGAAACAGAAGTAAAAGCTATTGAGATAAATAAAACAGGTCTTGGCTTTGTTGACCAAGTACTAGAAGCTTCTCAAAAAGGACTTAACGATTTTGGGATAATGCTCCTTTGTGTACATACTGATGCTGATGATTCCGATGACTCAAATGTAATGGAAGCTAAAATTCGTCCAGCTATTACTAGTTTAAATGAAACAAATGAAGCAGAATTTTGTAAAATACTAGTATCTGTTATCCCTGTCCACATGACAGAAGCATGGATGTTAGCAGATAAAGAGTTATTGAAAAGTGAAATTGGTACGCAAAAAACTAACGTTGATTTAGGAATTCATTCAGCGCCAGAAAGTATTGCTGATCCTAAAGGAACTATAAATAATGCTATTCGGATTGCTCAAAGTGATTTAACGAGAAGAAAAAGGAATAGAGGATTAGATATTTCTGAATTGTATCAAATTATAGGTCAGAAGATAGATTTGAGCAAATTAGAAAACCTAGATTCTTTCCGTCAATTTAAAGAAAACTTAAAAAGTGCATTCAGAGAATTAGGCTTTTTGCACTAGTTGATATACGCAGTGTTGATAATTTAATTTTCTGTGGAAAAAACGAGTTAATGACAAATTCAATAAAAGTATTCGCCCCAGCTACGGTTGCCAATGTGGCTTGTGGTTTTGATATATTTGGCTTTGCAGTAGACAATCCTGGCGATGAGCTAGTGCTGCGCAAAACCAATGCAAAAGGCGTAAAAATCAATAAAATTGAGGGTGACGAAGGTCGTTTGCCTTTGGAAGCAAGCAAGAATACGGCTGGTATTGCCATCATCAAGTTCTTAGAAGCCATCGGTGCTGAATCGCAGGGTTTTGAAATGGACTTGAAAAAATTGATGCCACTAGGTTCTGGATTAGGCTCCTCGGCAGCTTCTTCAGTGGCTGGGGTATTTGCAGCAAATGAGTTATTGGGTCGTCCTTTGGCACAAAAAGACTTATTACCTTTTGCGATGGAAGGTGAATTTATTGCTTGTGGCTCGGCACACGCCGACAATGTCGGACCAAGTTTGATGGGCGGATTTACGGTAATTCGTAGTTATGACCCACTGGATATTATTCAACTTCGTACGCCCAAAGAATTGTATGCCACCATTGTACACCCACATATAGAGGTAAATACCAAGGATGCACGTAATATCTTGAAGCGTGAAATATCATTGAAAAAGACGATTACACAAATGGGCAATGTGGCTGGCTTGGTAGCGGGTTTGATGCTTCCTGATTATGATTTGATTTCTCGCTCGCTAGTTGACGTAATCATTGAGCCTGTTCGTGCGATTTTGATACCTCAGTTTGACGTTGTCAAAAATGCTGCACTTGAAAATGGAGCACTTGGCTGCTCTATCTCTGGCTCTGGCCCTTCGATGTTTGCTTTGTCAAAAGATTTTGACACGGCTCAAAAAGTTGGCAGAGCTATGCAAGAAGGTTTTGCAAAAGTAGGTATCGATTCGGATTGTTATGTTTCTGGAATCAACCAAGCGGGACCAGTTGTGATAGGCTAGATTAATAATTGAGTGAATTGTGATTGAGTGCATGAGTGATTATATAAAAATTTGCATTCTTGCTGTAGAGGCGCAATGATTTGCATCTTATAACGAGCACTATAGTATCAAAAAAGCGGTCGGAAATTGTTTTTCGACCGCTTTTTTTGATGAATCGTTATCAAGTTATATTAATTTCCAAAATCAGAATAGTTCATTTTTATTCGGCTATAAACAGTAATATATTTCCGACAAAACCCTTTTATCCTTGTTTGAATATCTTGGAAAATAGAATGGCTAACGATATTCCGAGTAATACCCCAATAAAATCTGCAAGAACATCTGCTAAATCGTAGGCTCGATGAAAAGATGCTGGCAATAAGTATTGCATTATTTCAATACCATAGCCAAACAAGGCTCCTCCCACTGCAACTCCAATAAACGACGAATAAGCATACATTGTTAAAAATGCCCATGCGCCAAATGCTATAAAATGTTGTGTTTTATCATAAAAGTTAAGAGAATGAGGTATTTCCTTTGAAGGAATAGCACAAAGTACAATGATTAGTCCTCCACATAACCAAGACCAAATTTTTTGCTTTAACAGTTTATCAATCAGTATCATATTGTAAAAATTAAGGTTTCATATATTATATTAAAATAAATAAGAAATATATTACCTATTTATTAAAATAATTTAAAAATATTCATTTTTACTTATACACTTTGGAGTTTTTTTACCTAACTTTGAATCGTCTTTATCAAACCAATTTTTTATGAAAAAACTATTAACTCTTATTTGTGCTTGTGTAGTCTTTATGAGTTCTGCACAAAATCAATATAATATCGTCCCTTTACCTCAAATGGTGACTCCTCAAAAAGGACAATTCGTGGTAAAAGGAAATACGAGTATTGTTGTGAGTACCAACGACCCAACTTTCAAGCAAGTAGCTTCTATGTTGGCCGACCAATTGGGCGCCGCAACAGGGACTACCCCAAAGGTAGTAATCTCAAATAGCAAGGCTGTAAGCAATAGTATTCAGTTTGTAAAAAATGACCAACTAGCAGAAGAAGGATATACGCTCAATGTTAGTAGCAAACAAGTGAGTATTGCAGCTAGTACAGGAAAAGGAGCTTTTTATGCTCTACAAAGTTTGTTACAATTACTTCCAAATCAAATTTTCAGTAAAGAAAAATCTACTGGTGTAACATGGTCAGTACCTAATTGTTCTATTGCAGATGCTCCTCGCTATTCGTACAGAGGTTTGCACTTGGATGTGGGTCGTCATTTCTTCCCTGTGAGCTTTATCAAAAAATATATTGATTTGATTGCTTTACACAAATTGAACAATTTTCACTGGCACTTGACAGAAGACCAAGGCTGGAGAATTGAAATTAAGCGCTATCCTAAATTGGCAGAAATCGCATCAAAACGTGCACAAACTGTAGTGGGTAGAGCTTACTCTAAGAAATTTGATGGCAAACCTTATGGTGGATATTATACACAAGACGAAGTAAAAGAAGTAGTTGCGTATGCTAAAGCGAAGTTTGTAAATGTAATTCCAGAGATTGAAATGCCAGGGCACTCACAAGCAGTTTTGGCAGCATATCCAGAATTTGGTTGTAATCCTGATAAAATCTATCAAACTGCTACTGACTGGGGTGTATATGAAGATGTTCTTTGCCCAAGAGAAGAAACGTTTCAGTTTTTAGAGAATGTTTTGACGGAAGTAATGGAGCTTTTCCCAAGTGAATATATTCATATCGGTGGGGACGAATGCCCTAAGAAACAATGGAAAGAAAGCCGTTTTTGTCAAGAAATCATCAAACGTGAAAACCTAGGTGATGAGCATGGCTTGCAAAGTTATTTTATCCGTCGTATTGATAAATTTATTACTTCAAAAGGTCGTAAAATGATTGGTTGGGATGAAATATTGGAAGGTGGACTTTCACCAAATGCAATTGTAATGTCTTGGAGAGGAACAGAAGGTGGTATTGCGGCAGCCAAAGAAAACCATGATGCCATTATGACACCTGGTGGTTATGTGTATTTGGATCATTACCAAGCTGACCCTAAAACTGAGCCTTTGGCAATTGGTGGATTTACAACTTTAGAAAAAATCTATTCTTATGAGCCTACTCCAACTGAACTTTCGCCTGAACAACAAAAGCATATTATTGGTGTACAAGCAAACGTTTGGACTGAATATATGCAAACAAGCGATTACGTTGAATACATGGTTTTTCCACGTGCATCGGCATTATCTGAAGTAGCATGGACGAAAAAGGAATTGAAAGATTATAGTAAATTCTCTGAGCGCATGAAAGTTCATGCAGATCGCTTAGAGAAATTGCATGTAAACTTTTTCAAAGGCTTTTTGAAATAAGCCTAAACAAACCAGTAACTCCCAATTTTCTTATAAATAATAAAGGTCAGCAGGATATTCCTCGCTGACCTATTTTTTATTCTTCAGTTACATATCTTAAATGCTGAGCAAGCAATATATACAAATCTTGTGGCGTGTGAGGTTTCAATAAATAATCATTCATTCCTGTACTCAAAGCTAGTTCGATGGTTTCGGTATTATTATCAGCTGAACTGGCAATAATAGGAATATCTGAAAACTTCCGTACCTCTTCCGCAAACTCAAATCCACTCATTTCTGGCATTTGTAAATCGACAATAATTAAATCGTAATGTATTCCAGCATTCAAGGATGCTAGTGCATCTATCGCATTGTTGAAAGTTTTGACTGAAATTCCTTTCTTCTGTAAGCTTCTATTAATGATGATTAAATTTATTTCATTGTCATCAATCGCCATAACATTAAAGCCCTCAAAATTAAAATTAGCAACAGCATCTTTTTTAACTACTTCTTGCTGTACTTGAGCAACTTTTAAATCAAAAAAGAAATTAGATCCTTTACCAACCTCGCTTGTTACCAATATGCGAGTGCCGAACAATTCTAGAATTTTACGAATAATAGCCAATCCCAAACCAGTCCCTCCAAACTGCCGTGTGGTACGACTAGAGGCTTGGACAAACTCTTCAAAAATCTGACTAATAGATTCTTGCGGAATACCAATACCTGTGTCTATGACCTCTATTGTAAGAATATTATCTGTTTTAAGTTGTTCTTTTAGATTAATTTTTATTGTAATGGTACCATTCTTAGTAAATTTTACTGCATTAGATACAAGGTTATTAATGACCTGTACTAGTCTTATGGGGTCTCCTCCTACATAATTCGGGACATTTTCAGCAATCTCAATCAGTATTTTATTACCTTGTTCTTGGGCTCGATGCAAGTTTATACTAGCAATGTTTTTTACCAAATCTCGAACATTGAAGCTAATATTTTCGAGCTGAACTTTTCCTGCTTCTAGCTTACTAAAGTCTAAGATATCATTGATAATCGATAGTAGAGTTTCTCCAGTAAACCTTAAAACATTGAGAGAGTCCTCTTGGTCGGGTCGAGGAGACTCTTCTAAAAGGAGGTCGATATTACCTAAAATTGCATGCAATGGTGAGCGTATTTCATGGCTCATCATAGACAAAAAGGTAGATTTTGCCTTTAATGCTATTTCCAGATTTTCTTTGGCTTCTGTTAAAGCATAATTTTTTTGCTCAAGTCTGTCCTTCGTTTCAGTCAGTTCAAAGGTTTTTTTACGAAGTTCCAACTGCCCCATAGCTTGAGATGCCAAAGCCTTCAATGCAACAATCTGCTCTTCTTCTAAGACTTTTGGGCTACTATCAATAACACATAAAGTTCCTAGAGCGTGACCATTTTCGGCTATTAGTGGAATTCCTGCATAAAAAACCACATAAGGCGAACCTACGGTCAGCGGATTATCCGAAAAGCGTTTGTCTTGTCGTGCATCTTCTATAATAAAAGGACGATCTGGTTGTACAATCGCATGAGCACAAAAAGATAGCTCACGCGGACCTCCATTTCCATCTAGCCCATTTTTAGCTTTAAACCACTGTCGATTTTCATCGATAATGGTAATAGTAGAAATGGGAGTTTGGCAAATTTGAGAAGCAATTTGAACAATATCGTCAAAATCCTTTTCAGGAAGGGTATCTAATATTCTATACGCCTTTACGGTATTTAGTCTTTCTTTTTCGTTTTCTAGTATTGCTGGAACAATCATAACTTTAACCAACCAGATTAAGTAAGGTTTATATAAATGATAGGATGAATAGAACTGTCGAAACTACAAATGGTTTATAAAATCGTGGATACTTAGGAGCACATGAAGCCTAAAACAATGAGTTTAATTAAATATAACAAATTAGCTTAAGAGAGTTTTTTTAATAAATATACAACAAAACGAGTGCTATTTTAGTATATCATTTCAAAATACGTAAAAAGATATTGACTATTTAACCAAATAAATCTACATATAGTAAGCAAAAAAGCGCCAAAGTGAAAAACTGTAGGTTACGATTTATTTCAAATAACTAGATGCTTGTACCTTTTAGTATAAATTAGAGTTTATACAGAGTCTGTCCTAAAAATAAAATTTCTTTTGATTGAAGCATTCAAATCCTATTTTTATTTATAGCTAAACTATTAAAAATGAAAAACTTAACTATTTTACAAAATATTTTTTGAAAAATATTTTGTAAAATAGTTGCATGATATAGATGAAAATACTAATTTTGCACCACGTTAAACGACAAACAAATCAATAACGTTGAAAAAAGCCTTCTTAGCTCAGCTGGTAGAGCAACTGACTTGTAATCAGTAGGTCATTGGTTCGATCCCGATAGAAGGCTCAAAAGCTCGACAAATGTCGAGCTTTTTTGTTTTATATTCTGTTTACCTTTTTATTTAGGAACGTTCTATAGCCCATTTTTGCAGAGTATTAACAATCGTATCTAAACTAAAAGGTTTGCTCAAATAGTCGTTCATACCTGCTCCTTCAATTTCTTTTTGACATTCATCTATCGTATTAGCTGTCATGGCAATAATAATAGGCTGTTTTGAATGTAACTTTCTAATTTCTACAGATGCTTCGTACCCATCCATTTCTGGCATTTGTACATCCATAAAAATTAAATCGAAGCTTCTTTCTTGAGTAACTAATAAAGCCTCAAGTCCATTATTGACCATTAGAGGTTGATACCCTAATTTATTCAAGACTTTACCAATTAGGTACTGATTCATAGGATTGTCTTCAGCTACGAGTATTTCTAATGGATACTGCTGAGCAAAATCCAAAAAGAGCTTTCTCTGATGAGTTATATTGACCCCTTCATTTGTTTTCTCCGTCTTTTTTAATATCATCAAAAGGGTTTTACTCAACAAATGTTGCTTTACAGGTTTGGTGAGTACCGCAGCAAACAGCTCCTTATGGTTTTTATGCGAATCATCCGTCACTGAGGTCAACAAGATAATAGGCAGGTTTTTTCTTTGTTCACGAATATTTTTGGCAAGCGCAATGCCATCCATTCCAGGCATCTGGCGGTCAGTTATAATAGCATCAAAAAGTAAGGATTCATCTGTCAATAAAGCCAATGCTTGGTCAGCTCTTTCAACCAAAACTACCTCTAATCCCCATGAGCTCAATTGTTGCTTGAGAATTTTCAGATTTGTTTGATTATCATCTATGACCAATATTCGTTTATTGTCAAAACTTACTTCATTAAGCAAGCGATACGACTGAATAGGTTCTTTACTAATTTTTGAGTGAATTGTAAAATAAAAATTACTTCCTTCCCCTTCTTTACTTTCTACCCCAATAGCACCACCCATTAGTCGGATAAGCTTTTCGCTAATGACAAGTCCCAAGCCTGTTCCACCATATTTACGTGTTGTTGATGAGTCTACTTGCGAAAAAGCACGGAACAAGCGTGAAAGTTTATCATTTGGGATACCGATACCTGTATCTATTACCTCAAACAATAAATCTACATGTTCTTCATGTTGATTTTGAAGCTGTACTCTTACCAATATTTCGCCCTTTGTAGTAAATTTAATGGCATTTCCAACCAAGTTGAGTAGTACTTGACGCAGTCGTTGCTCGTCGCCTACAATTTGTTGAGGTACATTATAGCCAATTTCGTACATTAAGTCCAAACGGGCTTCGGAGGCTTTGGAAGCAAACACATCAAGCATTTCTTCTACACAAGCACGCACATCAAAAATTCGCTCTTCTAGTTCAACATTACCCGATTCAATTTTAGAAAAATCTAAGATATCATTTATTACTGCCAGCAAATCTTCACCACACTGCTTAATTGTTCTTACATAGCTCACCTGTTCTTCGGAAAGATCTGTTTCGTTGAGTAATCCTGTCATTCCGATTACTCCATTCATTGGAGTACGAATTTCATGACTCATCGTTGCCAAGAAAATACTTTTGGCTTTATTGGCTTTTTCAGCTTCCAAACGAGCCTTATGCTCTTCATCGGTGGCTTTTTGTAACTGAATCGTTCTTTCTATAACTTCCTTTTCTAGGCGTTCATTTTGTTTATGAATCGTACGTACTCGCAACCAATATGCCAATAAAATTACACCTAATCCCAACATAAGCACGAATACTTTGAACCACCACGTCATCCAAAACGGTGGTAATATCACGATTTCGAGCATTATACCATCAGAGTTCCAAATCCCATCATTATTAGATGCCTTTACTTTAAACCAATATGTACCTGGGTTTAAATTGGTATAGGTTGCACTTCGATTACTCCCAACATGATTCCATTGCTTATCAAAACCTTCAAGTTTATAAGCATATTGATTTTTTTCGGAAAGGGTAAAATTTAAAGCAGCAAACTCTAAAGTAAATACCGATTGGTCATAATTGAGTACAATTTTTTTAGAAGCATTTATATGAGTTGGAAAATTAGGGTTTGAAAATCCTGTTTTGATAGGGGTATTAAAAATCGAAAGATTAGTTATATATATAGGAGGTACAAATGTATTATCTTTAATACTATCGGGGTAAAAACTATTGAATCCGTTGGGGCCACCAAAATAAATTTCTCCATCTTCGGTCATAAAGGAAGCACGAGCTTTAAATTCATTACTTTGTAGACCATCAGCTAATGAATAGTTTCTAATGTAATTCCTGTTGAAGTTAAACTTTGTCAAACCTTTATTGGAGCTAATCCAAAGGTTTTGCTTTTTATCAATCACTATACTTTTAATCGCATTATTGGCAAGGCCATCAATTTCTGAGAATCTTTTAAACTTTCCAGTTTTTATATTCAGTAAATTCAAGCCTCCACTCGTACCAATCCAAAGGTACCCTTGAGGTCCATCTGCAAAACAAGTGATATAGTCATTTGAAATACTTTGCGGGTCGGTAACTTGATGAATATAACGCACAAATGACTTTGTGCTAGGAATATACCTAGCTACACCTGTTTCGGTTCCTACCCATATTCGTCCAGCGTTATCCGCAAAAACTGTATTTACATTATTATTGGGAATGGAATTAGGATCATGAGAATCGTATTTGAAAGTCGTAACGTCATGAGTCTGTGCATTCATAAAGCATAAGCCTCCATTCCAAGTCCCAATCCAAAAATTCTGTTGATGGTCTCTAACAACGGAATTTACACTCCAAGAGCTAATGCGAGCCTTGGGGTCTGGTGTATCTAAAGAATAATTTTCAAAAGTTTTGGTCAGGATATTATACAAGCCAAAACCTCCTCGGTGATATCCCAATGCCAACATAGCTGGATTAAAATAATCAACTGCAATCACAAAATCTGTTTTAGGACTATTGGGGTTAGTAGGATTATTTTTGATAAAATCAAAAATCTGAGTTTTGCGATTGAAATAGTTGATACCTCCTCCGTCTGTGCCAATCCATATTTGATTTTTTCCATCTCCAGTAATAGACAAAACAAAATTGTTGTTCAAGCTATTACTTCCAATTTGATTTTTATAACTTTTAAATTTCCGTCCAAATTTTGGTAAGAAGTTTACACCTCCCGACCATGTCCCTACCCAAATATTACCAATATCATCACGATAGATACTATATACAGAGTTATTGCTAAGGCTATTTGGGTCATTAGCATCAAACTTATAAGTAATAAATTTGAAACTTTGGAGATTTAGCACACTTAACCCACCATTTTCTGTTCCAATCCAAATATTATTTTTTTCATCTTCTTGAAGGCAAAGAAGATCATTGTGTGCCAAACTATTAGGGTCGTTGATTTTGTGTTGAAATATCTGAAAGCTATCCGACGACTCATTATAGAGATTTAACCCTCCTCCTCTGGTTCCAATCCACATACGATTATGGCTATCCTTCAAAACACTTGTAACCCAATTGTTAGACAATGAGGATTGATTACTATTATCGTGAAAATAGTTACGAAAACGCTTGGTATTAGGATTAAAAACAGACAATCCATTTTTACACCCAATCCATATATTCCCTTTGGCATCTTCGCTCATTCGATATATGTAACTATCTGCTAACGAATTGGCGTTATTGTCAAGATGTTTAAAAACACTAAAACTATTTTTGAGTCCATTAAATAAATAAAGTCCATTGGCAGTTCCAAGCCAGAGGCGTTGTCGGGAGTCGATAAAAAGGTCTCTAATTTTTATATCAGGAAGCTGTGTAGTATAATGGGTAAAAACGTCTGTAGTCTTATCAAATTTGTCAAGGCCTCTGCCTGTGGCAATCCAGATATCTCCTTTTAAATCCTCTACAATATCAAAAATATTGTTGTCAGAAAGCGAATTAACATCGTTTGGGTAATGTTTGTAAATGGTAAAAGTATATCCATCAAATTTGTTGAGACCTTCTTGTGTGGCAAACCACATAAAGCCTTGTTTGTCTTTCAAAATAGCCCCAACCTGACTTTGAGAAAGCCCTTGATTGGTACCATAATGAATAAAGAAAGGTTTGAGTGCTTGTGCAAATGAATCATTGCACAATTGCAGCCACAAGACCAACAAACAAATTACACGAATCATAGTTGAATAGGACAGGAAAGCTATAGCAAAGCTAACCTCAAAATTAGATTGACGGTTTATTTTGGCATGTTCATTTACAGCCTTTTATGATTTTCTAACATGAATTCTATATTAATGAATAAGGCTTTAGAGATTCAATTATATTAAATACAATTCAAAATAATTTTCTTTTTGTAAGACTTCTTAGGCAGGATAATTAAATATATATAATTTTCTAATTCAAAGTTAAAAAAAAATAGGGATTCTTAAAACATACTCTATTTTTTTTGAGTTACAGAGATAAATATAAAATTTTAAAACAACACTTTCTACTTTTATCAAAAATGTACGACACTTATCAAACTATAACAAATATATAACACAACATATAATAGCATTTATTTAAAATATTGAATTTCAACATATTACGATAAAATAAATTGTACAAAAACAGAAATATTTAGTTATACAGATTTATTAATAAATTATTTTAGCAACAGGATATTCTACGTATATCATAAATTTTCCCCTTATTTCAGGAAATTTCTTTTATTTTTTTCTTGCATTGTTCATTTATTGCTACTATATTTGTTCAAGCCAGCTTCAAGTAGTCACAATTTTATAAAACAAGTAAACTTGTAATACCTAGTCACTAGATAAACCGTCTTTTTAGTTAAGTATTACAGTGTTCTATGATATTTGGAAAATGCATCATTAAAGCATAATTAAGTAATACTTTAAAATGAGCAACATAGAGTACTACCTTTAATTATCTCGTCTTTTCCAAATTCCCTTTTTTTACGAAAAATTAATCTTTTTCCAACTCATAGTCGTATATATCCCAATCAGATATCGATGAAGGTTATTATTTGCCTAGTGATCAAATAATCAATGACAAACACGTATTTTCTAGTTAATCGATAAGCAAAATACCGCAATCATTATTAATATTATTTCCACACTATATTTATCGCAACACATTAAAAGATTATAATTATGAACAATTTCCTTACTTTGTTAAAAAAATCTGTTGCTAAAATGTTGGTTAGCAACGTATTGATGGCTTTTGGAGCACTTGCTCTTTTGTCAAATAGTGTTTCTGCCCAGTCTGAAAGTGTAAAACTTGATTATTTTAGTTTAGCTCTCGCTAACCAAGACGAAAAACCTAAAGCGATGTTCTTCTTTCAAGAAGTTTTGGGGGCAAATCTATTGACAAACAATGATCAAAACATTTATGAATTTGAATTACCTAACTCGCCAGTAATCAGAGTATTCAAAAAAGAAAAACCAGAACCAAACGCTACTTGTAACTACAACAAAAGTGTTGAAAACTGGGGCTCATGTATCAACAACTATGGTTTGGCATGGATTGTTGTTGCTACTTCAGATTTGAAAAGAACAGCCAAAGAATTGAAAGCTGCTGGGTATCCAGTCAAATACAGCAAATCAATGCTTCCTGACGAGCCAACAACAGAGGTCTTAATTACTTCCCCTTTCAATAATCAATTGTTTTTGTTTGTTCAACGTGAAAACGTTAGTACTTCAACTTGCAAAATCGAAAACATCCATTTAGTTGTTGAGAATTTAAAAAAATCAATTGGTTTTTATTCTGATACAATGGGTGCTTCTGACATAGAGTATGTAAGTGACGTATGTGCTAAAGTTCAAATTGGTGGACAAAATTTTATCCTTGCCGAGCCAGAAGGTTTATTGTTAGAACCATCTCAGTTTAACAATGGTACAACCAACGAGGCTAGTGTAATTAAAGAACATTTTGGGTTTTTATTCAATGACTTTGAGCAAGGCATATATGCTATTAACGGCAAAGGATACTATTTTAAGAATTCCCCACAACCACAATATCGTGACAACAAACACAGTCATTTTTCAAATGGTCAAATTTTAAGCCCTGATGGCTTAGTGATTGATTTAGGCGATATGACCGTTAGCAGATACTCAAGACAATAATATTCGTCTCTCGAAATTTATTATATACAACATTATATTCCTTACTTATTTTTAAATATATCTATTTTGTAATCGTTAAAATTTAAGGTAGTCTTCCATCGAGGGCTACCTTTTTATTTGCTATTTTGTGCAGGTAAAGTTTAGATTCAACAGAGAATACTAATTTTGTAAACTTTAATTAAATCATCTTGTGTCAACTATATGAAACTAAGAGCATACATTTTGTTTTTGTTACTCGCTGGAGCTTGTCAATTGCTAACAGGCTGTATTTGGGCAAGAAGATGTCCTGAAAAAACTTGTAGAGTCAATACAGAACACCGTCATGAGGGTGGTAATTTTCGTCCACGTGCTGCATTTTCTTGGGTGACTACCAAAAAACATTGGCCATGGAGTAGATTAGGCGAGGGAAAAAAATATAATGGTAAAAAGGATAAAAAGACAGGAAAAAAGAAATTCAAGTATCTATTGCCAGGTGAAAGGGTTGATTTTGACAAAAAAAATTAGTGCATATCACTGACCACCAAGTCAAGGAACTCGATTTAGCAAGTTTTTTGTTTTGTCAAAAAGCATATCCTCTTATAACCAATGCCAAGCATGGTCTTATTGGCTCAGTGCTTACACTATTAATTATCCGAAAATTCTATGAATTTAATAAAAGTTGCTGCCGGTGTGGTCAATCAAACACCCCTGGCATGGGAAGGTAATAAAAGAAATATTATTGACTGTATCGAAGAAGCTAAAAATCAAGAAATATCTATCTTATGTCTGCCCGAATTGTGTATTACTGGCTATGGCTGTGAAGATATGTTTTATGCTACTAGCACATGCGAGACTGCTCTAGAAATACTCCAAGACATCGTTGAAGTTACCTCAGGCATTATTGTTTCGGTAGGCTTGCCAATCCGAATTAATAACCGTGTTTATAATGTAGCATGTTTGATTGCTAATAAACAAATTCGTGGTTTTGCATGTAAAAAGAATTTAGCTAATAATGGTCTTCATTATGAAACTCGCTGGTTTCAACCTTGGCCAGACAATCAGCGAACTGAGCTAACAATAGGTGAGTTTAGTTACCCCGTTGGTGATTTAATCTTTGACGCAGGAGGTATCAAAATAGGTTTTGAGATATGCGAAGACGCATGGATTGCAAATCGTCCGGGTCGTTCTCTGTATCTGCAAGGCGTCGATATTATCTTGAATCCAACGGCTTCGCATTTTGCATTTTTCAAAACTCAAACACGCGAGCGCCTTGTTCAGGATGGCTCTAGAGCCTTTGGTGTAGCTTATATCTATGCAAATTTATTAGGAAACGAAGCGGGTCGTGCAATATTCGATGGCGATGCAATGATAGCGCAAGCAGGCGAAATGTTGGTTTCGGGCACACGCTTTAGCTATCGTGATTTTTATTTGACACCTGCCGTGATAGATATTGATAAAGTACGTTTGGAACAAGTTCAAAATCGCTTAACTTTTTCAGGTACTTCTCAGAAAGTACCTTTCCTATACGACTTCCCTCCTATCAAGCCCATCAAGCAACGTTTTGAATTAGAACATTGGGAGGCAAAAGGTTTTCAAAAAGAAGAAGAATTTGCACGAGCAATTGCCCTTGCCCTATTTGATTATCTCCGAAAATCTCGTTCGTCGGGTTGGGTAATATCGCTTTCGGGTGGAGCTGACTCTTCGGCTATTACAGGTCTGTGTTATTTGGCGATTGAGCTTGGAGTTGCAGAACTAGGACTAGAGGGTTTCAAACAAAAATTGGGATATATCAAGAAAATCCAAGACTGCCAAAGTGTTCAAGAATTATCGAAGGCCTTGATTACCAATATCTATCAAGGAACTGAAAATAGCTCGGATGATACACGCTATTCGGCAAGCTCACTGGCAGAATCTCTCAATACGACCTTTTACCATATTAATATCAATGGTTTGGTAGAAACCTACAAAGATTTAATTCAGGGAGCTATTGGAAGAAACCTTTCTTGGGAAACCGATGATTTGGCTCTTCAAAACATACAAGCGAGGGTTCGTGCCCCAAGTGCGTGGCTATTGGCTAATATTAATAATGCCTTGTTGCTGGCTACCTCAAACCGCTCGGAAGCTGCCGTTGGGTATGCAACTATGGATGGCGATACTTCTGGTTCTATTTCACCAATTGCAGGTATTGACAAGCATTTCTTACGTCACTGGCTACGCTGGTTGGAAAATACAGGGCTAGATGGACAACTAAGACTTTCAGGTTTGAAGGCAATGAACAATTTGCAACCAACCGCAGAACTTCGCCCATTGGAAGCAAAACAAATTGACGAAGAAGATTTGATGCCTTATGATCTTCTGAATGCGATAGAGACCGCTGCTTTTCGTGATAAGAAATCACCCAAAGATTGCCTTGAATTAATGGAATTAGAGTTTGAAGATATTTATAGTAGAGAAAAATTAGTTATAAGTATCGAGCGATTCTTCCGCTTGTGGAGTCGAAACCAATGGAAACGTGAGCGTTATGCACCAAGTTTTCACGTAGATGACCACAACCTCGACCCACGCAGTTGGTTGAGATTCCCTATTTTGTCGGGTGGCTTTGACAAAGAATTAGCCGATATGCACGACTATGCCAACGATTCGAAGGGCAAACAAAGAAAAGGTCGTATAGGTTTCTAGTGATTTTTAATCCGTGGAGACCTTTTCAAGAAACCCTCCACGGATTGTATCTTTTTGAGATACATAAAATCCTTAAAATAATATGTACTTTTGAAAAAGATTTTAACCCTTTTCAAATTATTCATTAAGCTTTTTGGCAGAAAGTTTCTGTCATATATTTTATGCTTTTAGCAATTGATATAGGCAATACAGATATTGTTTTTGGTGTAAACGATGACCAGCAATGGATTCAACAGTTTCGCATAAGCTCCTCTTTTTCGCAACGTTCTCAAGATTATGAGGCGCAACTTCGTTTGCTTTTTTTAGAAAACTCGCTCAAGCTTAGCGATATTCATCATATCATTATTAGCTGTGTAGTACCTGATTTACGAGCCGTAATCAAAGATATGTCGATTACCATGTTTGGTATTCAGCCCATCATGGTAGGACCAGAAATGTACGATAAACTCAACATGGAAATTTTGAGCCCTTACGAAATTGGTACCGATTTGGTTTGTAATGCGACGTATGCCTATTATACCTATCACCAAACTTGTTTGATTGTAGATTTTGGCACAGCCCTTACCTTTACTGTAGTATCGGGAGAAGGCAAAATCTTGGGTGTTTCGATTGCCCCTGGGCTTAAAACAGCCGTAAAATCCTTGTTTTCTAATACTGCACAATTACCTGAAGTACCCTTATCTATGCCTGAATCAGCAATTGGAAAAAATACTGTCCATGCGATTCAAGCAGGAATCTTGTGGGGATACGTAGGTATGGTAAAAGAAATGATTCATCAAATCAAACTAGAAGTTGGAAAAGAATGTAAAGTGCTGGCTACTGGTGGACTTTCGTCTATCCTTACTCCTCTTCGTTCAGAGTTTGATGAAGTAGATAAAACCCTTACACTAAAAGGTTTAAAGATTATTGCTTCTCTATAATACATTGCTTCAGGATGCACCCCTAATCGCATCCTGAAGCAAAATTTTCTACAATTTACAAGTCGACATACTTTTTTTCTTCAAAAACACCTCTCACTTACTCCTCATAATCAACCACTTATCATAATTCATCTGTACAGGTAAACTTTTTTTACAATTTTTACAACATCATCTGCAACCTTTCATTGGACTTCTGCATCCTATCTACAAATTCTCTCACAAGTCATTTTTCATTCCAAATGCTTTCTTGGCTCAATTTACCATTTATCATTTGGAGAAACCAATCAGGTAGTTTGCATTGCAAAGTAGCTTGTTTCGCAAGTAACTTTGAATCAAATCTCAAAGGGAGATATAACATTCACATTACCTCAAGTGCCTCTAAACCTATTTGAGACACGATACAATGATAAAACACTTCAAAAAGATGAAACGATTTATACTTTCGACAATCATTACTTGTGGATTGAGCTATGCGGGAATGGCACAAGTAAAAGGAAAAATTTCAGGCTCGGTTAGCGACAACCAACATAAAATTGTAGAATTCCCAACTGCAACACTTCTCAAAGCAAAAGATAGTACCTTGGTAAAAGGTGCTTTGGGCGATGCCAACGGTCACTTTGAATTTGAATCAATAAATGCTGGTGAATACCTTGTGAGTGTAACTCAAATGGGATATAAAAAGTACTTTACGCCAAAAATCATCATTGCAGAGGGAAATACAAATGTCAACTTAGCAAGCATTGTATTAGTAGAAGAAAGTAAACAGCTTAGCGAGGTTACAGTATCTGCACAAAAGCCATTCATCGAACGTCAGGTTGATAAAACTGTTGTCAATGTCGAAAACAGCATTATGGCGGCAGGTTCTACTGCATTAGAGGTATTAGAACGCTCACCAAATGTGATGATTGACAAAGATGGAAACATCAGCTTGAAAGGCAAACAGGGCGTACGTGTCATGATTGATGGTAAAATTTCATATTTGTCGGGTCAGGATTTAGCAAACTTTTTGCGTAATCTTTCGGCAGAACAGTTATCTCAAATTGAGATTATGACCAATCCTTCCTCTAAATACGACGCAGCAGGTACAGCAGGAATAATCAATATCAAGTTGAAGAAAAACGTTAATATGGGTTTGAACGGTTCTGCTAACGTAGGTATTGGACATGGTAAATATTTGCGTGAAAATGCTGGGATAAACCTCAACTATCGCAATGGCAAAGTAAATGCGTATGGTAATTATAGCTGGAATGAACGTCGTCAGGAAAATACCAATGATATTTACCGTTACTTCAGAGCACAAAACGAAATGTATCATGCCGATGGTAGACGTATGAGTTTTAACTACAATCACTCTGTAAAAGCGGGTGTAGATTATTTCATTTCTGATAAAACAACAATTGGTGTCTTGGTCAATGGTTCATCAGGAAGTTGGGGCGCAGACTCAGCTTTGACAGTAACAACCAAATATGTGAACAACAAACTTACCCAGACTATTCCAACGGCAAATAATGTATCGCAACCTTGGAAAAACATCTCGACTAACTTGAATTTAAAGCATACATACGATTCAACGGGTCGTGAGTTGACAGTCGATTTGGATTATGCTTATTATGACAACCGTTCGAGCAATGACTATATTACTCAATATTTCAATGGGAATGATTTAACGAGCAAATTTCGTTCGGATTCTACTTTGGTAAACAAAAGTCTTTCTGGCATCAATCAATATTCGTTAAAAGTAGATTATACCTTACCTGTTTCAAAAGTTACCAAATGGGGAATGGGTGTAAAAGCAAGTTATGTTGTTACTGACAACGATTTGAAATTCTTCGAAAAACAAGAGGGCAACGGTTTGAATTTATTAAAAAGGAACAGTAACCAGTTTGTTTATAAAGAAAACATCAACGCTGCTTATTTAAACTATCAAACTAAATGGAAAAAATTCAGTGCGCAAGTTGGGTTACGTGCCGAATGGACTATTGCAGATGGTAAGTCGACAAGCTATGAAACACTAAAAGATTCAACTTTTACACGTGACTACTTGAAATTGTTCCCAAGTGCATTTGTTCAATACGAAGCCAATAAGAATCATACATTAGGCGTAACTTACAGTCGTCGTATCGACCGCCCAGGTTATGACCAATTAAATCCATTTGTCTTTTTCTTAGACCCATATACTTATCAAGTTGGTAATCCATATTTACGACCACAATTGACCAATTCATTTGAATTAACGCACTCGTACAAAGGCATCATTTCTACAACGGTTAACTACAGTCACACGTCTGATTTTATGTCTGAAATCTTGAAACAAAATGATGCAACAAGAGCTACTTACCAAACGGTAGACAACTTAGCTCAACAAGATAACTTTGGCGTGACAATTTCGGCTCCAGTACCAATTACAAAATGGTGGATGAGTGTAAACGAGTTTAATTTGAATTATACCAAAGTACAAGGCGCAATTCAAAATATTAATGTAGTTCCGTCAGCAACCAACTATTATTTCAACTCGAATAATACGTTTAGCTTAGGCAAAGATTACAAACTTGAATTGGGTGGTTGGTATGTTTCTGGTGGTTTGTGGAGTATTTTCAAAATCAATTCACAAGGTGCCGTAAACTTCGGTATCCAGAAAACTTTACTTGACAAGAAAGCGACTTTGAAATTAAACGTTCAAGATATTTTCTTTACCAACAAAGCTACGGCAACAACACAATATGGCTCAGTTGATATTATTTCAAGCAATACGTGGGATAGTCGTCAGGTACGTTTGACATTTAGTTATCGTTTTGGTAACTCAAAAGTATCTGCTGCTCGTAACCGCTCAACAGGCTTGGATGAAGAAAAAAGTCGTGTGAAGAATGGCGGAAACTAATAAAGTGCGGAATTTTGGATAAGGTGTTTCGAGTGAAACTATAAATTAGTCAATAAACAAAAAAGACTTGAGATTGGAGAGGTTACTTTCCGTTCTCAAGTCTTTTGCTTATCAAGAGGTTGCCAAGCTGATTTGATTTTTTCATAGATACATTACACTACTAGCTTACACGGTACATCGTTATACTCTGGTTGCTAAGCATGAAAGCTAAAATTGCTTTCCAGAATGATTTACGATTACTTTTTTCTGATTTTGCACTACTCTGAGTAGTTTTGGCTTTACTTGCAGCTTGTGATTCCTTCACAATTAAGTCTGCTAATAACAAATTGTATTTCATTTGAAGTGTATTTGAGTGAAGAGTGTCCTCCGCTTACAAAATCGGAAGGTTGCGAGAGATAACACGAATGTAATTTTCTATTAATCAAAAAATTACGCAACATTTAACACTCTAAAACTAAACCAGTGTTACCTCATTTTGTATTATGACGCAAAGTTAAGTCATTAAGTTTCAAAGAACCTAAAATATATAACTTTTCAAATACAAGTTCTTTAATTACTACAATTTTATTGAATTTTATCAAGAAAACACCCTTCAAATAAGTCAATAAAATCCTTTATTTCCACAATATCAAAAATGGCTATCGAAATAAGATTCGATAGCCATCTGTATAAATTTCAGAAATAGAATGTCTATAAAGCAGTTTAATCAATAATAGTTAGCCTTGGGCTTCAAATTCGTTAGGTATTTATCAAGAGATTAATTATTCAGGCTGAATGCCTATAATTGTAGTAAACCGACCAGTATTACCTTTTTCCTTTCGAAAAGAATAATAATCATCGTTATTTAAAATGGTAGAATACTTCGAGACTTGAATATGTTCGAAAGGAACACCACAGTCTAAAAGTTGTGCGAAATTAGCCTTTTTTAGGTCGATAAGGTACTTCTGTCGTTCTTCATCAAACCTTTTAAAATCAGGCTTAAACTCATCAGCAACTTCAATTCCTACTTCAAAGTTTTTTTCGTCGATACAAGTACCTACATAAGCAAAACAATTTTCAGGTCTTGTACCAAACTCTTCTTGCATTTTCTGAAGCGCCTTTGCTGTGATTTGTTTGACTGTCCCTCGCCAACCTGCATGCACAGCACCAACAGCTTGCTTAACAGGATCATAAATCAAAATGGGGGTACAGTCTGCCACTGTCACACTCAAAAAAACACCTTTGCGATTTGAAACCAAGGCATCATGCCCTTGAAATGTTTTGCCTCTTGTCACCACAACTACCTCATCGCTATGGGTTTGCCGAGAATGAGCTACTCTACGTTCGCCTATTCCTAAGGCATCATACAAGATTCTACGGTTTTGTATGATAGTTTCTTTTTTATCACCGCTATACAAGCCCAAATTGAGCGATGTATAAGGTTTTTCGCTTACACCACCATGCCGGGTGGTTTCGGCAGCAACTAAATTTGTAAATTGCCCAAAAATTTCAGGTCGTCTGAACATGTTTTATAAGTTTAAATTTTTCCCGCTACAAAGTTATAAGAATATCGAGTGTACATTTCAACCTTTCAATAAATGATATTTATAAGACAAAAAAGAGGGATAATTGCAATATTAGTGGCGCTAATACTAAGCAGTTTATATGTTTTTAGAGGCTATATATTTCTAGAAAATATGCCTAAAGCAGGAATCGCACTTTCCTTTGATGACCGATATATCAAAGAATGGTACCAACTTCGTCCCTTATTTAAGAAATATAATGCTCATGTAACGTTCTATCTCACTCAACCTGACAGCCTTAGCACAGAAGAATGGAATATGTTGAGGATATTAGCCCAAGATGGGCATGAGATTGGTTGTCATGGTGCAATCCATACACAATCAATTCCTTTTGTATGGCGAAATTCAATACAAGAGTACCTTGACATAGAAATACATCAAGCTCTCAAAACAATGCAATCACATGGGTATATTCCCCATACTTTTGCACATCCTGGTGGTTCTCAATTTTGGTGGCTTGATCAAAAGCTTTATCAATACTTTGACCTATTAAGAGATGTTTCTCTCAAGAAAAGAAAGCTAGGGAATTGGGTATTTGAGCGAAATATTAATGAAATTAACGAAATCTATTTTAGACCAAATCAATCAAAAAGCGTTAGTGCCTTAATGATTGATATTGGTAATGAATTATCAGAAAAAGAGATAACAAAAGTGCTAATAAAGGCTAGAAATACTCAAAGTGCTGTTATGCTTTTTGGACATAAACCTTTGTTTCAATCTGCAAAAACAGGACAGGAATATGGATTTGAAGTCGAATTTTTAACGTATATTTTATCAGAAAGTGCTAAATTAGGTCTGATAACCTATACAATGGCTGAATTAAGCCAATTCAACAAACCATAATTTTCATTTAATTCACAAGTGTTTGGCTTCGTCTTACACGCAAACATTACCTTTATTCATGAAAAAAAAATACTCCTTCATCACAACACTATTGCTGTCGGCAACGCTCAGTCAAGCGCAAACTGCCGACTCGGTGGTCGTTAAAAAATTATATGATGCTACTCTTTCGCACGGACAGTCTTATGAATGGCTTCGTCAACTAACTACCCAAATCGGTGGTCGTTTGGCAGGTTCAGCCAATGCTGCTAAAGCTGTACAATGGGGAAAAAATGTACTTGAGCAAGCTGGTGCTGACCGAGTATTCCTACAAGATGTGATGGTTCCTCACTGGGAACGTGGCGCAAAAGAAGAAGCCTATATTGTTGTTGGCAAACAAAAAATCACTGTCCCTTTATTAGCATTAGGTGGCTCAATTGCAACTCCTAAAAAAGGTATTCAAGCAGAAGTAATCGAGGTTCAAAACTTCCAAGAATTACGTGCCCTAGGAAAAGAAAAGTGTGAAGGAAAAATCATTTTCTTCAACCGTCCGATGGATCCGACTAAAATCAACACGTTTGAAGCTTATGGTGGTGCAGGCGACCAACGTCGTAGCGGTGCGAACGAGGCCAGTAAAGTAGGCGCTATCGGTGTGATTATACGTTCATTGAGTAATACGCTCAACGATTATCCTCACACAGGCTCGATGCAATATGCCACAGGTGTTCCTTTGATTCCTGCTGGAGCTATTTCAACCAATGCCGCAGAACTTTTAAGTAAAACACTTAAAGAAAATCCTAAAACGCAGTTCTTCTTCAAACAAAACTGTGAGACCTTAGATGACGCTCCTTCACACAATGTAGTGGCTGAAATTAAAGGTTCGGAAAAACCAGATGAATATATTGTAGTGGGTGGTCACTTGGATTCTTGGGATGTTGCTCAAGGCGCACATGACGATGGTACAGGTATTGCTCAGTCGATGGAAGTGCTACGATTGTTCAAAGAACTAGGTATCAGACCTAAGCGCACAATCCGTATTGTTCTTTTCATGAATGAAGAAAATGGTAACCGTGGTGGTATCAAATATGCAGAGTTAGCGAAGCAGAATAACGAAAAACATATCTTCGCTTTAGAATCAGATAGTGGTGGTTTTACCCCAAAAGGATTTGGTATTCAGGGTGCTGCTGCCTCTGTTTTTGAAAAAATCCAAGGATATAAATCGTTGTTTGCTCCATACGGTTTACACGAAATCGAGCGTGGTGGCGGCGGTGTCGACATCGGTCCATTGGGTCCACAAGGAACAGTGTTGATTGGCTTCAAACCAGATTCTCAACGTTATTTTGAATATCATCATGCTTCGAATGACAAATTTGATACCGTAAATCAACGTGAATTAGAACTCGGTGCAGCTTCTATGGCTTCATTAGTTTATTTGTTAGATAAATACGGTTTGTAAGAAAAGAGGTGCTAGTGAAAGTCACTAGCACCTCTTTTTATCTTCCATGTCCATGGCTTCTGCCTGGTCTTCCAGGGCGTCCATGCCCTCTTCCTAAGCCAAAAAGTCCGCCGCTGTCTGTCCGTTGCAGTCCATATCTTATCAAAAATCCATAAAAAGATTTCGATGAGTCATAATATTCATTACTAAAATCATAATATCCTGTTACCAAGCCAATTCCCCATTTGGAAGATATTTGTGCAAAAATGCTATAGGTCAGTTCTAACATCAAACTTCCTTGGGAATCAAAGAGTTTTCCCGCTCCTATTGTCATTTCATTGGCAAATATTCCCATATTACAAACATCCATTGTTACTCTTGCTTCCAAAAAAGAAGTAGTATCTGGGCGCAAAGAGTTTCTTCCGTAAGCAATTCCTAAATCTACGATATTAAAAGACTTTCCTATTTCTATATTCTGAGCCACACGATCAGACAACTTACCAGCGCCAGTATAGATAGCAAAAGGCATACTTCGAACATATATAGGAGCATTTTTCCATTTGAGTCCTAACTTCAAAGAATCTTCTGCTGGTGCTTGTGACGGACTTGTCGTCGTTTGAGAATATATCTCATAGCAAGAGAGTATGCTCAGTAGAGCATAGAGTAGCAATTTTTTCATGTGTTTTAATGGAAAGAAATCCTTAATATGTTCTTACGAAGATATTAAAAAGAAGAGAGGAAAATGTTTGAAGATAAGATTATTACAAAACTGGCATTTCATGTACTGGTACTGGATTATACGCTGGTGCTGGATTCATATCAAGCACCCAATCTTTCTAAGGATTCCAATCCTTTATTACTCCAATAAAATTACCTCTAACGCTGTTTGCTCTTTAGTATAATAATTCTTTGCCAAACTATATCGCCAATCTTCGGGCTTATCTACCTACGCTGGTGCTGGATTCCTATCCAGCACCCAATCTTTCAAAGGATTCCAATCCTTCATTACTCTAATAAAATTACCTCTAATGCTGTTTGCTCTTTGGTATAATAGTTCTTTGCCGAGCTATATCGCCAATCTTCGGGCTTATCTACCAAACCAGCTTTCACAGGATTTTGATGAATATAGTCCAATTTCTGCATTATCACATCATAAGAATTTAGCCATATTGGATGATTATCATGTTGCCAAAACTGGTATTTCTCATTCCCTGCTGTTCGTCTACCAGACCACTCAAAAAGCCTTAACATCCATTTTTTTCTTGATTCAAACGGATTGGTTTCAATCGCGGCTATAATACGTTTTGCGGTAAACTGTTTTAGTTCACGTAAAATTTTATCCATCGGTCTTCCTCTCGTTCCGATGATGGCATGAAAATGATTGGTCATCAAGCAATAGGCATAAATATCAAGGTCTTTTTCCTTAACACAGAAAGATAGGTTTTCTATGAGGATATTATTATACTCCTCTCTTGTAAATACATCTACCCAATAAACTGTTGCAGTGCTGATAAAATATAGACTCGATTGGTCTATAAACTTGTATTTTCTGGACATAGAACTTTTTAATTTTGTTGTAAAACTATTTTATGGTTTTAGGATTAGAATCCTAAGAAAAAGTAGGTGCTGGATAGGAATCCAGCACCAGCACCTGTTTTATTTAGTTGGAAAACATATTCATTAATGCGCCTCTAGCCAGTTTTGACCAACGCCCATGCCTGTTTCCATTTTTACAGGAAAATCTATGGCATGAATCATCAAGTCATTTACTCGCTCTTTTAGTAAATCTAACTCATCGCGATGAGCATCGAATACTAATTCGTCATGCACTGTCAAAATCATACGAGAACGAAGTTTTTCTTTCTTGATAAAATCATTGACCTTAATCATTGCCACCTTAATCATATCTGCTGCCGATCCTTGGATTGGCGCATTGATGGCGTTTCGTTCTGCGAAACCTCTTTCGACCATATTCTGAGCATTGATATCTCTCAAATATCTTCTACGTCCAAGAATCGTCTCACAATAACCTGTATCCCTAGCCTTGATTACAGCTGAGTCCATGTATTGTTTTATGGCAGGAAACTCTCTCCAGTAACTATCAATAATTTCTTTAGCTTCAGTTCTCGAAATCGCAATTTGTTGTGATAAACCAAATGCAGATACACCATAGATAATACCAAAGTTGACAGTTTTTGCCTTTCGACGCATATCTGAAGTTACCTCATCCAAGCTTACATTAAATACCTTAGCCGCTGTTGTTGCGTGAATATCTCTGCCTTGATTAAAGGCTTCAATCATAGATTCATCTTGTGCAAAAGCAGCCATAATGCGTAACTCTATCTGAGAATAATCGGCAGATAAAATCAAAAACTCTTCATTTCTAGGAATAAATGCTTTTCGAATCTCACGACCACGAGGCGTACGAATTGGAATATTCTGCAAGTTTGGATTAGTACTTGATAAACGACCCGTAACCGCCACGGCCTGATTAAATGACGTATGAATACGACCAGTACTTGGAGAAACTAGCTGTGGTAAAGCATCGACATAAGTGGACTTTAGTTTTTGTAACTCTCTAAAATCCAGAATTTTTTTCGCAATCTCATGTTCAGATTCTAGTTTAGACAAAATCTCCTCCCCTGTCATATATTGACCTGTTTTGGTCTTTTTAGCCTTAGGGTCAAGCTTGAGTTTTTCGAAAAGAATTTCTCCTAATTGTTTCGGTGAACCAATATTAAATTCTACCCCTGCCAATTCGAAAACTCTGTCTTGCACAATGCGCATATCAGTTTCTAGTTCCTTGGACATATTGCCCAAAAACTCGGTATCGATGCGCACGCCTTCCATTTCGATATCAGCCAAAACTTGTGTTAAAGGCATTTCTACCTCTTCAAACAATTTGACCGCTCCTGAATTTTCAGCCAAAATCGGATGTAGTCTATACTTGAGTTGCAAAGTAATATCGGCATCTTCTGCTGCATATTCTTTGATTTTTTCCAGTTCTACATCACGCATATTGCCCTGCTTCGCTCCTTTTTTCCCAATCAATTCCTCAATCGAAACAGGGGTGTAGTTCAAATAATCTTCCGCCAAAATATCCATGTTGTGACGTTTTTCTGGCTCGATTAGATAATGCGCTAACATGGTATCGTACAATTTACCTTTTACAGTCAAACCATATCTTTGCAAAACCATCAAGTCATATTTGATATTTTGGGCAATTTTTTCGATGTTTTCATTTTCCAAAACAGGACGAAATTCATCGACAATCGCTTGCGCCTGTGCTTGATCGGCTGGTACAGGCACATAAAATGCTTCCCCTTTACGATAGGCAAACGCCAATCCCACCAATTCTGCCTCGACGGCATCGACGCTTGTTGTTTCTGTATCAAAACAAATAGCCTCTTGTAAACTCAAGAAGTGTACTAAATTTTGACGAAGCTCTGGGGTATCTACCGCATGATATTGGTGAATGGTAGAGAAGATATTTTGTTTAGATTCAAGCGTTGTTTCGGTGACAGCAAGAGGTTTTTCGGAAACCAACCCTCCAAATAAATCCATCTGACCTGCGGCAGCAGCTTTAGAAGCTTTTGCAGAAATAGTTTCTTCTTTCGCTACAGATTCAGATTCCTCGCCTAACAAGCGTTTGCGTAAAGTTCTAAACTCTAATTCATCCAAAAGTGGAGAAAGAGCTTCTTTATTTACTTCTGAAAGCCTCAGTGACTCCTCATGAAACTCGATAGGTACTTCACACAGAATCGTGGCTAACTCTTTTGACAATAAGCCTTGTTGCGCAAAATTGACCACATTTTCCTTCTGCTTGCCTTTTAATTTATCTGCATTGGCAATCAAGTTTTCTACACTTCCAAACTCGGCAATAAGCTTTTGCGCTGTTTTTTCACCAATACCAGGAATGCCAGGGATATTATCTACAGCATCACCCATCAAACCTAATATATCGATGACCTGAGATACACTTTCGATTCCCCATTTGTCACAAACCTCTTGTGGCCCTAGAATTTCGACACCCTTACCCATAAAGGCAGGTTTGTACATTTTGATGCGCTCCTCTACCAACTGACCGTAGTCTTTGTCGGGAGTCATCATATAAATTTCCATATCCTCATGTTCACGAACAGCCTTCTTGACCAATGTACCAATGACGTCATCAGCCTCATAGCCTTCCATCAATAAAATAGGAATGTTCATGGCTTCTAACAAGCGCTTTACATAAGGGATTGCAACAGTAATATCTTCAGGTTGCTCTTGACGTTGTGCCTTATATGCCTCAAACTGCACATGGCGAAACGTAGGCGTTGGCGTATCAAAGGCTACACCCAAATGGGTAGGTTTTTCTTTGGCTAAAATTTCAAGTAAGGTATTAGCAAAACCAAAAACAGCACTAGTATTTAGTCCTTTTGAACTAATACGAGGTGTTTTTTGAAACGCAAAGTGAGCACGATAAATCAATGCCATTGCGTCGAGTAGGAATAATTTTTTCATTATTTTAGTCTGTAGCCTTCCAATCGGTCAAGCACACTTCAGAATGAGATTTTATTGATTATTCAAAAATACCAAAAAAGACTCGCTTCTCTTTTAAGATGAAGGAAAAGATAGTTATTTTGTAAAAATGATGTAAAATATTATGGGAGAAAAACTGATAGTTAAAGATTTTGGACCTATTAGTTCAGCAACTTTAGATATAAAAAAAATAACCGTTTTTATCGGGCCACAAGGTAGTGGAAAATCTACTTTAGCAAAATTGTTGGCTATTTTCAATAACCCCAATTTCTTAGTAGATGCTTACATCGGGAAAAAGATAGAAGATTATTTTTCTCGATTTCAAATTCAGTATTTTTTAAAATCATCTAGTTCTTTCGAGTACAGTTCAAATAATTTTCAGGCAAAATTCAAGGATAATGATTTTTCGCTTCAAGTAGCTAACGAAGCTGAGCTTCTGGAAACTTCAGTTACACCGTATTTCTCATCTTTTGAATCCTTAAAAAATGAATGGGTTAGATATAACGAACGAGTACAACGAGGCACAACAAATAAGAATACTATTTTAACTTCAGTTGTATTACCAAGCCTACTAAAAAATATTACTACTCTAACACATCAAACAAAGTATCTTCCAACTGATAGGATTTTTATTTCATCCATATCAGACTCAATACTTGGTCTACTCACAGCAAATATTGCTCTTCAAAAAAGTACCATTGAGTTTGGTAACTATTTTGAGATAGCTAGAACTCATGTTTCTAATCTACCCATTAAATATCTCAACATTGCATATAAATATGAGAATGGTCGAAATCTTATTTATTACAACGAACAAGACTCTGTACCTCTTTCAGCAAGTGCTAGCGGGCATCAATCTTCAATTCCACTCCACGTAACCATAGAACATTTTTCAAAGGAAGGCGATAATCTATTTATTGTGGAAGAACCTGAATTGAATTTATTCCCAATAACTCAGAAAAATTTAATTCAATTCTTAATTGAAAAATGTGGAGACAATAATCGCTTAGTCATTACAACACATAGTCCTTACGTACTAAGTACAATCAATAACTTGTTGTTTGCCTACCAGACAGCACAAGCTATACCCGATAAAGAAGAGGAGTTAGCAAGCATCATTCCAAAATCACAGTGGATTAATCCAAAAGACTTTTCAGCTTACTATGTGGGTGAAGATAATGAAGGGAATAAGGGTGGCGTAAAATCCATCTTTAATGAAAAAACAGGCTTGATTAGTGAAAATGAATTAGATGAAATCTCTGATAGCCTTGGAGATGACTTTGACTCAATCATGCAAATTTATAAAATGCGTAACCGTGAGAGATAAAATCAATGCCGTATTTCCTTGTTTCACAGGGATATGTATGGAAATCTACACTAATCATACTTTTTGGGTAGACGAGTACCTTGAAGACATAAACCCTCAAAAACCGAGAGGGAAGTCGTATGTAATTACAGAATTCGACGTATTAATAGAAGACCAGCCATTCAAAATTTTTAACCCTAACCACAAAGAAGTCAATTTCTTAGCAATTGACAAAGGTTTATTTCTTGATTTAAAAGAACATCCCGCAAGATGCGACTTTGCGGTATTTGATGATACCCGTTTTTGCTTTGTTGAAAGTAAAAAATCTACCTTGGGGCAAAGGTCAAAAGAAAGAAAAGATGCTATTAAACAGCTAAAATCAACAATTCAACTTTTCCAGAAAAAAGTCAATTTTACGGGTTTTCAGGTTGAAGCGCAAGTAAGTTTAAGAGCAAAAAAAATCTACCCACGACAAAACTCTAATAGACAAAATGACGCAAAAGAGTTTGAAGATGAATTTAATGTAACGCTTTACGAAAATAATACTATAGAATTCTAACCCTGTTTTGTATCAGGGTTAGAACTCCGATATTTACGCTTTTTCCTCCCAAATACAACATAAATTCACAATGGTCTCCACTGCTTTTTCCATATCCTGAACTGACACCCATTCGTGCTTCCCGTGAAAAGCGTGTTCGCCTGCAAATATATTTGGGCATGGCAAGCCCATAAATGAAAGTCTAGAACCATCTGTACCACCACGGATACTCATTTGCTTGGCAGGAATACCTGCACGCTCAATAGCTTCTAGCGCATAAGCCGTTACATGAGGATATTGATCCAGAATCTCTTTCATATTGCGATATTGCTCATGCACCTCAAAAATCGCCTTCGAATTGGGATAGTTTTCCAACACTTTTTCCATTATGCTTTTCAAAAACGTCTCATGCTCATGGAGTTTTTCCTCTGTAAAATCACGAATGATAAAACTAACAGATGCCTCTTCTACCGCACCTGAAATGCCAACAGGATGAATAAAGCCTTCTTTACCCTCGGTAGTCTCTGGAGAAAGAGTCTCTTTGGGCAGATTTGCCACAATTTCGGCGGCAATTTTTAAGGCACTTTCCATTTTACCCTTGGCAAAACCAGGATGTTGACTCACACCTGTAATTTTAATTACAACACCATCAGCCGAGAATGTTTCATCTTCCAACGAACCTAATGTTTCGCCATCGATTGTATATCCAAAATCAGCACCTAGTTTTTCAAGATCTACCTTAGTTGTTCCTCTACCGATTTCTTCATCTGGCGTAAACAAGATTCTAACCTTCCCATGTTTAATCTCAGGATGAGTCATTAAGTAATAGGCAGCATCCATAATTTCGGCAACACCTGCTTTGTTGTCGGCACCCAATAAAGTTTTGCCACTTGCGGTAATTATATCGTTACCGATTTGAGCAGGCAAATCAGGGTGTTCGGCACAACGAATTACCTGAGAATGATCATCTGGCAAAACCAAATCCTGTCCTTGATAGTTATTATGAATAATTGGTTTTACCTCTTTCCCTGAACAATCTGGAGATGTGTCTACGTGCGAACAGAAGCATATCACAGGTACTATTTTCTCAGAAGTAGCTGGTATTGTGGCACATACATAACCGTACTCGTCTAGCTCGGCGTCTGAGATACCCATTGCAAAAAGTTCGTCGACCAATACACGACTCAAATCTTTTTGCTTTTCGGTAGAAGGCTGTGCCGATGAATCTGGATCTGATTGAGTATCAATCTGAACATAGCGTAAAAATCGCTCGGTTACGGTATTTTTATATGATTTAAGCATAATTTTGAGTAATGAGTATGGTATTTTGAACAAAAACTATAATAAAACCAATCAAAATGGTCTAATAAAATTCTAATATATTTATTGTATCAGATTGATTTATTTAATTATTTAAAGAATTTTTATGGTTAAAATTATTTATTAAACAAGTTTCAACAAAGGTAATGAAGGTTTCAAATTTCGTGATTATCTTGCAGAAACATTCTTGAGGGAAATATTATGAACAGCCATAGAATTGTACAATTTCTATATGTATCTAAATTTACCAAAGAATCCGACAATGATTGCCTTGCAAAAGGCAATTTTCAGTAAATTCGCTTCGTCAAAATAAAAACAAAATTTCAAAAGGTTAAGCCAAATAATATATAGGTTATGTCAGATTTTGCAGAACTATCATTAGGTGACAAACGCATTCAGTTACCTGTTATTACTGGAACTGAAGATGAAAAAGCAATTGATATTGCCAAGCTCCGTGATGAGACAGGTTATATTACAATTGACTCGGGTTACAAAAACACAGGTGCTACGAAAAGTGCGATTACATTCCTCGATGGTGAGTTAGGAATTCTCCGTTACAGAGGATATTCAATCGAAGAGTTAGCTGAAAAAGCTTCATTCTTAGAAGTAGCTTACTTGTTGATCTACGGTGAGTTGCCTACTGCAGAACAATACGCAGCATTCGAAAACGCAATCAAAATGCATACTATCGTGAACGAAGATATGCGTAAGATTTTTGAAGGCTTCCCAGTAAATGCTCACCCTATGGGCGTTTTATCGGCGATGGTTTGTGCTATGTCTGCTTTCTATACAGGCGATAAATCTGGATCTGACGAGTTAAATATTATTCGTTTAATGGCAAAAATGCCATCAATGGCAACTTGGTCATACAAAAAATCTCAAGGTCATCCTGTAAACTACCCTAACAACTCATTGGATTACTGCTCAAACTTCTTGAATATGATGTTTGCTTTGCCAGTAGCTCCTTACCAAGTTGATCCAGTAGTTTCGGCGGCTTTAAATAAATTATTGATTCTTCATGCAGACCACGAGCAAAACTGCTCTACTTCGACAGTTCGTTTGGTTGGTTCTTCTCATGCAAGTTTATATGCTTCTATCTCAGCAGGTATCAATGCTCTTTCTGGTCCATTACATGGTGGTGCAAACCAAGAAGTAATTGAAATGTTGGAAGCAATCAAAGCTGATGGTGGTGATACTGCTAAGTATATCGCAATGGCCAAAGATAAAAATTCTGGTTTCCGCTTAATGGGCTTTGGACACCGTGTTTACAAAAACTTTGACCCTCGTGCAAGAATCATCAAAAAAGCAGCAGACGATGTATTAGCAGCTTTGGGTATTAACGATCCAGTGTTGAAAATCGCTTCTGAATTAGAAGCTGCTGCATTGAGTGATGAATACTTTGTAGCTCGCAAATTATATCCAAACGTTGACTTCTACTCAGGAATTATTTACCGTGCATTAGGTATCCCTACTGATATGTTTACTGTAATGTTTGCTATTGGTCGTCTTCCAGGTTGGATCGCACAATGGAAAGAAATGAAGGCTAATAAAGAACCTATCGGTCGTCCACGTCAAGTATATGTTGGCGCTACTCCACGTGAGTATGTAGCAATGGAACAAAGATAATTTCTTACCAGACTATTTAACTTGTAGAGATTCCTCGAAAGAGGAGTCTCTTTTTTTTGTCCTACCAACAACTTTTTAGAAGATATTGAAAGAGGTACAATCCTCCATTATTCCTACTTTATTAGGAATAAATTACTAAAAAATCCAAGACTCGAATAGCTCTTTACCTTTACTTTCCTTGCTTAATAAGGCTGCTAGTTTATGTGTATTTAACTTCTTAATTTTCAGAAGTTCTATCTACTTTAAAAGGATTGAGAAAAATCATTTTTCACTTTTCTAAGAACCGCTATATACGTTATTCTTTTCACAAAACTTGTCTTATAACTTCCAAACCAAGGAATCAAACTTAGAAAGCGTATCCAATAAAAATTTGCTTTTTGCGTTATTTCTCGAAAGTTTCTTCTGAAATAAAAAAAAATCCAAAAGCTAATTTTTTGATAGTCAGATATATATTTTTTTTCACTACCTTTGTAGGATGTTCTCCAGACATAGAGCATACTATTCATGTACAGATTTCCTACCCAAAGTGGTACTTCATTTATCTTTGGTTTAAGGGTTTTTGGTCGTTAAAAAGCCAATTTTTAGCCTCTTTTACTAAATAAATTTAAAACCTAATTCTATGAGGATTATCAAGCATATAGTACTTTTTTGCGTTTTCTTCTGGCAACAGTTTTTAACAAAAGCACAAGTTGGCGAAAAATATTACGGACGAGCGTCCTATTATGCCGACAAATTCCACGGACGAATGACTTCTAGTGGAGAGTACTACAGCCGAGACGAATACACTTGCGCCCATCGCAATCTTCCTTTCAATACCATCTTAGAGGTAACCAACACCATCAATAACAAAAAGGTGATTGTAAAAGTAAACGACCGAGGTCCTTTTGCTTACAGCCGTGTGTTAGACCTTTCTTTTGCCGCTGCTAAAGAACTAGAACTTCTTGCAAATGGCGAAGCCGAAATCCAAATGAAAATCCTTTCTATGGACAATCCTGCTTATATCTTACCAAGTTTTGAGCCTGGTGAGAGGGGGGATTTTAACAAAGAGTTCCGACAACACTTACCCATCAAATTTGAGATGAAAGATGGCAGAATGGTATTAGACACTGCCTACAAAGCTCCTGTTAGTACCGTAGCCGCACCTAATGTTATTACAAGCAATCAGTCGGCCAATGCTACTCATAAATACATTAGAGTTGTCAAAGATGGCAACGGCAACTACAAACTAGACTCTTCTGGTACTACCGAAACGGCTCTTATTGCTCCTCCCAAACAGCAACCTCTAGAAGTAAGTACAGCTGTTGTCAATGCTTCATCCAATCCCACCAACACTTCTGGTCATGATTACCTGAATGTGTACACAGATGAGGAAGGTCGTATTCGTGTTAGAAACACGAAAAATGAATCGATTGGAAAAGCAAGTGCTAATGCAAAAGAATTGAAAAAATCTGACGCTCCTACTCAGGTTGTTGCATCCGAGAACAAGCCAGTTGAAAAACCGAAGGAAGTGTCAAAAGATAACTCATCCAAACATTCCTATTTGCAAGTAGTAAAAGATGCTGATGGGCGTGTTAGAGTAGAAACTAGAAGTTCTAACAACTAAGGTTAGTTGTTTAGAGTTGACTATCCGTGTTAGAGCGATAAAAAAGCTAGTTTCTTCCGAGAGACTAGCTTTTTTATTAGATTTGTTAAAGCACAATTTACTTTTCACAAATCTTACTTCATTAACATGATAAAACGCTTATCCATTATCCTGCTAGTGGTATCCAATAGCTTGTTTGCGCAAAATGGCAAAGACAAAGTTTTGGTTACAGACATGAACAAAATCAAATCAGTTGGTTCAGTCAATTTATCTCCCGATGGCAAAAAAGTTATCTATTCTGTTCGTTCCAATGAACCTAGCGAAGAAAACAAACTTGAGTTTGATTATCGTTCGCATATTTGGGTGTCAGATCTTCAGACTAACAAACAGCTTACTCGTGGTTTAGAAAGCGTAGGCAGTGCTATTTGGTCGCCCGATGGAAAGCAGATTGCTTTTGCTCGTGGTGTAAAAGGTAAATCCCAAATCTTTATTATGCCATTGGATGGCGGTGAGGCTTTTCAGTTGACCGACCTCAAACAAGGTGCTTCCAATCCATCATGGTCTCCAGATGGAACTAAAATCCTTTTCTCTGTAGGTACAACAGTAAACGAAATGTTGAGAGATACCTTATTGAATCCTTCAAAAGCATTACCTTCTTGGTCATTTGAAAAAGCTGGCTTCAAGGACAATACCTTTCTTAAAGCTGACAAAAAAGTAAAACCAAATCCAGATGGCTCATTAGCAGAAATTAGAGCTTATTTAGACAAAGATGTTGAAGATAAAAAAGCTAAAGTTTTCAGCCGTTTAAATTTCCAAGGAGAGGCCAATACCGATCCAGAAATACGGTTCAATCTACTTTTTGTTATAGAGGTAAAAGAAGGAGCAAAAGCCAAACAAATTACGCATGGCTACTGGTCGTACAACGGAGCATCATGGTCGGCAGATGGCAAAAAAATCTTTGCTTCTTGCGGTAGAGATACGACTTTGCACCCAGACAGAGAACAAAATTCTGCTATCGTAAGCATGAATGCAGATGGTAGTGATTTGAAATATATTGTTGCCAAAAAAGGGGTTAGTTACAGCAATCCTACTCCATCACCAGATGGTAAATTGATTGCCTTTACTCAATCGGAAGTGAGTTGGTTAGGCTTCAATCAGCTATTAATTGCAAATGCCGATGGAAGTAATATTACGCCTATCGTATTTGATAGAGCATCAGGAAATTTGGAATGGACAGATGATTCAAAAGCTTTATATCTGACAGCTCCTTCAAATGGTGGAACTCCAATTTATAAATTAGATATTGCGAGCAAAAAAATTGAAAAACTAACAGATTTTAATACAGGTATTACGGCATTCGATATTGCTAAAGATAAAATTGCCTTTGCTAAAACTGAAGTTAAAAATCCATCAGAGCTATACGTTACGGACTTATTGGTAAAAAATCCAGTAAAAATCACTTCATTGAATGATGAATGGCTTAGTACAAAAGCCGTTAGTTTTCCAGAAAAACGCACTTATAAAAACTCAAAAGGCTTAATCGTAGAATATTGGATTATGAAGCCTGCCAATATGGAAAATGGTAAAAAATATCCTCTCCTACTCAATATGCACGGAGGGCCAACTGCGATGTGGGGACCTGGCGAAAGTTCGATGTGGCATGAGTTCCAATATTTTTGCTCGCAAGGTTATGGCGTTGTATATGCCAACCCTAGAGGTTCGGGTGGATATGGAAAAGATTTTCAATTTGCCAACTATCAAGATTGGGGTACAGGACCCGCAGAAGATGTACTCGCAGCAGCTTCGGATGCTGCCAAAGAAGCATGGGTTGATACCTCGAAGCAAGTACTGACAGGAGGTTCTTATGCAGGTTACCTTACTGCATGGATTGTAGGACACGACCATCGTTTTAAAGCTGCCTTTGCACAACGTGGCGTCTACGACCTCACAACCTTTATGGGTGAAGGAAATGCTTGGAGATTGGTACCAAACTACTTTGGAGGATATCCATGGGAAGAGAAGATCAAACCAATTTTAGAAAGAGAATCCCCATATACTTACATCGACAAAATCAAAACGCCATTGTTGATCAAACATGGTGAAAATGATTTAAGAACAGGGGTAATTCAAAGCGAAATGATGTTCAAATCTATGAAAATCATGGGTAAAGAAGTAGAATATGTGCGTATGCCAGGTGGCACTCATGAGTTATCAAGAAGTGGAAATATTCGCCAGCGCATAGACCGCATGTTGCGTATCTACGAGTTTTTTGAGAGATATGTTGGAAAAAAATAACAGCAATACATTTCGATAGCAAAAGCCAGCTTGACATTTTCAGGCTGGCTTTTACTTTAATCTACTTTTTATTATTTACCTATAAATAGAAAATAGTCAACTTTTCCTTTTACAAGAAACTATAAATCAAACATTTAGACAGTATAGAAGTAAGTCGTAAAAATTGCCTAACTTTGGATTTTAGAACTACTCCTTTATAAGCATGAAAGCAAAATATCTTAATCCATTTACGGACTTCGGGTTCAAGAAAATCTTTGGTGAAGAAGCCAGTAAGCCACAACTTATTGACTTCCTAAACTCCCTTTTGCCCGAAAGAGACCAAATCGTAGAACTCACCTTCAAAAACAATGAACAATTAGGCTTTACGCCATACGATCGTAAGGCCATCTATGACATCTATTGCGAAAATCAAAATGGTGAAAAGTTTATCGTAGAATTACAAAAAGCCAAACAGAATTATTTCAGAGAAAGGACTATTTACTACTCGACTTTTCCGATTCGGGAACAAGCCGAAAAAGGTATCTGGAATTACAATCTCAAAGCTGTGTACTGCATTGGAGTACTAGATTTTACCTTCGATGATTACGAATCTGAACCTGAAAAATCAGAGGTTGTGCATACTATCAATCTCAAAAATCAGCATGGAAAGGTATTTTATGATAAGCTAACCTACATTTATCTTGAAATGCCTAATTTCAAAAAAGAAGAACATGAATTGGCTACCAGACTAGATAAGTGGTTGTATTTTATCAAAAACCTGGAAGACTTTCAGAACATTCCAGAGTTGTTCAAAGACGAAGTGTTTACCCATGCTTTTCAGATAGCCGAACTAGCCAAAATGGATAGGGAGGATTGGGAAAGGTACGAATACAGTCTCAAAGTATTCAGAGATAACAAAGCCACATACGACTATGCCGTGGAAACTGCCCGAGAAGAAGGACTCCTAGAGGGTATGATGGTAGGCAAACAAGCAGGCAGAGAAGAAGGTAGAGAAGAAGGCAGGCAGGAAGGTAGACTACAAGGAAAACAAGAAGGGAAACTAGAAGGAAAATTAGAAGGAAAAAAAGAAGTGCAACGAAATATTGCTCGACAAGCTAAGATGATGGGACTTGATACTTCTAGTATTCAACGATTAACAGGGCTTTCTTTAGAGGAAATTGAAAACTTATAAAATTTAGACATGAGGCATTTCCAATTTTAGTATTAGGGTTAGTCTCCAATTTTTCATCAAAAAAGCGGTCGGAAAATATTTTCCGACCGCTTTTTTGATACTACCATGCTAGATATGACTCGGCTCTAGACGAAATCATTGCACCTCTACTGCAAGAATACAAATTTTAACATAATTACTCCTTCATTCAATCTCTAAATTAGAGGTGACTAATGCTTGTTTTTTACCCTTACTTGTTATTTACAGTATATGTCTTTTTATGAACACCAACACCTTTTATCGTCAGTGATTTCCATTGCTTTGGTAACTTAGTAGACTTTAATTGTTCTACCCCATTCTCTTCAATTTCTAGTCCACCAAAGCCATTGATTAGCGTTTGTAAAAAACCTCCAGCACCTGTAGCAAAATAGGGATTATCTCCTCCAGCCATTTCTGCTAATACCTTAAATGGAGGCACTTCATTGGGTTGATAACTTTTTGCCATTAGCTCATAAGCCTTCTCAGCTTCTCCCAAGCGTGAGTATAGAATCGATAATATAGCCCAAGACATAGCAGGTCCATCAGGAGACATTTTTGCTTCATAGTAGTTTAAATCACGCTTAATATCCTCTGAGGTATTTACTTGGTGCATAGGATACGACAGCAGATTTACATCAGCTTGTTTGATTATTTCACCCTTATAAGTAGCGTGTTCCATTGTAACACCATTGGCATCTTTCAGAATTACTAGATTTTTCATCACCTCTTCCCACATAGGATTAGCATCGAGATGTAACTCGTCTGCAGCATCTATCGCAAACTCAAGTACTTCTTTAGTTATTCCGTTGGTATAAGCATTATCATCCACATTTTCTGCCCATTCATCAGCACAAACTACATTTATGATATGATATTTACCATCAGATCCTTTTTCGGCACGGCTCACCCAAAAATCAGCAACTTCTTTTAGCATTGGATAACCACGAGTTTTGAGCCACTCTTTATCTTTAGTTACTTGATAATATTTCCAAAATGCCCAACCGATATCTGCCGTGATATGATGCTGAAAAGGACCTGTCAATGCCCATACAGGTGTAGATTCTTGACCTTTATCGTCCGACTCCCACGGAAACATCACGCCTTTATAGCCATGCACTTTAGCATTGTTGCGAGCAGCCTCCATCCGTTGAAATCGATACTCTAGTAAGGATTTTGCTATTTCGGGATGTAGTAACAATATTGGGGGGAACATCCATATTTCTGTATCCCAAAATACATGCCCATTATACCCCAAGCCCGACAATCCCATTGGCGATAGACTATACGCTTGCCCTTCTCGACAAAAAGAATACAAATGATACAGGGAAAAATGTGCTGCTCGTTGGACTTCGTCATCTCCTTCTATCAAAATATCTGATTGCCAGAGCTCATCCCAAGCAGCTTTGTGCCGAGCTAATAATCGATCATGCTTTTCGAGGGCTGCATAAATAGTAAGGCGTTCGGCCTCATTGAGTGGGTCAATATTTTGCTCTGTTGAAATGGTAGAACCTACAACACTAAAACGGTAGGTTTGACCTGCTTCAATTTTTTTAGTAAATTTCAATCGGTGCAAACCATAGTCCCATTCTTCGTGAATTACCTTCGGCTCAGTACCCCTTGGCTCTTCAAAAATAAATGAATTAGATGCCGCTAAAGTATGTTTTCCTGTTGGCGATTTGGCTACCGACGTCAACAATGGAATTTGCGCATGAGGACGGTCTATCAAATGAAACGTATTTTTGACATCTCGTAAAATATCTGGTGCTGACATCAAACTATAAGGCGTTATCTCACATGCTTTTTGAGCTGTTATTTCAATATCAATCATCATAGAGTGAGGCAAATGCCGTAATGCCATCATAGATGATTTAACTAGTACTTTTCCTTGGTAGTCAAAACTAGTCATAAGAATAGCATTACGCATGTCGAGGGATTGCTGATAGTCAGAAATATCATTTTTAGTAATTTTTTTTCCATCTACTTCTAGATCCATATTCGCAAAATCAAAAGTTTTGAGAATATTAGAAACACGTCCTCGCCCATAGGTATCAAAGGCTCCATTGAGTACAACGTCTTTTACCCGAAGTGGCTCGGGCGATGACACAATACCAATCATTCCGTTGGCAACAGTAACACCATAATATCCTTTTGAGTCAATTTTATCGGCTTTTACTACCCAAGGATCTTGTGCCATAAGCTTTATGCTTACTAGACAAAGGCTCAATATAAAAGTGAGTTTCTTCATAATTTTAATAGATTGTTTATAAAATGGGCAATACCCTACGATACTCCTAAAGCTACACCTACTTTATAAACCTCTGTAAAAGTATTATACAAAGGGACAGGCGACAATCTGATTACGTTAGGTTCACGCCAATCACCAATAATTTGGTTTTCTACTAATCGATTGAAAAGCTCTTTCCCATTTTTTTCTGCTAAAATAGAAATCTGACAGCCATTTTGTTGAGTATCTACAGGGGTTATAATTCTTAGGATATGATTATTTTGTTCATTAAACTTTTCAATAATGAAACGTAAAAAACCTGTTAATTTAATACTTTTGGCTCGTAGGGCATTTATTCCTGCGGCATCGGTTATTTCTAAAGCAGCACGATGACAGGCCATTGCCAAAATTGTTGGGGTACTTAGTTGCCAGCCATCTGCACCTTGCATAGGAACAAAGCCTTTTTCCATCTTAAAACGTGTAGCTTGGTCGTATCCCCACCAACCTGCTAACCTTGGCAGGTTAGACACATGATGTTTTTCATGTATAAATACACCCGAAACACCTCCCATACCTGAATTGAGGTATTTGTAAGAGCACCAAACGGCAAAATCTACCTGCCAGTTATGTAATTCGAGCGGAATATTACCTACACAATGAGCCAAATCAAAACCCACAATGATTCCATAAGCTTGGGCAGTCTGGGTAATTAGAGACATATCTAGGACTTGTCCATTATAATAATTGATTCCGCCGAGCATTACCATAGCTAAGCTATCTTGATTTTCATGAATCAATTGAAGGATATCTTCTGTGTAAAATATATGCTCATTTTCTCTTGTAGTAACTTCAATAATAGCGGTTTCGGGATTGATACCTCTAGTTTTGAGATGTGTCTCCAAAGCATATTGATCTGAAGGAAAAGCTCCAGCTTCAGTTAAGATTTTGAATCGAGTAGCAGTTGGCTGATAAAAAGTCGTCAGCATCAAATGAAGATTAACGGTAAGGTTATTCATCACTGTAACTTCAGAAGGTTTTGCTCCTACTATTTTAGACAAAGGTGTTTTAAGATATTGCAGATAATTAATCCAATTATCGTCGCCCGTAAACCAGCCTTCTACGGCAAGATTACGCCACTTCTCGAGTTCTTGATCTAAATAAACTGAAGTATTTTTGGGTTGAAGCCCCAATGAATTTCCACAAAAATAAATCTGCTCCTGACCTTTATGAGCAGGAATATGAAATTGTGAGCGAAAGTTTTTTAATACATCTTCTGTATCCAGCTGTTGGGCAAATTGTTGTTGATTGAAGTATTCCATTTGATTGATGATTCCTGATGATGTCTTAGTTCATCAAATTTAATCATTCCTGAGAAAACTTGGTTGCTACTAAGTACGGGGAATCCTAAAATCAAATACTTTATCCTACCCATAACCTGATAATGAATATACGAAAGCTTGGTTGTTTTTACGACGGAGTCTTGCTGCCACTGCAATCCTGCCAAAAGTCCTTTTAGCTTCGAAGCTACATAAACACTAGTATCACGAGCTTGCAAACTGGTCGTAAAAGAAAGCTCCACTTCACAAAGTGGGTCAATTGAATAGTTACGATTTGCGGATTTAGCCGAAAGATTAGGGATATTTAGGGTGGTGGTATTAATCGAAGAGATAGTAAAACATATAAAAATAGTCGTTAGGGTGAATAGTAAGTGTAGGGTAGTTTTTTTTGTTGGAAATATTTTCTGTATCAGTAAAAACAAAAAAACAATTGTATAAATATTAAGTAGGATGATTAGTAAATGAATGACGGTATTCATTGTGGTATAGATTTCTGGTGTCTAAACGATTAAAATCAGGTCAAAACGTGGTAGACAAGTAATAGGGTTCTTCCCTACAAACAAGCGAAAGAACGAGAATTGATTTAATTACAATAGCGTTTTATACAAAATATTTTATTTCTTAGACGAATTTGCCTTGCGCTGAGGCACCATATCGAGCAATCCTACTACACGTTTGATACTGATAAATCTTCTACGATAATAGTCTGACTCTAGATAATCATAACGTACACCACCGTTCCAAGCTGAGTGTATAAACTTAATATAGGTATCTCCAACTTCGGTAATAATGCCCACATGACCTATACGGCTACTACCAGAATTATGCCCTTTGAAAAAAATTAGATCTCCAGGAAGAGCCTCAGCTTTTGCTATTTCATCTCCGATTAAAGATTGAGCAGCACTACCATGAGGTAGCATCATGCCAAAGTTTCGGAAACAATAACGCACAAAGCCCGAACAATCAAATCCACTTGTTGAACTTCCTCCAGAACGATACCTAAAATGTAAGTGATCATGAGCAAAACCAAGAAGATTATTAACAATCGACAAGGGGTGATAGCTAGACCTAGTTTCGGTACTATCTTTCCGAATATGTTGAGCTTTGGAGGCTATACCAGAAGTAATGAGAATGCAGGTTAGAAATATTTTTTTTAGCATAATATTAAGGCTTCTTAAAGATAACTCTATGCAAATTAGTACAAAATCTTCATAATTAAAAGATTCTGTACTAATTGCAACGTATTTTTTCGTCTTTTAATTATACTTTTTTTCAGAAAAAATATTTTTTAGTCGTTTATCACTAATCCGTACAACAATAAATCATTGGTAATTTATTGCCTTTTTTCATGATAGATATTGTCATTTACCAAACATAAGTAGCCACCGTTCCAGCAGATAAAGTCTGTTGGATTTTCTTGTTTTGATGACTAATCATAAAAGTAGAAGGTTTGTTGCTTTCGTTTAAAACAATCAGAACTATACGTCCTTCTGCTGTTTTGAATGCAATATTTTGTAATCCTATAGTTGTATTTGAGGCAATTCTTTGGGCGTTAGGACGTACAAATTTCGAAGCATGTGCTACGATATAATAAGCTGGATTACGTTTAATTTCATTTTTATCAATCGTCAATGCTCCCAAACATTCTGTACAACCTCCTTCCGTATGTGGATTTTGCTGAGGGTCTGCGGCAAGGTTCCATTCCAGTACAGTTTTGCACCAGTTGCGTACTGCACCAATAATGAGCGTTTTTGTATGCCATGCCAAATCACCAGCAAAATTACCTGGGGAGCCTATCCATTGTTCCGTAAAATATACATGTTTGTCTGGATGTGCTTCATGGACTTGTCCAATGCTTTCTACGCTTCCTCCATACAAATGAAACGCCGAGCCATCGACATATTGTCGGACTTCTGGGTCATTAAGTATAGCAATTGGATAATCTGGTCTGTCAGCATTGTGGTCATAAAGCCAGATTTTTGTTGTGATTTTTGCAGATTTGAACGCCTTCCCTAAACTTTGTTTGATAAAGGCTCCCTGTTCTTCGGGTTGCATCAACAAGCTAGGGTTATTGCCTGGATGAAGTGGCTCGTTCTGAATGGTGATAGCATCAATATTGATACCTTCTTTTTTCATACTTTGGATATATTTGACAAAGTATAAAGCGTAAGCATCGTAATATTTTGGCAAAAGACTTCCTCCTTTCGAGTTACCATTGGTCTTCATCCACACGGGCGGTGTCCAAGGCGACCCAAGTATTTTGATTGCTGGATTAATTGTCAAAATCTCCTTCAAAACAGGAATCAGTGCCTTTTTTTCTTCAGATAAATCAAACTTTTGAATCTTTTCATCAGTTTGACCTGTCGGTAAATCATTGTAGGTAAATACGTGATCGCTCAAATCAGAAGCGCCAATACTAACACGTAAATAGCTAATACCAATGTTTTTACCATCGAAAGCAAACAGTTCTTTCAAAAGCGCCTTACGCTTATTGGCATCCATTTGCCATAACAAAGTTGCACTTCCTCCTGTCAAGGTAAATCCAAAGCCATCCATAGATTGAAACTTTTGTTTTTCATCTACAAAAATCGTAGGAAGTGTACTTGATTGAGGACTGAACGTAAAGGTTTCTGACTGCTTCTCAAACAGTTTTGATTGATCTGCATGAGTCAGCCATACCTCGGCAGTTCGTGGTCCTTGGGCATGAGTTACTTGCCAGCTTACTAGCGTGGCCAGTAACATTGTTGAGATTGTTTTTTTCATAAAATAATTTTAAATGAAGGGAGATGTATTAGTTATGAATGATGAGTTTTGAATGATGAATTGTGAATGTAAATTTCGAGAAGAGCGTCAGCAGCTAGCTAAAGTTAAGTAACAAGGAGGTTCCTTTATTGCTTACTGCCTTTGTTGGAGAAAAATCCAACAAAGGCAGTAAATATGCTAATCATCTGCAATCCGATATCCGAAATTGTCACTCACTATTTCTATTCAAAACTTTCTTCCACTTTGAATTTATTCCATTGTTTTTTAGCAAAATCTAAAAAGCCCTTTGGCGCTGTGGTAAAACTTTTGTCGACAGTAAACTTACCGCCCTCTTTCACCATTTTGACATAGGTTTCGCCACGGAGAATATATTTGTTTTTTTGTTCATAGACCAATAATTTCAATGCTGCTGGACTCACATCGCCACGGCAAGCTGTTTTGTACAAAAAAGACACTTCACCTTTTTGATTTGCATCAATGTCACAGACCTGTAGCGACTTAGGAATAAATGTAGCAGCAACATCTAATGGGCATTCGTCTACGCCATCTTTCAATTCCCAAACAAGTTGGTATTTATCTCCTTGCTTATTGTACTGATATGCGTGCACTTTGGCAGTTTGGGCATCTCCAGAGGGTGTATCTACCCCAGTAACCTGTTTTCTTTCAACACTTAGAAAAACAATATTTTCGCCCGTCTGATCTTGCCACTTGATAGCATCTGAGACCTTGCCTTTTACAGATACACCTGTAGGGACTTTTTTGTCAAAAGGAAGTGTTTTGACTTGTGCTTTGGCGCCAACTGCCAAGCAAAGAAGAAGGGTTAGTTTTTTCATGAGAAATTATTAAATGAAGGGAACAGGAACAGAGGCACATAGGGACAAAGTGATTATTCAATTTTAAACACTGGATTACTTTGTGCCTTTGCCACTGTTCACTCAATTGATTTTCTTATACTCTCTCAGCAACCCTATTGTTTTATCAATAGGTAACGCTTGAATAGTTCCGTTTTTACCTTTAAGGGTTTTGGCAGCAAAAAGTGAATTGAGAATAGCCTCCTCTGTGGCTTCAATGGTTGCTAAAAATAAAGGCGAAACTTCGTCATTTCGTAGTTCTTGTACGGTTTGTAGTTTTTCTTTAGAATCGTGAGCAACACGTAGACCTTCTGCATTGGATATAGCAATGACATAATCACCACTTCCATTGGAAGCAATACCACCCGTTTTGGCTAATCCCATCATGGCTCTTTTAGCGATTCGTTCGAGGTTTCTGGACGTAACTGGTGCATCAGTAATTACGACAATCATGCACGAGCCATCGGCAGGGTCATTGAGCTGGTTATTTAAGAAATATTGGTTCAACGCCACGCCTACGGGCACTCCATCGATTTGCAATACGCCTCCAAAATTGGTTTGTACAAGCACACCAACAGTATATCCTCCCGACGCTTTGGGCAATACTCTTGAGGCTGTGCCAATACCACCCTTAAAACCAAAACAAACTGTTCCTGTTCCAGCACCTACATTTCCTTCAGCCACCACACCATTTTTGGCATTCTCAATTGCCTTTAGTACATGTTGCTTTTTGACATGACGACCCACTATATCATTAAGATAACTATCGTTGGTTTCTCCAACAATTGCATTGACAGAACGTAGATTTTGGTTTTCTTTTTGGGATACTGAATAGTCAATGATGGCATCGGCTGCTGTGGCAATCGACAAGGTATTGGTCAATACGATAGGTGTTTCTATATTGCCTAATTCTTTTACCTGAGATATTCCCATGAGTTTTCCAAAGCCATTGCCTATGTATATTGCAGCTGGTACTTTACTTTGAAAAAGATTCCCTTCGGCAGGAATAATGGCTGTTACTCCTGTATTAATGGTATCTCCCTGCTGAATAGTGGTATGACCCACCTTCACACCCTTGACATCGGTAATGGCATTGAGCGTTCCTGTTTTCATGACACCGATTTTGACACCATAATCACGTAGTCTTTTTTGTGCCGATATATTCAATGCCATCGACACAAAAATCAAAAAGAAATAAGTTTGTTTCATTTGTGAAAAAGTGATTCGAACGCAACAGAGATTTAGGAATTAAAACCTTTTAACATTTTCACAAAATCATCTTCATACTTTTTCAAAGCTTTCAATAGCTCTTGTAATTCTTTGTGTTCGGGTGTGCCAGGTTTTGCACCATAAATTTCGTCTGCACGGTCTGAAGCTTTTTCGTATTCGCCTTCGTTGTTGATAGTAATCATGTTACAAATGTTTTATTGTTTGATAAAATAAAGTTACTGAGATTTTTTTGTGAGTTATATTTTACCTTGAAAAACTCTGGAAAAAAGGGGGTCGGTTTTAAAAACATAAACCAGAATTGTTTCCTAAGGTATTTCAGCAAAAACGCCTAGCAAGCGAACTTACTAGGCGTTTTTATATTTTGAAAAAGAATCTTTTACAATTGTTCAAAAACTCTCTCCATCGAAACAGCAAAGCCGATTTTTTCACGAAGGTCAGCAATCGCTACACGCTCCTGCTCCATACTGTCACGGTGACGAATCGTAACGGTATTATCTTCCATTGTTTGGTAATCCACAGCAATACAGAAAGGTGTTCCTACCAAGTCTTGACGAGTATAACGCTTACCAATTGCACCACCATCATCATACGTTACGTTAAACGAGCGCTTCAATGAATGATAAATATCTTGTGCTTTTTCTGCTAAACCATCTTTCTTCACCAAAGGCAACACGGCTGCCTTGATTGGCGCAACTGATGGGTGAAACTTCAAATATGTTCTTTCTTTAGCAGCTTCGCCTTCGCCTACTACCTCGTTAGTATAAGCATTACAAAGTACTGCTAAGAATAAACGGTCGGCTCCTACTGACGTTTCTACCACGTATGGAATATAGTTTCCGTAAGGTTTACCGTTTTCGTCCAAGTCTGCATCGAAGTATTGTTGTTTTTTCTTCGAAAGTCCTTGGTGCGATTTTAAGTCAAAATCTGTACGAGAGTGAATACCTTCCATTTCTTTGAAACCGAATGGGAATTCATACTCGATATCCACAGCGGCATTGGCATAGTGAGCCAATTTCTCGTGGTCGTGGTAACGTAATTTTTCTGCTGGTAAACCAATTGCTTTGTGGAATTTCAAGCGAGTTTCTTTCCAAGCATTGTACCATTGCATTTCGGTACCAGGGCGACAGAAAAATTGCATTTCCATTTGTTCAAATTCACGCATACGGAAAATGAAGTTACGAGCTACTATCTCGTTACGGAAAGCTTTACCAATTTGGGCAATACCAAATGGCACTTTCATACGACCTGATTTTTGTACGTTCAAGAAGTTTACAAAGATACCCTGAGCCGTTTCTGGACGAAGGTAAATCAATGAAGCATCTTCAGAAACTGCACCTACTTGAGTAGAAAACATCAAGTTGAACTGACGAACTTCGGTCCAGTTGCCTGTACCTGAAATAGGGCATTTAATTTCTTCATCCAAAATCAACTGACGTAAGCCCGACATATCGTCATCGGTCATGGCTTTTGCCATAGCTTCTAATAAAGCTTTACCTTTTTCTGGAGTACCTGCTTTTTCGTATTCTTCAGCGCGACCTTCCAACAATTGGTCGGCACGGTAGCGTTTTTTAGAATCTTTGTTATCAATCATTGGGTCATTGAAAGAATCAACGTGCCCAGAAGCTTTCCAAGTGAGAGGGTGCATAAAGATGGAAGCATCAATACCAACTACGTTGTCGTTCAACATAGTCATTGCCTTCCACCACAAAGCTTTAAGGTTGTTTTTTAACTCAACACCATTTTGACCGTAGTCATATACGGCTTGTAGACCGTCATAAATCTCAGAAGAAGGAAACACAAAGCCATATTCTTTGGCATGTGAAATAATGTCTTTTAATGCAGATGCCGTATCTTGTTTCTGTTCAGCCATTGTTTTTTCGGTTTCAAAAATCAATCATCGACGTCCAACCTCAGCCTTATAAATTGAGAGGTTTACGTTCGGTCTGTAAAGTTATCCCTTTTCTTGCTGACTTTTGTAATAATTCATTAACTTGCTTCCGCTGAACCCTAAATTTTTTCTCAAAATGACCTTTCGTTATTTCAAAATCTTCGTTTTTCTACTAGGATTAACGCCCAACCTTTTTGCTCAAACCAACCCTTTTGCTGGACAGTGGATTAATGAAAAGTACTACAATGCACTCATGAAAACCAAATCACCCATGAAAGCATTTGCTAATTACTTTCAAAGTAATATTGTGTTTACAAAACAACTTAAAGGCGGGCAGTTGCTGGGCTGGAACTTTCATGAAGGCGAAGAAACAGTCTTAAAACCTGTAGGCAACGGTTATGAATTATGGCGTACTGAGCCAAAAGAAAAAATTGGCGCAATAACTGTAATTGAACAAGACAAAAAAATTAAAGTTGGAAAAGAGTCATTTGTAAAAATCAAATCGACCGACCCTATGATATGCCTCGAAGAAGTGTTATTTGAAGGTAATTATCAGCTCAATGGCAAACCTGTAAAGTTTAATGCTAATGGCACTGTAACAGGACTACCTAATATCAAATACTTTTTCCCGAAATGTGATTTTATTGAAAAAATCCTACCATTCGACCTCATTGTTCTCAACAAAGTAAAAGATACTATGACTGGTCAGTCTTATATATATGAGTTTAAAGACGACTCTTTGATTATCTACAACATAGATTGCCAAGAGGTAGATTCAGAGAGCAAAGATTGTCTGAAAGGTAAAAAAGGTCAAGAAAAGTACATCCTCAAAAGGATTTAAACTAACCAGATGTTAGTACTTTTCGCCCATTTACAAAACGAAAAAGACCTGTTACAAACCATTATTTGCAAGCTTGATTGTTCTTTCTGAATATTTGTAAGCATGTAGTCTCCAACGTTTAATAGACTTTCGACAGAGATTCTCATCAAATAACAATTAGTGGTTAGGTAATCTTATTAATAGGCTTCTCCCGATAGAGAAGCCTATTATTGTTTTTGGAGGAAAATATTAAAGTAGTAATCACTTCATGTGAGCTAGAGTCTTTAGCTACATATTAAGACTATTCCTCAAAAGCACCTGCAAAGTGATTCTGAAAAGTATTTTGTGTATCTTTGCGAAAAATTAACGCTGGCCACAATGCCTCAAACAAAATTCCTTATTCTTCGCTTTTCATCTATTGGAGATATTGTGTTGACAACTCCCGTAATTCGCTGTATCAAACAACAATATCCTGATGCTCAAGTACATTTTGCGACAAAAAAAAGCTATCAGTCTTTACTGAACAACAATCCGTACGTGGATAAAACCCACCTATTGGAAAGCTCATTATCGACTTTTGTGGATGAACTAAAAGCAGAACAATTTGATTATGTCATCGACCTTCATAATAATTTACGAACACGGATTATTAAGTTTAGGTTGGGGGTCAAATCCTTTAGTTTTGATAAACTCAATTTCAGGAAATGGGTTTTGGTCAAGTTTAAGAAAAATCTCATGCCCAATATTCATATCGTAGACCGCTATTTGGCTACTACCGCAACGCTGGGTATTAAGAATGATAACAAAGGCTTAGACTATTTTATCCCTGAAAAAGACCAATTACCTACTGACTGGCTTCCAGAAGAATATCGCAAGGGGTTTGTGGTTTATGCCATTGGCGGACAGCATGCAACCAAAAAGCTTCCAGTTACAAAGATCATTGAAGTATGCCAAGAGGTATCGCATCCAATTATTCTGATTGGTGGACCAGAAGATAAAACAGAGGCAGAACAGGTTGTGGAAGCACTGAAAGGAAAGTTTATTCTGAATACTTGTGGCAATTGTAATCTCAATCAGTCAGCCTCGTTGATTCAGCAATCGCTTTGGGTAATTAGCCACGATACAGGCATGATGCACGTAGCGGCTGCCTTAAAAAAGAAAGTCGTTTCGATTTGGGGAAATACCGTTCCTGAATTTGGAATGTATCCTTATCAAACGCCATTTATAGCTATAGAGAATAAGGAAATCGAGTGCAGACCATGTTCCAAAATTGGTTTTGAAAAATGTCCGCTTGGGCATTTTAAATGTGTAAACGATTTAGAATTTAGTGATTTAGAGAAAAAAATATTTAAAACAAATTATACATCATGAAAAAGGTAAATATTGGTTTAGTGCAAATGTCTTGCTCAGAAAATGTGGCAGATAATATGCAAAAAGCCATTTCGGGTATTCGTGAGGCAGCCGCCAAAGGAGCTCAAATCGTTTGTCTTCAAGAATTATTTACTTCATTATATTTCTGCGATGTTGAAGACCACGAAAACTTCAAATTAGCAGAGGCTATTCCAGGTCCATCGACAGATACCTTATCGGCTGTTGCCAAAGAATTGGGCGTAGTAATTATCGCTTCATTATTTGAAAAAAGAGCCGCTGGATTATATCACAACACCACTGCAGTTTTGGATGCTGACGGAACGTATTTAGGAAAATATCGTAAAATGCACATTCCAGACGACCCAGGGTATTATGAGAAATTCTATTTTACACCAGGCGACTTAGGATACAAAGTATTTGATACCAAATTTGCAAAAATTGGTATCTTAATTTGCTGGGATCAGTGGTATCCTGAAGCATCTCGTATTACGGCTTTGATGGGTGCCGAAGTGTTGTTCTATCCAACTGCTATTGGTTGGGATACCAACGAAACGGATCCGAATACCAACCGTGAGCAATACAATGCTTGGCAGACGATTCAGCGTTCGCATGCAGTAGCCAATGGCGTACACGTGGTATCAGTCAACCGTGTAGGTCGCGAAGCTGACCAGCAGTTTTGGGGTGGCAGTTTTGTGGCAAATCCGTTTGGTTCATTGCTATATCTTGGCTCACACGAAAACGAAGAAGTTCATGTTCAAGAAATAGATTTAGCTAAAACAGAATACTACAGAAGCACATGGCCTTATTTGCGTGACCGTCGTATTGATAGCTATGACCCTATTTTGAAGAGATATATTGACTAGAAAGCTTTCGGCTGTCAGCTATGGGCACTCGGTAGAATACTTCTATAGTTTCATAAAAAGCATATTCAAATTTTTAGCCTATTGCCTAGAACTTAAAGCGGGTAAAATTAAATTGCATTATTAAGCATTAGGCTGTAAGCCGTAGGCATTAGGCAAAAAGCTCGTATTATTTCACGAAAAGTATTTTTTAACTTTTAGCCTACTGCATAAAGCCTAGAGCTTAAAGCAGTGAAACTATTTTAATTTTGCCTTAGTACTTACAAAAAAAGACCGTTCGGGTGTGGAACGGTCTTTTTTATATCATATTTTTCAGAAAATTATCATAGATTTTATACAATCGTCTCGTTGAGCTGACGACTTACAGACTCGTGGTAGGCAGCCAAACGACTGTCGAGGTCATCGACCAATTCGGAAGAGCCTACATAAATCGCAGAACGCTGGTGTATCTGCGTAGGTTCAACATCCAAAATTGGGCAAATACCATTGGTAGCCTTCCCTCCTGCTTGTTCGGTAATCATGGCTAGTGGATAGCATTCATACAACAAACGAAGTTTACCATCTTGGGCTTTACGCGTAGGTGGATACAAATAAATCCCTCCTTTGAGCAAGTTACGATGAAAATCACCTACTAATGAGCCGATATAACGAGCCATTGCACCAGAAGTTTTGCGCATATCCCCAATAAAAGATTTGATTGGTTCAGCAAACTCATCATAATAAGCGTCATTGATAGAGTAGATTTTTCCCGTTGTAGGCATTTCCATATCTGCATGAGAAAAGAAATACTCACCAAGCGAATTTTCGTAGGTAAAACAATTAACTCCTTTGCCAGTAGTATAAACCATCACAGTCGACGAACCATATAAGATATAGCCCGCAGCCACTTGTTTACGACCACCTTGCATGAAGTCTTCGAGGGTAGCTGGAGTACCAATTGGACTTACACGTCGGTAAATGGAAAAAATCGTTCCAATCGAAACGTTAACGTCGATATTTGACGAACCATCGAGAGGATCCATTGCTACCACGTACTTGGCGTTGTTGTTACCTGTTTGGATAATGTCGTCCTCCTCTTCAGAAAGAATACCACATACCTCACCACCATTTACTAATGCTCTTTTGAAACGAATGTTGGCAATTACGTCTAGTTTTTGTTGGCTCTCACCTTGTACATTTTCTCGACCTAAAGCTCCTGTGATATCCGTCAAACCAGCTCGGTTGATTTCACGGCCAATAATTTTGGATGCAAGCGCAATATCACGCAATAATTGAGAAAGCTCTCCTTTGGCAAAAGCAAAAGCTTCTTGTTGACGCATAATAAAGCGGTCGAGGGTAGTACCAACGGGTAGTGCAAGGGTTGATTCTGCTGTCATATTCTTCACTTGGTTTTAAGAGTAACACGTGATTTTTAAGTACAGTGGTTATGGTCGCTTTTATCAAACTTTTCACTGCGCCAACAGAATCAATCATAAGGTATATGAGCCAAGAGACATGAACTTATAAGTCTACCAATAGAAACATCAAGAATAAGAGTCTAGCTCTTATCTTGAATATATCCAATAATTGACTTTCTAACTCTATATTACTCTTTGTGCATCACATAAAAATTATACTTAAAAAAAACAAAATCTTCAGCAAGTACTTTTACCAGTTTTACTACTTTAGATTTCTTTTTTAAAAGCACCATATTATTTATGATTCCATCGAGCAAACAGTTTTACGCTAGACGAAGCTCACCAAATACCCATAAGATATATTAGATTGTTTTGGTAGCTATTCGACTATTGACTTATGACAAATAAACCATGATTTGAAAGTGACTTACCAGCTAATCATTGCTCCAAATCATGTAGTTTATGTGTCAACAACCAATAACCGAACAAGTTATTAAATGCAAACCTATTGAACAGAAATCATATAACTTTCCTATTCCGTCCTGCTTGGGGTAATATTTTTTTATTGATTCTCTATTTTTTCAGAAAATCAACATCCAAACTTCCCCAAAACCAACACGAGATTAGGATTGTCCGATAGGCTAACACTTATTAAAAGTACAGCATAAAAGAAATCTAATCTCGTGGGTAGGCATTATCCTAAAATATTGCAATGAATAGGTACTATAATACTAAATCTTACAGAATTGCATTGCACTTTACCATGAAAATCTAGCTTTTACCTATATTAAAAAAATCCTAATTTATTGAACTATGACTAACCAACATATTTTTTGTAATTCTCTTCAAACAAGCCTTCCAAATATTTAGCCTTTTCGGTGTAGGCCTCTGGACTTTCCCAAGTATTGATTGGGTTCAGAATTTCGGTAGGTACATTTGGGCATTCCGTTGGCATTTCAATGCCAAAAATCGGATGTTTTTCGAAAACAGTTACAGCAAATTTTCCTTCCAACGCAGCATGAATCATGGCACGAGTGTATTTCAACTTCATGCGTGAGCCAATACCATAAGGTCCTCCAGTCCAGCCAGTGTTAATCAACCACACATTTACTTCGCCATTATTAATCTTTTTACCTAACAAATCAGCATATTTTAAAGGATGTAAAGGTAAAAATGCCGCTCCAAAACACGCCGAAAACGTGGCTTGTGGTTCTTTTACTCCCATTTCGGTACCTGCTAGTTTAGATGTGTAACCCGATACAAAATAGAACATTGCTTGCTCTTTGTTCAACTTCGCAATTGGAGGCAATACCCCAAAAGCATCTGCTGTCAAGAAAAAGATATTTTTAGGCGAACTTCCTATCGATGGCTCTGCAACGTTAGGAATATAATTAATAGGATAAGCTGTACGAGTATTTTCGGTTACACTCTGATTGGTATAATCTACGGTTGTTGTTCCCTCTACAAATCGAGTATTTTCGAGAATAGCACCATAACGAATAGCGCCAAATATTTCTGGCTCTTGCTCAGCACTTAAATTGATTACTTTGGCATAACATCCTCCTTCAAAATTGAATACATCCTCGTCTGACCAACCGTGTTCGTCATCACCAATGAGCTTACGATCAGGGTCGGCAGAGAGTGTTGTTTTGCCTGTTCCTGATAAACCGAAAAATAATGCTGTATCACCCTCAGCACCTATATTAGCCGAACAGTGCATCGACAATACTTGTTTTTCTTGTGGTAAAATATAGTTCAGAACAGTGAAAATGCCTTTTTTCATTTCACCTGCATAGCCAGTACCACCAATCAAAATAATCTTACGGGTAAAATCAATAATAGTAAAATTGCCTTGACGGGTACCATCCACAGCAGGGTCAGCTTCAAATTCTGGAACATTCAAAATTACCCATTCTGGTTCGAATGTATCGAGCTCCTCTTCTTCTGGACGAAGAAATAGATGATTACAAAACAAGTTATGCCATGCCAAAGTATTTATCACCAATATATTCAAACGATGCGTTGGCGACGCACACGCATACGCATAACGAGCATACAATTTTTTGTTTGCCACAAATGCAATCATTTTTTGATACAAAGCCTCAAACTTATCTGAATCAAAAGTTTGATTGATATCACCCCACCAAACAGTATTAGCGGTTTTGTCATCATATACACAAAACTTATCTTTGGGCGAGCGACCTGTAAAGTTCCCAGTATCACACATAAAAGCCCCTGTATCAGTCAATACGCCTTCTTGATTCTTTAATGCTTCTTGAATCAAAGTCGATACACGCAAATTAAGGTGGATATCACCATGTAATTTGAATACTGGATGATTAACGATTGGTTTGGCAGTTTTACTAAGGTCTACCGCTAGCATATCATGTTTCATAACGATTGTATTGATTTGAATGAATGGCTGTTTTTTAGGCAACCGTTTTATTTGGTGAATATGTTTTTGATGTTAGCAAGAAAATAGGCTATAACTTGGGCTGAAAATTGGCAAACAGCCAATTGGGCAAAGTAGTCTTTTTACTTTCCCTTTTCCTTAATGAAACTATCATGATTATTGCACTTTTGCACTGATGAATATTGGTCAAAATACTGATTTTGAGAAGAAAAGCCTGCCTGACACACGAGACAGACTTTATCCAAACCAAACTATTCACCTAAACATTTAGTGAGTGTGTGAATGGTGATTGAGTGATTGTATTTTTCTGTAAAGGCGCAAATAATTATACCTCCACTCAATCACTCATTCACTAAATATTTCTAATGAAACTGCTCCTCTTCTGTTGAGCCTTTCAAGGCGCCAGTAGATGCCAAGCCTCCTGTAACAGTATTTTGAATTGCGTCAAAATAGCCTGTTCCTACAAATGCTTGGTGTTTTACTGCCTTGAAGCCTTTAGATTGTAAAGCAAATTCACGTTGTTGCAATTCTGAGAAACCAGCCATACCACGTTGTACATACGCACTTGATAACTCGAACATAGCGGTATTTAAAGCATGGAAACCTGCCAAAGTGATAAACTGGAATTTATAGCCCATATCAGCTAATTCTTCACGGAATGTTTCCATCTTTTTCTCATCCATAAATTTCGCCCAGTTGAACGATGGTGAGCAGTTGTAAGCCAACATTTTGCCTGGATATTTGGCATGAATACCTTGTGCAAACTCACGAGCCATTCCTAAATCTGGATTACCTGTTTCCATCCAAATCAAGTCTGAATATGGCGCATAGCTTAAGCCACGGTCGATACCTTGTTCAAGCCCATTTTTCACATAGAAGAAACCTTCCGAAGTTCTTCCTTTATCGGCCTGGATAAATTTCAAATCTCTTTCATCTACATCAGCCGTAATCAAATTGGCTGCCTCTGCATCGGTACGAGCAATTACTAAGGTTGGTACGCCCATTACATCTGCTGCCAAACGTGCCGCAACTAATTTATTGATAGCCTCTTGTGTTGGCACTAATACTTTTCCTCCTAAGTGACCGCATTTTTTAGCAGAAGATAACTGGTCTTCGAAGTGTACGCCAGATGCTCCTGCTTCAATCATCCATTTCATCAACTCGAAGGCATTCAAATTACCGCCAAAACCTGCTTCTGCATCGGCTACAATAGGTACCATCCAATGTACATCGCCATCACCATTTACATTCTGGATTTGGTCGGCACGTAACAAAGCGTTATTGATTCTTCTCACCACCGCAGGAACACTATCGGCAGGGTACAAACTTTGGTCAGGGTACATATTGCCCGACAAGTTCGCATCCGCAGCTACTTGCCAACCAGACAAATAGATAGCTTTCATACCTGCTTGTACTTCTTGTACGGCTTGGTTACCTGTCAATGCTCCCAATCCAGCTACCCAATGATCATTTTTCAACAAGTTCCAAAGGCGCTCTGCACCCATACGTGCAATACTGTAATCAAGTTTGTATGAACCCGCCAAACGAGCCACTTCTTCAGCACTATAAGGCCTTTCGATTCCTTCCCAACGAGGGTTTGTAGTCCAATCAGTTACCAACTGTTGGATTCTTTCTTCTTGTGAAATTTTCATGATTTCAATTAGTTTTTTGTTTTGTTATAAGAAAAGCATACGCATAGCAGAACCAGACTATTGATGAGTTGTGAATGATGAGTGATGAGTGTGAATTATTAGAAGTAAATTTTGAATCAAAATTACAAACAACTGATTAACAAACCATTAATCTCAAAACTCAGCATTCAAAACTCATACCTCATCAAAGTACTATCGTTCTAGAAGTATAGCTAAATAAGCTCATTGGGGTGTCTCAAGGCCAACACCCCTCTGAACAGTTATTGGTTATTAATATGCTTTAGGCTGTAAGCCATAGGCAGAAAAGCTTCAATTATTTTATGAGAAATATCTTTAAATGCATTATAAACAGTTTTAAACTGTTAAAAAAGTGAGTCCAAGACTAAGTCTTGAACTAGAGAAGCTAATTTTGCCAAATAATCAAAATATCGACTCTACACTATTCGATAAATCATTGGCAATGAAAATTTTACCCTCACAACTCATCACTCAAAACTCCTAACTCTGAAGCGCTTCCTCCTGACTAAGAAGTACTTCATAGGCATCGGTTGTTAGGAAATAGTCGAATCCTTCTTGCGTTACGAGTTTATCAAACAATTGAATAGCTTCTACAAATTTGCCAGCATCGTATTTTTCAATTCCTACTAAATGCTTGATTCTCTGTATTTCATCGCTAAGTAAGTACTTATAGTAGTCAGTATCTATCAATTGTCCTTGGTCGGTTTTGGCACCATGATGAAGCCATTGCCATATCTGAGCTCTGGAGATTTCGGCTGTAGCGGCATCCTCCATGAGGTTATGAATTGCAGCCGCACCCACTCCTCTCAACCAAGATTCAATGTACAGAATACCTACTTGGATATTCATTCTGATACCTGCTTCGGTAATGGCTGTATTAGGTATGGTAAAATTAATAAGCTCTGCACCAGTAATGGCTTCATTTTCAAGCATTACCTGTTTTTGATTAGGATTTTCTCCCAAAGCTTTATTAAATGGTACTAATGCCACCGCTACCAAATCGGGGTGAGCTACCCAAGTACCGTCAAAACCAGTACTCGATTCGAGTTCCTTATCGGCGTTTACACGCTCAAAAGCCATTTTATTGATAGCTTCGTCCTTACGGTTAGGTATAAACGCAGACATCCCTCCTATGGCATGAGCCTTGCGCTTGTGACAAGTTTGCACTAATAATTTTGCATAAGCACGCATAAATGGTACAGCCATAGTTACCTGCGCTCGATCGGGAAGAATACGCTCTGAAAATTGATGGAATTTTTTGATACAACTAAAAATATAATCCCAACGACCCGCATTGAGCGCTGCAATATGATTTCGGAGTTCATACAGAATCTCGTCCATCTCAAAAGCAGCCATAATCGTTTCAATCAGTACTGTCACTTTGATTGTGCCTTGCGGAACTTCTAAGGTATCTTGTGCCGCTATAAATATATCATTCCATAGACGAGCTTCAAGATGGCTTTCCATTTTGGGTAAATAGAAATACGGACCGCTTCCACGTTTGATCAATTCCCAGGCATTATGAAAAAAATACAAACCAAAGTCAAAAATCGAAGCTGAAGCTGGCTCTCCATCGATTAGCACGTGTTTTTCTTCCATGTGCCAACCACGAGGACGCACTTTCAAAACCGCTACGTTGGGATTTAGCGCATAAAATTTACCATTATCGGCCGTAAAATCTATTTGTTTACGAATAGCATCACGCAAATTAATTTGCCCTTCAATCACATTATTCCAAGAAGGTGTATTGGCATCCTCAAAATCAGCCATGAAGACTTTTGCTCCAGAATTGAGCGCATTGATTACCATACGGCGATCTACGGGTCCCGTGATTTCGACACGACGGTCTTGTAAGTCTTGCGGAATTGGGGCAACACTCCATTCAGCCTGACGAATCTCGGCAGTTTCTGGCAAAAAATCTGGCAAAATACCTTGATTGATTTGTTCTTGACGTAGAACACGACTATTGAGCAAAGTCAAACGCTGGCGATTGAACATCCTTTGCAAATCACGCACAAAGGTCAATGCCTCTTTGGTCAGAATGGTCTCAAACTGCGGTGATACTTCTCCCAATATCTCCACTCCTTGAATTGAATGCTGATTCATGTCTTACTGGTGGTTTTGTTTTGTTATTTTCACAGCTACAAACGTTGGATTGTCTTTTCAATTAGGTAAAATAACAATACTCCGCTTTAGGCTTATCTTTTGGTTTTTTCTGGGTCTTAATGTTCAACTATCTGATGCGTTGGTTTTGCTTATTCAAGCCACATCTATCACATAAAGACAATATTTATTTTTTGTGAAAATTCGCTAAAGCTTTTATTTATATCTGATAAAAAAGAAATAACTTATTGCTGAACTTCGAAACAAAGTTAAAAATGCGAAATTTAAAAAACAAGCGAAATTTCGCTAAATTTTAATATTTCGTTATTTTCTTTAAAATTTTATATGTAATTTTGAAAAAACAATAAACGATATGAGTGCAAATAGTGATAAAGTAAAAATAATCTTTGGCTTGAAAATCAGGCAGTTACGACTAGACAAAAAGCTCTCTTTGAGTGAAGTTGCAGAAAAATCTGGGTTATCTATCTCCTACTTGAACGAGATAGAAAAAGGGAAAAAATATCCGAAAACCGAAAAAATCATGGCTTTATCTGACGCTTTAGATATAGATTATGATTCGTTGGTATCCCTAAAATTGAGCAAACAGCTTGAACCAATCGCCGAGTTACTTAATTCGAATATCTTAACAGAACTCCCTTTAGAGATTTTTGGAGTCGAACCAGCCGACTTTATCGAACTAATGTCTGAGGCTCCTGCAAAAATTTCAGCCTTTATTAGTACGATTATCGAAATCAGCCGCAACTATGATATGCGTGTCGAGCAGTTTTACTTTTCAGTATTACGCTCGTATCAGGAAATGTACGATAATTATTTTCCTGATATTGAAGAATCGGCACAGCAGTTTCGTAAACTTTTCGAAATCTCAGAAATCACCTCTCCTAACGATACTTTGTTATCTGATATTCTTCAAAATTTTTATGGATACCAAATCGAAGAATTCACACGTGAAAGTCATCCTGATCTGATAACAATACGTTCGGTGTATAATCCAAAAACATCGAAATTGTTGGTTAATGGTGATTTAAGTCCCGAACAAAGAGCTTTTACTTTTGGTCGTGAATTAGGATACCAGTTTTTACAGCTAAAAAACCGACCATATATCTCATCAGTAATAGAAGTAAACTCTTTTGAACAAGTACTAAACAATTTCAAAGCATCCTACTTTGCAGGTGCAGTACTTATCAATAAAAATGTGTTGGTAGACCGTTTAACATATTTCTTTGCTAGTCCCAAATGGAATGGAGATATGATGTTGAGTATCATGAGATTGTTTAATGCAACGCCAGAGATGTTCTATCATCGCTTATCGAATTTGATGACAAGTCATTTCAAAATCAACAATCTTTTCTTTTTGCGTTTTAATAATGAAGTAGACCATAAGCTGTTTTACTTGACCAAAGAAATGCACTTGGCTAAACTACATACACCTCATGGAACGGCACTCAATGAGCACTATTGTCGTCGCTGGGTTTCATTGACTATCTTAAAGGATTTGGAAAAAATCCAAAAAGAAGAAGGCTACGATTCTGAAAAGGTACTGTGTAAGGCTCAAGTGTCAGAATATATCGATACCAATAATCATTATTTTGTGATGTCCTTAGCCAAACCTTCGCCACCCAACAAAAAAATGAATAGTAGTGTAACGCTTGGCTTTGCGATTGATGATAATCTTAGAAGCATGGCGCAATTTCTTAACGACCCAGCTTTGCCAAGACGAAAAGTCAACGAAACTTGTGAAAGATGTGGTGCTGTAGATTGTACCGAACGTATGAAACCACCTTTGGTGCTTGACAAAAAACATTCGCTAGAACGACTCAAACAAGCGATTGCTTCGTTGGAGTAAAGTGTTTATAGCTAAATTTCACATTCACAACTCACAATTCTACATTACTACCTAACGAGAAATAACTGAGTTATTTGTAGGTAAAGTGACCATAAACAATTTTTTTTTGTCAAAAAACATGAAATTATAGACCCTTTTGTCTTTGTCTTGTACAACTTACAGATTCAACAAGTCGCAGACAATGAGAATTTTGAGAATTGATTTGAGCTGTTAAGAGATTTTTTTTATTTCGACCTATCATAAAATGACAAAAATTTTATTTCTACCGAAAAAACATTTAGGTCAAATTATTCTTCGTTTTGTACAACGTTTCATGCTCGACTTTGGACAAAACAAATAATATTTCGATTATTATCCATTTTTAGAATAATATTTTGAATAAAACCTTTATTTCGGATTTTTTCAGTAGAAAAAATAAGTATCCAAAAACTTTTATATTGTTGCTCAAATGATATATATTTGCTAACCGTAATATATCACAAAAAAATCTATGAAAAACCCAAATTGCCCAAAGTGTGACTCATCTCTAGTCACCAAAAGCGGAGTTATCAAGGATAAGCAGCGCTTCAAGTGTAAATCTTGTAATTACAACTTTACCGTTGAGAAGCTAGGCAAAGGTATCTCCCAATACTATGTAATCAAGGCGCTTCAGCTATATATTGAGGGGGTTACCTACCGCGAAATTGAGCGATTATTGGGCGTATCACACGTTTCTGTGATGAATTGGGTAAAGAAATATCAAATAAAAGTACCAAAAGGAAACGAATACCACCCCACTTATAAAATACTGAATCACAAAGAATTAGCTGAATTTTATGCTAATAGAGAAAACCTCAAAGGAGCAGGTATGATTGTAACCGAATTAGGTGACAAGTTTATGCTTATCAAATGGGAAAGACTAAAACATTAAATAAAAATGATGGGTTTTTCAACGTTGATTTATTACTAAAAAAGCCACCTAGCCACCAATTTTATCATTTTTCGAAGAATAAAATAGCTTAAAAACTATACAAAAATTGCAAAACTATACCACTGCTATTGCTGGTATAGTTTTTTTTATGAGGTTTGTATCATAAACCAGTGCAAAAAAAGCACAGAATATTACAACAAAACAAAACCATAGAGCTGTTTTTAGTTCTTTTTGAAAATACCCTCATAAGGCAATTTTATAACAAAACAAGACCACAAAAACCATTCTTCGATTATGAAAAGATTTTTATTGTCGGTGCTAGGCACGGCTATTTGTACGTCTAGCATTGTTGCTCAAAGTAGCACAACCTCTAGTTCAACAACTGCGTCAACGCCAGCAAAAACAGAGGCTCCTGCTGAGCAAAAAGTGACAGTGTACGGATTTGTGAGAAATGACATTTATTATAATACAAGAAGAAATTTAGATTTAAGAGATGGCGTATTGGATGTGTATCCATCGGATGCTACCAACCTCCCAACTCGCTCAGGAACAACACTAACTCCTAATGGTAGCGACGATGGAAACGCTATCCCACAACTTGGTTACTCGGCCATTGTTACAAGATTAGGAGTAAAATTCGGTGGCATAAGCGCTTTTGGAGCCAAAGCAAGTGGAGTATTAGAAACTGACTTCTTTGGTATCACCAACGGAACGGCAGGAACATCGGGAGGAGGAACAGAAAACCTACTTCGCCTTCGTCACGCTTATGTAGCGTTGGATTGGAACAAAACACAATTATTGGTTGGGCAATATTGGAATCCAAATTTTATTCCAAAGTGCTTTCCTGGAACAGCCAACTTTAACACAGGTATTCCGTTCAATCCGTTCTCGTTTATACCACAAGTTCGCTTGACACACAAACTTTCGAACATTGTTTCATTTACAGGAATGTTGTTTGGCTACGACTTACAAGGATTTAGTCCAGCAGGTGCGTTTGGTTCAGGAACTGGTGTTGATGCTTACAAGTTTGCTACTACTCCATCATTTGCAGCGCAACTAGGTGTAGAAAACAAAAAGTTTTTGGCAAGCATCGGTCTAGAAGGAAATACAATTAGACCAAGAATTACTGATACACAAAACCCTAGTACAGGTGCTTGGGGAGGCACAGGCGCTCCGAATATTTCTAAGAATATTTCGACAAACCTATTTACCCTCAATTTGTTGGCTTATGCCAAATATACTTCCAATAATTTGACGGCGAAGTTTCATACAACGTACGGTCAAAGCTATACTCAGTATGTTGGTTTAGGTGGTTTGGCTGAATATCGTAATGCCACCACTGGTGAGTGGAAATACGCAGCGCAAAATCAATGGAACCTTTGGGGTGAGCTGATTTCAACTAAATCAAAGAAAGTACAACCTGCTGTATTTGTGGGATATATGAAAAACCTAGGTTTGTCAGATGCTATTAACAAATCTGATATTCAAAGTGGTAGCTTAGCATTCTTAGGAAGAGGTATCAGTGCTACAAGAACTTTTGACAGCATGTTTAGATTAGCACCAAGAGTTGATTTTTATTCAGGCAAAATGAAGTTTGCACTTGAATACGAAATCACATCTATGAACTGGGCAGATGTAGACGGCACTGTACCAGATGCAGTAGGAACATTACCAAGTAGCATCTCATTCAAGCCTGCAAGTGGTGATTTAGCTCGTTCGTTTACAGCAACAAACCATCGTTTACAAGCAGTAGTAGTATATAATTTCTAAAATCACTTTTACAAAAAATTGTAAAGCAAAGCCAGAGGGGCTGAGCGCGTAGAACTAAGCCCCTCAAACTTCCACTTTACCCTAAATCAAAGTATTAACCCCGTTTAACCATTAGCAACTATGTCAGAAAAGAAATCTACCGCAGGACTAGCATCCATCATTGGAGCTTCATCGGTTGGAACCCTCATCGAATGGTATGACTTTTATATCTTCGGAAGCTTAGCTACTATTATCTCAACACAATTTTTTCCAAAAGACAACCCAACAGCAGCATTTTTATCGACACTTGCCACTTTTGCTGCTGGCTTTGTAGTTCGTCCTTTTGGTGCGCTTTTCTTCGGTCGTCTTGGTGACTTGATTGGCCGTAAATATACCTTCATGGTAACACTCGTACTAATGGGTGGAGCTACTTTTGCCATTGGTTGTGTACCTGGCTACGAAACGATTGGTTTCTTTGCACCTTTATTGGTACTTGTACTTCGTTTGTTACAAGGTTTGGCACTTGGTGGTGAGTATGGTGGTGCTGCCACGTATGTAGCAGAACATGCACCTGCCAACGAAAAAGGATTTTGGACATCTTGGATTCAAATTACAGCAACAGCAGGTTTGTTTATCTCATTGGCAGTAATTTTGATTACTCAGTCTTCATTAGGTAAAGAAAAATTCGAAGATTGGGGATGGAGAGTTCCGTTTTGGGTATCAATCATCATGGTATATGTATCGGTTTTGATTCGTAAAAATATGCACGAGTCTCCTTTATTTGCGAAAGCAAAAGCAGAAGGTAAGACTTCAGCCAACCCATTGAAAGAGTCGTTTGGTAATAAATACAATTTCAAATATGTTTTGCTTGCATTATTTGGTGCTACGATGGGTCAAGGGGTGATTTGGTACACTGGTCAGTTCTACGCGCAGACCTTCTTGTTGAAAATTTGTAATATCGATTTCCAACAAGCCAACACCCTTTTGATTATCGCTTTGATGATGGGTACTCCATTCTTTGTATTTTTTGGATGGTTATCTGACAAAATTGGCCGTAAAGGAATTATGTTGACAGGTATGTTATTAGGTGTACTTTGCTACCGTCCTATTTACGAGAAAATTTACCAAACAGCCAACATCAAGAACAAAGAAGAAATATCAGCTAAAACTACTGAAGAAGTTAAACGTGCTTTGGTAGAAGGTACATCAGATTCTTTGATTACAACGACTGTGACAAAAGAATACACAGACGGTACAAAATATAAAGAAGTGAAAAAAGTAACGGTATTGGCAGACGCATCAAAAGAAGCTCCAAAACCTGATGTTGTTAAAACTGTAAAATTGAACGAAGGCGACAAGTGGACAATGATTTGGATGGTATTTGTACAGTTATTGTTTGTAACTATGGCTTATGGTCCAATTGCAGCGTTCTTGGTAGAAATGTTCCCTGTAAAAATCCGCTACACGTCTATGTCATTACCATACCACATTGGTAACGGTGTATTCGGAGGTTTGATGCCAGCGATTGCTACTTACTTAGTATCAAAAGCAAAAGATGCTAACGAAGCAGCAGAAAAAGCAGGTCAGACTGTAGTAAATGCTCAACCTTACTTAGAAGGCTTGAAATACCCAATGTTGATTGCAGGTATCTGTTTTGTAATCGGCTTGTTGTATATCAAAGAGAAAAAAGGAGGAGTAGAGTAATGGCTGTAGGCTATTAGCTCTAGGCTTTAGGCAAAAATGACTCTTTGGTATTAATGCTGAATTGCGAATTGTGAGTTTTGAAATTTACATTCACAATTCAGCACTCATACTTAACTAATAACTTCTATTGAATACATTCTAAATTTTTATACAAAATGGACGGAATTAAAAAAATTTTAGGTATCGTATGGATAGTCCTCGGTATCGCAGCCGCATGGTTTGGCATCACAGTCTTAGGCCTTCCTAAATTAGGTTCAGGTAAACAAGATGATTTGGTATTTGGTATCATCATTATGTTTATTTTGACACCAATTATCACAGGAGGTTTGTTGATTTTCGGAAAATACGCTCTTCAAGGAGAATTTAGCGAAGAAAACGCATAATTCACAACAAATCTTTTAGGCTTTCACAAAAATGTATTGGTGTAAAGCGTTTAGATTTTAAACGACTTTACACCATTAACAAAACATAAAATAGTTTTTAGGGATAGATGAGTTGAGTAATGTATGTCAATGAAGTCATTTTTGGCTCTTGACATACATTCTTAGTTTATGGGGATACTACTTTCCAAAAACTCTACCAACTTAGCTAAGTAATTGTCTATTTTTTATTGATTAAGTCTCATTTCTTATTATTTTGCTTGACACAATAACTAATTATGTATATATACTCAATATAGCCCTATAAAAGCTATTTGACAACTCAGTTTTCCTCAATAAAACGGTATTTTGGGGGAATTTGAATCATCAAATCTCTAGTTGAAGTATATTTCTGGTAAATTGGTAATGATGCAAATAAATTAAATAGACAAATGAAGCAATAAAATATAGGTCAGAGAAGACATTTTAAACGACAAAGAATACTTGTCAGCAATTTGCTTCTATTGACGATATTATAGCAATTCGACCATATTTCTAAAAAACATGAAAGAATCACTAAAAGAGCAAAGACTTTTTATCATAAGTTGCTTGTTTTTACTGCTATACAACTTCCCGATTATTTCCATTTTTAATTTGGAGACCCAAATAGCAGGCATCCCAAGCCTATTTTTATATGTTTTTGTACTTTGGCTGATTTTGATTGTGGTCATTTATTTGAATGTCAGAGAGCTAAACAAAAACCAAGACAATTCGAATCACGATGAATAGCATAATCTTAGTTTTAGCTTCCTTGCTATATCTGGCATTTTTATTTGGTGTAGCATACTGGGCCGAAAAACGTTCACAAAAAGGCAAAAGCCTTGTAACCAACCCGTACATATATGCGCTCTCTTTGGCTATTTATTGTACTGCTTGGACATTTTATGGGTCAGTTGGACGAGCCGTAAGCTATGGTATCGAATACCTTTCGGTATATATAGGACCAACCCTTATGATGCCTCTTTGGTGGTTAGTGATTCGTAAAATCATCCGAATCTCGAAAGTATATCGTATCACTTCTATTGCAGATTTTATTTCTTCCAGATATGGCAAAAATGTAACACTCGGGATTATTGTTACACTCGTATCTCTGGTTGGAGTTTTGCCTTACATTGCAATTCAGCTCAAGGCTATATCTAGTAGTTTTAGAATTTTAACACGTACAGACTCACCAGCCAATAGCCATATTTTCCTAGACGACCTTACCTTTTATATCTCAATGGGTTTGGGACTTTTTACAATTATTTTTGGAACGAGAAAAATCGATTCTACCGAGCGCCATGAAGGTATGGTAGCAGCCATAGCTGCCGAATCTATTATCAAGGCATTGGCTTTTATCGTAGTAGGAATCTTCGTTACATACGGAATTTTTAATGGTTTTGGTGATATTTTTAACAAAGCAGCCTTACATCCTCAGCTAAAATCTCAGTTTTTAATGGATGGCAACAAAGGCGAATACTCTTCTTGGTTTTGGCATACAGCTCTTTCTATGAGTGCTATCTTGTTTTTGCCGAGACAGTTTCAGGTAGCTGTAGTCGAAAATGTCAACGAAAAACACCTCAACAAAGCAATGTGGCTATTTCCACTGTATTTGTTGATTATCAATATTTTTGTATTACCCATTGCCTTCGGAGGAGAGTTGCTTTTTCCAAATCATGATGTAAATCCTGATAACTATTTATTAGCAATACCTTTAAAGTATGATGCAAAGTTCTTGGCGTTATTAACCTATATCGGAGGATTTTCGGCAGCTACAAGTATGGTCATTGTCGAAACCATCGCCCTCAGTATCATGGTTTCGAATAGTTTAATTATGCCGATTTTATTGGCATACCCAAAGATAATTGGTAAATATGAAAACAATCTGAGTGGCTTAGTCAATAATGTTCGTAGGGTCAGCATATTCATTATTCTACTGTTGGCGTATATCTATGCCAAGGCTATTGCACAATATTTTTCACTGGTATCTATCGGAATGGTCTCCTTTGCAGCAGTGGCACAGTTTGCACCTGCCATTATCGGGGGTATCTATTGGAAAGAAGGTAATCGTAAAGGCGCAATTATTGGGCTTCTTTCAGGGACGTTTATTTGGTTTTATACCTTAGTGCTTCCTTCTTTAATTGGTGCAGGAATATTTCCCCAGTCAATTTTAGAAGAAGGTCTTTGGGGTATCAAGGCTCTTCGTCCATCCGCATTGTTTGGCTTAGAGGGTATGGATGATATCTCGCATGGTGTATTCTGGAGTATGTTTTTCAATATTGGTAGCTATGTATCTTTTTCATTAATCACTAAATCTACCTCTATTGAACTCAATCAGGCAGTAACGTTTGTTGATATTTTTAGTCATTCTAAGTTCACAGATAATACCACTATTTGGCGTGGCACAGCCTACTTGAATGATATTAGAACTTTACTTATCAACTTTTTTGGAGAACGCCGAACCGATAGAGTACTACGGCTTTTTGCACAAAAACATAGTTTAAATTTAGAAAACAAAAAGGCTGACCCTAAACTTGTTACTTATTCCGAAAAGCTTTTGGCAGGCGTCGTAGGCGCAGCTTCTGCCCGCATTATGGTGGCTTCGATTTCGAAGGAAGAACATATTTCGATGGACGAAGTTGTCAATATTCTTCGAGCTTCGCAGGAGTTAATGGTCAACAATAAAGAGCTTCGCCGAAAATCTATCGAGCTTGAAAAAGCCACCTCCGAACTCAAGGAAGCTAATGAGATTTTGAAACGAACCGACAAACTCAAGGATGATTTTTTGTCAACAGTAGCACACGAAATTCGTACGCCTCTGACTTCTATTAGGGCATTATCAGAAATTGTCTACGATAATCCTGATATGGATCAAGAAGAAAGAGAACATTTTTTGAGTACTGTCGTAAAGGAATCTGATCGTTTGAGTCGATTAATTAACCAAGTACTAGACCTTGAAAAATACGAATCAGGTCGTCAGAAATTGATTAAAGAAAATGTAGATATACAAGAAATTGTCAAAGATAGTATAGATGCTCTGTATCAACCTGCCAAAGAAAAAGGCATAAAAGTGGTGTTTTTGCCAGACCGTTTTGCTCCCAAATTTGAAGCTGATAGAGATAAACTGGTACAGGTTATCGTAAATCTTATATCCAATGCCATTAAGTATTGTGAAGCAGACAAAGGCGAAATCCAAATAGCAACACATTATGTCGAAGGTGCAATTTATACGAGTATTCAAGACAATGGCGTAGGAATTGCTAAAGAGTTTCAGCGCCTCATTTTTGACAAATTTTTTCAAGCAGAAGATCAAACTATCAAAAAACCCAAAGGAAGCGGATTGGGACTGGCTATCTCCAAAAAAATCGTTGAACTACACCAAGGTCAAATTTGGGTAGAAAGCGAGGTTGGACATGGATCAAAATTTACTTTTATGCTTCCAGTGGTTTAGTATAAAAGGGACAAAGTGAACAGGCACAAAGTGACAAAGTGTAATAAAGTATTGGAGAACAAGAAAAACAATTATCTAATTATTTATCAATCTAAATACACTTTGCCACTGTATGCCTTTGTGCCTGTTAATAAAACTAACTCATTAAAGATGAAACAACAATTAAAAGTATTAGTAGTTGACGACGAGCCTGGCATTTTGATGTCGCTTGAATTCCTGATGAAAAAAGAGGGTTATCAGGTATTTATTGCTCGTGATGGAGAGGAAGCACTTGACATCATCGAACGTGAGATTCCATCCATTATTCTATTGGACATTATGATGCCCAATGTGGATGGTTATGAAGTATGCCGTTTTGTAAAGAGTACCCTCAAGCTAAGTCATATCAAAATTGTATTTTTGAGTGCTAAAAATAAAGAATCAGATATGGAAAAAGGATATGCTATTGGCGCAGACCTATATGTTCCAAAACCCTTTTCGACACGTACTTTGGTCTCAAAAGTCAACGCTTTAGCCCTTGGTATTGCAACTAGCTAAGTTTAGCGGAGTTTTTCGCGATTTTTCAGTGTAAACCCTTAATTTAGTATTGTGAAAATATTCATGTTTTCTCATGGAATCAGTCAAACTGATAGTCATTCATAAACCAACAATTATGACGAATGGCTAGGGTAGTTTTAAATTATATTACCAAACTGACTGCTCCTATTATATTTATAACAAAACAAACTTATAAGCTTATAAACCAATGTCTTACGCAGAAAAATACCAATTCAGCATTGATAATCGTGAGGCTTTTTGGGCCGAGCAGGCTCAGCAAATCTCGTGGTTTGAAGCTCCCCAGCAAACCTTGTCTGTAGATGAGAAAGGTTTCTATCGCTGGTTTAAAGGTGGCAAGATGAATACTGCCTATCTGGCACTTGACTATCACGTAGAAAACGGCAGAGGTGACCAAACTGCTATCATTTACGACTCTCCAGCTACCAAAAGTATAAAAAAGTATAGCTATAGTGAACTTACCAAGGAAGTAGCCAAACTAGCAGGTGGGCTCAAAACCCTGGGCGTTCAAAAAGGAGATACTGTTGTGATTTATATGCCAATGGTTCCTGAAGCGGCTATTGCTATGTTGGCATGTGCACGATTAGGAGCTATCCACTCGGTAGTGTTTGGAGGCTTTGCTCCTCACGAACTGGCAGTGCGTATAGACGATGCCAAACCCAAAGTAATGATTTCGGCTTCCTGTGGGATTGAGTTCGAAAAAGTGATTCCTTACAAACCTCTTCTCGACGAGGCTATCCAAGCTTCAGAGCACAAACCAGCCCATTGTGTGATTCTTCAGCGTCCACAGGCTCAAGCTAGCATGGTTGAGATTCGCGATGTGGATTATACTCAATTGGTTGAAAAGTCGGAAGAAGCTCCTTGCGAAATAGTCGATGCTACAGATCCATTATATATCCTTTATACTTCTGGAACAACAGGCAAGCCCAAAGGGATTGTCCGTGATAATGGTGGTCATGCGGTAGCTATGAATTTCTCAATGCGTACTATTTACGATGTACAACCAGGTGATGTATATTGGGCAGCCTCAGATGTAGGTTGGGTAGTAGGACACTCTTACATTGTATATGCTCCTTTGATATATGGTTGTACAACTATCTTGTTCGAAGGTAAACCAATCAAAACACCTGACGCAGGAACTTTCTGGCGTGTTATTGAAGAACATAAAGTAAAATGCTTCTTTACTGCACCAACTGCTTTTAGAGCTATCAAAAAAGAAGACCCTCACGCCGAATTAAAGGCAAAATATGATATTAGTTCGCTCAAGGCTATTTACTTGGCGGGCGAACGTTGCGACCCTCCTACCCTTGAGTGGTTACAGCAAATTACTCAATTACCAATTCTAGATCACTGGTGGCAAACAGAAACGGGTTGGGGAATTGTGGGTAACATGGTTGGTATCGAAGCTTTTCCAGTAAAAGCAGGTTCGGCAACCAAACCTGTATGCGGTTTTGAGTTAAAAATCTTGAACGAAGCAGGAGAAGAGTTAGGTCCTAGTCAAGATGGCTATGTTTGTATCAAACTCCCGATGCCTCCAGGATGTTTACCTACCCTTTGGAATGATGATGATCGCTTCAGAACATCTTATTTGAATACCTTTGAAGGCTATTACCTTACTGGAGACGGCGGTTTTATCGACCAAGATGGCTATGTATTTATCATGGGTCGTATCGACGATGTCATTAATGTGGCAGGTCATCGTCTTTCGACTGGCGCAATGGAAGAAATCATTGCCTCACACCCAGCAGTAGCTGAATGCGCCGTAGTAGGTATCTCAGACGAGCTTCGTGGACAACGTCCTGTGGGTTTTGCTGTACTGAAAGATGGTCAAGACATAGATGAAAATACACTTGAGCAACAAAGTATCGCTTTGATTCGTGAGCAAATAGGCGCTGTAGCTTTTTACAGAAATACTATTTTAGTAAAACGTTTACCTAAAACTCGCTCGGGAAAAATCCTTCGCAAAATTATTCGTCAAATTGCAGATGGAGAGACATTCAGTATTCCATCAACTATTGATGACCCAGCTATTTTAAATGAAATCGCCCAACGTTTGCAAGAGCGCAACATTGGATTAGCATATACCGAAAAACAAGTATAAAACACTTAAAACCCATTGTAACATGAGCACAGAAACTGAAAAAAAACCGAACTGGATTTTGAGAATCATTATTGCAGCAGCCATTATTGGCGCAGCTATTTGGTTGGTAAACGTAATGTCAACTAGCGAAATTGAAATTGGTGGAGGACACTAGGAAGTGTTGAGTTTTGAGTGAGGAGTTTTGAAAATTTTATTTCAAGTGATTTCCGTCTTGCAAAAGGTGTCAAAAGTATCCACGAAATAGGTATTTCAACAAAACTTTTCTTACAGAACCATCATTTAAACATATTTCTCATCATTACAAGATTGGCAAAGCACAGGTGGCTTTGCCAATCTTGTTTTAGCGCATTTCTCTGCTTCAAAATTATAGGTAAATGCTATTATAACTATAATTTAATTCCTTGGTAATCGGCAATATTTTCTATATCATTTTTTCCTCTCATTACTACCTCAAATTGTTACGGCAAAATATTTCATATTTTTTTACTTCAATAAAAAATACAATTTTATTCAAAAACTCTTCGAAAAATACAACAAACCAATTCCAACTTGTATTATATTACAAGCATATAGTATTTTAGCAATAAAATATATATTAAATTAGCATAAAACATTTTACAGTGTTAGTATAAAGAAAAAAACATCTTGTATTTTTACAGTATAAAATTTAACAATTCGTACCTTCTATTCAGACCTGTCGATTTGACTATGAAAGAAAATAGCTTTGCTTAGAAGTTATTTATCAAAGAAGACACGAGCAGGCCAAAAACATAATCACACAATGGACTTAAGAATAAAATCATTCGAAGACTATCAAGAAAAGTATCAGTATAGTGTTGAAGACCCAGAAAGCTTTTGGGGTGAAATTGCTCAGAACTTCTATTGGAGAAAACCTTGGAAAAAGACCTTAGAATGGAATTTTACCGAACCAAAGGTGAATTGGTTTAAGGGAGGAAAGTTAAATATTACTGAAAACTGTCTTGACCGTCATTTGGCAACAAGAGGAAATCAGCCTGCAATTATTTGGGAATCTAACAGCCCAGACGAACCTTCTCAAGTAATTACTTATAAAGTATTGCATGAGCAAGTTTGTCGCTTTGCTAACGTATTGAAGAAAAACGGTGCTAAAAAAGGTGACCGTATTTGTATTTATATGCCAATGATTCCAGAATTGGCGATTGCAGTATTGGCTTGTGCTCGTATTGGTGCAATTCACTCGGTGGTATTTGGTGGTTTTTCTGCCCAATCTATCGCCGACCGTATCAACGATGCTCAGTGTAATATCGTAGTAACAACCGATGGAGCTTTCCGAGGTAACAAAGAAATTCCTTTGAAAACTACGGTTGATGATGCCCTGATTCAATGTCCAAGTGTTGAGCGCGTGATTGTTTCTACTCGTACTCGTACCCCTGTTTCGATGCTCAAGGGTCGCGATTGCTGGTGGGAAGACGAAGTGAAGTTGGTTTCGGCTGACTGTCCAGCCGAAGAAATGGACTCAGAAGATATGTTGTTTATCCTATATACTTCGGGTTCGACGGGCAAGCCTAAGGGAGTAGTTCACACAGTAGGCGGATATATGGTATTTTCGTCTTATACTTTTGCTAATGTGTTCCAGTATGAAGAAGGTCAAACTCATTTCTGTACAGCTGACATTGGTTGGATTACAGGTCACTCGTACATTGTGTATGGTCCATTGGCTTGTGGTGCAACAACCTTGATGTTTGAAGGTGTGCCAACTTATCCAGATGCAGGTCGTTTCTGGGATATTGTTGAAAAACATAAAGTAAATATTCTTTATACTGCCCCTACGGCTATTCGTTCGTTGATGTCATTTGGCGACAAATTTGTAGAAGGAAAAGACCTTAGCTCATTAAAAGTATTAGGTTCGGTAGGTGAACCAATCAACGAAGAAGCTTGGCATTGGTATAATGAAAAAATAGGTAAAGGACTTTGCCCAATCGTAGATACGTGGTGGCAAACCGAAACTGGTGGTATTTTGATTTCGCCTATTGCCAATGTTACCAAAACAAAACCTGCTTACGCTACTTTACCATTGCCGGGAGTTCAGCCAATCTTGGTAGACGAAAACGGTGTTGAAATCGAAGGAAATGGCGTTTCGGGTAACTTATGTATCAAGTTCCCATGGCCTTCTATCGTTCGTACTACTTACGGAGACCATGAGCGTTGTCGTCAAACGTATTTCTCAACTTACAAAAACTTGTACTTCACAGGTGATGGTTGTATGAGAGATGAAGATGGCTACTATCGTATTACTGGTCGCGTAGATGATGTAATCAACGTATCTGGACACCGTATTGGTACTGCTGAGGTAGAAAATGCCATCAACATGCACTTGGGTGTGGTTGAATCTGCGGTAGTGGGTTATCCTCACGACATCAAAGGACAGGGTATTTATGCCTATGTTATCTGCGAAAAACATGTTGGAGATTCAGAATTAACTCGCAAAGACATTTTGGCAACGGTAACACGTATTATCGGACCAATTGCCAAACCAGATAAAATCCAGTTTGTATCGGGCTTACCAAAAACACGTTCAGGCAAAATCATGCGTCGTATTCTTCGCAAAGTAGCCGAAGGTGATACTGGTAACTTGGGCGATACTTCAACCTTGCTTGATCCATCAGTAGTAGATGAAATCAAAGCTGGTGCGTTGTAGGAAAACATTTAGTGATTTAGCGAATGAGTAATTGAGTGATTATTCTCATTCCGAATTTTAGTATCAAAAAAAGCGGTCGAAAACTATTTTCGACCGCTTTTTTTGATATTTAGACGCAAAGCATGGCGTCTCTACAGAGACATCTACTCATCAATATTCGTTGTCTTAGCAGGTTTTTCAAATTCCCATTCACTACGAATGAGTTTGTTATTGCTAGGATATGTTTCGTTAAGGGTATTTGCATCATACACACGACCATTTTTTACAACCATTTTAATGCTATTCGAATTGCGAATATTTTCTAATGGATTTTTATCCAAAATCAACAAATCAGCTAGTTTTCCTTTTTCGATACTTCCTAAATCTTTATCTAAACCTAAGGCTGTAGCGCCTAGAATAGTCGCAACTTTCAAGGCATCATGTGTTTTCATGCCTCCACTTTGCATCGACCACAGTTCCCAATGATAACCCAAACCTTGAAATTCGCCATGACTACCAATACCTGCCAATGATCCACTTTCTACCATCGATTTCATAGACTTTGCATGTTTTTGGAAAACATGTTCTTCTGGTAAAAACCAACCACTCACACGTCTAGTTTTCTCAGCTAATTCTTCATACGGCATGAAATATTGCATCTTTTTGTCATGATATGGGTCTTCTGTTTCGAAGTAATAAATTTCAGCAAATGGCCCTCCATACGATACTAACAGTGTTGGTGTTACTGCCATTTTTGAATACGAAATAGATTTTACTAAATCGTTATAAAGTGGATATACAGGAATGGCATGCTCATGTCCTGGGTAGCCATCAAGTAAGTTTGTAATATTTAATTTTAAGTTCAAACCACCTTCCGTTGTTGGCATTAATTGCTGTTCTTTGGCAGCTTTAATAATCCACTGGCGAGATTGGCGATTACCAGTCAAATACATTTTGATGTATTTGGTATTAAAATATTTACTGTATTGCTTAAGGGCATTGCTCGCACCTGTCGAATCTTTGATATTATATGACCAAAAACCAACCCCGGGACCTGTTGAGTACACACGTGGACCTACCATTTTACCAGCTTCTACCATATCGCTATAAGTCAATACGTCTGTTGTCGCAGTTTGTGGATCACGGGTTGTAGTTACACCGTAGGCGAGGTTAGCGGCATAAATCCAAACCTGATTTTTTTGGATACCCCATTGTGGCCACATGTGTGAATGGGTATCTACAAAACCTGGCATAATGGTTTTACCACTTACATCAACCACCTTAGCACCTGATGCCTTAAGCGTCCCACTTTTTCCAACAGCTTTAATCCGATTATTTTCTATCAAAACATCACCATTGGCAATTACTTCTTCGCCTTTCATGGTGATGATACGACCACCTCTCAACAAAATAGCAGATTGAGGAATATCTTTTTCATAATATACCTTAATCTCTGTTTCATTAGGTTTGTAAGTATCGTCAGTCTTTTTAGCAGCCGCTTTAGCTACTTTTGGTTTAGCATCAGTCTTGATTTTTACTGTATCTGTTTTTGCTTTACTGATTGAATCAGCTTTGGCTTTTTCTTGTGCTTTCTTTGCTGATTTTACACTATCTTCAAAAGCTACGGATTTGTCAAAATCATATTCAAAATGGAAACGCCCTAAAGCCCAACGGATTTTCTTAGAATCACTCGACCAAGATGGGAATTCACCGCCCAAATCAGTGAGCTTTTTGGCAGGAAACTGCGCTGAAGAAGCATCTGCTACCGAAATAGAAACCGTTTTACCTGTTTGCGGAATCGTCATCGAATAAATATCATTATTGATCTGAGCCAAAGCTTTCTCTCCATCTGGGGACATCAAAACTTTAGAAGCATTGGATGCACGGTTCACTTCCATCGCCGAAGCTGTACGCTCAGAAAGCATGCAGTTATGGGCAAAATCCTCTCCTTCGATACTCATTCCGTAAGTGGTAATACCCGAAACTTTCGCATGAACTTTTTCGTCTGTACCATCCCATTTGATAGATACTACGCTTCCATCACCCCCGCTGAGATATATTCTATCGGTTTGTTTTTTGACAAAATGAGGATACTCTCTTCCTTTAGCTTGGTCGATTACAGTAATATCACCGCCTTTTGCATCAATCCAACATAATTCATCTTCCGAACCATTTGCTACTGGACCAACGGATTCTTTATAAGCACGCATTTTACTACGGATAAAAACAATTTTATCGTCCTTTGGAGTGTATGCTGGTTGACTATAAAGAGCAGGTAAAGAAGTGATTTTTTGCAGATTACTTCCATCTGCTTGAACTTTGTACAAACTTCCTCCTTGAGCAGTCCATGTCACAAAAGTGATTTGACTTCCATCATTTGACCAATTTGGTTGAGCTTCGGTAAACTCCAAATTAGTCAATCGCTTCGGTGTTCCTTTTGGATAATCGGCTACATACAGTCTGTTCAGTACCGTAAAAGCAATTTTCTTACCATCTGGCGAGCTTACTACATCTCTAATTTGAGTTGCCAAAGTACGAGTCGTATCACTAATAGGATATTTAAACTCTAATCTCGGCCCCATTTCTATGTCCATATCTACTGTAAATGGAATCGGTGTTGGGCTACCACCACTCAAGGCTATTTTATAGATTTTTCCACCGTAAGAAGCAATTACCGACTGATTATCTGGCGTAAAAGTCATTGCAGGCAAAACTCCCATCGTTGCAATCGACTCTTGGTCGTCGCGTTGTACTGGATACGCTAACCATTTTTCATCACCAGAAGCTAAGTTGCGCAGTACCAAACCTGTTTTATCTTCAAAACGAGAACCATACACTAACCATTTGCCATCACCCGAAATAGTTGGGGTAAATGCCGAACCATAGCGAGAGGTAATAGTGGTGCGTTTGCCATTGTCACGATCATACATACCAATCTGGTATTGAGGAAACATGGCATTGTAATTCCAAGCGCCATTGCGTTGCGAGAAATAAATATATCTTCCATCAGGACTTACCGCTGGGTCGATAGTCTTTAATGTGGCTGGTTGGTCAATCAACTGCACACCGCCTCCTCCATCTTTATGAACCATCCATAGTTGGACATTCATACGTCCTTTGGCAAAAACAATATAATTTCCATCTGGAGTCCAATCTGCTGCTTCGTAGTTTTGGTCTCGGTCTTTAGTAACTTGAACAGTATCTTTTTTCTCAAAATCAATCATCCAAACATTGTCGGAACCACTTCTATCGGAAATAAACAAAAGTTTTTTTCCGTCTGGACTATATCTTGGATGTGTATCAAAGGCCAAGCCTTTGGTAATATTCTGAGCTTTTCCACCAGTAGCAGAAATTGAATACAAGTCACCCATGTGGTCAAATACTAGATTTTTACCATCTGGACTTATATCCAAAGACATCCAAGTTCCTTCATCGGTTTGATATTTAAACTTTCGAGAAGCCTTCAGGGGTAAATCTTTGTAACGAACATACTTAGTCGTGTCTTTTTTAACACTGTCGCCTGTATCCTTGTTTAAGGAAAGATGTTGTTGTCTTTCGGTCATGCCGACCGCAGCAAAGGCACTCAGACCAAGTGCAAAGACAAGATTTTTCAGTTTAGTTTGATTGATAAAGGTTGGATTCATGATGAAATCACAAGTTAAAGTGAATGGAGATGAGATTTAGATTTTTTCATTTAAAATAACAATAAGCCTAAAATACAAGGTGTTCGAGAACTTTCAAAGCAATTCCAAACTCCAATCATCCTATAAGGCAACTAAAATCAGTATTTTATCATTGTTAAAATTAAGAGAAGGGCGTAATATTGCGCTCATGAAACAACACGCTACTATTTTAGGTTGAATAAATAGCTTTATGTTTTTCGAAAACAGTAAACCCAACAAATCATGAACAAAGTTGACCTTGCTGCCTTGCGAGAGAATTATACCAAGGGGAGTTTGGATGTGTCGGATGTATTGCCCTCTCCTATTCAAGAGTTTCACAAATGGTTTAATCAAGCCGTTGATAGCCAAATTCTTGAACCCAATGCCATGCACCTTTGTACGGTTTCGCCCGATGGCAAACCATCCGCTAGAATTGTACTCCTAAAAACCTTAGATGCCACTGGTTTTACTTTTTATACCAATTACCAAAGCCGTAAAGGACACGAAATGGATGCGAATCCTAACGCTTGTTTGACCTTTTTCTGGGGTGAATTAGAACGTCAGGTGCGTATTGAAGGAACGATAGAGAAGGTAGACGCTAAGGATTCTGATGATTATTTTGCAGTCCGTCCAAGAGGTAGCCAGATTGGCGCTTGGGTATCTAACCAAAGTCAAGTAGTCGAAAGTCGTGAGGTATTGATTGAGAAAGAAAAAAACTTTATAGCACAATTTGAAGGACAGAATGTGCCACGACCAGCACATTGGGGCGGGTATAGATTAGTACCAAATTATATCGAATTTTGGCAAGGTCGCCCATCTCGTCTCCACGATCGTATTGCTTACACGCTCGAAGAGTCAGGTAGCTGGAAAATCGAAAGACTTTCGCCGTAGAGTTGTATTATTTAGTGAATGAGTGGTTGAGTGAATGAGTGATTTTAATATGCTAAATCACCCATTCACTAAATCACTAAATAACCTCTCTTTATCCTTTTTTTTCTTCTTTAGCCCCTTGGCAAGGTATTTGTATTTCATCTTAATAGTCTTTAAATTGCTCTTATACCATACCAACCGACTAGAGACATGAGCTTTTTTAAAAATCCTGCTTGGATCAACCAATACGTCTATCCTTACGCTACCGTAGATGATATTCCTGAAGAGGTATTCGCTAATATCAATCAAAAACTCCATAAACTTGTTGATTTTGAACGTCCAGAGGTAAGCATTGTCATTGCTGCTTGGAACGAAGAAGTAAATATGCTTCCAACTATTGGTTCTTTGGCTGACTCTAAGACAAAAATTCCGTTTGAGATATTGGTGGTAAACAACAACTCCACCGACCGTACTCAGGAGGTATTGGATAAGCTCTATATTCGTAGCTGTACCCAAACTATTCAGGGTTGTGGTCCTGCACGTCAAATGGGTTTGGAGCAAGCCAGAGGAAAATATATCTTATCTGCCGATGCCGACTGTATGTACCAACCTGAATGGATTGATCAAATGATAAATGCACTTCGTCCAGACGATGTCGCAGTGGTATATGGTCGATATTCATTTATTGCCAATGAACATACGCCTCGTTGGAAACTCGCCATTTATGAAATGATGAAAGATGTCATGGCTGAAATTCGTCAGTTGAAACGCCCCTATCTCAATACCTTGGGAATGACTATGGGATACAAAACTGCTCAGGCCCTCAAGGTGGGCTATGTCATGCGACATGTACGCGGAGAAGATGGTCGTTTGACCTTTGATTTAATGCAGTTTGGCAAAGTTGTTCAGGTAAAAAGCAGCAATATCAGAGTGTGGACAGGCACACGTACCCTAGACAAAGACGGAAGCTTTTTTAATATGGTTGGTAGTAGAATAGTGAAAGAAGTTAAACGAATTTTTAGCTATCTGAGTCCTCTCAAACCACACGATACCAAAACCTCTTAATGAATTTGTGAGGCTGATAAATGGCGGAAAATCGATTAAAATTTGTCAGCTCGATACAACTTTTGTACTTTTATCGGATAAAAACCCTTCAAGGTTTTGTACAAAATATTAGAAACAAACTTAGGGTAAGTACTTGACTATTTCATAAACACTCAATTTCAAAGTCAGGTAATTACAACATTGTATCAATCACAAAAACAATATTTGGAATGATTATCGAACCAAGAATGCGCGGATTTATCTGCCTAACAGCACACCCAGTAGGTTGTGAACAAAATGTAATTAACCAAATCAACTACGTAAAATCAAAAGGTAAAATCGACGGTCCTAAGCGTGTATTAGTAATCGGAGCTTCGACAGGTTTTGGTTTGGCCTCACGAATTACCAGTGCTTTTGGGTCAGATGCAGCAACAATTGGTATTTTCTTCGAAAAACCATCAGCACCTGGCAAATTAGCTACACCAGGCTGGTATAATACTGCGGCATTCGAGAAACAAGCTCAAGAAGCTGGTTTGTATGCAAAAAGTATTAATGGCGATGCTTTTTCTAACGAGGTAAAAGAAAAAACGCTTGCCCTTATTAAGGAAGATTTAGGTCAAATTGACTTAGTTGTATATAGCTTGGCTTCGCCAGTACGTACCGACCCAACTACAGGTATTACTCACCGTTCGGTATTGAAACCGATTGGTGCTCCTTTCAAAAATAAAACGGTTGATTTCCACTCTGGAAAAGTAACTGAAATCTCAATTGACCCTTGTACTGAAGAAGACATCCAAAATACCATTAAAGTAATGGGTGGCGAAGACTGGGAAATGTGGATTGATGGCTTGAAAGCTGCTAATTTGTTAGCGCCAAATGCTTTGACAATCGCTTATTCGTATATCGGACCAGAATTGACAGAACCAGTATATCGTAAAGGTACTATCGGTCGTGCCAAAGATCATTTGGAATCAACGGCTTTCACTATTGCTGATAAATTGAGCGATATTGGCGGTAATGCTTATGTTTCTGTAAACAAAGCTTTGGTAACACAAGCTAGTTCGGCGATTCCTGTTATTCCTTTGTATATTTCGTTATTGTACAAAGTAATGAAAGCAGAGGGTATCCATGAAGGTTGTATCGAGCAAATTCAACGTTTGTATAGCGAGCGTCTTTACACAGGTAGCAATGTGCCAGTTGATGAAAAAAGACGTATCCGTATCGATGATTGGGAAATGCGTGCAGATGTACAAGCTAAAGTGGCAGCACTTTGGGAAGAAGCAACTACCGAAAACCTATCAAGTATTGGTGATTTGGAAGGATATAGCAATGACTTCTACAATTTGTTCGGCTTCAAAGTAGGTGGCGTTGATTACACTGCTGATACTAATGAAGTAGTAGAAATCCCAGGCTTACAAGCATAAAATATATTGAGTGATTTATGATTGAGTGAATGAGTGATTTATTATTCATTCACTCAATCACAAATCACTCAATAGCTAATTAAATCAATGCTGAAAGGTCTTTTACTCCTATTCTTTTGTAACTCGTAAAGCCCTCGCCAAAGGTAACGCCAATGGCATGACCCATCTCACGATTACGTGCTTCTGTAAATTTCAAAAACTCTGGAGAAGACAAATATGATTCTGGTTCTTTTGAGCTAGGATCAAAAAATTGACTTCTGAATGCACGGATAGAGGCTTCTTTTTTATCCCAATAAGCCGTAATATCTACCACAAAATCTGGTTGAATATAACGGTCTTGAATATAATGATAGACATTTTTAGGACGCCAAGCTGTCTGTAGTGTTCCATCATCCTCGAAGGTTTCAATCATACGCAAACCAGCCTTAAAACAAGCATCTGCCGCCAATTCAGCACCTTTGATATGGTCGGGATGACGGTCGAAAATAGCATTTGCCAAAACGGTTTCAGGCTTATAACGACGTATTACACGAATTAACTTCATCAAATGTTCTTCGTCATTGACAAAAAATCCATCTCTAAAGCCCAAATTCTCACGTGCATGAATCCCCATTATGGCAGAAGCCGCATCTGATTCGGCTTGGCGGATTTCGGGTGTACCGCGAGTACCTAATTCACCACGAGTAAAGTCAACAATACCAACTTTTTTGCCTTGTGCAATATGAGAACAAATTGTTCCTGCACAACTCAACTCTGCGTCATCTGGATGCGCAGCCATCACCAAAATATCTAATTTCATCTAATGGAAGATCTATCTAACAGTTTTGAATAAAATAAAAAGTCTTATGAGCAAGATATATAATTATTGCCCAATTACTTCTGAACAAATATATTAAATCAAAAATTCGACTCTATCCTAAAGAGAACAAAATTTTCGAAATTAATTTATTCGGAGCCTTCTTCCGATTTTCAATTTAGTAGAAGTACTCATTCCATTCAATTTTGCCAATTGTGGGATAGAAATATTGGCAAAGTTAGCAATAGATGCTAAGGTATCTCCTTCTCGAATTGTCACCCATGTAGTGGTGCGGTATTCTTCTTCATTTTCAACATTTTCATTAAACTCATTCGGTAAAATCTCTCCATAAGTATCAAAAACTCTTGCCGAAATCATGACATGCTGATCCACTGGTTTAGTATTTTTTCCTATGAATGAAAACACATACGTTGGGTTAAATGCTTTGCCCTCATAACGAGTTTCATAATGAAGATGTGAGCCTGTACTTCTTCCTGTATTACCCCCTTTGCCAATTACATCGCCAGCTTTTACATAAGTCCCAGACTCTAAAAACTTTTGTGAAAGGTGACCGTAAACCGTTTCGATGCCGTTGTAATGCCTAATGACAAAATACTTACCATAACCTTTACTATCATAACCTGATATTCGGACAATTCCATCGAAAGTAGAATATACGGGGTCTCCTGTAGTCAAATCCAAATCAACACCTGCGTGTAAACGACGTGACCTTGGGCCAAAATTCGAGGTAATATCACCAGATTTCAGGGGAGACGACCAATGATACCCCATGGCATCATTATACAATTCTATATCTACAACCCCTTCAAAGTTTTTGACATTAATTCCATAAGGGTCAATATTTTTGGAAGACCAAATTGAGTAGTAGGTTGCCACCATAGCGACATCATCTGAACCATTGATTTTGACAGTTTCGATCACCTCGACTGGACGAATATCTCCTTCATCAACCGACGTTGTGTCAAAAGCACTCACTGTAGAATTGATAGCACGGATGGGTTCGTACGGATTGCGTCCAACATCAGTAACACTTTGCTGAGCAGAAGTCTCGTATTCTGGCTTGAGCTTTAAAGGAGGAAGAAACTCTTCTTGTTTGGTGGTTTTAGCGGGTGCAGTTACAATCTGTTTATTGATTTTTGTCTGTTTTTTATATCTCCCACTTTCATTTTGCGCCAACGAATCGACAGTACAAATACACAGCAAACTCAAAGAAAATAAAAATACTTTTTTCATAAAACTTTAACTCTAGGGTCTGATTTTCAATAAACTGTTTACTAATCAGTAAGTTTTTTCTGATAAACAATTCTTTCTTTTCAATTAGTGATATATAACTAAAACCAGAATAAAAGAGTTTTATTATTTGGTCTAAGGAAATCTTAATAAAAAAGGTCGAGTGGTTAAAGCAAAGAAATGCTGAATTCTTCGAAAACAAAAAGCGAGACTACCCGATGGGCAATCTCGCTTTTATACTATAACCTAATAATATCTTTTCGTCTAATGAATACGCAAACGGCGACCTGCACGCAAGTTTGAGCTTAGCTTCATTCCATTCATTTTTGCTAAACGTTCTACCGAAATTCCAGCACGGTTAGCAATAGAGTAAAGCGTATCACCTGAACGAGCTACCGTCCATGCAGTACGGCGAGTAACAACTTTGTTACCAGCATCGCCATATTCGTTACCCAAAGCTAAGCCATAAGTATCAAATACACGTGCCGAAACCAACAAATGGTCAGATACTGGCTGAGTGCCTTCTCCTGCAAAGTTCATCACATAAGTAGGATTGAAAGGATTACCTTCGTAACGAGTTTCGAAGTGTAAGTGTGAGCCAGTACTACGACCTGTATTACCACCTTTCCCAATTTCGTCACCAGCTTTTACAAACATTCCTGACTCGTAACCTTTGCGTGAAAGGTGACCATAGAGTGTTTCTAAACCGTTGTAATGTCTTACTACCAAGAAGTTACCATAACCACCACCATCATAGCCAGATACCCTTACAATACCATCAAATGCCGAATACACAGGGTCGCCAGTTTCGAGGTCTACGTCTACACCTGCGTGCAAACGACCCCAACGAGGACCAAACTGTGAAGTCAATTTAGGGGCGTTGGTAGGGGCACTCCAATAACGACCTTGCTCTTTGTTAAAGAGTTCAAGGTCAACTACATCATCAAAATCTTTGACATCGATTCCATAAGGATCAATAGTGTTGGTATCCCAAATAGAAAAATAAGAAGCAACTGTTACAAAGTCGTCACTTCCTGAAGGTTTCATCTCCTCCTCTATCTCTATCACTAAAGGCTCTCTTTCATCGATTGATGTAGTATCAAAAGCACTTACAGTAGCGTTAACTTCTCTAACAGGCTCGAACTTTTGACTACCTGCCGTAGTTGTAGATTGTTTATCTACTACTTCAAATTCGTTTCTGAATTGAAGTTTAGGCATTTCGTCAAGCAAATCGTCCTGCTTTTTTTCTTTTTCCTTGTAAAGTCCGGTATTGTCCTTGATTTTAATTTTAGGGTTATTTTTAAAACTACCCTTCTCTTGCGACCAAGCTACCATAGCCGAACATACAAAAAATGCAGTAAGAAAATTACTTCTTATATTCATTGTATTGTATTTATAGTTATAGAGGAATCTGAGTAGTAAACGTAATTGTTGACTCTATTAGCATTTACTACTCTAAATTTCATAACTAGTGTAATTCATTTGCAGCCAACCAACGTTCAGCATCCAAAGCAGCCATACAACCTGTACCTGCTGCTGTTACAGCCTGACGGTAAATGTTGTCTTGTGCATCACCACAAGCAAAAACGCCTTCGATATTAGTGTTTGTAGAGCCCTTAATTGTCTGGATATATCCTGCTTCGTCTAAATTCAAATAGTCTTTGAAGATATCTGTATTTGGTTTGTGACCGATGGCAACAAAGAAACCTGTTAATGTTAACTCTTCAGTTTCTCCAGTTTTTACATTTTTCAAACGAGCGCCTGTTACACCCGAAGCATCACCCAAAATCTCATCAGTTTCTGAATTCCAGTGAACTTCAATTTTAGGATTGTTCAATACACGCTTTTGCATAATCAAAGAAGCACGTAGTTCTTCACGACGAACAATCATGTGTACTTTTGAACAAATATTAGCCAAATAAGTAGCCTCTTCAGCAGCAGTATCTCCACCACCTACAATTGCCACTACTTGGTTACGGTAGAAGAAACCATCACAAACTGCACAAGCCGATACTCCTAAACCGTTATATTTTTTTTCTGATTCTAAACCAAGCCATTTTGCCGAAGCCCCAGTTGCGATAATTACCGCATCAGCAGTAAGCTCTATACTTTCATCAATTACTACTTTTTTAGGAGAAACCGAGAAATCTACAGAAGTAGCCATACCAAAACGAATATCAGTTCCAAAACGACGAGCTTGATTTTCTAAATCTTGCATCATTTGTGGTCCTTGGATACCATCTGGATAGCCAGGGAAGTTTTCAACGTCATTAGTGATTGTTAGCTGTCCGCCAGGTTGACCCCCTTGGTACATTACTGGTGCTAAACCTGCGCGTGATGCGTAAATTGCCGCAGTATAACCTGCTGGCCCTGAGCCTATAATAAGGCATTTAATATGTTCTGCCATTGTAATATTTAAGATATTTACTGGATTGATTTTTATTAGAAACCTCTAAAAATCAGAAGATTTTGACTTATACATTAGGGAAATGGCATCCAGCAAGGCCTACCCCTACATATATGTCTACAGAATAAACACATTTGAGAATACAAAAATTGCAGATTAATGCCAAAACGCCAAATTCTTTTGAGTCAAAGCCATGAGAATAACTTTTCAGGGTATCTGTCATCAGATTTATAGAGAAAATAGTCTGTTCTATCATTTACTTAATCAAAATAAATTTTGAATCAACGCCTAGTAACTAAAACAGTTATTACTGTTCAATGACCAGTTTTTTCATATATCTGTAGTTTTCCATGCAAAAAAAGTGCAAAAATTAATCAAATTTGTAAATGGAGGATACAAAGACTAGCGAAAAGAGAATAAAACCCAAACAACTAACTATTTTAAAGAGATATATCATCACTATCCAATTTTATGAAAAAACTACTGACCAATTTAACATTCTGGGTACTTACGGCCATTACAGCAGGTATTTTGTTAGGGCATTTTGCTCCAGAAATTGCACTTTATAAGTTTTTTGAAAACCCAATTAAATTCAAGCTTTTGGGCAACGAAGTCAGTATTGGCAATACCTTGAGTGAATTTTTGAGCGGTATCTTTATTAGTATTGTTAAGCAATTTATTAATCCTATCATTTTCTTGACCATTACCCTAGGCATCGTCAGTATGGGTGACCTTAAAAAAGTAGGAAAATTAGGAGGAAAAGCACTTTTATACTTTGAAATAGTAACGACCATCGCCTTGCTCGTCGGAATTATTGTGGCCAATGTGATTCGTCCCGGAGACGGTGTAGTGACCGACGCTATTAAAGGCGGAGACATCTCCAAATATACCAAAGGTGCTTCAGAATTTAGTTGGATGAAATTCTTTTGGGATAATAGTACTTTGCAAGTTTTGTTATTAGCAATTGTTCTTGGCTCAGTATTAAATTATGTTAACGGAAAGGATAAAATCATTGAAGTCTTTCAAAAGGTATCAAAATATATCTTTGCTGGTCTGCATGGGGTTATGAAATTAGCTCCTGTGGGAGCGTTTGGGGGTATGGCATTTACTATTGCGAAGTATGGACTAAAAACACTGATTCCTTTGGCAAAGCTTATGATAACGGTGTATATCACGATGGGGGTGTTTGTATTTGTTGTACTTTTTTTTATTCTAAGATATTACAAAGTTCATCTTTGGAGCTTTTTAAAATACATTAAAGAGGAATTACTTATTGTACTTGGCACTTCTTCTTCCGAAGCTGGCTTGCCTTCATTAATGGAAAAACTTGAAAGGATGGGTTGTGCCAAATCGGTAGTTGGGTTGGTAGTGCCTGCTGGATACTCTTTCAACTTGGACGGCACTACGATTTACCTTTCGATGGCCACTATCTTTCTTGCTCAGGTATTCAATGTACATTTGAGCTTGGAGCAAATCTTTACCATTATTGGAATTCTGATGGTCACTTCTAAAGGTGCCGCAGGGGTTACAGGAAGTGGTTTTATTGTACTGGCATCGACCCTTACAGCCGTACACGTTATCCCTGTAGAAGGTTTAGCCTTGTTACTGGGTGTCGACAGATTTATGTCTGAAGCAAGAGCAATCACTAATTTTATCGGCAATGGCGTTGCTACGATTTTCCTTGCAAACAATGAAAGAGAATTTGATCATGAAAAAATGAAAAAAGCTTTTGATCGCGAAGGTGCAATCTCTTAAAAATGAATTTTGAGTTTAAAATCTAGAATATTATCTATCAAAAACTGCCATCGAATCCTGATAAAGATTAATTATTTGAAGCGTAAATTGGTTTTAAACTCATATTTCTGCATTGATACCAAAGGTTCTTTCTCAAATTTAATTAATTTTACTTTTTATATATTCAATAGCTGAACCCTAATAATCATTTTAGTCTTTATGACTTCGGTTAATTACAGTCAAATAGTGCCTTGCTTTCAAACCTACAATAGCTTTTTTTCCTTTGATACTTATCTGTTTTTCTTCTACATTTTGCTTAGATTTCAATACAAATATTACCGAAAAAATCAATAAAAAAATCTGAATAATTATTAACAATTGGTCCATGAGTAAGTGTGTTTGCAGTGATTTTATACCCATTTAGACATACTCACAACAGAAAACGTTGCTCCAATGCGACAACATGGCAATATGTGTAGCTATAGTTTTAGTTTTTGAGTAAAAAGTTGAAAAAATAAACTTAGATGTATTACTTTAGTTTAAACAAATGACTAATGTTATCTACACCTTAAGAGTTAAAGCACGGACTCCCATTAAATTTATTCCTAACTTTAATACATTCCAGCCTAAGTAGTGTGTATCAATATAAATTCTGAAAATGCCACCATCAGATTCGTAGATTATTCATAGGTATTTTTCAGAAAAAGCGTGTATGCTTAGCCTAAACATGTGCAAACAGAATAACCATTATTTTATTATTTAATATTATCAAGATGTCAATAATCATACTTAAGTAAGACACCTTTCACTTATTTAGTGTTGAATAGTGAATTTTTTGTATATTTAAGTAATTTCAGTGTTGTGTGCGATTTAGGCTTGGCAAGGTTTTTGTCAATTAATGAATTATTGAACCATACTTTGTTTGAGATGTTAAGACATTCATTGCTAATCCTTTTAATCTTCATTACAGGAGCATGCAAGTTGGAAGACCAGCTCGTTTATCCTGAATTGACGATAAGACCCAATTGGATTGTAACGGACTATGATGCCACTATAACTGCCGAATTTGTAAGCTTGGGTAATGCTTCTATCAATGTTTACGGCATTTGTTGGAACAAAACAGGCGAGCCTACTACGCGCGATTCATTGGTTAGCTATTCTGGTCAACCACAGATAGAGGTATTTTCGAGTACTCTCAATGATTTGGCACCTGCTACTACGTATTATGCACGTGCGTTTTCAAGAATTGGGCTGAAAACTTCTTATTCAAATCAAGTAACTTTCAAAACTTTATCGGTTCAATTACCTAGTGTAACTACTGGAAACGCCTCTGATGAAGGTATAGGAACTTTGAATGTTCAAGGAATTATCAATGCCCAAGGTGCCACTGCTATTACTGAATATGGGCATTGTTGGGGTCTTTCAACTCCAACTATCAATAATCAGCGTACAATTCTTACGTCTACCCTATTTCAAGGAAATTTTACTAGTCAGCTTCGTGGCTTAAATAACAACACTAAATATATTATCCGCGCCTACGCCAAAAATGCAACAGGAATATCCTATGGAAATGAAATAACATATATAACATCTTGTAAATCAGCGCCAACAGTGGTGTCTAACAATATTGATAATATTTCAGCACAGAGTGCGATTGCCAATGGTACGATTTCTAATATTGGTTGTTCGGAAATAACAGAATATGGGCATTGTTGGAGTACAACTCCTAATCCTTCTACTGCTAGTCAACGAACAATTTTCAAACAAGGCTCTGTAGGGAATTTTAGTAGTGCTTTGTCGGGACTGAGCTCGAAAACAGTCTATTATATCCGAGCTTATGCCATTAATTCTCAAGGAATTAGCTATGGCAACCAAGTGTCAATTATTACGCTTTGATGGGAGTTACAACCAAACACATTCTATATTTATCAGGAATAATCTTTGCTGGTATTATTCTTGGCATATTTGTTGCCAAAGCCCAAATTATGGGTGCGGCAACCATTATTGCCTTGCCATTTGTAATTGGGTATCTAATTGCTATTTTTCGTAATCCTGTATTGGGGCTTTATACGGTATTAGTATTTTCTTTTTTTGTAAACGGCGTAGGAAGATACGCCAACGCAGGTCCTCTTGGTCTGTCAATTGACGTATTTTTGGTCATAGCTTTACTGGCAGAGTTCTTTAAAGGATTTGAAGGCGACCCTTGGCCAGACATGAAGCGCAATCCTATTCTTATTGCAATCTATGTTTGGGGCGCTTACTGTATGTTAGAGTTTTTTAACCCCGAAGCAAGAAGCAAAGAAGCATGGTTTTATGCTATGCGTGCGGTGATTTTGTATCTAATTCTTATTGTAGTTTTAGGAATTGTACTTATGCGTACAGAAAAGCATTTGGATAGAGTCCTAAAAATCTGGATGATAGCTTCTTGTATAGCTACATTGTGGGGCGCTCGACAGCTTTTTGTAGGGCTAGACCGCTGGGAACAAGCTTGGATGGGCTCAGGCAATGCCACCACACATATCTTATTTGGAAAGCTAAGAGTTTTTTCTTTTTACTCTGATGCAGGGCAATATGGTGCAGCCATGGGACATATAGGTTTGATTTGTATTTTATTAAGTCTTTCTCCCTTTGGGAATCGCAATTTCAAGCTTTTTTATCTGATAGGAGGACTTTTTTGTTTGTGGGGAATGTCTATTTCAGGCACACGAGGAGCACTATTTGTTGTTATGGGTGGCTTTATGGCTTATTTGGGAATGTCCAAAAACTATAAAATGTTGGTGATTGGCGGGATGGCAGCAGTCATGTTTTTTGGAATGTTAAAGTTCACCAAAATAGGACAAAGTAATTACCAAATCAACCGAATGCGAACAGGGCTTGACCCCAACGACCCCTCTTTACAATTACGCTTGATAAATCAGGCAAAACTAAGAGGTTATTTGGCTTCCAGACCTATTGGAGGTGGTATCGGCTCAGCTGGTTTTTGGGGAACACGTTTTTCTCCTGGAACATTCTTAGCAGTTACAGCACTAGATAGTTGGTATGTCAAAATTTGGGCAGAATGTGGCGTAGTGGGTCTCTATGTGCATGTTGGTATGTTACTCACATTTATGATATATTTTGGACTGAGGCTCTGGAAAATTCCGCCCTGTCTTTTACGAGACAAATTGGTGTCACTATACAGTGGGATGTTTGGTATTTTGGTAGCTTGTTATGGCAACCAAATCCTCGGACAACTACCCACCAATGTGGCAATATATTTGACTATCTCGTTTTTGTACGTTTTTACTAAAGATGAATATTATGAACAAGCAATTGACACTACTAATCATTGATGATGAACAAAGCACACGCATTGTCCTAGAGCATTTTCTAAAAAAAGACTTCAATGTAGTGGTAAAAGGTGATGGAATGGAAGCTCTTTCTTTACTCGAGGGAGGGTTTGACGTAGACTTTATTATAGCCGACTTGAATATGCCAAATCTAAGTGGAAAAGAATTTTTAAAGATTCTTAGAGCTAGTAACCTTTTTGGGCAAATTCCAGTAATTATTCTTTCAGGAACCGACGAAAGTAAAGAGCGTATCGATTGTCTGAATATTGGTGCAGATGATTTCATGCTCAAGCCTTTTAATCCTATGGAAGTACAGGCCAAAATCAGAGCGATTATGCGACGTGTACAGCCATTTTAAAAGACCAAACGTTCCTCAGTATATTTCTTACAACCACATTAAGCTAACCCACCGACTTTATATTTTATATGGAAAATTATGAATATACTTCTCCACAAAAAAAAATATTCCTTGTGGAAAATGACTCAAATGTTGTGGTCAACTTCCTTAAAAAATTCGGACAAGATCTCCAAGTTCAGGTACTGGGATCTGCCGATGAAGCCTTAGAGCTACTCAAAACGAGCTATGCTCCAGATGCTGTTATTATTAGTAAATATTTGGGAGGACTAAAATTTTTGGAGCAAGTTCGAGATAACGCATGGACCAAAACATTACCTGTAATTATCACTTCGGTTGAGCTAAACCAAGGCTTGATTAAGGAAGTTGTATCAAAAAAAGGAGACGATATTTTTACGAATAAATTTGATAGAGGTGACCTTCTGGTTCGTTTAGACTACTTTGTTCGTCGACGACATTATGTAGCTATGCAACAAACCAAGTCAAATGTACTTGACGTAAAAATTCCTTGGTGGAAACGCACTTTTGATGTGCTTTCGACAGGAACTGCTATTTTGTTGCTATCGCCTTTATTAATCTTGGTAGCAATTTTAATCAAGCTCGATTCAAAAGGCCCTATTGTTTACAAATCAAAGCGTGTAGGCGCTGGATATAAGATTTTTGACTTGTATAAGTTCAGAACCATGCGTACAGATGCCGATCAGCTCATCAAGAACATGGGCGACTTAAACATGTACACTAAAGAAAAACCTTCTGAAAATGCCAATGATGGACTATGTGATACTTGCCGAAACAAAGGTGTCAAATGTGAGCAATCGATGTATTTAGATGGTAAGAGTATTTGTGAAAAACAATATCTACAAGAAAAAAATAGTAAAGTTGCTTTTATGAAATTCCAAAACGACCCTCGTATCACACGCTTGGGGAAGTTTTTGAGAAATACCAGTATCGACGAATTACCTCAGTTGTTCAACATCTTTACAGGCGACATTTCATTGGTAGGCAATAGACCTTTACCCTTGTACGAAGCCGAAAAGCTAACAACTGATGACTATATTTATCGCTTTGCAGGTCCAGGAGGATTAACAGGGCTTTGGCAAGTAACCAAAAGGGGAAAAGGTAAAACAGATATGACCGAAGAAGAAAGAATTCAATTGGATATAGAATATGCCAAAAACTTTTCTTTCAAAATGGATTTGATGATTATCCTCAAGACCTTCCCTGCTTTATTACAATCTGAGAATGTCTGATTTGGAATATATGATAATTAACATACAACTTACTTTGTTGAAAACTTGGTCAATTGCCCTAAGTATATGCTGTCTATTACTTGTCAGCAATGAGAAGGCATTTGCCCAAGTTACAACATCCAAAACCCCCGAAACGGATTTTCAACTACCTCCACTCGATGAAATTATAGACTTAGCTATCCAGTATTCGCCTGCCCTAAAACAACAAGAGCAAATTATTCACAAAGCTGACCAACAATTGATGGTTCAGAAAAAATCTTGGACAAGTGGTATTAGCTTAGGCACAAGCTATTCAGCAGGAAATCAATCACTTTTGGTACAACAAGCAACAGGAAATTTAGAAGCTTTTTCTAATTATAACAACGGTTATCGAATGTCACTGGGTGCCGCTTTTTCGATAAATACGCTTATTACTCAAAAAAATATTACCAAAATTGCCAAAGCTGATAAGCAAATTGCAATAGAATCTAAGCAATTAGTGATTGACCAAATCAAAAATGATGTTATCGCCAAATATTATGCAGTAGCAGGCGCTCACGAAGCTCTCAAAATTGCAATTGAAATGAAAACATCATCATTAGTAAACAAAAAAATGGCAGAACGTGAATTTGCCGAAGGTCAAATCAATGTGGCTGATATGGCCAAAATTCTTGAATCGACATCGAGTGCGGCTGTTGCTTACGAAAATGCCAAACAAACTTTTATCATGAATGTAAGGCTATTAGAGATATTGATAGGTAAAAGATTATTTTAAAAATTATGAGTTTGATTCGCTTTGTCAGATTAATGATTGAGTTCAAGTGGTTGGTGATTCTTCTACCAATTACGCTTGCTGCTACAGTTTTTCGACTGACTAAAAATGAGGTACGTGAATATACAGCCAACTCTCTTTTATATACGGGTTTGGCATCGGGTTATAACATCGAATCTAGTGGTGCTACAAAAATCGACAATGTAACGGTAAGCAACGCTTTCGACAACCTATTCAATACCATGAAGTCCAAAAGCTCCATGGAAGAGGTAGGATTGCGCCTACTAGCACAGCATGTCATGCTCACAAAACCTGACTCAGCAGTTGCAAGCAAATATACTTTTGGTAAACTTAGAGAGGTGTTGTCTGAAAAAGAAATTCATGCTCTTGCTGATTCTACATACGACAAAACTTTACAGAATATTTACGACGACATCGTCAAGCCAGAAAGCAAAATAGCAAAAGTCTTAATGGGTGCCGAAAAAGGCATTTACTCAGGACCAGGAATTCTATCACGTTTTAGCGTCAGTCGCCAAAACAATAGCGACATGGTTCAAATTTCTTATTCGGCAAGCGATCCTGCTGTAGTCAAGAAAACCCTAGAGCTTATTACTCATGTCGTTATTGGTAAATATAAACAAATCAAAATTCATGAGACAGGCAATGTTGTAGCTTATTTTGAAGAGCAACTTCGTAATGTAAGTGCAAAATTGAAAAACTCAGAAGATAAACTTACTAACTTCTCAAGCCAAAATCGTATCATCAACTATTATGAGCAAACCAAAATGGTAACCGTAAAAGATGGTGACTTAGAAGAACGTATTCAAGCATTAATTTCTGAAATAGAATCTAATAGAGCTGTTTTAAGGGATTTAGAAAACAAAATCGGATTCAAAGATGACCTTGTGGCAAAAAGCAAAAAGTTTGCTTCTTTACGAGATTCTATCAATTTCTACACAACACGGTTGACCTTGATGGAGTTTGAAAGTAAGCCTCGTGAACAAGAAATTGCACAAGTACGTGAGCGATTAACTCAACTCGAAAACAAGTTTAAAAGTAACGTTATTGAGTATTATGAACTGAGTAATACCAAAACAGGCATACCTGCTAAAATGTATTTCTCCGAATGGATTAATGCCTCAATCTCTATCGACAAAAGCCAAGCTCGACTTTTGATTTTGAAAGATATAAAACATGAATATGATTTGAAATATGACCGTTTTGCTCCACTTGGCTCAACTGTTAGCCGTTATGAGCGAGAAATTGGTGTAATCGAAAAGGAATATCTAAGTATATTAGGAAGCTTGAATCTTAGTAAAATAAGAGAGCAAAACCTTATGATGTCTATCAATTTGAGAGTGATAGACCCCCCTATTTATCCTAGTAAGGCCGAACCATCCAAACGTTCAACCTTGATAGTTGCTGCCTTTATGGCGGGATTAATCTTAGTTATTGTTTCGATTATAGGTCGTGAGTTTTTGGATAATTCTCTCAAACATCCTACCAAAGCCGAAAAAGAAATTGGAGTCCCATTTGTGGGTGCTTTACCATTAATAGACCCTCAAAAACATAATATTTTATTCAATGTTATTGAAACTTATACCCTCAACCAATGTATTTCGAGAATCAAGAGACTCAATGGTGAAAATGCCCAAACACCCAGACTCGTTCTCCTTTGTAGTACTCGTAAAGGCGAAGGGAAAAGCTATTTTATCAGTAAATTATGCTCAAAACTGAATGAAAGTGGTGCTAAGTCCGTTTGGATCAACCCTCATAATTATACCGATGGTGATTTTTCGTATGCATATATGCTCAGAGGTAACTTTGCTAGTACCACTTCTTTAAATGATGTAGACGTCACAGACACTTTTGACGACTGTGAATATATCTTTTTTGAGCTGCCTCCGCTTATTAGTCATCCTATTCCTGTGAATTTGGTTAAACAAGCAGCCTTTACCTTAATTTTGGCTGACTCCACCCGCGTATGGGACAGTGCCGACCAGTATGTTTTTCAGACCTACACAGAAAACACCCAAAATCCTATTGGTTTACTACTCAACAAAGTAAAGCATGATTTCTTGGAAAGTATTATTGGAGAAATCCCGAAGGTGCGCTCATGGTTTAGACGCAAATTCAAAGATTTACTCATCAAACGCCACCAAAGCAAACGTACCAATGTCAAATTGAAGTACGAGATGCTCAAGAAGGAAGAAGAAAGCGCTTGGTTTACAGAAAATGGACTTACTTATTTTGTAGAATCTCGTACCGAAACGTCTAACACTGTTGATCAACAATCTAGTATCAAACCCGAAAAAGGGAAAGGTTTAGGTTACTATCGGGTATTACAAAAACGTCGTTATCGTTGGATAAAAATCGCTGCGGGTTTAGGCACTATGGGATTTGTGGGAATCTGCGCCTTATATTTATTCTGGAAAACTACTCCAGAATCACAATATGAGAAGTTTACTGATTTTGTCATAGGTAATCAAATCGACTCATTGGCAAAAGTGCGAAGTAATAGACTTATCCATAATTTGGATGAGGTAATTATTGACCCTTCACAGTTAGACTCTATTCCCGATTCGGTACGTCATGATTCGGTTAAAACTTTAATTCGTCAGAAAGAGATTCAACCATAAAAGTATTTATAACATAACCCTATTATATGAAATTCGATGTCGTTTGCGTAGCTTTTCCTGCTTGGGAAGGTGATTACGTCAAAAGTACCATTCAGTTGATGAGTGAGCTAGCCGCTCACCGAAGGGTACTGTACGTCGATTATCAATATACCATTAAGGATGTTGTGCAGGCTATATTCAAAAACCCTTTTGGGATTCCTGTAGCAAGAATATTAGGACTTAAAAAACGATTAAGGAGTATTGTACTGGAAAACGGCGCTACAATTTATGTATTGTCAACCCCACCTGTAATTCCTATTAATTTTATCAAAAAACTATCCTTATTTGATAAACTATTACGTTTCAATTCCTTTTGGCAAGCCAAGACCATACAAACAACTCTTCATGAATTGAAAAGTAAAGAGTATATGGTCATCAATGCCTTTAACCCGAGCTATGGTATTGGTTTATATGAAAGTTTTAAGCCACATATTCAAACCTATTATTGTTATGACGAAATTGGAGCAAGTCATTGGGCCAAAGAACATGGACCTAGATTAGAAGCACAGTATATGAAAATGGCTCATTATGTGATTGTGTCATCTGAAGGTTTACAAAACTCCAAAAAACTACTTAACAATAATATTTATACCATAAAAAATGGTGTTGACTTTGAGCTTTTTCACAAGGCTTTTATTCCTCTTTCACAGAAGAACCCTAAGAAAAAAATTGGATATATTGGTACAATCGACCAGCGTATTGATTACGACATTTTAAAGAGATTAGCCCTTGAATTTCCAGACACCGAAATCATTATAGTAGGACGCGTACTAGATGATATGTCTGATGTTAAAATACAAACTGATCCACTCAAAGAGATACCTAATATCAAATTTGAAGGAGCTAAATCTCCTTCGGCATTAATGGAATATCTCAAAGAGTTTCATATTGGTATTATTCCTTTTATCAAAAATGAGCAGACTGCCGCAATTTATCCAATGAAAATCAATGAATATTTGGCGGCTGGTTTAGGAGTCGTAGCTACAGATTTTGCGCCTTTGACTGAGTTTGGGAAGGCTATTCATGTATCAGAAAATGTCGAAAATTTCATACATGCGGTACGTGATTTATTAGAAAATGACTCTGACGATATACAACAAGTCAGAGTAGAAATAGCCCAGCAAAACTCTTGGAAACAAAGAGGACTCCAATTAGATGCTTTACTAGAGCAATTCTATAAAGGATATACCAAGACATCGTAATATCTGAATTACCAGCAATGAACTTTTTTGACCTGACAGTCGATTGCTTCACATTAAAATCTCAAGCAGTAATTATACTAACCAAAAGCTACCATAATACCGCCATTATATGAATAGTTCTTTTTCCACATATCCTCTCGTGTCGGTCATTACGGTGAACTATAATCAGCCGCAAGTTACCCGTGAGTTTTTGGATTCCTTCCATCAAATCAGCTATCCTAATTACGAAGTTTTTGTCGTTGATAATGGTAGTCCGCAACATGATGTCAAATCATTGGAGCCTGATTACCCTTGGGTAAACTTTATTTATAGTAAAGAAAATTTAGGGTTTGCTGGAGGAAATAACCTGGCCATTCAACAGGCAAAGGGAGACTTTTTGCTATTGCTCAACAACGATACTGAAGTTCCTAGTGGCTTTATGGAGCCATTAGTAAAAGTCATGCAAGAAAACACACAAATTGGCATGGCTAGTCCCAAAATCAAATATTTTCACGAAGACAATTTGATTCAATACGCTGGTGCCCCCGAAATCAGTGTACTTACAGGACGAGGTGAACCTTACGGAAAAAAACAAAAAGACGAAGGTCAATACGACCAAAGCGGTCCAACCTCCTACATACATGGCGCTGCTGTTATCGTTTCGAGAAAAGTTCTTGAAAAAACAGGCTCTATGCACGACGATTATTTTCTGTATTACGAAGAATTGGATTGGTGCAAAAGGTGCCGAAACGATGGTTTTGTAGTTTGGTATGTGGCCGAATCAACAGTATTACACAAAGAATCGGTATCGACAGGGCGTAATAGCCCACTCAAGATGTTTTATCTTACTCGTAATCGACTTCGGTTTATGAGACGCAACTTTAAGCTTTGGCAATGGCTCATCAGTTTAAGCTTTTTCACGTTTGTGTCTATTCCCAAAAACTTATTAGTGTTCTTAAAAAATCGTCAATTCGAATATTTTAAACCATTCTTGAATGGGTATTGGCAAAGCTTTAAAAGTTAACAACTTAGTGTTTCCCTAATCATTTTTGATATAAAATTTCAAACTTATAAACCAATAAGCAGATGGGTATTATTCTGAACTTAGCTATTCTTTTTCTGATTTTTTTGGGAATTTTCACCCTATACCTATTGGTATTTGCTATTGCTGGCAAAGCAACAAATGCCAATACAACTACACGTACGCCAAAAACTCAGAGAAAATTTGCCGTATTTTTACCTTCTTACAAGGAAGATAAAGTGATTTTGGAATCAGCTAAAAAAGCTCTGATTCAGGATTATCCTAAAGCACTTTTTGATGTAATTGTGATTGCAGACTCCCTCAAACCCGAAACTGTTGCACAATTACAAGAGTTACCCATAACGACTTACGAAGTTACCTTTGAAACTTCGACCAAAGCTAAAGCGTTGAACTATGCAATGTCTCAATTAACTGTGCAATACGACGTAGCACTCATTTTGGATGCTGATAACATTATGGCAACTGATTTTATTACCAAGCTTAACGCTACTTTTGACTTAGGGTATCAAGTTGTTCAAGGACACCGCACTGCCAAAAACACCAATTCCCCTACAGCTATCTTAGATGCCATAAGCGAAGAAATCAACAACCATATTCTTCGCAAAGGACACCGAGCATTAGGCTTATCTTCGGCATTGATTGGCTCAGGTATGGCTTTTGATTATGCGCTTTTTGTGGATGTAATGTCCGAAATTCATGCTATCGGAGGTTTTGATAAAGAGCTCGAAATGCGTCTGCTCAAACGCGGAATTGTTTTTGATTATATCGAAGACGCATTTGTATATGATGAAAAAGTACAAAATGCTGAAGTTTTCGAAAAACAACGCACTCGCTGGATTGCAGCTCAATTCAAATATCTAAAGCAAAACTTTGCATCTGGGGTCGTACATCTTTTCAAAGGCAATATCGACTATGCTAATAAGGTATTTCAGGCGCTTCTGCCTCCACGTATTATATTATTGGGAATGTTAATGTTTTTCTCTTTTATATCAATATTTTCTGGAGACCTCAATTTTAAAGTATTAGCATGGGGACAGCTTGTCACATTATTATTTACTTTCTATATCTCGACACCCGATTTTCTCAAACGTCTGATTACATGGAAAGAAATCATGTTATTACCTTCTTTATTCTTTAGATTTATTCGTGCGATTTTAAAAATGGGTGAAGCCAAAAAGAAATTTCTTCATACACCACATGATTCGTAGGCATATCAGCTGTTAGCATTGGGCAAAGTAGTTTTTAGCACATCAAAATTCAGTTACTTTGTCTACAACATTCTTTTATTTTTCAGTAAGAATTTAATTCTCCAAACATGGAAAAGAATACTAATATAGCCATTATTGTAGCCTGCGATGACCATTATTTGGTGTTGCTGGCAGCACTTTTAAAATCTATTGAAGTGAACCATAAAGGTTCTGATTTGATTGAAGTATTTATTGTAGAAGATAAAGTATCTAATAGTAGTCGTAAAAAACTAACACAATCGTTGGATGCTAGTAAAATGCTACTACACTGGATTCCTCTTGACGACGCTATTCCTGACAATTTACATATACCTTTTGACCGTAGTTCTTATCCAAAAAATATTCATACACGTATTTTTATTCCTTATTTTATCCCAGAAAAATACGACAAAATTATCTACCTCGATGTAGATATGATTGTAGAGAAAGATATTGCAGAACTTTGGAATATCGATTTAGGAAATAATCTATTGGGTGCGGTCATCGACCCTCGACTATTGGTCTTTAGTAATTCTTGGGGAGGTATTCTCAATTACAAAGAATTAGGATTTGAAGCTGATACCAAATATTTCAACACAGGAATTTTGGTTATTGATATTGAAAAATGGAGAAAAGAGAACTGTCCCGAAAAGGTGGTTCAATGTATCAAAGACAATGAAAAATATGCTAACTATCCAGATCAGTACGGTCTCAATATCGTGATGGCAAATCGTTGGCTTGAATTAAGTCCATTATGGAACGCCTTTGCCTCAGACGAATACCCTGAGCCACCATACTTGATTCACTTTATTGGTCGCAAACCTATGTATCAAACCTACGATAGCTTGCCCAAATATAAAGAGCGTTTTGACTTTTACCTTAATCAAACTGCGTGGAAAGGCTACAAGCCCGTTGGCGAGACCAAACGCTATTTGAAGAAGATTATGAATATTATTGAGAAAATTCCAGATTTTTTTAAAAAGTAGGGATTAGGGATTAGGGATTAGGGATTAGGGATTAGGGATTAGGGATTAGGGAAAAACGCTGTCACATCCTATATACTCACTTTTAACCTACTTTTTCCCACTTTTTTCAAAAAAAACTAAACCCTATACCCTTGCCCCTATACCCAAAAAACACTTTGTGCCTGTTCACTTAAAAGAAAAAACTAAACCCTATACCATCACCGCTATCCCCTCAAAAAAACTACTCCGCTCTTTTAACTTTTTCCCAGATACCTGAAGTAAGACCGTTGCGATAACGAGCGTAACCTTTGATAGCACACCAATTCATAAACGAAAAGTAGAAAGGCACAAAAAGTAATTTGATACGGATTTGTTTGTTTTCTAAAGTATATCCTACAAAAGCCATCACATAAAACGCCGTTTGTGCTAGCAACAAAAGCAGATAGAAAGACTGTGGCAAAAAGCCTTGCTCAGACTGTAATACCAAGAGTAAATTGAGAAAGTAAATAATAGGTAAACAAAAAGGAGCCACAGCCCAGCGCATTGCCCGATGCGATACATACTGGAAGGACAGCAAACCATATTTGAAAATGTTCAACAAAAATCCTAGACGCGCAATCGCTTGAAAACCACCTGCAGCGATACGGATTTTACGCTTCATTTCGTCTTGAATAGAAAATGATGGACGCTCAATGGCATAAGCTTCTGGCTCGTATATAACACGATAGCCCTCGGCTGCGATACGAAGAGAAATCACAAAATCATCAAGCAAAGTATCTTTTTCGACAGGATTAAATAAAGGAGTTCTCACAGCAAAAAGCTCGCCCGCAGCACCTACTACACTATATAATTGAGTATCAAGTTTTTTCAAAAATGATTCATATTTCCAATAAAGACCTTCGCCTGCTCCTGCGGCAGCTTCAGTATCGTTGGTTTGGATACGCTTTTCGCCAGCTACAGCGCCAACCTTTTCATCCTTGAAATGTCGTACTATTGCTTTGATAGCTTGATTATTCAACGTTGTATTGGCATCTGTAAATATTACAATTGGAGATTGAATAGTCGGAACAGCCATATTCATAGCCTCAATTTTACCTCGTCGTGCGGTGCCTCCAATCATTCGAACATGGGGATATTGAGCGCATATCGACTCGATATACTCGCTAGTACCATCGGTTGACCCTTCAGTCACAAAAAGGAATTCAATTTTTTTGGTAGGATAATCTAAGCTCAAAGAGTTGAAAAGTTTACTTTCGATACAGCTCATTTCATTATAAGCAGGTACTACCAAAGTAACTTCAGGAAGATATTCGGGGTCAAAATGAGTTTTAAAGGTTTTTCCTAGCAAGCTTCGAGTTTTCACTAACACCCAAGCTACAATACCATAGCCGATATAAGTATAAAAAACCAAGAATAATGCAAGGACGAGGAGAATCTCAATAAATTGTTTCATACCCTTAGAATATTTGATATAATTAGTAGGAAGGATTTAGTACGTTTTATGGTTATCGAACTCAACAAACACCATTCCACTTAATCAATAATCAGAAAAATATCCTCCAACCACCGTCAAGCACGCTTCGATACGTTCTAATAAACTATTTTAAGGGGACTTAGGCTGATTTTTATGCTTTTTCCGATAAATAAGCCTCTATTTGTGGTATAATCAATGCTAATTCCTCATCAATTAAACTGTGTAAATCTCGGATAATCGATGACCCAACACCTTGTTTTAAGGCATGCTCTAAAGCTTGAACGGGTTCATGAAAATCTTGAAGACCAACCATAGTAAATGAAGGCTTGATGCGATGTACCACCTGACCAGCTGCAACCAAATCATTATTTGCCAAAAGAGTGCCTACACTTTCCCATGAAGGTACAGAGTCTGACAAAAATACTCCCATCATCATAATAATAATGTCACGTTCGCCTCCATACACCTCATCCAAGTATGTATGGTCTATATTTCGTCTGAATGAATACATCTTTATAAATTGTCTTGATTAGGGCTTTTGTATTAGAACAAGATAAGGTAGTCTGTTGCCAAATATACTAAAAAAATCGGCTTACATTATCTTTTTGTTTCAAAACCTTTTAGGATATAATCAAGATTAACATAGTTAAGTGATGAAAAATCTGTTTAAGTAAGTTTGTTTATTTTTTAGCATTCCTATAAATACAAAGAAGGAAGCTCCGAAAAAACCTCGAAACTTCCTTCAAAGTGAGTTTATTACTCAAAAGAAAGATCATAGACAAAAAGCTACAGGCAATTGCTAATTATGGTTATATCTAGGATTGCACTTTATCTAAAAATGCTTTAGGCAAAATAATTCCTCTATTTATCGAAAGGCAATGTTTGTTTTTAACTTGTTGCTCAAAGCGGTAACATAAGAGTTTATTTTGTCTATATTCTAGTTTATCTATATCTTTTTTCTGAATAGTTTTACTTTGATTGCGCCTCTACCACTGCGATAGCCACCATATTTACGATTTCACGAACGGACGAACCTAATTGTAATACGTGTACTGGCTTGCGCAAACCAAGCAAAATTGGTCCGATGTATTCGATATCCCCTGTTTCTTTCAATAAGTTATAAGAAATGTTTGCTGCCGAAAGATTCGGGAAAATCAATACGTTTGCCCCTTCTTCTGCCAATTTTGAAAATGGATAATTTTCACGAACCAAATCAGTATCAAATGCCATGTGTGCTTGCATCTCACCTTCTACAATCATATCTGGATGCTTTCTTTGAAGAATCGCTGTGGCTTCTCGCATTTTCACTGCATCTTCACCATCGGCAGTACCAAAGTTAGAGTACGTCAACATGGCGATTCTCGGACGAATATTGAATTGCTCAACAGCTTTGGCTGTCAACTCTGTAATTTCTACAATTTCTTCAACACTCGGGTTGAAGTTTACTGTAGTATCAGAGAAGAACAATGGTCCTTTTTTCGTCAACAAGATATACATACCCGATACTTTTTTCACACCTTCGTCGCGACCAATTACTTGAAGCGCAGGGCGGATAGCATTCGGGTAATTACGAGTCAAACCAGAAATAACACAGTCTGCATCACCAGTTTCTACCATCATAGCAGCAAAGTAGTTACGTACCTGCATTTGTTTGTGAGCTTCGTACTGATTATAGCCACGACGTTTACGCTTTTCGAAGAAGATATCACCGTAATGCTTCAATTGGTCTGTATGTTGTGGGTCACGAGTATCTATAATTCTTACATCGCCTAGCTCCAAATTATGTTCTTCGATAATGCCTTGGATTTTTTGCACATTTCCCAACAAAATAGGAATACAAATACCCTCGTCTTTTGCTTGTTGAACGGCCTTTAATACCTTCAGGTTTTCAGCATCAGCAAAAACCACACGTTTTGGCGTTCTCTTAGCACGATTGATGATATAGCGCATCAACTGGTTATCCAATCCCAAACGTTTTGCCAATTCCTGCTCATAAGCTTCCCAATTCGTAATAGGATTTTGGGCAATTCCTGATTCCATAGCAGCTTTGGCAACCGCAATAGAAACCGTTGTAATCAAACGAGGGTCAACAGGCTTTGGAATAATATAGTTACGACCAAAAGACAGGTTTTTTTCGTTGTAGGCCAAGTTTACAATATCTGGCACAGGTTTTTTGGCTAGTTCAGCAAGTGCTTTTGCTGCTGCCATTTTCATATTTTCGTCGATTCCTGTAGCACGTACATCAAGCGCTCCTCTGAAAATATACGGAAATCCTAATACATTGTTTACTTGGTTAGGATAATCCGAACGTCCCGTTGCCATAATAATATCTGGACGAGCAGCTACAGCGTCTTCATACGAAATCTCTGGTGTTGGATTGGCCATTGCAAATACGATAGCATCATTTGCCATCGAGCGAATCATATCTTGCGATACAATATTACCCACCGATAAGCCCAAGAATACATCAGCACCTTTCATCGCATCGGCTAAGGTTTCGATACCTTCGGTGTTGGTAGCAAATGGCGCAACATATTTATTGAGGTCGGTACGGCGCTTGTGCACCAAACCGTCCTTATCAAACATCAAAATATTCTCAATTTTTGCACCTAATAACAAGTACAATTTAGCACAAGACAAAGCCGCAGCACCTGCTCCAGAAATTACGAATCTACATTCATCAATTTTCTTATTTACCAATTCCAATGCATTGATGAGCGCAGCACCCGAAATAATCGCTGTTCCGTGCTGGTCGTCGTGCATAATAGGAATTTTGAGGTCTTGTCTGAGTCTCTCTTCAATTTCAAAACACTCAGGAGATTTAATATCTTCCAAGTTTACCCCTCCAAATGTTGGTTCCAATACTTTTACTGTACGAATCAACTCTTCTGGATCTTGAGTATTTAGCTCAATATCGAACACGTCAATATCAGCAAAGATTTTAAACAATAAGCCTTTACCTTCCATAACAGGCTTACTTGCTTCGGGGCCAATATTCCCAAGTCCGAGTACAGCAGTACCATTCGAAATCACCGCTACTAAGTTTCCTTTAGCAGTGTATTTGTAAACATTTTCTACATTGTTGGCAATTTCGATACAGGGTTCTGCAACACCTGGAGAATAGGCCAGTGAAAGGTCACGCTGTGTTTCTGTTTCTTTGGTCGGAACAACTGCAATTTTTCCTGGCCTGCCTTTGGAGTGATAATCCAAGGCATCTTGCTTGCGAATAGATTTTTGTTTCATGTTGATTGGGCGACAATCCCGTGAGGATAATCTTAAGTTAAAAAAGTGCTCGATCTTGTGAAGTATCGAACGTTAGGCATTACGCTTGGTATCCTTACGTTATACGCCAGTTTATTAGTTTTAGATGAATAAAAGAGTGGCGAAATTAGCGTATAGATTTTGAAAAGTCTATAAAAAATATATCAAGTGACCAAATCACAGCAGACTCAAAAAGCACATATTTTAGAAGAGTTTTTACTTTTTTCAGAATAATTACATTTAGATAAAAGCTTAAACAAAAGAAAACCATTAAACTTTAGTAAAAAACGATAAAAGGACACTCGAAGATTTAAGAAAAGTTTTTTTGTAAAAAGTACAATCCTATAGGATTTTAGCCTAAAATATCCTTCAATTTGATATACATTTAGCAATGTAAATACAAAAGTAGGTACAAGCAGAAGTAACAATGTATTTGATTACAAATTTACCCTTTTAGTAAACGGTTTGGGCTATTTATAAAATCCGCATGATAAAATCGGAAGTTATCTGTAAATTTGCAATTCTAATTTAACTAGTATCAAGCTTAATTTTCAATAACATAATTCTTGCTAAACAACTGATTGCGATAAGCTAAGCCCTGTATAAATCTCTTTTCCACTAATAACCCATAAACAGACTGACACTAATTGTATTTTAGTAGAAAGACTTTATTAAAATGAACGTACCCACCATTTCGATAGCACTTTGTACTTATAATGGTAGTAAGTATATCAAAACACAAATCACTAGTTTAATCAATCAAACACTCAAACCTAGTGAAATCATCATTTGTGATGATAATTCGTCGGATGATACCCTTGAAATAATTCGTTCGATAGAAGCCCCCTTTCCAATACATATTTATGAAAATAAGCCCGCATTGCGCACAGTCAAAAACTTTGAGCGAGCAGTTTCGTTATGTACAGGTGATTTAATTATGCTTTGTGACCAAGATGACTTTTGGATTCCTACCAAATTGGAGGTAATGAGCAAGTACATGACGCAACACCCCAAGACAAACGTTTTGTTTTCTAATGCCTTATTAGTCGATGAAAACTTGAATAGCTTGGGCAAGAAAATGTGGGAAACAGTTAACCTTTATGAACATGAATTACAACGTTGGAAAAATGGTCATTCAACTGAGATTTTGATGGCAGGAAATCGTGTTACTGGTTGCACTATGTGCTTTCGAAAAAGCTTTGTCAGCGAAGTTATCCCATTTCCAACACAAATAGATAAGGATTTTATCCATGACGGTTGGATTGCTATGTTGGCATCTATTACCAACTCCATCGACTTTATTAATGAAGATTTGATATGGTATCGCCAACACCCAGCCCAACAGGTTGGAGCTAAAAGTTATGAGTCTATTGTGCAAGAAAAGGTAACTTTAAAAAATCGTTTTACACGTCCTAAAACCGAAAAAATTGGACCATTCTTGTCAAAAGCGCTTTTTTATAAAAAAATAATAGACTATATCTTAGAAAACACCTCTCATAAAATTGAAGAGTTAGACCCTCTCGCCAGAGCATTTGAGCACTATAACTTAAGAGCTGAATTGCCTTTCAAACCACGATACAAGCGTTTTATTCCTGCTTTGGTTAATTATTATAAGGGCAATTATCACAAATACTGTCACTTGGGTTCTAGTCAATTGGGAATATTACAAGCTATGATTGGGGATATTGTTGAGTAATTTTGCCATATATGTACATTTGATTAATAACAAACTAATTAGTAAACTACTGAGCATAAGAAATATGACAATTATTGAAGAAAATATAAAACGGAATACTCTTCCAGTGATGGAAGCATTTTATACGCTACAAGGAGAAGGGTATTACCAAGGAAAAGCCGCTTATTTTATCCGATTGGGCGGGTGTGATGTTGGCTGTCACTGGTGTGATGTAAAGGAATCTTGGGATGTAAATGCACACCCACAATTGACATTAGATGAAATTGTAACTGAAGCAGCCAAGCACCCAGGCAAATTGGCCGTAATCACAGGTGGTGAACCCTTAATGCATCAACTTGATGAGCTCACAAATGCACTTCATAATGCAGGTATTCAAACCAATATCGAAACATCAGGTGTGTGCGAAGCTGTGACAGGTTATTGGGATTGGATTTGTTTTTCGCCCAAAAAATTCAAAGCTCCTAATCCAGCCATTTTCGAAAAAGCACATGAATTAAAAGTAGTTATTTTTCATCCTAGTGACTTTGAATGGGCCGAAGGCTATGCCGCACAAATGGCTCCAGAATGCCTTTTGTATCTCCAACCCGAATGGAGTAAATCAGAAACAATTCTTCCGCTGATTATTGAATACATAAAAGACAATCCAAAGTGGAGAATTTCGTTACAAGTTCATAAATTTATGAACATTCCGTAAGGTCAAAAACAAAAGCCTGTTGGATGAATCATCTGACAGGCTTTTTTATTTAACATTGTCCTATTACTTATAACAACTATGAATACCTTTAGATTTTGGACACTTTTGGGTTGCTTTTTATGCTTCATCATGAGCGAGGTATCTGCTCAGCAAAATCTTTCTACTACTAATAAAAAGGCCATTAATGCCTATCAGGATGGACTTCAGGCTTTGCAAGAAAGAAAAATTGATGAGGCTTTTCAACAATTTGAGGAGGCTATTGAGCGAGACAACCTTTTTGCCGAAGCTTATTACCAATTGGGTCGTTTGTACGAACAAAATCGCCAGTTTGGCAATGCAATCTTGAATTATGAAAAAAGCTATAATGCTAATCCCGAAGCTGGTGTTGCCAATAATGCCTTACAATTTTTAGGCAGTTTATACATGCGAAAAGGTGAGTACCAAAAAGCCAAAGCTTACCTCGAATTACTACTTCCCAAAATTCCTCCAGCTAATAACCTTACTATTCAACGAATCAAAAGAAGTATCGCCAATGCCGAATTTGCCTTAAAAGCCCTTGAGCAGCCGCTCGATATAAAACCCCTTACCTTGCCTAATACCATTAATGCTTTCGACACACAGTATTTTCCTACTCTGACTGCCGATAAAGAAACATTGATATTCACGGCACAGAATTATAGCAATCGTGACGAGAATCTATATGTTTCTAAATGGACAAATAGTCAGTGGCAACAAGCACAAAGTTTGTCAGAACTAATCAATACCTCACAAAATGAAGGAACCGCCAGTATTGCTGCCGATGGTCGAACGTTGGTATTTACGGCCTGCGGAGGACGTAATAGCTTAGGAAGTTGTGATCTGTTTGTGAGTTATAGAGATGGCAACGACTGGACAAAGCCCGCAAATATGGGGCAGGCTGTCAACTCAGGCGAATGGGACTCTCAACCGTCTCTTTCGGCCGATGGAAGAACTTTATATTTTGTATCTGACAGAAGAGGAAGTATCGGAAAAAGAGATATTTGGGTTAGTAAGCAAGATTCGACAGGGCAATGGCAAAAGGCCCAAAATGTAGGGAATACCATCAATACCTCAGAAGATGACTTATCGCCTTTTATTCATGCCAATGGACAAACGCTATTCTTTAGTTCTGAAGGGCACGCAGGCATGGGTGGCTTAGATTTATTTATGTCTCAAAAGCAAGGGGTTAGTTGGACTACACCTCAAAACTTAGGCTATCCTATCAACACCCAGGACGACCAAGTTGCCTTATTTATTACTGCCGATGGACAAAAAGGATACTACTCATTAGAACAAGATACAGGAGAAAGATATAAAAAATCTAAGCTCGTAGAAATCACTTTACCCAGCTCATTACAAGCCAAAATCCAAGCTACAACGTATCTTAAAGGCACGATAACTGATGCTAAAACACAGCAAAAGCTTTCCGCAGAGTTAGAATTAGTAGCCTTAAACCCTTCACAAACGGTCGGAAAATTTATCTCTGATGCCCAAACGGGTCAGTATATTTCGGTATTAAATACTTCGGGCGAATATGCCTTATTTGTGAATAAACAAGGGTATTTTTTCAAAAGCCTTCATTTTGATTTCAGCCAAACTCACGCACTCGACAAAGTATTAAATATCAGCCTTGAACCTATTCAAAAAGATGCTAAAGAAATTTTGAACAATATCTTCTTTGCGACGAATCAGTGGGATTTACAACCTCAATCTGCCACTGAGCTTGACAAATTAGTAGTTCTCCTAAAAAGTAATCCTATGCTTTCAGTCGAAATATCGGGGCATACCGACGATGTAGGCAAAGATGCCGACAATCTAGTTTTATCACAAAAAAGAGCTAAAGAAGTGATGAATTATTTAGTCAATAAAGGTATTCCGAGTAATAAAATTAAAGCAGAAGGATACGGCGAAACAAAGCCTTATGTACCCAATACTTCAGACGAAAACAGAAAGCTTAATAGAAGAATTGAGGTTAAGTTTTTGTAGAGAATGTGTGACTAGCGCCAACATGAGTCACCCCTAGTTCATTGTGTGAATTGAGAGTGAGTGAATGAGTGATTATTTTAAGAAGAAATTCACCAGTAGAGACGCAATGATTACGTCTTGAGCCGAGTCAGATATAGCATATCAAAAAAGCGGTTGGAAAAATAATTTCCAACCGCTTTTTTGATAATGAAACTATTTAAACATTTTATGACGGATTAATAAATTTACCCGCTAAATGAAATCATGGTCAAGAATCGTATTGTTTACTAAAACGTTGAATGCGATAAACTCAAACTAAGCACCTTTTTTCTCTAAAACTTAAACAGTTTGAATGCTTAACACAATGCATCTATACTGGTGAAATTTCAATCTAAAAATAATAACCCATTCACTAAATCACAATTCACTCAATATTACTGACCTCCGCCCCCAGACTTAATTTCTTTCATAATTTTCTGACGACTTACTCCTTCGCTTGGGGCATCCTCATAAGCCTTTTTATAATCATCTTTTTTCAAATCACCACGCTTGATTGATTGAATAAATTGTGCCCATGCAAATGGGTTTGTTAAGGTCATTAAAGGGCTCGAAATAAAGTTACGGTTGGCCATACTGTAAGTCATTTGGTCAGAGAAGTTTCGGAAATTACCAGCCCCACTCAAGCCTGCTTTTAGCGCTAACACATTCAACTTTGATTGTTCCAAATTCTTCGCTAATGCCTTACGACCTGCCTGATTATCCAACTGCATTTCTAGAAACGCCTTTTTAAAATCTTCTTCTGTGCTATATGGATATACCCTTACCTCCGCCAACATTCTGGTTTCTTCGGACATACGCACATAAGCCTGATGCGTTTGTTCTACCTCTCTAGGAATTACATAATATCGCTTTTTATACCCCACATACGAAAACTGAATCGTATCACCAGGATATACATACAAGGCAAAATTACCTAAGTTATCAGTCAAAGTACCTCTTCCTGAATTTGGGTTAAAAACGTAAGCACTTGGCAAAAATTCAGAACTACGGTCCGCAACAACCCTACCCGAAAAAATAACACTCTTATCTTGCCCCTGAGCAAAAGTCTTAACAGAAAATCCTGTCACCAAGAGTATTAGTATGGTAATATATCTAAATGCTAATCGCATGGTATAATATTTAATTTGAAATTTCAACGGATTGAATACGCAAACTTATACAATTTAAAGGATTAGACCTTGTAGTCCTGTATTGGTTTAACAGTTTTTAACGTTTTACCAAAACACTATATTTATTTACAACACTAAAATACGGAATTACCTCACAAAAGTAAAGCACCTTTTTCAGATCTAAGTTCAATCTAATCTCAATAAGATTTAATCTTTTACGTAAATTCTCTTTTACAAAAAATACTAAGAAATCTATATGATCCACCCCTATAAAAGCAAAAGCGCCAATGTTCTTTTTATGAAACATTGGCACTTTTTGTATTGTTTATAATAATTAAAACATTTTCAAAAATGTAATGATAAATGGTACCGATAATAACAAACCGTCAAATCTATCCAAAAATCCACCATGACCTGGGATTGTAGAGGCCGAATCTTTGATTTTAATACTTCTTTTGAAAAGCGATTCAACCAAGTCGCCATACGTACCAGCCACTACGATAATAGCGCCACATACATACCACTGCCAATCTTGTAAATCATCGAAATATTGAGTCAATACAAATGCAATCAACATAGCTGCTGCAAAACCACCGATGCTTCCCTCCCACGATTTTTTAGGCGAAACTCTTTCGAACAATTTAGTTTTGCCAAATTTTGTACCCGCAAAATACGCTCCTGTATCACTCGCCCAAAGTAAGAACAAACAACCTAAAGGTCGCTGCCAGCTAAATTTGAAATCTGGTGTTAAAAAAGCCAAAATGATAATTAAGGCAAAAGGCAAAGCAACATATATTACCCCTAAAAATGTGTAAGCGATATTCTTAAATGGCTTTTCATCTTCCGATTTGTAAAGCTTTATAAAAAATATCAAAGCCATCAGCGGAGACAATACATAATAATCTTCGTAAGGAATAATACCTTTTTCAATCAAAAAAGTGACTGTTACGAGCACAAAGCCACAAAAAGTACCATAATACGTCAATGGCTCGTTGCCATCCAAACCTAGCAATTTGTAAAACTCTAATTGAGCCAATACCGAAATCAAAGCAAATAAGACATAGAAAGTCCAGTCGCTATAAATAATACAAAACAATAAAAATGGAATTGCAATGACCGCAGCAATCACACGTTGCTGAAGATTGGACATACCCTGTAATTTTTCCTTCATCCTTTTCTTTAATAAATTTAAAATTTCATTTAGAATAGCTTCTTAAGTTTTAAGTAAGCATAAATTATCTTCTTGTAAACTAAAGGCTTTGTGTTTTATTGAAGCGAATCCTGAAAACCGCCTTCATTTTCTAATAAAAACCTCGCCAAAGTGGCACGACTAGCAGGTACATATAGCTCACATACACCCAATAGATACGAACTATCTCTTTTGTTAATCACAACTGCTTCTATCTGATGTTCTTCGACTAAATAGGCTTTCGCCAAATCTGTTTTGAAAGGACTATCAGACACATATATCTTCTGCCAATCGTTCATTATTTCAAATGGTTTATAAACTCAATATTAGTGCTGAATTGTGAGTTATGAATTGTGAATTTCTAATTATCAGCATTTTACATTCATAATTCAGCGATAATATTTACCCTTATGATGTCCAACTGACTCACTATTCAATTTTCAAAGCGGTATCTTGATAAATTTTCCTAAAAATCAACACCGATGCCAATGCCGAAGCAAAGGCTGTAGTCAAAGGTACAGAATCTGTTTCCACAATATTTATTTCTAAAACGCCAATTTTATACAAATAGCTCATCAAAATCGTGAAACCATTATTCACAAAATGTGCCCAAATCGGCAAACTTAAACTTCCCGACCAATAGTACAAATATCCAAACATGGCTCCAAGTAACATTCGAGGAATTAATCCATAAAATTGAAAATGGATAAAGCTAAACCAAAATGCTGCTACCCAAATAGCCAAATGAGGATTATTCCATTTTTTGAGTAATATATTTTGTAAAACCCCTCTAAAAAGTAACTCTTCACTAATAGCAGCCGTTCCTGCAACTACCACAAGCGCCACAACAAATTGAGGAAACGACTTAAAATCAGTAAAATACAAAGTGATTTTTTTAGCTGCCTCTTCGCTTTCCTGCATCCATTGCTCTAGCCCTTTCAAGGCATTCGGTAGCTGAATTGACTTATTCCACTCTATAAACAACGAGTCGAAGGGCATAAAACCTATCACCAATACTAGCACCATACCCCAAACTAATATCGCAGGTTGGCGTTGATACCACTGATTAATTTCCTTTTTTTCGACATACTTCCAATAAATTAAGGCCGAAAGAATAAAAGGAATAGGCGTACTAAGCGCTTGCAAGAGCATCATGGCATACCACGCATCAGGATAATGCTCAGGATTAGCCTGAAATGTAGCGAATTGCGCCATTGGCACACCAGTCATATTAGAGAAAATAGCTAGCCCAATTGCCGAACCAACCGCCAGAAAAACAAGGGTTAATCCAAACAAAATCAAAACTTTAGCGAAAAGGGGTCTGTCAGTTTGTGACGAAAAAGTATCAAATTGTGCCATATTGGTTGTAAATTTACAGCAAAATTGTGAGTTTGATAATTCTAAAAGGCTGTTTGTTATAGGAATTTACCAAAACCTAGCACTTGCAGGCAAGAATTGAATATGGCAAAGATAAGAAATATAGATTTAGGTGAGTTTCCACTTTTACTTGCCCCGATGGAAGACGTGTCTGACCCTCCCTTCAGAGCGGTTTGCAAAGCCAACGGAGCCGACCTAATGTACACTGAGTTTATTTCCTCGGAGGGCTTGATTCGTGATGCGGCAAAGTCAGTACAAAAATTGGATATTTTTGAGTACGAACGACCAATTGGCATTCAGCTTTTTGGCTCAGATATTGAAACGATGCGTGCTTGTGGAGAAATTGCCACCAAAGCAGGTCCAGATTTGATTGACATTAATTATGGATGTCCTGTCAAACAAGTAGCCTGTAAAGGTGCAGGTGCGGCTTTGTTGCAAGATATTCCTAAAATGGTAGCAATGACCAAGGCCGTGGTAGAATCCACGCATTTGCCTGTGACTGTAAAAACTCGTTTGGGTTGGGACGAATCTACCAAAAATATCCAAGAAGTAGCCGAAAGACTACAAGATATTGGTATCGAAGCCTTGACTATTCATGGGCGTACACGTGTACAAATGTACAAAGGAGAAGCAGATTGGACTTTGATTGGCAAAATCAAAGAAAACCCACGTATTAAAATTCCAATTTTTGGAAACGGTGATATTGATTCTCCTGAAAAAGCCTTGGAGTATAAGAATCGTTACGGTGTCGACGGTATCATGGTTGGGCGTGCCTCAATTGGATATCCTTGGATTTTTAACGAAATCAAACATTTCTTAAAAACGGGCGAGCACTTAGCACTACCTTCCATTCAAGACCGAATAGATGTATGTAAACATCACCTCGACTTTAGTATTCGCTGGAAAGGTAACCATGTAGGAATCGTCGAAATGCGCCGCCACTATGCCAATTACTTTAAGGGGATTCCTCATTTCAAAGAATTTAGAATGCGTCTCGTAACTGCTTTTAGTTATGATGAAATCTTAGAAATATTAGCCAATGTACAAGCATTCTATGCTCAAGGAGAGCTAGTTGTAGAGTAATTCGGTATAGTTTTTGCCTGTATCGTTATTTTAGAGAGTATGAACTTAAATAATCATACTCTCTGTAACCAAGAATCCATCCTAAGTAGAAATTTTTGAACCTGTGAAAAGGATAATACTATCAACCCTTATCCTTATAGGGCTGAGTCATATACTTGCGGCGCAACAACTACATCCTATCTATCTTTACTTTGCCCATGGCTCCGACCTAAACAAGGATAAATCCACACGCATTCTCGAAAACAGTCCGCAACTCTTTTGTATCGGACTCGAAAAACGTATAACCAAAAGCCCCTACTATGGACTAGGTATTCAGTACACTCAATTCACCTCAGAATTTTCAGATTTTAAGCAACTTAGTTTTAGAGGATATCAACACTTTGGAGAATTAATCAATTCTGATGAAGCCAATATAGACCCTTATTTTGGAGCGATGATTGGAGGTGATTATTATCAAAAACAATTTGCGCCATCTGTCGGTATTCTTTTGGGTATCAGGGTTATGGTTCGTTCCTTTGTTGGTATTCACTTCGAAATCGGAACATCCTCCTCTTCTCATAACAGTGGGATAATTTTTCAAATGGGAATTACTAGTTGTTTTAAAAGTGGACTAAAGCTTCCTTCCCGCACTCGCAAAGGCACCGATTGTCCAAGGTTTTAAGTTTCATTGACCTATTTTTCAGTAGTTCTTGCTTCTCCTATCTTGACTTCCTTTCTCGTATTTCTTTCTTTTTCAAATTTCGGAAACTCTATTTCAATTTTTAGTTGTTAAAAAAGCATTAACTTGTCATTACTAACTGTTTTGCTGTACGATATGTATAGTCAAAGCTTCATTCAACATTGTTTCTTATGAGCAACACTACTACCAAATCTACTTCTGCCATCGCTTGGTTTTTGTTAATATTATTAGCCTTGGTCTGGGGTAGTTCTTTTATCCTTGTCAAAAAAAGTCTTCATGTATTTCAAGCATCACAAGTAGGTTCACTGCGAATCTTTTCGGCGTTTTGCTTTTTTGTCCCTATTTTTTTATACAATCTCAAAAAAATTCCTTTTAAAGATTGGTATAAATTTCTGATTGTGGGGTGCTTAGGGAATCTATTTCCTGCCTTTCTTTTCTCTCTGGCAGGAACAAAGCTAGATAGTGCCATTTCAGGAGCATTAAACTCAACAACTCCTTTGTTTACTCTTATTATTGGTGGATTATTTTTCAAAAATCGCATTACAAAACGACAATTCTATGGTATTATTCTTGGCTTTGTGGGTGCTCTAATTTTGGTTTTGGCAGGAAAAGAAAAAATCTCCATCAACTTGTACGCGTTATTGGTTATTTTGGCAACTCTCTTATACGGCATCAATCTACAGTTTACCAAAAAATATCTTACTAATATCGGGCTAGACTCATTGGTCATTACCAGTTGTATATTTATGACTATTGGTCCTGTATCAGGTGTAGTTTTGTTTAGTACAGATTTTGTAGACAGGCTTTCTCAAGATGGAGCCTTGCCAGCTTTGGGCTATGCAGCCTTGCTTGGTGTGATGGGTTCTGCCATAGCAATGGTATTGTTTAACAAACTGATTCAGATGACTTCAGCAGTTTTGGCCAGCTCGGTTACTTATCTAATTCCAATTGTTGCAATGATATGGGGGGCGCTCGACCACGAAGCTATACTTATTGAGCACTATTTAGGTATGTCAATTATTTTAGTTGGTGTATATTTGGTCAATAAAAGTTCGTAACAAAACAAAATTAAAGGAGCCATGTTAAAAGCAAGTGTAAATAATAAGACTTTCGATATTCAACAAAATGCTACCGAAACCCTCCTAAATGGAGCGCCATTTGACTGGGATTTTGCCAAGACACAAGACGGTAATTTCAGTATTTTGTACAATAACCGTTCGTTTAATGCTGAAGTAATCGAAGCTGATTATGCAAGTAAAAGTTTTGTCCTAAAAATCAATAACTCCGTTTACACTGTTGGCGTAAAAGACCGTTTTGATATTTTGTTAGACCAATTAGGGATGAGCAATGCGGCTTCCTCAAAAGTGAATGACCTCAAAGCGCCAATGCCAGGCTTAGTGGTCGACATTAAAGTTTCGGTAGGGGATTCTGTCCAAAAAGGCGATACTTTATTGATTCTGGAAGCCATGAAAATGGAAAATGTACTAAAAGCTACAGGTGACGGAAAAGTAAAATCGATTAAAGTAGCTGCACGTGAAAATGTTGAAAAGAATCAAGTAATGATTGAATTTGAATAAAATCAGACCTAATACCTGTGAATTCAACCATTTACTAACACTTTTGATAAATACTGAATAGCCCAATTACATATTTTGAGTAATTGGGCTATTTTTGTGTGCATGCGAGTTCGCAAATCGCTAAGCCGTTAGGTAATAGCCCATATACGGTGTAGAGAAAGATAAAAATCACTGAACTTCAAATCGGGGCTATTCCAAACTAAAAAACTTTGTTTATCTTTGCGACCGAAAAAAAAAATTCTCATGGACAAACCCAAGTACAAAAGAATTCTTCTTAAGCTTTCAGGTGAAGCCCTCAGTTCGGATGGCGAAGTTCTCGAACCTTCAATTTTGGAGCAATATGCCCAAGAAATCAAGAAAATACACGATTTAGGTGTCGAAGTTGCAATTGTAATCGGTGGCGGTAATATCTTCCGTGGCGCAAGTGCTGCCAAAGTTGGTATTGACCGTGTACAAGGTGATTACATGGGTATGTTGGCTACAGTAATCAATGGTATGGCAATTCAAGCTTCATTAGAAAAGCATGGAATGTTTACACGTTTGATGACTGCCATCAAAATCGAAGCAGTTTGTGAACCAATGATTCGTCGTCGTGCTATTCGCCACCTCGAAAAAGGAAGAATTATTATCCTTAGTGCCGGAACTGGTAACCCTTATTTTACAACTGACTCAGCAGCAGCACTTCGTGCTATCGAAATCGAAGCTGATGTTGTATTAAAAGGAACTCGTGTAGATGGTGTATATACTGCCGATCCAGAAAAAGACCCTACTGCTACACGCTATGCTCAGCTTTCATTCTCTGAGGCTTTAGGTAAAGGTCTGAAAATTATGGATGCAACAGCGTTTACGCTTTGCCAAGAAAATAAACTCCCAATCATCGTGTTCGATATGAACAAACCCGACAATCTTACTAAGCTTGTTCAAGGTGAAGATGTAGGAACTCTTATTAGCTAATAAATAGCATTCAAACATCGGATAGCCCAAAGTAGTTTTACCTTGGAGCTGTCCGATTTTTTTTGAAAGTCTCTAGCGAACTATTTGAATTTCACAACCCACTCATTACAACAAATGGAAGAAATAGAATTTTATCTTGATGCTGCCACAGAAACAATGGATGGCGCTATGAAGCACCTAACTATTGAATTAGCCAAGATTCGTGCAGGAAAGGCAACTCCCGCTATGCTCGACGGGATTCAGGTGGAATACTATGGTATGATGACTCCTCTTACAGGTGCTGCGTCTATTGCAATTCCTGATGCTCGTTCAATCGTAGTGAAGCCTTTTGAGAAAAAAATGATTGCAGAAATCGAAAAGGCTATCCGCAACTCAAATATCGGTCTTTCGCCTATGAACGATGGCGAAGTTATTCGTTTGAACTTGCCCCCAATGACTGAGGAAAGACGTAAAGAATTGGTAAAAAAAGCAAGAGTTGAAATCGAAACAGCTAAGGTAAACGTTAGAAAAGTTCGTCAAGAAGCGAATGATTCTATTCGTAAGTTGAAAAACGACGGTGTATCAGAAGATGCTGTTAAAACTGGTGAAGAGCGTGTTCAAAAACTTACAGATAACTACATTGCAAAAGTTGAAGCTATTTTTGTAGAGAAAGAAAAAGATATTATGTCGGTGTAATTTCGCTACAAAATTTTTATATGCAACTTTCATATCGTTTTCTCAGTTCATCTTGTTACTGAGAAAACGATATGAAAGTTTATTTTTTTTATTTTAGAATCATTATTTTCTGATATAATGTCTGATTATTAGCCATTTGCAACCTCAACAAATAAGTCCCATTCTGAATAGTCTCTGAAAACTCTACTACATATTCATCCCCTACTCTATTCGATTTAATATCAACAATTTCTTGTCCATTACTGGAAAAAAGTTGTAGTTGTCTGACATCATTCACTCCCTGAATCACAAAATAGGTACTTGTAGGATTCGGAAAGATTTTTACCGATAAATTAGGGTTTTCAACTCCCAAAACCTGAGAATAATCAATCACTAATTTTGTATCAGTATAAACTATCGACCCATCGGCTAATATCAATTTTAATCTATAGTAAGAAAATACTTCTTTCGGGCGAATCACTGTCCACTTTCCTTCCAAGGTATTATTAGCGTTTTCGGTGTACACATCCGTAAAGCTTTGTTGATTGTTACTATATTGTACTGTGATTTTTGATGGAGAATATGCCTCTACGTACGACCAGTTTAACTGTAGAGAATCTATTTTTTCGACTAATGTAAATTGATTTAAGGGCGTCCAACTTCCAGACAAAGTGAAAGTATTTGAAAGCGTACTTTGCAAAAATGGAGCATCAGAAACAATTCGCAAACGATATACTTCGAGAGGAGACACATTTTGAATATTGACAACAATTGGATTACTTGTTCCTTGACCTATTTGCGCAACAAATTTTCCATCCTTATCCAAAAGTTCTACTCGATAGATTTTATTTTGATTGGTAATTCCTTGAAAATAAATCGCAAAATTTCGCCCAAATGGTAAGTGTGCTGGTAATAGCCTAGGTACCAGTGTAGATTGCGGTTGATAGGGAACTGCTTTTTTGAAAAACGTCGTATCCATTGTACGCATCCATGCTGTGGCTGCCAATGTCAATCCCTGAATACCATTTTTGACATTTTCCAAATGCCCATGAGTAATAGGTCTGGGATTTTGAATAGTATCTGTTTCAGGGCCAGCAAAAGTATTTGGTACATTCTTGATGATTGAATTCTGCCCTTTAATAACCAAATCAGCCCATTCATTACGGCTCGAAACTGTCGAACGGGCAATTGACCAAGGTATATTGTAGCCAAAAACTTGTCGAGATTTTTCAATTAAATTCTTCACATTGGCCTCATAATTTTGTGCAGAAGTCTGATTATGAGCTGCATCAGACTCGCCTTGCATCCATAGTACAGCTCTAAGACCCGTATGCGAAGCCAAATATTGTAGCGTGTTTTTTAGATTTGTATAAGGCTGTTGGTTAGGCCAATTTTTATTGACATATTGATTATAAGCCAATTCTCCATTGGCAGACTTACTCCAGTTTTCAGAAGTAGCTGCCGCCCAACCACAATTTAACAGAAAAACAGGGACTTGATATTTTTGAACAATTTTGTCTGCTAACTCGCCCCACAACCATGACGACTCCCCCGATGGATACATATTAGTATTAGCCAAAGCTCTTTCCATTTTATGTAGTCGCATAGGCTCATTAGAAGCAATTGTTAGGTTCTCTTTTTCATCTAAATACTTATTCAAATCATTAATTACAATTACTCTTTCAGAAGCATCTTTTGAGCCTAGCCCTTGTACCCCCATTGCATTGGATTGTCCAGCAATCAAGAATACCTCACCTACTCCAATTTGCTCAATGATTTTTTCATCGATAATCGTACTATTGACCCAAGCACGTATATAAAGGTCATAAAAACCAGCATTGACTTTTACTTTTCCAGAAAATTCATGATTTAAAACATTGCTTGCGAGTATCTGCCATCCCTTGGCTGGCTTGCCTATTTCTACAAGCTGATATTCTATTTTGGTAGCGGCTACATTGGTATAGCCACTAATCACCAAATCTGCTTGATTAAAGAGGTTTCTTTGTAAAATCAGACGATTGAAAGGATGTAAAACGGTCATTTGTCCCCAAAGAAGACAGGGAAACAGTAGCAATAGTGAGAATATCCACAATCTGGAAGTCTTCATTGAGCAAGGAGTTTGTTTAAATATGTGGCCTACAATTCAGAAGATTCAAATGTTTGTTCGGGGGAACAAATTGTGTGGAAGTGATATATGGATGATAGAATTCAAAATAGTTTTATACAACGAGTAATAGACTTTAGGCAATAACTCGACATTACCTAAAGCCTACCACCAAAAACTTACAATTTGGGACTCAAACCTAATTTGCGACCTTCTTCAAGGATAAATGGCATACCAGATTCCATAGTATTTTCGATTTGTCCTTCGATAATCGCCTCACGAACAGCTATTTTAATGATTCCTACTTCTTTTGAGGGCGTCAAACCAAAAGTTTCCATAATAATCTCACCTGTAATAACTGGTTGAAAATTACGTAGCTTATCATTTTCTTCTACCTCCTTCAGCTTAATTTCAACTATATCAAAATTACGTAGGTAGCGTTTTACTTTTTCACCATTTTTGGAAGTAATATCTGCACGACACAAAATCATTAATCCCTCCAAATTTTCGCCCGCCTCAAAAAGTAGTCTTCTCAAAGCAGAATCTGTAATGGTTTCTTTCGACAAGGCAATTGGTCGTAAGTGTAAGCGAACCAAGCTTTTAACATAACGCATTTTCTCATTGAGAGGCAAACGCATATTGGTAAAAATCGGTTTTACCATTTTGGCGCCTAACTCCTCATGACCATGAAAAGTCCATCCTTTTTTCTTATCAAAACGCTTAGTAGCGGGTTTGGCAATATCGTGTAAAATAGCTGCCCAACGAGTCCAAAGGTCATCCGATTTTTTGGCGACATTGTCCAATACCTGCAAAGTGTGGTAAAAGTTATCTTTGTGCCCTTTTCCTTCTTCTGTTTCTACACCCTTTAATTGACAGAATTCAGGAAATATTAGTTGCAACAATCCGCAAGAATCCAATAACTTAAAACCGTAAGAAGGTACTTTTGAAAGAATAATTTTATTTAGTTCTTCGGTGATACGTTCTTTCGAGATAATCGAAATACGGTCTTTCATCGACAACAAAGCATCAAATGTGTCGGGATGAATATCAAAATTTAATTGTGTTGCAAAACGTACTGCACGCATCATTCGCAAGGGATCATCAGAGAAAGTAATGCCTGGCTCAAGTGGTGTTTTAACAATTTTTCTTCTCAAGTCAGAAACACCATCAAACGGATCCAACAACTGACCAAAATCATTAACATTCAACGATATAGCCATAGCATTAATGGTAAAATCTCTACGATTTTGATCGTCCTCTAAAGTACCATCCTCTACAATTGGTTTACGAGAATCGCTACGATATGACTCTTTTCTTGCACCTACAAACTCGACCTCCCAATCATCAATACGTATCATTGCCGTTCCAAAATTTTTGAATACTGACAAGTAAGTGTCATCTCGTCCAGAATTTTTGGCTACTAGTTCGGCCAACTCAATCCCCGAACCCACACACACAATATCAATGTCTTTTGAAGGACGATTTAAAATTAAATCACGTACAAACCCACCTACAACAAAGGCTCGTACATTCAACTGTTGAGCCGAATTAGCCACCAATTGGAAGATGGGATTATTATTTAAAGTTTCTGTAAAATTCATAAAATTGTTTTGTAAAAGACCCTGAAGCTATTGCTCCCTTCTTTCCATTCTCTGATGACATTTGAACAAAGTGTATCGCTTTGAATCAATTGTCTATTGGGATTTACCATTTTTCTTGCTCATACAAAGCATAGAAAACTGATAATACTAACAGATAATCAATAACTATTTTCTGATAAACTCAAACTCTCCGTACATGCCAATCTTAACAATCTGGGACGGCTGAGCATTGAGATTTTCCCCTTTAGGATTTTTAAGAATAAAATCTACATTGTCGATAATTGACTGGTCGATGTCAGAAAATTGTGTTGGACTTGGCTGTCCTGAGATATTAGCCGAAGTAGAAACAATCGCTCTTTCCATACGATGCACCAAACCTTTACAGAATTCATCTTTTACTAAACGAATTGCTACGCTACCGTCTGGTCCCATTAAATTGGGCGCTAAGTTTTTACCTTTAGGATAAATAACTGTTAGAGGCTTTTCGGCAAACTCCACCAAATTCCAAGCAATTTCGGGCACTTCAATCAAATACTCAGACAACTGTTCAATCTTTGATATAAGCACAATAAATGCCTTGTTTTGAGGCCGTTGCTTAATTGACAAGATTTTTTCTACAGCCTTTTCGTTGCGTGCATCACAGCCTAATCCCCAAATTGTATCAGACGGGTAAAGCAAAGTATCACCTTTTTTCAAGTGTGTCAATGCCTCTCTGTATAGTTCTACCATTGTTATAAATGTTAGTCTTAGATTTCTATTGGCAAAAGTTTTCCATGAAATACATCTCTGAAAAACTATTTTTTTTCAATTTTCACGCAAAGATACAACATTCTATCCTTCTTCGGGGGTTTTCAATGGAGGATACAACATATCATTTTTGGCTAGTTGGGCTAGATTGCTCTGGAGCATAGGACATTTTACGAATATAAAGCACCTCAGAACCTGTAGTGTTTTCGCCTCTAGATGGCACTTGACGTGTTCCCCAAATTAGAAAATACTTATCATACCAAGCTGCCACTTCTGCCTCCTCATCGACATGGCGGTTTTCAATATCAGACTTTATCTCAAACAATTCCTTATCTGATGCCCCTGTTCCGTTATGTAAGTTTTGAATATTTAATTTTCCTTTATCCAGATAAGTAGTTACCCAATCTCCTTTGTATTTGGATACCTGCACTTGCTCTGCCAAGCCACTTCCCTCAAGAGAGCCCAAAGATACGGCATCGTCCCAAAGTACTTTCCCGTCCTTCGTAAACTCGCAAACAATAGCGTGTGTATAACGATAGCGCCCCGCCCTAGCTCGCATACGTTGTACTTGTGCAATACTTACAGGTGCATAATTGTAGATACCTAAGGTATTATTATTGTTAGGAGAATAATAATAGACCTCTGCCAAAACTAAGGCGCCCTTTTCTGTTTTTATTAAATCATGTACTTGTAGCAAATAGCTAAAATTAGTGTCCTTCCCTTCATTTTTTTTCCTGACTATTTTTTCTTTTAGTTTTTGCTGACGTTTGGGAGACAAGTATCCAAAAAAATTACTCAACTCCGAAAAATCAATCATAGTCGTTCCTGTTTGTTCTCCATTTTCAAAATGTGTCAGATACAAGCCCTTTGAATAATTGCTACAGTTAGTAGAAAAATTACCCACCAAAATCGTTTCTTGTTCCGACACAGATAGGAGTCTTCCACTGACAAAATTGACATTTTTATGATCAGCCAACGGCACTTGATTGGTTCTCAGCAAATCGCCCATATACGAATAAGATAGCACAGACATGCTACAAATACCTTTTCTTCTTTCATTAATAATTACGTTGACTTCGTTACGTATCTCATCTATCTCTAAAGAATTAATGGTCACATTTTTGTCATATATTCCTGATAAAACTTTTGTGGTAGCGTTAAAAAAAGCAAATGAAATCACAACTGGCTTGTCGAAATAAGTACCCGCAAAATAGGCTGTATTTCCTAATACCTTGAAATGACTGATGGTTCGTAAACCTACTAATTTCCCTTTAAATTCATCAATTTCTCCCAAATTCAGATTGACACGAGTAATGACAACATCATCCGCATCGGTTTCTGCAAATAAGAAATACATATAATCAGCATTTGAGTAAGTCAGTAGGTTTTCCATTCTTACTGGAGGCGTGTATTTAACATTCCACTGTTCTTTGAGGGTAGAATCGATTCTATAAAACTCCCATTGGCTATTTCTCCCAAATATCTCAGCATTATCAAAAACTACTAAAGCGCCTTTTTCTTTGAGTGGAATTACCGACCAGTCCTTCGTTTTGCCATAGTCTTTAATGTACTCAACTTCGTTGACCTTTTCTAGTTGAGCCCAAACTGAAAAGTTAGCCAAACAACATAGCATATAAAGCATCCCAAAGCCAATACGCCAAAAATTCTTCCTAGCAATAGGAAAAACCCCAAAAGAAGAAAGGAATATAGTAAGGTGTTTTTTCATAGCATTGGTAAAAGGTTTATGATAGCACTAAACGGACAACTGGTTCATTTTTAATAGAAAACAAACATTACATCAGATTGTTATCTCTCAATATCTATTTTACAATTTACACATTTCAAGGTTTCTGAAAAAGAAAAAGCACAGAGGTTTTCTTATTCCGATATGGTTATCGAAGGGATTTTGGCTAATTTTGCACTTCGGTAGAAGGTACACTTCGTCAAACACGATTTTTTACCATATTTTATGGTCTTCACTTTCTTCCTTTTAGTAAACACTGGAAAATTTTCCTAGCGCAATGAATATCGAAAAAATACTACAAGACAGTATTCAAGCTGCCCTCTTGGCCGAGTTTGAAGTTTCCGAACCAACTATAGCCCTTCAGCCTACCCGCAAGGATTTTGAAGGATTTTACACGTTTGTGGTTTTCCCTTATGTAAAAGCACTTCGCAAGTCTCCAGTAGAAATTGGAAATGCCATCGGAAATTACGTGGTCAGCAATACTACCGTTGTTAGTACCTTCAATGTAGTACAAGGCTTTTTGAATATTTCTATTGCCGATACTGCTTGGAAGGATACTTTTAATCACCTTAAAAGTGATGCGTCGTTTGGTAAACTTCCTACCAAAGATGAGACTGTCATGGTGGAATATTCTTCTCCCAATACCAACAAGCCTCTTCACTTGGGTCACCTTCGTAACAACTTTTTGGGATACTCTGTAGCTCAAATCTTAGATGCCAATGGATACAATGTTATCAAGGCTAATCTTGTAAATGATCGTGGTATCCATATTTGTAAGTCGATGTTGGCTTACCAAAAATTTGGTCAAAACGAAACACCAGCCTCTGCTGACATGAAGGGCGACCATTTGGTAGGTAAATATTATGTAGAGTTTGACAAGCACTACAAAGTAGAAGTAGAAGCGCTGAAAGCTGAAGGTTTGTCGGAAGACGATGCCAAAAAGCAAGCACCTTTGATGAAAGAAGCACAAGAAATGCTTTTGAAATGGGAACAAGGCGATGAAGAAGTAGTAGCTCTTTGGCAAAAAATGAATGATTGGGTTTTTGAAGGCTTCAATCAAACGTATGAAACCATGGGTGTGAGCTTTGATAAAATCTATAAAGAATCTAATACCTATCTCTTAGGAAAAGAAACTGTAGAGGAAGGTTTAGCCTCTGGGGTTTTCTTCCAAAAAGAAGATGGCTCGGTTTGGATTGACCTTGCCGATGAAGGTCTTGACCAAAAATTAGTACTTCGTAAAGATGGCACTTCGGTATATATCACTCAAGATATGGGAACTGCCGATTTGAAATACAAGGATTTTGGTATGTCAAAATCACTCTATGTGGTAGGTAACGAGCAAGATTACCACTTTGAGGTGTTATTCAAAATTTTAAAAAAATTAGGTCGCCCTTATGCCGAAGGTTGTTACCATTTGAGTTACGGAATGGTTGACTTGCCTTCAGGTAAAATGAAATCAAGAGAAGGCACCGTAGTAGATGCCGATGACTTGATGCAAGAAATGAAGGATACCGCTCGTGAGCGTACCAATGAATTAGGCAAAATCGACGGATTTACTACCGAAGAAGCTGAGGAATTATATAGCACGTTGGCGATGGGTGCGCTAAAATATTTCTTATTGAAAGTTGACCCGAAAAAGCGTATGCTTTTCAATCCAGCCGAATCTATTGATTTTCAAGGAAATACAGGGCCATTTATTCAATATACTCACGCACGTATTTGCTCGATTTTGAAAAAAGCAGAAGGTTTAAATATCAATATCGAAGACGCAAGTACCTACACAAGCCTACATGAAGTAGAGCGTGAAATCATTTTTGCATTGAGCGAATATCCAAGAAAAGTTGCCGATGCTGGACGTGAATATTCTCCAGCGCTCATTGCGCAATATGCTTATGATTTGGCAAAGTCATATAACCGTTTATTTGCTGAATTGAGCATTTTTAATGCTGAAAGTCCAGAAGCTATGCAGTTCAGAGTACAGCTTTCAAAAGCAGTTGGCGAAACAATTAAGAAGGCTATGGCGTTATTAGGTATAAAAGTACCAACAAGAATGTAATCCGTTTGTCGAATATCCAGTTCCAAATCTGTTATTCGCTTGATTAGATTAGCAATCTTGGATAACTTACAGCTTTAGTTTTTATGAAAAAGCCCTTGTTTATCATCCTTTTAACAATCGTAACTGTCATGATTCTTAAACTTTTGAAAGTGGGAAGCTTGCTAAGTGCATTAGCCCTTCCTTTTACCAAAAACTCTATTGAAAGCAGACCAATGAACGCTGAATTTGCAGCCGCAAAAACGCTCTATGATTTCAAAATGAAATCATTAGATGGCAAAGATGTAAATCTTGCAGATTACAAAGGTAAAAAAGTAATTATCCTTAATACTGCTTCGAAATGTGGTTATACGCCACAATATGCTGACTGGGAAGCTTTCTATCAAGCCAACAAAGCGAAAGTAATTGTGTTAGGTTTTCCAGCTAACGAATTTGGTGGACAAGAGCCTGGCTCAAATAGTGAAATTGCTTCTTTCTGTCAAAAAAACTACGGTGTTTCATTCCCAATGTTTGAAAAAGTTGTAGTAAAAGGCGAAGGCAAATGTGATTTGTACAAGTGGCTTACCACAAAAGAATTGAATGGTTGGAACGACAAAGAACCAAGTTGGAACTTCTGCAAATACTTGATTAACGAAAAAGGAGAGTTAACAAACTTTTTTGCTTCTGGCGTAAAACCAAACAGCAAGGAATTCCAAGATGCGTTGAACAAGTAATCATGAATTGTTTTTGATAACTTAAAACACGCTTTAGGCAGTAAGCCGTAGGCACTAGGCAAAAATTGTATTCATGATTTTGTTAAAAATACTTTTTGCTTACGGCATATAGCTTAATGCCTATTGCGGGTAAAATTAATTTTATTTTACCCATTAACTTATTTCAAACAAAAACATCCAAATACCGAATGTACAGGTTATTTTTGTAACTGTATGTTCGGTATTTTTGTTGGAAAAAGAGTCATCGTCTGGCGTGTTGCTAGGGATTCTTTTCTACTTATTTTCGTTTTATTTTATACTTTAAAGACTTTTATATAAAAAATGAAAAATTGGATTTTGGCGGCTCGTCCTCGTACATTGCCTTTGGCACTTGCGAGTATTTTGATGGGAAGCTTCTTGGCAGCAGGTCATGATGCTTTTTCTTGGAAAATCTTTTGGTTGGCAGTGCTTACCACTACTTTTTTGCAAGTTCTTTCCAACTTTGCCAATGATTACGGCGATACAGTAAGTGGTGTAGATAGCGTAGAAAGAACCGTAGCAACTCGTGCCGTACAAACGGGGGCAATTACCAGAGAACAAATGACCAAAGCTATGATTATCATGTCTATATTGTCATTGGCATCTGGTTCTTTATTGATTTACGAAGGACTTAAAGACACTAATACACAAACGATTATTGGCTTTTTTGGACTTGGTATTTTATCAATTATTGCGGCTATCACCTATACCGTTGGCAAACGTCCTTATGGCTATATGGGCTTAGGAGATATTTCGGTATTAATATTTTTTGGTTGGGTTGGGGTATTAGGAACGTACTTTTTATATACACACAACTTGGATTGGTTAAATTTTTTACCAGCTAGTTCATGTGGCTTATTTGCAGTTGGCGTCCTGAATATCAATAATATCCGAGATATAGAATCAGACACTAAAACAGGGAAAAATTCAATTCCTGTAAGGTTAGGAAAAGAAAAGGCGGTTATATATCACTGGGGGCTTTTGATTGTTGGCTTTTTGTGTGCTGTAGTTTACACATTAATCAACGAGTCAGGCAATAATTGGGTTCATTGGCTGTTTGTTGTTACTCTTCCTTTATTAATAAAAATTGGTCGTGGTATTTCTCAAGGACAAACACCTGCTCAGATTGATCCATTTTTAAAAAGAATGGCTTTAACAACACTTCTCTTTGTACTTACTTTTGGACTAAGTCAAATTTTGTAATAGCATTTTCGGGCTAGAGTATGAGTATAATTTATACAATACTCTGGCCTTGTCAGTTAGTACCTGATACACGCATTTCAGTTGAGATTTTGTCAAACAAGGTTTTATTTGGCATAATAAACACTTCCACACGGCGATTCATACGCTGTCCATCTTCAATATCATTACTTGCTACAGGATTACGCCTCCCATACCATAATGCCTTAAGACGATTAGGGGATACTCCACTCAATACTAACCAATTGGCTACCTGTGCCACTCTTTTTAACGACAAACGATCATTAAAAGCATCTGTACCATTAGCATCGGTATAGCTCTCCATAATGATTGCAGTATGCGGATACGACAGTAATACACGAGAAAGACTAGCCATATTCATTTTACCAAACTCAGAAGGTATATCTGAATTGCCGATAAAATAAGAATCGGTATCAAAACGTATATGTATAAGCTTGGTATTGACACGAGTAACAGGGCTCACCTTTACTTGCTTTCGAAGGTCGACCAATTGCTGATCAAAATATTGAGCCACCCTCTCGTCGGCTGTTAGCAAAGGAGCTGTTTTGTCGTTAGCTGACCGATTGGTTGTAGCAGGCGACTGTTGAACAGTATGCCATCTTTCATCGGTATAGATACGATTTTTATTGATTACTCGACAGCCATCCAAGCTGACAGTTGTCCCGAGCATAAGCCCAAGCAATATCTTTTTTCTACTCTTTGGAAAGGCAAATTTCATGACAGTTTATCTTTTAACTTTTGGCTGTAAGGTATTTTTTCAGTAATTTGGCTGAAACTTTGGCAATTACAAAGTTATAAAACAAATCTAAAGGTTAATCTATCTATTTACTATCATTTTGATAGCTAACCTATCACTAAAACTTATTTTTTCAAATTTAACCCTATGAAAAAGAGTTTTTATTCTGCTCTGCTGTCTATATCTCTGCTTAGTTTTACTGGATATTCACAACAAACCACTGCGCCCACCCAGACTTTTCAGGAGTTAATGGACTTAGGGGTAGTTCAGAGTCGTCAGGGCAACTATCCACTAGCTCAAAATTATTTCACACAGGCAATTCAGCTTCAACCAGACAACGCGGTAGCATATTATAGCCGTGGTGTCACTAAGTCAAACCTTAAAGATAACCGTGGTGCTATCAATGATTTTGACAAAGCTATCGAATTAAACCCAAGATATTCTGATGCTTATATTGGTCGTGGAACTAGTAAAGCAAGACAAGAAGACCATAAAGGTGCTCTTCAAGACTACAATCGTGGTATTGATTTGAATCCTGTAGATGCTAATGCTTATTTTAGTCGTGGCTACAGTAAATCAAAATTAGAAAACTATAAAGGAGCCCTTTCGGATTACAACAAATCCTTGGACTTGACTCCAGATAATGCTTTGGGTTATGCTGCTCGTGGCGTAGTAAAGCAAAAATTGGAAGACTTTAAGGGTAGTTTGGAAGATTTCTCGAAAGCCATTGAACTAAGTCCTAAGCGTCCATCTTCTTATTCTGGTCGTGCTTACAGTAAAATGAAAATGGGTGATTACAAAGGTGCTGTTGCTGATTATGGCAAAGCTCTTGAAATTAGCCCAGAAGATGCTGAATCACTTTACTATCGTGGTTACTGCAAAAGTCAAACAGAAGATTTTGCTGGTGCCCAAATCGATTTTGACCGTGCATTGAGCCAAGACCCAGAAAACGCACCAGCGTATTATGGTCGTGGTTTTGCAAAAAATAAGCTTGGACGCACGAAAGAAGCTATCGATGATTTTAATAAAGCTATTGCAATTGGTAACATCGAAGCCAAAAAAGTGCTTTATACAGGTCCTATTACCAAACAAGTTTTGGACGAGTTACGCAGTGGTGTAAGTGAGCGTTTGAAAATGGCAGAAATGACTTCTGAACGCTCAGAAGTATATTATAACCGTGGGCTGTCAAAAGCAAAAATTGGTGATACCAAAGCCGCTATTGAAGATTACAACAAAGCTATTGCTCTTAATCCAACTTTTGCAGAAGCTTATTTTACTAGAGGAATGGTAAAGTCTCAGATTGGTGACCAACGTGGTGCTATTCAGGATTGTACAAATGCCCTTAAGCTAAATCCAAAATATGCAGAAGCATACTACGTTCGTGGTATTATTCGCCATGCTTTGGGTGATACTGACGGATGTAATGACTTAAGTAAAGCAGGTGAATTAGGTTATACAGCAGCTTATGCAGTAATTCGTGATTATTGCAACTAGTATAAAAGTTTTTCTGGTAAATAAAAAACCTGCCTCATCAGCAGGTTTTTTTTATTGCTTATTCAAATCTTAAGTGTTTCACCGATTCACCTGACATGGCTAGTTCTTCGAGAGAATCAATTCCTATTTGAAGATGTTTTTCTACATAATTAGCGGTGATTTTCTTATCACTTTCTTCAGTTTTTACACCATCGGGCGTCATTGGGTTATCCGAAACTAACAACAAAGCTCCATGAGGTATCTTGTTGGCAAAACCTACCGTAAAGATAGTAGCCGTTTCCATATCGATGCCCATCGCACGAATATCTGTCAAATATTGCTTGAATTGCTCATCATGCTCCCAAACACGACGGTTTGTGGTATAAACCAAGCCTGTCCAATAATCTAGTTCATGTTTTTTAATCATTGAAGAAACAGCTCTTTGCAAACGGAAAGAAGGAAGTGCAGGAACTTCTTTGGGCATATACTCATCCGAAGTACCCTCTCCTCTTACTGCTGCAATAGGCAAAATCAAATCTCCAAGACCAAGGTTCTTTTTCAACCCCCCACATTTTCCTAAAAATAGTACAGCTTTGGGAGAAATAGCAGTCAAAATATCCATTACAGTAGCGGCCATTGGCGAGCCCATACCAAAATTGATAATCGTAATATTATTTGCTGTGGCTGTTTGCATGGGTCTATCTATACCATTAATTGGTACATCAAATTGTTCTGCAAACATATCAACATAATTTTTGAAGTTTGTCAATAGAATGTATTGACCAAAGTCTTCGATAGCTGTGCCAGTATATCGTGGCAACCAGTTTGTCACAATTTCTTCTTTTGTTTTCATACTTGATGAAGTCGTGGTTTTGTTTAAAAGTTAATTAATTGGGAAAAGGGAGACTGATCTAAATGATGAATTTTGAGTGATGAATTGTGAATGTAAAATACTATTGACCCGATAGCTACAATACTATGAAATTCAACCCATTTTGAATAGTAAATCGTGATAATTAAAAATTTACACTCAAAATTCACCACTCAAAACTCATCACTAATATTTATTATCTATAGCCCTTTAAAATAAGGTGTGCTGAAGCAGGTACGCCATTTTTTAAATGCGTAACATATCAAAACACAAAAAAGAATGTTATTTTAACAGTTTAATACTACGATGGTATTTTCTGAGAAACAAGAATAAGTCATGATTTAAACGAATCTTAAACTTGTTTTAACTAAAAGTGTCTAATTTTTATTACTAAATTTTGTTAGACAAGAAGTACTGCCTTTTTGAGGCTAACTGACAGGCTACGAGTCTGTTAAGATTTATCTAATTTTCATAACAAACTGTGCAGTAGAAATACATGGAATTATTGAACCTTCCTACATTTGACTACAAGTTACAAAAAAAAGATGGGAAATTATACATTTTCGATCAGCTTCGTAAAAAGTATTTGTTTCTAACTCCTGAAGAATGGGTTCGACAACACTTTGTCAACTATCTTATTGTTCATTTGTCATATCCAAAAAGTCTTATCAAACTTGAATCGGGGCTTTCTTATAACAATGTCCAAAAACGTACTGATATTCAGGTATTTGACAGAATGGGTCAGCTATTTATGGTTATCGAATGTAAAGCTCCCTATGTTCCACTTACACAAGCGGTGTTTGAACAAGTGGCTCAATATAATCATACTTTGCGTAGTCCTTATGTAGTAATTACTAATGGCATGAGTCAATACTGTTGTCAAACAAATTGGGATACCTTCCAGATTAACTTTTTGGAAAACCTACCCCTATTCCCATAATTTCATAAATTCATAACTACAAAGCCACACTATCATTGCTGTATGATTATGTATCTTTGTCAAAAAACTACCTTCATTATGAACAAAAAACTCATAACACTGCTTGCTGGACTTTGTGCTGTTGTCACAGATTTATCTGCTCAAACTTCAATAAAGAGTACCTCTAAAGCTACCACAGCAGTTGTAAAAACAGTTCCTAGTAAACCCAAATTGGTGATTGGTATTGTTGTCGATCAAATGAGATATGACTACTTGTACCGTTACAGCAATAAATATACAGCAGGAGGATTCAAGCGTTTGATGGGCGAAGGCTTCAATTGCCGTAATCACCATTACGATTATGTACCAACTGTTACAGCAGCTGGGCACGCAGCTATCTTTACAGGCTCAGTGCCTGCGGTAGATGGTATTATCGGAAACGAATGGTTTGATAGCAAATCTGGACGTACCGTTTATTGTGTAGAAGATTCGACAGTAAAAACAGTAGGAGCGTCTACTTCTGCGGGGTTGATGTCACCCAAAAACTTATTGGTTTCAACTATTACAGACCAAGTAAAAATTGCTCAAAATCATCAAAGCAAAACAATTGGTATTGCCTTGAAAGACCGTGGCGCTATTTTACCAGCTGGTCATACAGCCAACGCTGCTTATTGGTTTGATTCAAAAGATGGTTTCTGGATTTCATCTTCATTTTATATGAATGAATTGCCAAACTGGGTTAAAGAATTTAATGCTCAGAAAAATCCTCAAAAATATGTAGCAAAAGGTTGGAATACTTTGTTACCAATCGAGCAATACACTGAAAGTACTCCTGATGATCAACCATTTGAAGGGAAATTGAGCGGTGAACAAAAACCAGTATTTCCTCATGAGCTTGCAGCACAAGCAGGTGTGAATCTATTGGAAGTGATTCGTTCGACGCCGTATGGTAACTCACTAACTAAAGATTTTGCAGTTTCGGCTATCCAAAATGAGCAATTAGGAAAAGGCGCAAGCACCGATTTCTTGACAGTAAGCTTTTCTTCAACAGATTACGTAGGTCACGCCTTTGGGCCAAACTCGATTGAGGCAGAAGATACTTATATCCGTTTGGATAGAGAAATTGCGTCATTGTTAAGTTTCTTAGATACTTACTTAGGCAAAGACAATGTACTAGTATTCTTGAGTGCCGACCACGGTGTAGCAGACGTGCCTGGCTATTGGCAGTCCAAAAAACTTCCTGCTGGAACAACCGACGGACTTGCAATCACTAATACTGTAAAAGACGCACTAAAAGCTTCTTTTGGCGAGGGAGATTATGTAAGAGCTGATGAAAACAATCAAATTTACTTAAACCATGAGACCTTGAAAACAAGAAATATTTCTCGTGCTCAAGTATTTGAGGTAGTTCAAGCAGCACTCTTGAAAAGGCCTGAAGTTGCCAATGTAGTTGATCTTCAAAATCTTGCGAATGCTACTGTACCAGAATATCAGATTGGTTATATCAAAAATGGCTACAATGTCAAACGTAGTGGAGATATTCTTTACTTCTTAAACCCAGGATGGTTTACAGGACGTAAAACAGGTACAACACACGGTTCGGTATATCGCTATGATACGCATATTCCATTGTTGTGGTATGGCTGGAAAATCAAACACGGTGAAACCTCTAAGCGTACAAATATATCTGATATTGCCCCTACAGTTGCAGATTTATTAGATGTACTAGAACCCAACGGTACCGTTGGTAATATCATTACAGATGTCGTAAAATAGTACGAATGTTTGTTCCTTTTACTAAAAGAGACCTAATTAAGATTGGGTCTCTTTTACTTTTCTAGAGAAAATAACTTATTTTTGAAAAATAACTAGTTTGGTATGATTCATGCAGGAAAAGGTATAAATTCATAAAGAATTTTTAACGCTTAACCCGCATTTTATATTTTCCCAACTTTAATCGAATATATCATCTGAATTTATGAAAATCGCTGTAATTGGAACAGGCTATGTGGGTCTTGTAACAGGGACTTGCTTTGCCGAGACAGGCAATCAAGTAACCTGTGTTGATATCGACGAAAAGAAAGTCGAAAAAATGAAGAATGGTATCATTCCTATCTATGAGCCAGGCTTGGACGTATTGTTCAACAGAAATACTGCTGAAGGGCGATTGAAATTTACGACCAATTTGGCAGAAGGAATCAAAGATGCCAAGGTAATCTTTTTGGCCTTGCCAACCCCTCCAGGCGAAGATGGCTCAGCAGATTTGAAATATATCTTGAAAGTTGCTGATGATTTAGGCCCTATTCTTGACCAGTATGTGGTTATTATCGATAAAAGTACTGTTCCAGTAGGAACTGCCGAGAAAGTACACGCAGCTATTGCTAAAAATGCTTCTGAAGAACTTTTTGATGTGGTATCCAATCCTGAGTTTTTGCGTGAAGGTGTAGCTGTAGAAGACTTTATGAAGCCTGACCGTGTGGTTATTGGTACTCGTTCGGACAAAGCAAAAGCTGTGATGAACAAGTTGTATGCACCATTGGTACGTCAGGGTAATCCTGTTATCTTCATGGATGAGCGTTCGGCTGAAATGACCAAATATGCAGCGAATGCGTTCTTGGCTACTAAAATCACGTTTATGAACGAGATTGCCAACCTTTGTGAAAAAGTGGGTGCTAATGTAGACGATATCCGTCGTGGTATTGGTACAGACTCTCGTATCGGAAAGCGCTTCTTATTTGCTGGTATTGGTTATGGCGGTAGCTGTTTTCCTAAGGACGTTCAGGCTTTAGCAAAAACATCGTCAGATAATGAATACGAGTTCCAAATCTTGAAGGCTGTTATGAACGTAAATGAAGGCCAAAAGACTAAATTAATCCCAACTATCAAAGAACACTTCGGTGGTGATTTGAAAGGCAAAGTATTTGCGATGTGGGGCTTGGCATTCAAACCATACACTGATGATATTCGTGAAGCTCCAGCTTTATACAATATTGAAGAGTTATTGGCTGAGGGCGTAACTATCAAGGCATTTGACCCAGAGGCAATGGAAAATGTGAAGGGAGTAATCGGAGATGTTATCACCTATACAAAAGGTCCTTACGAAGCAATCAAAGATGCTGATGCGGTATTGATTATGACTGAATGGCCACAATTCCGTACACCAGAATTTGAGGTAATGGATGTGTTGTTGAAAAACAAAGTAATCTTCGACGGTCGTAACTTGTACGAACTAGATCAAATGAAAGAACTAGGTTATACTTACTACTCAGTAGGTAGAGACGCAGTTAAATAATGGTGAATTGTGATTTAGTGAATGAGTGTATTATAAAAAATATTCGTTCACTAAATCGCGAAATCTAAACAATATGAAACGAGTATTAATCACAGGTGGAGCGGGTTTTTTAGGCTCTCACCTTTGCGATAGATTTATCAAAGAAGGTTATCATGTTATTGCAATGGATAACCTTATTACAGGTGACTTAAAAAATATTGAGCACTTGTTCAAATTACCTAACTTCGAGTTTTATCACCACGATGTATCGAAGTTTATCCACGTTCCAGGCGAATTAGATTATATTCTTCACTTTGCTTCACCAGCTTCTCCGATTGACTACTTGAAGATTCCAATTCAGACCTTGAAAGTAGGTTCATTGGGTATTCATAACTGTTTGGGATTGGCTCGTGTTAAGAATGCAAGAGTATTGATTGCCTCTACTTCGGAAGTTTATGGTGACCCAACGGTACACCCACAAACAGAGGAATATTGGGGTAATGTAAACCCAGTAGGTCCACGTGGAGTATATGACGAAGCAAAACGTTTCCAAGAAGCTATGACGATGGCATACCATACCTATCATGGCTTAGAAACTCGTATTGTTCGTATCTTTAATACTTACGGTCCAAGAATGCGATTGAACGACGGTCGTGTATTGCCAGCATTTATCGGTCAAGCGTTGCGTGGAGAGGACTTAACAATGTTTGGTGACGGTTCACAAACACGTTCATTCTGTTTCGTTGACGATTTAGTAGAAGGTATCTATCGTTTGTTGTTGAGCGACTATGCTTATCCAGTAAACATTGGTAATCCAGATGAAATCACAATCAAAGAATTTGGTGAAGAAATCATCAAATTAACTGGAACAAACCAGAAATTGATTTCATTACCATTACCAAAAGACGACCCGAAACAACGCCAACCAAATATCACAAAAGCACAGGAGCTTTTAGGTTGGGAGCCAAAAGTTAATCGTGCAGAAGGTCTAAAGATCACTTACGAATACTTCAAGTCATTACCAAACGATGAGCTATACAAAATGGCAGATCACAGAGGTTTTGAAAATTACGAAAGAAAATAACTTTAAATTTAAGTAAATAGCCCACTAAGTGTTTAGTGGGCTATTTACTTAAACTTAAAGTTATTTTGAGAACGTATTACAAATTATGTAGAGGAATTGAATTATAAACAATAGTCCCATCGTTATAAATAATTTGTAACCCAATCTCTTGAAGAGAGAATGTACTATTAGATAAAGGGAATATATAGTTTTGATAGTTACTTTCAAAATCATTTAATGGTATAAATGGAGAATTTAATGTTTGTTGAGGAAATCCTTTATCGATAAATTTTGCCTTTATTTGAGAAATTTGCCCCGAAATAGCTGGATTAATTGAAAGAACAGAGGTGATAAAGTTAGCAGGTAATCTTAGTTCATAATAATAACTTGTATAACCTGGGTTTTCATTGTCAGCATATTCCACTAAATAATATGGGATTGGATTAATATTATATACTCCCCATGGAATCGATTGAATTGCATGGTATGCAGTAGTGTTAATAGGCTTCAAATATACACTAAATGATGTTTTGGGAGAAATGAGACTTAATGTACCGTTTTGAGTAATAGTTCCATTTAATTTTATATTGTAGCTACTAGGAGTACCTCCACCAGTAAAACCTGAAACTGCATCAATAAGTGAACCTAAAATAGTTCCTGAATTCTGCCATACCAATGAATTTATATCTTTTTTTACGATTTTTGCAATTGGGTCAACAGTTGAAGCAATAAATGACGATAATATTTTTGTTCCATCCCAAAAACTCATACCACCTACTTGTGGCTGTGCACTTCCATCGAGTGATATATTTCCAGTTAACTGCAATGATTGATCTACAATATCTGATACAGAAATATTAAATGCTGAAAAATCATCAAAATTTGAAGAATAACCCTGAACATTAAATTCAGCAACCATCCATTGCTGCGGACCTGCAAATGTTACAGCACTTTGTGAAAAGTTATTCGTTGCATTTCCATTTATCAAATCAGCTCTTGTACTAGAAAATTTGAATGAGTTTGGATAGGAACTAGCTGAAGCAAAACTAAGTTTAATTTGCTGCGAAGTTGCAAGTACATTTGATGTATTTAAAACACAAACCCTTAACAGCCCTCTATATTTATTGTACAGTAATAAAAAAGGGAAAGTATTTGCGTCCGTCGAGGTTCCAAAATCACGAGCTACAAGCATCCATCCTTGATTTGGATACATATCAGCTAGACTTGGATTTGTATTTCCAAAAATTTTCTGAGAACCATCTAAGAATGGATTCAAAGTTGATACAGAGCCTATACTACCCGATGCATTATTAAAATAGACATACCAATTAGAGGTAGTCCAGTCCCAATTAGGGTTTAAATTAGGGTCTCCCGCAGGTAATGTTCTTTGAGCAGAAGGTTTATGTAAGTCTTGCTCTTTAAGGAGGGAATCTTGATTACATGACACAAGAACATAACAGAATAGGTAGAAAATAAATTTATACTTTTTCATTATTTGATTTGATTTATTGGTGAACTAACTAATTTACTTATAAAAATATCATAGATATAATAACTAAGATCAATAGGTCTTAAACCAATATGCTTAAGCATATTTAGATAAAAATCAAATATTATAGAAGCTAAGTACAATAGATATAAAAATATGAAAAAATAATGAAAAAGCTATTTTACTTCATTTAATTTATTTTTTCTTCGATAATAATTACTAACTCCAATTTTATGGGATAAACTATTAAAATAACTTTTAAGTAAATTTATATATCATGAAATATCTAAGCTTATGGGTTATATAAAAAAATCCCGCCCTTGTGAGGCGGGATTTTTTTATATGTTAAGTCGTCAAATATTCAACTATTCGAAAATATAACGAATACCGAATTGTGCTTGCCATACGTTGTTTACGTTGATACTCTTAACAAATGAGTCACGCAACAAAATAGTTTGGTTAGCACCAGCAGCATCTTGTACTACTTGAGTACCTAATGTGTAAGTTACAGAACCGTCGCTAGCTACAGTTGCTCTCAATGGGTTTAAGTTAGTAGCAACCCAACCTACACCAAACTTGTTGTTGATTAAGTTACCAACGTTCAAGATATCTGCACGCAAACGGATAATGTTTTTCTTGTTTTTACCAGCTTTGATATAGAAATCTTGCTCTACAGTAAAGTCAAAACGAGTCAACCAAGGAGAATAACCACCGTTACGTTCAGCATATTGACCACGACGAGTTTTCAAGTAATCGTTACCTTCGATGAATGCATCAAATGCAGCAGCTTGTTCAGCTCCAGTATAAACACGTCCACTGATTGTTTGGTTAACAAAATTCAAGTCAGAGCCTTTATTTGGAACAAAAATCAAGTCGTTGATTTGACCATCGTTGTTGAAGTCGTTACCAAAAGTATAAGACTGTCTAAATCCACTGTTAGATACCATACCTAAAGTAAACATAGTAGAACCACCCATTTTACCACCATAGTTCAAACGGTAGTTAACATAACCAACGATACGGTGACGCAAATCGTTATCAGAATAAGCAGCACCTAAGTAGTTTTGACCTGCAACTGTAGGAATGTTAGCCTGAACAGTTGAACCAACTGATTGAAGGTCTTTTGCAACTGCATAAGTATAACCCAACATACCACCAAAACCGTCAGTAGTAGGTTTTTCTAATTTAGCAGTAAATGAATAAGATTCGCCTTTGTCAGTGTTAGAAAGAACAAATACGTTAGTAGTAGCACTGTTGATAAATCTTGTACCAGTGAATCTATCACGCGTATCAACACCTGCGAATTTTGTTGTTGGAGCGTTCAAGTTAGCATCGATATAACGCAATGCGTTGATATTTTTGTTGTAGATAGCTTCAACTGTACCAATCAAACCTAAAGGTAATTTCTGGTCAATAGCGATGTTTGACTTCCAAATCATTGGGTTTTTCAAATCTTCTTTAGAAGCATTCACTACGTAAGCAGGCAATTTTGTAATATCTGTAGTAGTTGGCTTATAAATACTTGGATCCAATGTGAATGGATATTTCAATCTATCAGCAGCTGTTGTAGGGCTAATCAATGCAGTGTTTACACCGTTATTACCCAATTGGTTTGAAACCAATACCTGAGGAATACGTGAAACAAAGATACCAGTACCACCACGAATTTGAGTAGTTTTGTCACCTTTAACATCGTAGTTAAATCCAATACGTGGAGAAACCAAAAGTTTAGCTGTTGGGAATGCTCCTGTATTTACCTTCAAATTAGCGCCATCTTCATCTTTGTATGTCAAACCAGCAACAACAGGGTTATAGAATGAAGCTGAAGTTGAGTTATCATAGCTGAAAATATCAAAACGTACACCACCTGTCAATTTCAAACGATCATTTACTTGGAATTCATCTTGCAAATATGCAGAGTAAGTAGAAATCTTCAAAGTTTGAAGTGGTTCTTCTCCGTTAGGTAACAATGAATATCTATAGTTGAAACGAGCGATTGGAACAGGAGAAGTTGTCAAGTTTGGATTAGCTTTGTAAGCTAAAGCTGCTGTTTTGAAATCGTCGATTGAGTTATACACCCAAACACCATTTGAAGATGGGAAGAATACGTTATTTGAAGTGAAGTATTCGTAAGCAAGACCTAATGTCAATGTGTGGTTACCCGCAAAATAAGACAAGTTGTTAGTCAAATTCAATGTAGAATAATTCAACTTGTTATTTGGAGTAAATGGATCCATCCCCAATGCAGTATAAGTAGATCCATCTTTTAAGATATCAATTGTTGGAAACAAGTTTTGTTGAACACGGTCCTCAGTTTGCTTGTTGTATGTTGCAATAAAGTTGTTAGCAAACTTACTATTAAATGTAGAGTTTAATTCTGCTACAATCGAACGAGTATTATCTTGAATCACATATCCAGTATTCTGCATTGACAAAGCAAGTGCAGAGTTTGTTCTGTTACCGTTACCAGCAGTATTACTTGAGTTAGAGTTACTGATAATAGAACCAGATTGAGAATCATGGTGTGAGTAACGTACAGACAACTTATGATTGTTGTTGATGTTATAATCCAAACGAATCAATGCTTTTGCCGAAGTTACATCATTATTATAATTATCGATGGCTCCACCATCCCAACCAAAGTTGGTTTTCATGAAACTACTTAAATCTTCTAAATCAGCCGCAGTAACACGAGATACGTTACCTGTTGCTCCAGCACGGTTTGCAGACCAAGTCAATGCAGGAGTTGAGCTTTTAAAGTTTTCGTAGTTAGCGAAGAAGAACAATTTATCTTTAATGATTGGACCACCGATTCTGAAACCTGTAGTTTTCTCATCAATATTTACAGTTGGTAAATCTTTACCGTCAGCTTTTTTACCTACAAGGCTACTACCTCTAAAGATATGGTAAGCAGAACCTGTAAATTCGTTTGTACCTGAGCGAGTAACAGCGTTGATACCAGCACCAGCAAAACCAGATTGACGAACATCAAATGGTGCAATGTTTACTTGCACTTGTTCGATAGCATCTAAAGATACAGCAGTTGTACCAGTACGACCACCTGCTTGTGAAGAGCTACCCAAACCAAATCCATTGTTGAATACAGAACCATCAATGGTAAAGTTGTTGAAGCGGCTATCTTGACCACCAAAAGAACGTCCATTGCTATAAGCATTGTATTTGGTGATATCATCAATTGTACGACCAATTGTAGGTAAGCTATTGATTGCACCTGTACCGAAAGTAGCAGCGGCACCAGTACGACCAGAACTAAATACGTCTGAACGAGAAGTTTTTACAACTACTTCATCCAATTGTTTTCCACCATCTTCATCCATTGTGAAGCTAGCGTTTGTTGCAGTACCAAGTGTTGTAAATAAATTTTCTCTTACTTGCTCTTTGTAACCAACAAATGTTACTTTAATTGTAAAAGGACCGCCAACACGTACCCCTGGTAGAGTATAGCGACCTGATGCGTTTGTGGATACACCATAACGTGTACCTGATGGAGTGTGTACAGCAATTACACTTGCGCCGGGAAGTGCTTCACCTTTCTTATCAGTAACAATACCAGAAATTGATGAAGATGTAACCTGTGCAAAAACCTGTACACTTGAAATTGTAGCCATAATTGCAAAAAGCAATGATACAACTACGTTAGTGGTAAAGATTCTTTTCAACATAGTGAATTTGGAATTTAGTTAGAAACTGAATGGATGATTTGGCTACAAAATAACAACAAAAATTTAGTAACAACAAAATTCGAAAATTAACTGAATGTAAATTTCCTTATTGTAATATACTGATTTTTAAGTTTTGGTCATTTAGCCTCTTAAAATAATACTAATTTTTACCCAAACAGTTTAACTAAAAGAATTCTAAACCAATCAGATTTTGTTAATCTATAAGATTAGTATTTTTTAAAGATTCTTTAAAATTGATGTATATACCTATATTTCATGATAAAGGTTTTAATTTTGCTATAAGTCAAGTCAATTTTAAAGATGACTTAATCCGAATTTTATTTAGTTTTTTGTAGCTCCCAAAATCTTTTCAACAAACATTTTAAAAAATCTTTTGAGGAATGAATACTACTCGAAATTTTATTTTCCTGATTGCTTCTACTATGCTACTTTTTAATAGTATAGAAAGTTTTGCACAAAATCTCAAAATTTGTGGGCATCGTGGAGGATTTTATCAAAATTTCCCTGAAAATAGTCCTTCACTTTTTAACTATACATACAAAAATACCAGTTCCACTCCTATTATTCTTGAGCTAGACATTCGAGAAAACCAGAATGGTACTCTCTTTATCTTACACGATACAAGTCTTGATAGAACAACAACTTCTACGGGCTTCCTTAAAACATCCAGCGACTCATTACTTTCAAAAACTTTTTTGAAAAATAGTCAAGGTAATATTTCAAAAATACCTATCCCTTCCTTCAATGATATGCTGATTTGGCTCAAAAATCATCCAAACGCTTGGCTAATGCTCGATGTAAAAGGTGGATTGTTGAAAAAAGTGTACGAAGCGGTACAGCAATACCAACTCGATTCGAGAGTACTTTTTCTTACCTTCAAACCTGAAGATACGAAGGAGGTTTTTCAACTTTCGTCTACTACACATGTATCTGCATTGATTAGGAATGAAGATGATTGGAACAGTATCCAAGCTTTTCAGCCTAATTTCAAGCAGCTAATTGCCTATGTCAGTCCTCAAACTCCTGTATCCCTTATTTCAGCACTAAAAACTAAAGGTGTTCGACTTATGGCAGATTGTAGCGAAAATACTAAAAATCATCCTCAGCCTTTTGAGCCATCGTTTTATCAGAATTTAGCACAAAGTCTTCAATTAGATATAATGATTACTGATTACCCTGTCGAGGTAAGTCGTATCTTTGCAGAAAAAAACAAATAACATTCCTTCTTAGATTTTAGCAGATAGGCGTATTTCATTCGGAATGTACATTTACTAGAAAGCTCTCATATTCGAAAATGAAACTATATTTTAGAAAAGCTGGCGAAACTGGCCAAGCAATTATTATTCTTCACGGTATTTTTGGTTCGTCGGACAACTGGCTTACAATCGGGAAAGTTTTGGCCGATACTTATCAGGTATATATGGTCGACCAGCGTAATCATGGTCAGTCACCAAGAAGCGACGAGTTCAATTACGAAGTGATGTCTGCCGACTTAAAAGAATTTATTGACGATCATCAAATCGAGAATCCAGTAATTATTGGTCACTCAATGGGTGGAAAAACCGTTATGCAGTTTGCACTTAACTACCCAGATTCGTTTTCAAAAATGATGGTGGTTGATATAGCGCCCAAATATTATCCCGTGCATCATCACATGATTTTGCAAGGGCTTGCCGCTGTTGATCTCCCGAATCTTACAAGCCGCACCGAAGCCAACGAAATATTAAAACGTTTTGAAGAAAAAGAAGGAGTTCGTCAGTTTTTGATTAAAAACCTTTGGAGAAATCCAGAAAAAGGAAATCAGTTTGATTGGCGTATCAATGTCCCTGTTATCACTAAGAATATCGATGTAGTTGGACATGAATTAAACAACGAGCACGTGGTAGACCAACCTGTATTATTTGTTCGTGGCTCCGAATCGCACTATATCCAACCCGAAGATGAACGCCGTATTTGGGAAATTTTCCCCAATTATGAGTTAGTTACTGTAGAGGGTGCTGGTCACTGGATACAGGCCGACAATCCACAAGAATTTATCAGAATCACCAGAGAATTTGTACAATAGCGAGTATATGACCTTATATCTTATTCCAACTACGCTGGCACCCAATACCGCTCAGCAGGTATTGGCACCACAAATATTGGAGGTAGTCAAACAAACAAATTATTACTTTGTAGAAAATATCCGAACGGCTCGTCGATGTATTAGCGAACTCAAGCTAGGCAAAGTCATTGACGAGCTAGTATTTTTTGAATTAGATAAAGATACCACTTCCGACAAAGTTCGTTCTTATTTTAAACAAATTCCTGCCGATGCAAGCATTGGTGTAATGTCTGAAGCAGGCTGCCCTGGCGTAGCTGACCCTGGCGCTGTTGCTGTACAAATCGCACACGAATTAGGAATAAAAGTATGTCCCTTAGTCGGACCGTCCTCTATTCTGTTGGGTTTGATGGCTTCAGGTTTTTCAGGACAATCTTTTATCTTTCATGGCTATTTACCAATTGATAAAATTGAAAGACAGAAATCTTTAAAAAATTTAGAAAAAAGTGCTCAGAAACTCCAAACACAAATATTTATGGAAACTCCATTCCGTAATAATCAATTTTTGGAGGATATTTTACAAACCTGTCAAGGCAATATTAAGCTTTGTATTGCGAGTAATGTAAGCGCCGAAGATGAGTTTATCCAAACCAAAACTATTTCGGAATGGAAAAAACAAAAGCCCGATTTACACAAAAAACCAACCATGTTTTTGATGAGCGCTTAACGGATAGGTAAATAGACAGTTCGGTATACTAGGTTCCACCATTATATTGCAACATTTACTATTCAGTAATTTTTATAACTTTGTCGATATAGACTTATTCTTACAAGAAAATGATTCAGATAGAAATATTTACATTTAATCCTTTCCAAGAAAACACCTACATTCTATGGGACGAAACCCTAGAATGTGTCATCATCGATCCGGGTTGTCATGTGTATGAAGAACGTAAGGCATTGACCGATTTTATTTCAGAGAAAAAGTTAAAACCAGTCAAGCTACTCAATACACACGCTCATATAGATCATATTTTGGGTAATGCTTTCATCAAAAGAAACTATAACATTAGCTACTTTTTACACGAAAAAGACCTTCCAGTATTAAACACAGCACCTGATAGAGCAGCCTTCTGGGGATTTCCTGCCTACGAGCATTCTTCTGTAGATGAGTATTTGGAAGAAGGTAAAGACATAAACTTTGGCAATAGTACCTTACAGGTTTTCTTTACGCCGGGACACGCGCCTGGGCACGTGGTGTTTTATGCCAAAGACCAAAATTTTGTGATTGGTGGCGATGTATTGTTTAAAGGTAGTGTAGGGCGTACAGACCTACCTTTATGTAGCTTCGCAGATTTAGAAAAAAGTATCAAAACAAAACTTTACACACTTCCCGACCAAACCGTAGTTTACCCTGGCCATGGATCAAGTACGACAATTGGTTTTGAGAAAAAGAATAATCCATTTGTCAGACTTTAAGCACAACATAGCATGTTTTCAATCAAAAATCATATCCCTAATGCTCTCACATGTGGAAATTTACTTTGTGGGATTTTTGGGTTAAATATTGTTCTTTCCACGCCAGATTTTATTGACCAGCCTGACAAATTAATTTTGCCATCTATCCTTATTGGTATGGCATTGGTTTGTGACTGGCTCGATGGTTTTATTGCTCGATTGGTCAATGCACAATCTCCTATCGGTAAAGAATTAGACTCTTTGGCAGATATGGTAACTTTTGGTGTTTTGCCAGCCTTTATCATGCTCAAACTGATTGAAGGAAGTTGCACAACAGGTACTTGTACCGTAGGGTTATTTGGGTTTTATAAACCCTATATTGCTTTTGCGCTGGCTGTATTTTCGGCGTTACGATTGGCAAAATTTAATGTGGATACCCGCCAAAGTCATTCGTTTATTGGAGTGCCTACGCCAGCCAATGGTATGGTAGTGGCGTCGTTGCCATTGATTTTGGTGTATCATCCCGAATACCGTGAATATGTACTCAATTACAATATTTTGATTATTTATTCTATCGTAATGTCTTATTTGTTAGTAGCCGAAATACCCCTATTTGCTTTGAAATTCAAGAACTTTGATTGGAAATCTAATCAGGTTAAATATATCTTTTTAATACTTTCCTTAGCCTTAATTTTGGTTTTCAAGTTTGTTGCGATTCCATTGGTTATCTTTATCTATATCTTGATTTCGATTGCTGATAATTTGATGGGGGAGAAAAAGTAACTATTTCCAAAATCATGAAAAGAGCTTCTTTTAAACAAAAGTTTGAAAGAAGCTCTTTATATTTTAGGTATGATGGATTTCTAATACTTTTTGTTTAAACAAGCACTACCACTGAAAAAGATAATTTTTTCCTACTTTTACACAAAATCTAGACAGAAATATAAACAACTAGCTTTTCGAAAAAGAATAGTCGTTCATTATTTCTGACTAGCATTAACAACAAACTAATTCACTTGGCAAAATATGTATTATTCAAAAATTGTTGGACTAGGACATTATGTTCCTGAAAATATCATATCCAACCAGTATCTAGAAACCATTATGGATACCAACGATACTTGGATTACCGAGCGAACTGGTATTAAAGAACGTCGCTATTTTACTTATGGTAAGGACACTAATGCCTCAATGGCTACCGAAGCCGCTAAAATTGCGATTGAACGGGCAGGATTGACGCCACAGGAAATTGATTTTATTGTGTACGCTACTATTACTCCTGACTACTATTTCCCTGGACCAGGCTTTGTATTGCAACGTAATTTGGGTATGCAAAACATTGGAGTACTAGATATTCGTGATCAATGTTCGGGATTTATATATGCGCTTTCAACAGCCGACCAATTTATTCGTTCGGGGATGTACAAAAACATCTTGGTCATAGGTGCCGAAATACAATCTACTTTCCTCAATCACTCGACTGAAGGTCGAGGCGTTGCTGTAATTTTTGGAGATGGCGCAGGTGCTGCGGTCGTACAAGCAACTACTGACCCATCTCATCGAATTCTTTCGACACACTTACATGCCGACGGAACTTACGCAGAAGATTTGTATGTAAAAGACCCAGGCAGTAGCCGTCCAAAGCGTTTTTATGATGATTTATTTGATGATAAAAATACAGGTGAAGTCATTATGAACGGAAACATGGTGTTCAAACACGCTGTAGTTCGTTTTCCTGAAGTAATTAAAGAGGCTTTGGCACAGAATAGTTTATCTCCTGAAGATATTGACCTATTAGTACCACATCAAGCCAATCTACGCATTTCAGAATATGTTCGTCAACAAATGGGGCTACCAGAGGAAAAAGTGATGAATAATATCCAAAAATATGGAAACACCACCGCAGCTTCCATCCCAATTGCCTTAAGTGAAGCTTGGGAAATGGGAAAAGTCAAAGACGGAAACTTGATATGTTTGGCCGCTTTTGGAAGTGGCTTTACATGGGGCTCTGCTTTGATTAGGTGGTAGTTATTTAATTTGAAAATGTGCTGATTTGAAGACTAATCAATTTGAAGATTTGTCATTTTGAAGATTTGAAAATGTTTCGTAGATAGAGAATAAGGTCGATAAATAGAGCTAAACAACCTCATATTTTTTATCAATCCTTTCAATTATCATTAAATTTCCCAATTAGCACATTTTCAAATCTTCAAATTTTCAAATTAGTACTGTCCTGTTGAGAGTAATACCAAGGTACAAGCTTCTTCTACTTCTATTCCATTATTTTGTGCCAAAGTCTCAAATTCCGCATTTTCGGTTCCGGGGTTAAATACAATACGTTTTGGATGCAAATTCAGAATATAATCATAATATTCAGCCTGATGCTGTGGTCCAATGTACATAGTAACTGTATCAATATTTTCCAGTTCGGGAAAACCATTTTGAATAGGAATAGAAGCCACTTCTCCTTTTTTAATTCCTAACAGCTCTACTTCATGCCCGTGACTTAAAAGCATATTGGTTGCGATGTAGGCATATCTTGCCGAATTATTCGTTGCGCCAAGCACTAAGGTTTTTTTTGCCATAAGTATTTATATATCATCCCCTTACCCTACTACTAAAAGTAATATCAAAGGTAAAAAATATGTAATTTTCAAGAATTTGTTTACTTTTAAAACAAATTTAAGAGAACTAATAGTTTCAGAATTTCTGACATTTGTTATGTTCCATTATCCATTTTTATATTAATCTATGAACATCCCAGATACACATGATGATTTTTGCCAGCTTTGGGCAAACAATCAGCAGCACTTAATTGCGCCCTATCTCAATGGGCAAAGTAACTTTATACCACATCTTTTGCCCGAATTAGCAGTTAAGGTTCCTACCGCCCAGATTGCTTATTTATTAGAAAAAAAATTGGGGCAAACTACTTTTTACCAAGCTATTAACCCCAATAATACTGTCGATAGTCCTGTCAAATCACTACCTGATGGTCAATGGCTCAAAACAGTCAATATGGTCGGCATCAATGTCCGAACTATACAGAGCTTTTGGAATGTAGTAAAATATTCACTTACGCTACCAGCTTCGCAATCCTCGATTCATTTATTACCTATTTGGGAATGTGGCGTGGTAGCAAGTTTGTATGGTATGGCTGGATGGAACATCAATCCAGAGTTCTATGATGCCGAACTAGCTAGTTATTATCCTCATTTGGATACTGTCGAAAAGCAGTTGAAAGTGGTGGTTAATATCCTACATGCTTTAGGCAAAACTGTGGGCATGGATGTGATTCCGCATACTGACCGTTATTCAGAAATTGCTCTTGCCAATCCTCAATATTTTGAATGGTTACAACGGAAAGAATTTGACATAGTAAATCATGAAGAGAATTTACATATACTAGTTCAAGAACGTATTTTTGAGTTCTTACAAAAAGTAGGACCTTCGGTAGAAATACCTTATCCAAACAATGTTCAGGCATTTTTTGACAATACTCAAATAAGCGAATCAGACCGAATTTTGGTATTATTTGGTCAGAAAAAAGACCTTTGGGGACGCAATGGACGACGTAATCAGTTTATTAGTTATTTGTTTGAAGAAGGTTATGAGCCTGTGCCTGCCACTATGGCGCCACCGTATCGTGGTTTGGTTGTAGACCCACACGATGAGGCAAAAACTGTAGATGAAGATGGTAGAGTTTGGCGTGATTATGTGATTGCTAAACCACAAAATATGTCACGTGTTTTTGGGCCTTTGGGAAGATTTAAACTCCATGAAGCCAAAAATAATAATGTCGATTGGGAGATAGATTTCGAAAAGCCCCGTGTAGAAGTTTGGGAGTATGTGGCTAATCGTTACTTATCTTTTGCACTCGATTTTAATTTTGATTTCATGCGTGGCGATATGTCACACGTGCAAATGCGCCCTGAGGGTACACCTCCTAATCCTGATTTGTATTACGATATTCACAAATACATTAAACATTATATTCGTCAACATAAACCTTCGTTTGGATATTTTGCCGAAAGTTTTTTGGCTCCTCCTAACGAAATGGCCTACGGTATAGAAGAAGAACATTTGGAAGGTTCAGATACTGATTCTACCCTTGGCGACTTGCAATCTATGGTGGTAGGTTCGCCAAGATTTATTGCAGAATTTGCTCGTTATCATGAATTGGCACAAACTCGCAGTTTTGCACCCAATTTTACCATTATCACAGCAGATAAAGATGACCCTCGTTTCGATGAATTTTATCTTAAAGGGAACGAATTACGTCTTTTTATGGCCTTATTTCTGACCGATATGCCATCGTACATGAGCTTGGGCTACGAACAACGTGACTCACATCCTACACCTGCTCCAAACGAACATTACACTAAATTGTATGTATTTCAGCTTGAGAAAGGACCAAAAGCCACTCATAGCCCGTACATTTGGGGTAAAAACGGACAATTATTTCATAATTTAGAGCAAATCAAAATAATTGCTGACCAATTGATGCCAAGGATCATACATCAAAAAATAGAATGGTTGATTCCGCCATCGATTCAGAACCAGCACAAGGTTATTGCTTGGAAAATTGAGGGAGAAACCAATTACGTATTTCTAGCCAATCTGGATATTGAGCAACATATTACTGCTATTGAGCTAAAAGGTATATCAAACGGTACAGAACTCATAAATATTTTTTCAACTTTTGCATCTCCATTGCAAAACATTAAGCAATCAAATGGAGGTTTTATCGTTAATAGCATGTTAGCAGGAGAATGTAAAATTTTTAAATTATAAGCAATTTTTAATTCTCTTTTTAATATATTTACTCAGGCAGTTCGTTATATTTATGACGAATTGCTTGAAACAAAATCACTAATTTCAGAGTTATTCTAGAGTGCTATAATTTGATTAGACCTAACCCAATAAAATGACTAACTCTCGTAATCTTATTGTTGGATTGCTCGCTACAATAAATCAATTATCATTGACACTATTTGATTTGTGGTTATTAAATGATGCACCAAATGCTATCAAAATAAATAGTATTGGGGTTAAACTTCAAAAAATAACTCTATAAATCACTTTAATTACGTTACTTACTTTATAAAATTTAATTGATTAGAAATAAACCAATCACACAATAGGTTTAAATCCATCTTATTTGTATAATCCTTAATCTTTACACCCATGACAGAAAAGAAAACAGCGTTGAAAATCAACAAAATCAGTAGTTTCTGGAACGAGAAATGGGTGGATATTCCGTTCACTGAAGTAGAAAATCCTCCTCGTTATCAGGTATCCAACTATGGAAGACTTAAAAGTTTCCAAAATGACCCTGTAAATGGCGAAATTATTGCTGGCTCCAAAATTCAAGGATATAAATCATTGAATATCAGAGCAAAAGGCAATAAATCTTTAAATCGCTATGTACATAAACTTGTGGCTGAGTTTTTCTTGAAAAAAGACTCGGATGAGAAGAAATTTGTGATTCACCTCGACCACGACAAGCTTAATAATCATTGGGAAAATTTGAAATGGGTTACACGTGATGAAATGACCATTCATAACCGTGATAATCCAGCCGTGAGAGACAAAGTTATTCCAAGAAGAACCAAAAACTATAAGCTCACAGAAAGTAAGGTTTTGATGATTAAAAAGATGCTTCGTTCAGACAAAAACCGTCTGAAAATGATTGCAAAGCAATTTGGCATCACTCACACCCAACTTAACCGTATTCGCTCTGGTGAAAACTGGGGCCATGTAAAATTGGATGATGAAAAATAAAAGCGGTCGGAGTTAATCTCCGACCGCTTTTATTTTATAAGTATTACCTCAATTCAACATTTATTGATTCAAAGGTAAAGTAAAGTAAAACGTAGAGCCTGAGCTAGTTTGTGTGTCAAACCAAATACTCCCTTTGGCGTTGTCTACTACCCATTTTGCCAATGCCAAACCTACGCCAGAGCCTTGTTCTTTAGTACTAAAATCAAGCATAAAAATCTTACTTCGGTCTTCTTCAGGAATACCTATACCGTTATCGGTTACACTAAACGTTATGGCTTCAATACCTCTAATTAAACGTACCGTAATAATGGGACTACGGTGTGAAGGCACTGATTGAATCGCATTCACTATCAAGTTTTTGATAATATTCCCAGTAAGATGCTTATCTCCTACTACATAAATTGAATTGGCAGGAATATCTTTAATCAAACGAATTGTCTTATCTTCTAAGAATAGATTAATCACCATGGTGGCTTCTGCAACAATGTCAAAAACCTCTTTCTTAGGAATAGGCATTCTGGCAAAATCCGAGAAGGAATTAGCAATATAAGATAGATTATCTATTTGACCCGTAAGTGAATCTATTTGGTCTTTTATCTGAACAGCATCAATCGTTACCCCACGCGAAAGTTTATGTTGCAACAATTGTAAAGATAACTTCATTGGTGTCAAAGGATTCTTGATTTCGTGTGCTACTTGTTTTGCCATTTGTTGCCATGCCGACTGCTTATTTGAATCTGCCAAAGCAATTTTAGACTCCTCTAGCTTAATAAGCATTTGATTATAAGCTTTAATCAAAACCCCAATTTCGTCGTCTGAGCGCCAACTTAATGCCTCATTAGTTTTGCTCAAATCTATTTTTCGCAGTTTATTCGTAATAATCCGTAGGGGTACAGTAAGTGCATTAGAGGCAAAAAATGATAAGAGTAGCAAGATCACAAATATAGTAGTAAAGGCATTTAGCAAAGAGCCAATCACGGCGCTTACTTCTTTCTCATACCATACTTTTGAATCATAAAAAGGAATACTGATGATACCCAACAAACGACCTTCATTGGAGCGCATTCCTAAAAATGAGGTTGTAAAAGTTAGATTACCTAATTGTTCGCTCAAGCTGACTTTTAATTCTTTTTCTTCTATCAATTTTGTGTATGCCAAGGGATTCAAGTATGTTGAAACCATGTTGGTTTGATAGATTAAGTTTTTATTAGTTGCTAATAGCTTTCCTGTTGTATCAAAAATACTGACGAATTTTTTACTATTCGAAACAATTTTTATCAGCGTATCTGACAAAAACTCTTCGCTCATTTTACCTTGAGCGTATTTTTCTACTGCTGGCCATACGCTAATACTTACATTTTCAGTTTGGCTCAAATAGGACTGCGATTGGCTTTCTGCCAATTTTGTTCCTATAATACTTAAAGTAATACCCACCACTAATATCAATGGAAGCAAAAAAGCGACATTCAAATAAATCTGTATTTTCGTTGCCAAACTCACATTCATACGAGTAAAACCATATCTGACCGAATACAGCAACATCACACAGATAATGGTAACCACCAATACCAAAAACAAGAATGAAAAGTTTGAATACAATCCAGATGGAGTCATTTCTTCTGAAGAAACAATAATCTTTCTATTGTTTTTTCCTGTTACACCCAAGTGTTTGTACCCGTTGTTGGTAAGTCCTTCGGTAAACAAAAAAGGATTATTCAAAACTGACAAAGGCATTTTACGCTCATAGTTATAGCCTTTCCCACCAGAATTAACAATATGTCCGTTTTCATAGACCGCAAAGCTGAAATTACCAAGTTCTAATTGGGAACCATCAGACATCGTCAAATCAGAAAAAGCATCTTTTGTGATACCGTCTCTTTCTCGAAGATCTAAAACAATATAGCCTACCTTATCTTCAAAATTAGTTGCCAAAGGAATAAACTCTACATATTGTTTTACAAATCCGTTGCGAGGTTCATTAATAAAAAATAAGTCAGGATAATTGGTTTTGTATTTTAATCTATTGTACTCTTTTTCGTACATGGCATAACTAGAAGAGCCATCAACGTTAGAAAGCGAATTGCCCGCTGGGTCGAATACTGATATCTCTACATCATAATAATCGAAGTAGTTATCTAATAAAGACTTTTTGAAATAATTCTGCACTTCTTCTCTTGGCAAAACAGCCTTCCGGGCAATTCTCAACAATGCCGTATCTTCTTTGACTTGAGTCGTAAGTTTGCTCAATAAAAACTCTCCTATTTCATCATTTTCAGCTAAATATTTCTTTCCCAATTGTTGTTTCATAACCAAGTCTCTTCGAATAGCTTGTTTATATACCACATTGGTAGCCATAGCTGCACAAATAATCGATGCCGAAAAGAAATAGATGGTAGTTTGGTATCGAAAAGTATATAGATAACGAGGAAATTGCATCCAAGTTATGAGTCCAATATATAATCCGTGTAAGCTTAGAACGCCAATGCCAATATCAAAAAACAAGGCCCAGAACACCATACAAAACAAGGATATAACAAATAGTATACCCATATAAACCAATGGCTTAGTAAGCCTTAAAAGCTTAATAAACAAATTGATAAATACATGTGTTGCCAAGAAATACACTAAGCTTACCAGCAAAAATATACCAATACACGAGGTTTTGAGGGGTCTATCCCAAAAATCAATGCTTAGAGAAATATCGAGTCGATACTGAGAAAAAATATAAATATTTACAAGAACAAAATAGAGGCTTTTGTAAATATAAAAACTTAAAAATACTAAAATACTTGCTATAGTTATTTTTAGACTTTGGGACACGTGCATCACCCAAAGATAAAACTTCATTTTGTAGTAGTAATTGACCAAATATAGTAACAAGAAAAATACTACTATCAAGTTAAGCATCAAGTCTCCTAATGAAGGGACAATCGCCGATGAAGCATAAAACTTGGGATTAAAGAGGTTACTTTCATAGAAAATAAAAGGCAACGAATAAAATAACATTATCCCTCTGAGCCCCAACAAGAAAACACCTAATAATACAAAAGCTTTTTCGTATTGATGTTCATGGTTGAGTACCCAAATAACACTTAGTACAAATACTGTTAGTAATAATAGACCCAATACCCCCAGCACAATGACATTGACAGGTATTGATTGATTTTTTAAACTATCAGCTTTAGGTGGAGTAACAACAAACAAAAATATTTGGTCTTCGGTATGAATATTTAAGTGTGGGTTATTAGATTTTTCGACACTTAAATTTTGAGGATCAATTGAAAAAATAGAAGGATTATACGTAGATTTCAAATGATTGGTTTCGGATTCGTACAAGCGAAATAACTCTATCAATGAAAATATCTCGTACCCCCCCGACTGTCCATGATTAACAACAAATTTATTTCTATCTATCTCAAAAGAACGTGCAGTATAAGTTCCTCTTATTTTTTCATATTCAGGCACAAACCTTGAATCTGACCAATAAATTAGTTCGTGATTTTTAAAGATAAAATACGGATGTGCTGCCTGAACAGCAAATTGAGAAAATTGAGGCTTCGCTCCTAGTGTTTGTAGCGTAGCAATTATTTTTCGTAAATCTTCCTGCGAAACATTTACCTCTTCCTGAACTTTCTGTTGGACGTCATACAGATACTTATCTTCAGTAGCACTTACAGGTCCTTTTTCACTTAAAAAATAGACCAAAAATGCTAAACTAAAAGTCAGTAAAGCTAGTCCAAGAAATATTTTTCTTTTTTGTACTATAAATCTTATGAAGGATTGTAAATGTATTACCATGTATGACGCTTATCTCTTTAATGATGTTTTGCAATTGATTTGGATTCTATTATCTCAAAAATAAGCAAGTAACTTGGATTCTTTGAGTAATTCATGATGAAACTGTTTAAATGGCGTTGAAAACAGCTTTTCGTTTATGAACTAGCGTTAAAAAAAATAGGCAGACTCTAAGAAGTCTGCCTTTCCTTTAGTTTTTAATCTATATCTTAAAAGATAGCTTGAGCTATCTTTTGTGTACTTTCTGATTTTGACATGGTATAAAAATGCAAAATTGGAGCCCCAAAATCTATCAATTCTTTACATTGTTGGATACACCATTCAATACCAATTTGTTTGACATCTTTATCTGATTTGCAAGTATTTACGGCATTGACTAAATCAATCGGAATATCCAAATGGAATATTCTTGGTAATACTGTCAACTGCTTACGGGTAGCCAAAGGTTTGAGTCCCGGAATAATAGGAACATTGATTCCTTCTTCACGGCATTTTTTCACAAAATCAAAATACTTTTGATTATCAAAAAACATTTGTGTTACGATATAATCGGCTCCTAATGCTACTTTTCTTCGCAAATATTCAAAATCAACTTGGAAGTTGGGAGCTTCAAAATGTTTTTCAGGATATCCTGCCACACCTATACAAAAATTTGTTGGCGAACTTTCCGTTTCCTCATGCAAAAGCTTTCCTTGATTCATACTTACTACTTGTTCGAGTAATTCGCTAGCATAAGCATGACCGCCTTTTTCTGGCACAAAAGCTGCGTTACCTTTCACGGGGTCGCCACGTAATACCAATACGTTATCGATACCAATGTAGTGCAAATCAAATAAAAAGTCTTCGGTTTCCTCTTGCGTAAAACCTCCACAAATCACATGTGGTACAGCATCTACCTTGAAGCGATTCATAATCGAGGCACAAATACCAACTGTTCCTGGACGTTTACGAGTAGGTATTTTCTCAATTCTTCCATTGACTACTTTCTCGATAAACTCTTCTCGGTGATAGGTCACTTCAATAAAAGGAGGCTGAAACTCCATCAATGGTTCAATATTATTCATCAATGTTTGAATACTTTCGCCTTTTACGGGAGGAATAATCTCAATTGAGAAAAGTGTTTTCCCTTTTGCTTCTTCTATATATTGGGTAATTTTAGTCATTTGTGAGTTGTAATTAAAAATTAAATCTATTGTTGTAATTCAAGTACCAAATTTTCCCATTCTTTTTCTAGTGAATAAGATGGCATTTTGGATTTGGCACGTGAGTACCAATAGTTGGCATTCCAGTTGTCGCCTTCTTTACGATGCAAATATGCGTGCAAACGATCATAAGGTTGACTTCCTTCGTTTGACTGAGCTATTTCGTGGGCCGATTCCCAATCGCCTTTTGCATCATACCAAAGAGCTTTCAGAAATATATTGCATTCCTGAGGAGGAAATTCTTCCGACAAGGTGTTTTTCAAATAAGAGGCTGTAATCATTGTTGTGTATAGGATTCCATTTTAAAGTTGGAAAGTTACGCTATATGGTCAATTCAATAAAATATTTTACAGAAAATCTGATTGCAAGTATTAATTTTGGCACAAAAGGAATTCCACCCCCTCCCTTGACTTTTACACACTTTTTTGTACCTTGTTTGTGAGACTTTCTGACATAAACACGTCTTAAGCTTACTAATTGGCTTTTAGATTTATTCGAACCTTTAATATTCAACCCGAACCATGAAACACATTTTCCTAGCCTTTATTACACTCCTAGGCTTTGAAGGTTTTGCCCAGACAAATCCTTCTTTTTATTCTAAACAATTACAGTTTCCACGTGTGCGAGAAGCTGTCAAACTCAAAGGAAAGGCTGTGGAGGATTTACTAAAAGCAAAGGGTATCAATACGCAAAAGTATGATATGTTTATTCGGGCCTTCAAGAAAGAACGAATCCTAGAAGTTTGGGTCAAAAACCAAGAAAGTACACAATATACTTTAGCCAAAACATACGATTTTTGTGCTACCACAGGTGTATTAGGCCCCAAACGCCGTTCTGGCGACCGACAAATGCCTGAAGGTTTTTATAACGTGAATGCTTTCAATCCTCAAAGCGAGTATGTGTTATCGTTTCGAGTAGGTTATCCCAATGCCTCCGATCTCAAATTTGCCGACCCAATCAACCCTGGCGATAATATCTTTATCCATGGCTCATGCCTGACAATCGGCTGTATTCCTGTTGGTGACGAACTTATCAACGAACTATATCTGTTTGCGATTAAAGCAAAAAATAGCGGCAATGATATTCCTGTGCATATCTTCCCTACAAAATTGAGTGATGAAAATTACAGTGCTTTAAAACAAGAATTTAGTTCAAATAACGACTTAATCGAATTTTGGTCTTGGTTAAAACCAGGGTATCAGTACTTCGAAACTACTCACAAACTTCCTAAGGTGACGATTGCGTCTGATGGGAAATATGTTGTTAACTAAATAACAAAACCAAGAACTTAGTATTTCTATAAACAACAGGAGGCACGATAAAGCTCGTGCCTCCTGTTGTTTATAAGCGATATATCTCGTAATATTCGAAACTAATACCTTCATTCATGCCCTGAATCAAATCATTTTATGAAAAAAAATATATCTATTGATGCTATCAAAAAGTTTGGATTTGAGTTTTTATCTATCTTTATTGGTGTTTTTGCAGCCTTTGCACTCGATAACTGGAACGAAACTCGGAAAGATAAATATGTTGAAATCAAGATTTTATCAGAAATCAATAATGGTTTAAAACAGGACATTCAAGATATAGAGCTCAATGTGTTGGGACATAATCAGGGAATTGAAGCTACCACTTTCTTTCAAAAAGCTATATTATCACTCCCTATCAATCATGACTCGACCAATGTTTACTACTTTCGATTGTTTCGTGATTTTATTTCAACCCAAAACTCTTCTGGTTATCAGACTCTTAAGTCGAAAGGATTAGAAATCATCGATAATGATTCCCTTAGGTCACAAATACTCTCTCTATATGAAAACGACTATAATTCTATTAGAAAATTAGAGGAGGAATATTCAGAATTACAATTTCATAAAAACTACTATTCTAAATTTAATGACAACTTTGCCGAAAATTTGATTTTTGACACTAAAGGCGTGGTAACAGGTATTAATAGCCCAATTGTTCTTACTACTAAACAAAAAAACATTCTACTTCTTGACCTTTACAGAATCAAACGAAATAGAATGTTTGTGTTGAATATTTACGAAGATATCATTGTAAAAATCAAAGCTCTTCAACTAAACATTGAGGAGGAATTACACTAAAGTGTTTTGCTTTTTAAAACGTATATCTGAAAGATAAGGCAAATTCATCGCCCCAAAAACCAGAATAATTGATAATGTTTACAGTAGGTTTCCAGTCTAAACTTATCGCTAAAGGGATAGTTCGAACTTTGCCTTCCAAACCCAGAATACCGTCTAGACCCAAAACTGTACGCTTATCGCCAGTCAACCAACTTGGTCTGTCGTCGCCCCATGTGTAGACGTGCCCACCACCACCAATAAACCAGTTGAAATCTCTCGAGTTAAAGGCCCTTCCATGAACCTCATACAAGCCTGTTAGACCGAATCCACGATAACGGAAAGTACCAATTGCTTCAAAAGCGGCATTGCCATTCACAAAGGTTTTGAAAGTGATTCCATTAGCAGCTCCCAAGCGTAAGCCCAATGCCGACTTGTATAATTGTGCGTGAGAACGTTGACTAAAAGCCGTCATTAACGCCAAAACAAGGATAAAAGAAAAGAATTTAGTTTTCATAAATTAAGGATATTTAAGCAATAAAATTAAACGTACAAAAGCAGAGAATTTCTTAAATAAAGATAAAATTCATTATTTATTATTTAGAATTGAGTATTCGGACTATTTTATCTCAGAACAAGTTGCTTGAGTTCGGCATCTGAAACAGTCAAAAGACCAACTTTAGGCAAGCGTTTGGTCATCTCTAACCAGTTCATATCCTTACTATAAATTTTTTTAAGCATCGTCACAGCTTTTTTGATTTCGTGGCTATTTGCCAAAGCTATAGCTGTCCAATATTGCATTTCTAAGTTATTAGGAAACATTTTCATAGCTGCGCCATATTCTTCCATTGCCTTTTTCATATCATTTTTTTCAACAGCCAAATCTCCTTCATTCATGTGCTCGTAGGCTCTTTGCACTTTCAGTAATCTAGCCAGCTCAACTAGGGGCAATATATGGTCATCTACTCGCAAATCGACTTTGTGATTATCATCCCAAGGCTTTCCTGTGTCTGTAGCATTTACCACTAATAATGCAGCAGATTGTTTTCCTCGAATATCTCCTCCAACAGCTTGAGCTGCTTCCATTGCTTTTAAAACTCTTTCGGCAAGTGGTAAATTAGCACTTGATTCAAAAGCTTTTGCCATAGCAGCAGGTACTTTATCGGTAAGCATCATATTACTTTGTACCGAAAACTGGGTGCCTTTCACATGTCCTGCATAATCAACACAGTTTTTGCCTGTGTGCACTGCTACATTTCCTTTGGCATCCACAATACCCACTTGACGAACCTCCTTTCCTTGATCATCCGACAATAAAATATCCAATACATCTTGCGCATTTTTCCCTTCCTTAAGCAAAGTCAAGCCTCTGATGCCAAAAGACTTGTTCACAAAACTTTGTGTGGCAATAGCTCCAACACCAGCTTCAGCCCACGAAACTGTTGTACCAACACTGAACCAGTGGCTTTGTACACCAACCGCCATATCTCCAGTCTTAGGGTCACGTGCTACAATTGAAAAAGTATGAGCAAACGCTTCTTTATGTTGTGTTTTTTGAGCTACACTAGCCCAGCTCGTAAGGCAAAAGGTCATTAAGTAAAATAGTTTTTTCATTATTGTTTGTTATTTGAAGTTGATTTAAAATTTGTATTGCAAAAGAATTGTTGGAATACACATTACAAAGGGTGAACATCGGAGCATAAAAAAGGTTATCAAAACATTATTGATAACCTGAAGTATATTATTTCTTAAGTCTTTCTACTGCTTCTTTTAAATCCGCGGGTACGTCGATTCCAAAGCTATCATAAGGCGTTACTGCTACCTTAATTTTGTAGCCATGAGCCAACCAGCGAAGTTGCTCCAGCGATTCGGCTTTTTCGAGTGTGGCCATGGGCAACGATGTTATTTTCCCTAAAATATCACGACGGTAAGCGTAGATTCCAATGTGCTTATAAAAATCATGTGTATGTAACCACTGACTTTGCTCAACCCCACGCAAGTGCGGAATCGTTTGACGTGAAAAATAGATAGCTTCATTCAGTTCATTAAAAATTACCTTCGGAGTATTGACGTTAAACAAGGTAGTTTCATCTTCAATTTTTTTGATTAAAGTTGCTAACTCAGTATCTCCATCTAAACAACCCGCCAAAATTTCAATTTGCTTCGGTTGAATAAATGGCTCATCACCCTGAATATTAACCACATAGTCAAATACATTGCCTGATTTAGCCTCTACATTTTGTAATGCCTCAAAACAGCGATCTGTGCCACTTGGATGCTCGGTAGAGGTCATCACTACCTCTCCTCCAAAAGCAAGTACATGTTCAAAAATTCGCTCATCGTCAGTCGCAACCACCACTTTGGTCAGTACTTTGGCTGAACTAGCTTGCTCGTAAACACGTTGAATCATTGATTTACCTCCAATATCCACCAAAGGTTTGGCAGGAAATCGAGTAGAAGCATATCGAGCTGGAATTATTCCAAGAATTTTCATACAATTAGTTTTCAATAAAATGAGCTTAATTTTACATTTCTCTCGGTACTTAAACAAGAGTTTGAATTATTTGTTATCTCTACGAATACTTAAATATCAGTACTGAATTGGTAACCCTAAATATAACTTTTTATTTATCAACACTTTACACTAAAAACAGAGTGAATATTATTTATATTATTACTTAAGTTAGTGGGCAAAAATCACTTAATTTTACCTGCTTTAAGCTCTAGGCTTTATGCCGTAGGCTAAAAGTTAAAAAGTATTTCTTATGAAATAATAGAAGTATTATGCCTAATGAAGCAGCATTAGATTATTTCAATTGTTGATAAACAAAAAATTAAACTTAAAACTCAGCATTCACAATTCTGTACTTATGCTTAAATATTCCTAAACAAGATTTATACAAAGTCTAATACTATATACGTTTTTGGCATCAGAATTGATTATTAATTGATATTTGAGATGACAAAAGTATTTTTTAATCAGGGCGTTAAATTTAAGGAAAGGGTATTGATAAATAAAATATTTTGTTAGTAAAGTCTTAATTTTGCGTTAGGATGATAGCTTAACAAATGTTGAGTATTTGTCAAAAAAGTAGAGACACCAACTATCTCTCCAAAAATTAGGAGTACATTATTCATACCTAAAACCTTTTTTCTTCGTTAATCAATTACTTGTTTGTGAAAAAACTATTTGCATTTACATTTCAAGAAAAAATCTGGAATATTCAACTTAGTGAACACCATTTGGTTGCAGAACTAAGGAATGAAACACTTCGAAAAGTGGAGCTCATTTGCATAGATTTAGTCCATGTGGCACTAATTTGGAAGCAAGCCAGTCCAATCAATACATGGTGGCAAAGTCTCGGAAAACTCAATAATAATCTAGTGGAGCTCATCGAGTTTTCGGAAGAAACAAAGCCTCAAGTTACTCAAAAACATTACTTAAACATACAAACAGGCGAGCTAACAGAGTATATACCTCAAGTACCAGATAATTTTTCCAGCCAGACTTATCGTTATTTGCAACCAGTCCATTACACTGAGCAAAACGAGCATTTTCCAGCAATTCATCGATTCCTTTACCGTTTATTAAATGTTGATATTCAAAAAGGAGTAGATTATTTAGAATATAAAGACAAGATTATTATTTCTTACTATCTTTACCAAGAAAACAAGCTCTGGAATTACCTTCTAGTTGTGAACAATCGTAAAGAAGTATTGCTCAACGAATTACTTACTGAATCAGAGGGATTAGGTCTCGGCACCTTCACTGTTAAACCAGAAATTTTACTATATGTTAAGAACAAAAGCCAATTACACGGTTATGAGCTCAATTAAAAAATCCATTAGTGAATTAACATTTACCTGCTTGGTTTTGACAGGTTCAGCAGTCGTTGCCGAAGCCAAAGAGGTAGTAAAAGATTCTTTGGGTTTGATTAGAGAAGGAGACAAAACTTTTGTTAAATATAAAGTGGATCCTAAGCAAACTTTGTTCTCAATCGTAAAGAGATTTGGAAGTAATGTGCCCGAATACAAAGCGGCAAACCCAGGTGCACCAGACGGTATCAAGGTTGGAGATATTCTGAAGATTCCATATAATAAATCTTTACGTACTATGGGTAGCTCATCTTCTGCGTCGATACCTCCTGTACGTAAGCCTGATCCAACACCACAATATCCAACAACGCCACCTCAACAACAAGCGCCTTCTAGTACAAGTGCTCCTAAAATGGTTACGCACCTTGTAGAACCAGGACAGGGATTATACGGAATTGCGGCAAAATACCATATTGCAGTAGCAGACATTCGTAAATGGAATAGCCTATCTTCTGATAATTTGGAAGTAGGGCAAGTCTTAATTATCGACCCAGCTGAAGCCAACAAAAGAAATAATACCGAGGCTAGAAATTTTATTCAAAAGGTAGATGTTCAGCCTAATTATCCAACTACCACCACCAACAATCAGCCAGCTACAAGTGTACCAGTGAACACTGCCGAACCAGAGGTAAAACTGTCTTCAGAGGTGAGTCGTTCGCAATCAGGATTTAAGAAAACAATTGAAACAGGTTTGGCTGAGCTAATTGATGTAGAAGACAAATCGGGAAAATACCTAGCGTTACATCGCTCTGCTCCAGTGGGAACTTTAGTGAATGTAAAAAACGTTGCTAATGGACAAAGTATTTGGGTGAAAGTTATCGGTCGTTTGCCAGATCTTGGTGCCGACAAAGTGGTGATTAAATTATCGCCTCGGGCTTTTGAAAAACTCAATCCCGTTGACAAACGAATCAAAGCAGAAATTAATTATATGACTCCTTAATTCGAGCAAGGGATATTTACGGAAGTAACTATCCCTTGTTTGTTTTTATATTATGCCAAGACAAAAAAGACCACTGACAACTGGAGGAATCATTTTTAATATCCTCTATACATTAGCTTTTCCAGCTATTGCTACTTTTGCATTTTTATATACTGTATTGGTTTGGATATTATCTATTCCATCCAAAATTATTGCCTTTGTGGCATCAAAAATCAAAAAATAGCAAGCTTTAACTCCTAAGAATGAACTCATTTGTGATAGAACTCTTGGAAGAAAAATTCCAAGAGTTTAACCAACCTAATTTTATACCCAACGACCCTATCTGTATTCCTCACTCTTTTAGCCAAAAACAAGATATTGAAATTATGGGATTTTGGGCCTCAATACTTGCTTGGGGGCAACGCAAAACCATTATCAATAAATGCAATGAACTTGTTACTTTGATGGATGGTGCGCCACATCAGTTCATTATCCAACATCAATCTTCTGACCTAAAACGTTTCCTCAATTTTAAGCATCGAACCTTCAATGCTACCGATACCCTCTATTTTATCGAATGGTTTAAAGAATATTATGCAAAATATGACTCCTTAGAGGATGCTTTTGCACGATTTTTGCAAGAGACTGACTATACAACAGAAAATGCACTGATTGGCTTTCATCAACTATTTTTTAGTTTGGAAGACTATCCGCAAAGAACCCAAAAACATATCGCAACGCCATTGCGAAAATCTACTTGTAAAAGAATTAATATGTTTTTGAGATGGATGGTTCGCCAAGATGACAAAGGTGTTGACTTTGGTATTTGGCATCGTATCAAACCTGCGCAGTTAATCTGCCCATGTGATGTTCATGTTGACCGTGTTGCACGCAAATTAGGTTTGATTCAACGTCAAAATACAGATTGGCTAACAGCATTAGAACTTACCGAAAATTTAAGAACTCTTGACCCAAACGACCCTGTTAAGTACGATTTTGCTTTATTTGGCCTTGGTGTAGAAAAAGAAATGTAGGTTTCCGCCACAAAATCTACAATACTTTTATTTTTTCATTGATATTTAATAACAACATCTTTAGACTAAAGGTATGTTACTTTTGGAAAACTATGTTTTTCCAAAAGTAAGTAATAGTGCACAACAAAATTGCGCTATTACAAAGTAGGCTATAAGCTGTAGTATTAGGTGTGTAATATATTTTTTTCAGAAAATATTATTAGGTTTTAGCTTATTAAAGCAGATAAAATCAACCTTAATATTCAGTGCCTTAGGCTATAGAATAAAAGATTTACCAACGCTAAATACTAATAGTTAATATTAACTGCTACTTGAGTTAGTGGGCAAAATAAAATTTAAGATTGGGCTTTGGGCTTTCAGGTAACGGCTTTCGGCGGTGGGCTTTGGAAAAAAGCTTGGCTGTGGTTATTAAAAAATATTTTAACACTCTGTACCTTGTGCCTGTTGTCTAGTGCCTAAACACATAACTTAAATCTTATTCTGCACGATTACTTGAGTTAGTGGGCAAAATTAAATTAGTTTTACCTGTTCTAGGCTTTAAGCAATATGCCGTAAGCTAAAAGGCTAAAAGTGTTTCTAATAAATTCATTAATACACTTTTGCCTAATGCCCATAGCTTATAACCTAAAGCATATTAATTCAATTTTATTTTGCATTATTACATACATTTTTGTACTTCTATAGTGTATGCTACAGAAGCTTGCTTCCTATTTTAAAGTAGTTTAACCATTAATTTTTATGACCGTAATTCCGAACTTATTAACTCCTCTGCTCCTCTATTTTGACACAACAGTAATGAACTTAGGCTCTTTATGCCTATCTGTATTGATTAAAATAGCTTAAACCACACTTGTAGCATCTAACTTTAATACATGAAACTGATTACAGCGCTATTACTGTTTGGTTCGATGTATGCCAGTGCCCAAAGTATCCAACATGTTGATTATAAAATCGATAACGACCAAGTTGTTGTTGATTATGACCTTGTAGATGGCAGTGCACAAAATATATCCCTTCAATACAGTATCAATAACTCCATTTGGAAAAGTGTTCCATTACATGCCTGTAATGGCGACCTCGGAATTGTAGAAACGGGCAAAGGCAAACGCATTATTTGGCTACCACTTACACACCTCGAAAATCTTTCGGGTCAATTAAAAGTAAGGGTATATGGCACCAACCTTCCACAAAGTATCAATACCTCTATGCTTTTAGTCAAAGGGGGCTTGTTTATCATGGGAAATCTTCAAGGAAAAGAAGATGAAAAACCTATTCGATATGTAAAAATTAATAACTTTTACATAAGCAAATTTGAAGTAACCGTTAGTGATTTTCGCTCATTTATTAATGCTACTGGTTATAAAACTGATGCTGAAAAAAAAGGAGGAAGCTATATTTTTAATGGAGAAAGATGGGAATTAAAAAAAGGGGTAAATTGGCGGTTTGATCCATCAGGAAGTATAAGAGCTGATATGGAAGACAATCATCCTGTAGTTCATGTAAGTTGGAACGATGCCCAAGCCTATTGTAACTGGTTGAAGAATTCGACAGGTAAAGCTTATAGGCTTCCTACCGAAGCCGAATGGGAATATGTGGCAGGCAATGCCGATAAGCATACCAAATTTAGCTGGGGCAATTATCAGCCTTTTAATATTCGTGTGAGTAATCTTGCAGACGAAAATACAGCAAGCGTTTTAAAATGGACCAAAAGTAGTGATAGAATTTTTTGGGGATATCAAGACGGATTTGTATTTACAGCACCTGTTGGCACTTATACTCCCAATGAGTTGGGCGTGCATGACCTAACGGGCAATGTAGCCGAATGGTGCTCGGATTGGTATTTATCAAACTACTATAACCAGAACCAAAAAGACAATCCTTTAGGCCCTAATAAGGGGCATAGTAAAATCGTGAGAGGTGGTAGCTGGGAATCTACACCACAAGAAACCCTGACCTCGAGTCGTGACTATCATCCACCAGAATTTCGATCTTGCTTTATTGGGTTTCGCATCTGTTATTCAGAACCCTAAATTTATAGGTAATACGGTAAGTAGAAAATAAAATCTGCATTATATCAACCTGAAAATAAAGACAATAAGCCTAAGATTCTTTGCTTCAGCACTACTACCTACTACTTTACTTTCAGTTTATTTTTAGCATTATTCTAAATCATCCTTATCTCATGAGAATACTGATATGTTTACAAATTTTATTCCTGCTCACTCTAGGAAAATTTGATTCAGAAGCACAATATATCTCGATTCAGGGCATAAGTCCTGTACATACGGTTAATATTACAAAGAAAACCACCACCAATAAACAAACTACACCCGCCAGTGCATCACCCATAACGCAATTATCTCCGACAACAAACCCTGTTGTAGGTGCAAATCCTTATCTCAGCAACACGCCTATGCCAACTAAAGGACGACGTATTGCATTACTAATAGGGAATGGTACTTATAATTTTGGTGGTAGTTTAGGGGAAAATCCAAAAAACGATGTTCAGGATTTAGGAAAAGCACTAACAGCATTGGGTTTTGAAGTAAAGATATTAGTTGATGCTAACCTACAAAATGTCAAACAAGCAATTAAAACCTTTCAAGAAAAAATTACCGGAGCCGAAATGGCAACTTTTTTCTATGCAGGCCACGGAATGGAAATTGCAGGTAAAAAATATATTATTCCAGTAGATGCCCAACTTAAACGCCCTGAAGATTTAGATGACTTTGCCTACAATATTGATTTCTTGTTTAGAAGACTCAAAACTGGTGGAGCCAAACATAATCTGATTGTATTGGACGCCTGTAGAAACGACCCTTTTCAAATTCAAGCAAGAGCCAACTTTGAAACAGAACGTGCTTGGAAAGATGCTAATCTTTTTACCCCAATACAGCTCAATAGATTTAATGCGGGTAACGTATATTTGGCAATGGCAACAGATTGGGGTAATAAAGCCAAAAATGGATATGGTAGAAATGGGGTTTATACAACACAATTATTAAAATTTCTGAGATCTGGAGAGCGCCTTGAAAGAGTTTTCGATTTGACAGGAATCCAAGTTAAGAGAGAAACTCAAATGGAGCAAAATCCTCAGTTTTTCAAAGAAGTATCCATTGCCGATGAATTTATTTTTTAGTTTTTTCTACTGAGTGATTTATGATTGAGTGTATGAGTGATTATTTTTAATCTACATTTTACTAGTAGAGACGCAATCCTTTGCGTCTAAAGAGTTATCATGTTGAAATATAGTATCAAAAAAGCGGTCGAAAATTATTTTTCGACCGCTTTTTGACCATAAGCCTAATCCCAAAATTCGGGATGACTCATCTGTATTTTGGTCTATTTATTCCGAATTTTCTCAAAATATTCTTTCTTTTTGATTCCCTGTTGCATGAGTTTTAGGTCTACATTTGTGCATAACGTTTGCTTTTATGACGTTCAAAATCAATGGATTTATCTGCATCGTTATTACATTTTTCAATTTCTATAAATTCTAAATCTCATGACTCAACATACACATACGTCACATGGTCACACCTGTTGCCATGACGACGAACACGCTGAACATACCCATCATAATCACGAGCAAAACGGGCATGACCATGCTGGACACTCTCATGATGGAGAAGTATCTTTTCTGCCTGCCATTATTTCTTTCATTTTATTGGGTATTGGTCTGACACTCGACAATTGGATTCAGCCTGTATGGTTCACTGGTTGGACACGTATGGTTTTATACTTAATTGCCTATATTCCTGTGGGCTTGCCTGTTATGAAAGAAGCTTGGGAAAGTATTTTGAAAAAAGATATTTTCTCCGAATTTCTCTTGATGAGTATTGCTACTGTTGGAGCTTTTGGCATTGGCGAATATCCTGAAGGGGTGGCAGTAATGCTGTTTTATGCTGTGGGAGAAAGCTTTCAGTCATTGGCAGTAAAACGAGCCAAATCCAATATCAAAAGCCTCCTCGACCAGCGCCCCGACACTGTGACCATTTTAAAAGACAACCAACCTATTGTAAAACAGGCCTTTACTGTTTCAGTTGGAGAAATTATCCAATTAAAAGCAGGCGAAAAATTGGCCCTAGATGGAGAATTGCTTTCCGAAACTGCCACTTTCAACACTTCCGCCTTGACGGGCGAAAGTAAGCCCGATACCAAGAGAAAAGGCGAACCCGTATTGGCAGGAATGCTAAATCTAAACTCGATTGCTTTAGTAAAAGTTACGACAGCCTATCAAGATAGTAAATTGAGTAAAATATTGGATTTAGTTCAAAATGCTACTAAGCAAAAAGCGCCTACGGAACTTTTTATTCGGAAATTTGCTAATATTTACACTCCAATTGTAGTAGGTTTGGCGGTAGCGATTACGCTTCTGCCCTATTTGTTCGTTACTGAGTATCATTTTCAAGAATGGTTGTACCGTGCGTTGATTTTCTTAGTTATTTCTTGTCCATGTGCTTTGGTCATTTCTATTCCGCTAGGGTATTTTGGAGGTATTGGTGCTGCTTCAAAAAATGGCATTTTGTTTAAAGGAAGTAATTTCTTGGATGTAATAGCCACCATTCAACATGTCGTAATGGATAAAACGGGCACACTTACCGAAGGGGTTTTCAAAGTACAAGAAGTCGTAATTAAAGATACTTTTAACAAACATCACTTTCTACAAATGGTGAATGCGTTGGAAAGTAAAAGTACGCATCCTGTCGCCACAGCAATACATGAATATGTTGGAAACATTGATTACAATATCGATTTACAAGATATAGAGGAAATTGCAGGATATGGTCTCAGCGCAACAGTAGAGGGTAAAGAGATTCTTGTTAGCAATTTTAAATTATTAGAAAAAAAAGGTATTTCGTTTGATATTGACCCTTCTCAAATAGTTTATACCGTACTCGCAATTGCCTATGCAGGTCAGTTTGTAGGCTATATCACTATTGCAGATAGTATCAAATCTGATGCCTCTTTGGCAATACAACAACTTCATAAGTTGGGAGTAAAAACAACCATGTTGAGTGGCGACAAAAATTCGGTTGTTCAATACGTAGCCCAACAAATAGGCATTTCGACTGCCTTTGGAGATTTGTTGCCAGAAGATAAAGTCAATCAGGTAAAAGCCATCAAGGCGCAACAGGAAACAGTGGCATTTGTTGGCGATGGTGTAAACGACGCTCCAGTAATTGCCTTGAGCGATGCAGGAATTGCGATGGGTGGCTTAGGCAGCGATGCCACTATCGAGACCGCCGATATTGTGATTCAAGATGATAAACCTTCAAAAATTGCCACTGCTATTACCATCGGCAAAGAAACCAAACGTATCGTATGGCAAAATATCACAATGGCATTTGTGGTAAAAGCATTTGTACTTATGCTAGGTGCAGGAGGATTAGCTACTATGTGGGAAGCGGTTTTTGCTGATGTAGGTGTGGCATTGCTCGCTATTTTGAACGCCATTAGGATTCAGCGCATGACATTTCAATAGATTTGGTGCTTTAGAGTGACTCTCTTAAATTTGCTTTATGGTACCCAGATCATAAAGCAAATTTTTTACTTACCTTAAAGTAGGAACAGTATTCTTGAAGGATATAATCCATCGCCCCTACTTACTAACTATTTCAAAAACTCTCATGAAAATCACCCAAAGTACCTTTGGACTATTCAATGAATATGTTCTTCAAAATCCTTCTACTAATGAAGCCGTACATATTTTACCCGAATTAGGAGGCATTATTCATCAATTAGTCTTAAAAACAGAGACTGGTTTACACAAAATTATCAACTGTGGTAATACCCCTGAAGAACTACTTTCGAGCCTGTTATCCTATCCTTCTACACATTTGTTTCCTTGGGGAAATCGTGTAAAAAGTGGACAATATGAATTTGAAGGTACTAGTTATCAATTGCCACTCAATGAAGTAGGTTTACAAAATGCACTTCATGGCTTTGTGTACACTTCTCCTTTCAAAGTGTATGAAGCTACTGAATCTGATACAGAAGCTATTTTAACTTTAGAATATCTTTACAAGGGTGGTTATGTAGGCTATCCTTTTCCTTTTCAATTATTAATCAAGCATACTTTAAATGCAAAAGGATTAACACTTAGTTATACCATCAATAATATCGGTGCAGGAAATCTCCCAGTTAGCCTTGGTTGGCATCCATATTTCAGTATTGAAGGTGAAACCAAAAATGATTGGACTGTTAGTTTCCCATCGACACACCAATACTTACTCGACGACCAAATGTGTCCAGTAGATAGAACGCCAAAGCATTATTCGGAAGGTTTTAACTTGAATGGGCAGATTTTAGATGCGGTTTTTGCCGTAGAAAAACAAGAAATTGTAGAGGTTATTCTCCAATCTAACAAACAAGATTTGTCGATAAAAGTATGGCAACAAGCAGGAGAACAACAATTTAACTATAGTGTAGTGTACACGCCACCATCAGGCGACCGCATTGCTATCGAACCAATGACAGCCCCAACCAATGCGCTTAACTCAAAAGAAAATTTGTTGGTAATCAGTGCAGGAGAATCTTACACTGTAGAATGTGGAGTAATGACTTATTGAGTGATTTAGTGGATGAGTGATTTAGTGTTTTTTACATAAATCACTTATCCACATCAATATTGCTTAATCGTGGGGTCAAGATTCAAAGTATTGCTTCATTACAAATCAAACTAAAAATCACTAACTCACCAATCACACATTCACTCAATTCTCTTATTTGTCTCTCTTGCGATTTTGGATTTTTTCGTATACCATCTGAATGATACCATCTTTCAATCCCAAATCTGGCACGATAATACTTTTTGCACCAGCCCATTTCATTACGTTCAGATAAATTTCTGCTGCTGGCACAATTACATCGGCACGGTCAGCATTTAAACGAAGTTTATTGATACGTTCTTCATAGGTAAAACCAGCTACATATTCTTTAATTTTGGTCAATTCCTTCAAACTCATCGACGTTTCAGTATCATGGTTCGAAGCAATATTAAAGAGCTTATTGATATTACCCCCTGTCCCTACGGCAGTTACCTGAGATTTTGTAGGATCAACGTGCATTTCTATCCATTTACACATTTTTTCCCAATCTCCTTCACGCTCTTTGTGTTCAAGCAAACGTACTGAACCAATCTTGAATGAACGAGAAGCCACTTTCTGACGATTCATGTAGATATTCAACTCAGTAGAACCACCACCTACATCGATATGCAAATAATTGCTATCGTCCAAAGCTTGAACTACTACATCATTAATCAATTCGGCTTCTTTCGAACCATCAATGATGTTGATTTTCATATCCAAAATTTTATGGATACGAGTAATGATAGCATCTGCATTTCCAGCCTCACGCATGGCAGATGTGGCACAAATCATATAATCTTTTACTTCGTGCAAGTCCATCAACAATTTGTAGGCATTCAATAACTTGAAGATACGTACCTCTGATTCAGGGCTAATTTCTCCTTCATTAAATACATCGTGTCCAAGACGAAGCGCAAAACGAACGTATTCTACCTTCTTAAAACTAATTTTTCCGTCATTCTCTAATACCTTCGAGATTTGCATTCGGGCGGCATTAGAGCCTATGTCAATCGCTGCAATTTTCATGCTTTCTTCTTTCTATGCAGTAGCTTTTTACTTATTTATTAAACGTAAATCCATTTCCATCTTCCTCAAAATCAAGCTCTACGCCGATTAGATACATGAGGTGATGTTTGTTAATAATGAGTTGAATACCATCTATTTCGTATAACTCATCGTGATCCTCTTTTTTATCAAATCCAATCAGATAACTTGCACTACAGGCGCTTCCTCTCAAACCTACTCTCAAGTAATAATCCTCAGGAATTCCTTTGATGGTAAGTGCTTTTAGAATTTCTTGTTGTGCAATGTCAGTTATGGTAATCGGAATTATTGCTGGACTATTCATGCTTCTTGTCTAAAACAATTCGGTTATTGAGACTGAGTTTGTACACAATTTGCTTCTTCTTAAACGAAGCTATACAGTTCAGGGCGAAAATACTTATTTTTGAAAGATTTTCCACAAAACAACGTTAATAACCCTACATTACAAAATGTATTTAATCATTTGTAATCCTGACAAAGCTCTTAGCAGAAAGTATTACGAATAAACCCCAACTTTATGGAAATAGTTGCCGATTTAATTAAAGTATTAATTCCCGCTAGTTTAGTCCTATGGGCTATGTACTTGACTTTGAGTTCTTTTTTGAGAAAAGAATTTGCACAAAAAAATCTTGAACAGCGTTTTGAGGCTCAAAAAACGGTGTTGCCCATTCGCTTAGAGGCTTATGAGCGTATTTGTTTATTACTCGAACGAATGCTACCCAACAATCTCCTGATTCGTTTGGCTAATCCTGAATTCAATGTAGTGAGCTTTCAGCAAGTATTGGTTACCGAAATTCGTGCAGAGTTGGCACATAATTTTTCACAACAATTATACATCAGCGACGATGCTTGGTTGAGTGTAAAAAATGCCCTGAACGAAACCATCTCAATGATTAATCTCTCGGCTCAAGAACTAGACCCAAATGCCCCATCGATTGAATTATCCAAAAAAGTAATCGAAAAAGTCTTACAAAATCAACATTTCAGCACTGAATCAGCTCTAAATTTTATCAAAGACGAAGCCCGAAAATTATTTTAGAATATTGTACCGTCAGGGAAACTCACTCTTCCTTTGTAACTAGAAAAGGAATCACTAAATTACTATACTAAAAAGAGTAGTATTCTATCCGAGTTTCTCTTTATGAAAAACAACATATAATCAAGTCCCTAAACTATGCAACAAAATCTTTCTCAGAAAACCAACTTACAGCATCTTTTCAGCATTCCTGTGATTGTAGCCGCCTTGGGCTACTTTGTCGATATTTATGACCTATTGCTTTTTGGCATTGTACGTATTCCTAGTTTGCAGGATATGGGTCTTAGCAAAGAAGAAATTGGTGTTATTGGCAAAAATATTCTTAACTGGCAAATGGGCGGTTTATTATTAGGAGGTATCTTATGGGGTATTTTAGGGGATAAAAAAGGTCGTTTATCTGTATTATTTGGTTCAATTCTTACTTATTCGTTGGCTAATATTGGTTGTGGTTTTGTCAAAGACCCTACCACTTATGCGCTATTGCGTTTTGTCGCAGGCGTTGGTTTGGCTGGTGAACTTGGTGCTGGTATTACTTTGGTATCAGAAGTATTACCCAAAGAACTTCGTGCTATTGGAACCTCTATTGTGGCTGGAGTAGGTCTGTTTGGAGCTGTGGCAGGATATTTTACGGTAGAATTATTTGGGGGCTGGCGCACAGCTTACTTTGTAGGTGGTGGCTTGGGTGTGATTTTGTTATTACTTCGTATTAGTGTTTTCGAATCAGGTATGTTCGAAAATATCAAGCACCAAACTGGTGTGAAAAAAGGTAATTTCTTTGCTCTTTTCACCAACGCCGACCGCTTGTCACGTTACTTAAAATGTATTGCGATTGGTATGCCAACGTGGTTTGTGATTGGTATTTTGGCAACATTTGCGAATGAATTTGGTGAAAAATTAGGTATTGCTGAAGAAATCAAACCTGGGAAAGCTATTATGTTTTGTTATATAGGTTTGGCGATTGGCGACTTAGCCAGTGGTTTTATTTCTCAGTTTTTAAGTTCCCGCAAAAAAGCCGTTTCCTTATTACTTGTACTTACCTTGATTTGCAGCATTTATTACCTTTACGCAGGTATGAACTCTGCACAAGAATTATATACTGTTTGTGTATTTGCAGGGTTTTCTGTAGGTTATTGGGCTATGTTTGTGACCATTGGTGCAGAGCAATTTGGGACTAACCTCAGAGCCACAGCAGCTACAACTGTACCTAATATGGTTCGTGGAACTGTGATTGGTATGACTTCGCTATATGCTGGGCTAAAACCAAGTTTGGATGTATTTAATGCCGCTGCTATCGTAGGCATTATCTGCTTTATATTAGCTTTTTATTCTATTCTAACTATTCCAGAAACACATAACAAAGATTTGGATTACTTGGAAGAGTAAAATAAGTGTAGAGTTTTGAGTTTTGAATGCGGAGTAAATGATTTAGTGAATGGTGGTTGAGTGAATGAGTGATTAATCTTTAAATCTATATTTCGCTTGTAGAGACGCAAAGCATTGCGTCTCTACAAGCGAAAATTATGTAGAAAACAATCACTAAATCAGTCAACCACCATTCACTAAATTCAAAAGGACTCATGGATAGCCGTGAATAATAAAACTCTGCATTCAAAACTCAAAACTCCGCACTCTTTAGATTTCCAACGCTGTTTTTGATTTTATTTCACTCATCACGAAAGTACTATGGGTACTACCAATATTATTCAGAGAGGCAAGTCTATTCATCAAAAAGCTTTGATATTCACGCATATCTTTTACCACAATTTTCAGCATAAAATCATATTCTCCTGAGATATTGTAACATTCCATAACCTCCTCTAATTGAACCACATCACGCACAAATCTAGCACCAGCCTCTTGGGCATGTTCTTTTAAACGAATATTACAGAATACCATTAAGTCCTTCTCTACTTTTTCTCTGTCTACCAACGCCACATATCCTTTAATGACTCCCTCTTTTTCAAGTCTTCTTACCCTTTCGTACACAGGTGTAGGCGACAAGTTGAGTCGATTCGAAAGTTCTTTGGTGGTAAGATGAGCATCTTCTTGTAGATTTCTAAGAATCGCTTTGTCAATTGAATCGAGTTTCATAGCCGTTATTTTTTCATTTTTCTAGTGAAAACACTCCAATATTTAGATAAACTATCTAAAATATTTTTATTTAAAGATAATACATCTAATTTAAAAGAAGCAATAAACAAATATTATCTTTTGATGTAACTTTGTAAAAGTAGATTCGAATTGTAGGCTTTTAGCTAGAAACATGAAGTAATACAAGGATACTATTTCAGTCAGATATAATCTAAAATAGTGATTCTTTTAGCTACCAGTCTATTTGAAAACATATTACCGATAAAATTATAATTAACCAGAAAACTGATGCGTCCGAACATCCGTGAAATCTTAAAAGATAGAATCCTTGTATTAGATGGTGCAATGGGTTCTTTGATCCAACAATATAAATTGACTGATGCTGATTACCGTGGTGAAAAATTCAAAGATTTTCCGCACGAGGTAAAAGGCAACAACGATATGCTTTCGATTACTCGTCCTGACGTAATCAAGGAAATTCATGCCATGTACTTTGAGGCTGGGGCTGATATTGCTGAAACAAACACGTTTTCGGCAACGTCTATTGCTATGGCTGATTATCACATGGAGGAATATGTGTATGAACTTAATTACTGCTCGGCCAAAATTGCTCGTGAAGTAGCGGATGAGTTTACGGCAAAAAATCCTGCTAAACCTCGTTTTGTAACAGGTTCTATCGGGCCAACTAACCGTACTTTATCGCTTTCTCCAGATGTAAATGACCCTGGTTTTCGTGCAGTAACATTCGACGAATTGGTAGAAGCCTATACCGAGCAAATTCGTGGTTTGGTAGATGGTGGTGCAGACGCTTTATTGGTAGAAACAATTTTCGATACCCTAAATGCCAAAGCTGCCCTATTTGCGATTGATTTATTCTTCAAAAACCATCCCGAAAAAGAATATCTTCCTGTAATGGTTTCGGGAACGATTACGGATGCTTCGGGTCGTACGTTGTCGGGACAAACAACAGAGGCATTTTTGACTTCTGTTTCGCACATGCCATTGTTATCTATTGGCTTAAACTGTGCCCTCGGTGCCGATTTGATGCGCCCTTACGTTCAGACACTTGCGGTAAATGCTCCTTTCATGGTTTCGGCTCACCCAAATGCAGGTTTGCCAAACGAAATGGGAGAATATGACCAATCGCCTGAGCAAATGAGTGAGATTGTGGAAGACTTCTTACAACATAGCTTTATTAATATTATCGGAGGTTGTTGCGGAACAACTCCTGCGCATATTAAAGCTATTGCAGATGTTGCGGCAAAATATCCTCCTCGTCAGCTTCCAGCGCTTGAGCCTGTTCAAAAACTTTCGGGTTTGGAACCTTTGAAAATTACCAAAGAAACCAACTTTGTGAACGTTGGAGAGCGTTGTAATGTAACTGGTTCGAAAAAATTTGCTCGTTTAATCCGTGACAATAAATACGATGAAGCAATTGCCGTTGCGCGTGAGCAAGTAGATGGAGGAGCCCAAGTAATAGATGTGAACATGGACGAAGGGATGATCGATGGTGTACAGGCTATGACCAAGTTCATGAATCTCTTGATGGCTGAACCTGATATTGCTCGTTTGCCAATTATGATTGACTCTTCGAAATGGGAAGTAATCGAAGCAGGGTTGAAATGCGTACAAGGAAAGTCTATTGTAAACTCCATTTCATTAAAAGAAGGCGTTGAAAAATTCATAGAATCTGCCGAAAAAGTAAAACGCTACGGTGCCGCTACGGTAGTTATGGCATTTGACGAACAAGGTCAGGCTGACTCTTACGAGCGTCGTATCGAAATCTGCGAGCGTGCCTATCGTATTTTGGTGGATGAGGTACATTTCCCTCCAGAAGACATTATTTTTGACCCTAATATTTTGACTGTTGCAACAGGTATCGACGACCACAACAATTATGCGGTGGACTTTATCAATGCAACTCGCTGGATTAAAGAAAACCTTCCTTATGCTAAGGTATCAGGAGGTGTTTCGAATATCTCATTCTCTTTCAGAGGAAATGAACCTGTAAGAGAGGCAATGCACACGGTATTTTTGTACTATGCAATCAAAGCAGGTATGGATATGGGTATCGTAAATGCTGGTCAACTAGGCGTATATGACGATATTCCAAAAGATTTGTTGGAGCTTTGTGAAGACGTTTTGTTAAACCGTCGTCCAGACTCAACAGAGCGTTTGGTAACATTTGCTGAAACGGTAAAATCAAAAGGTAAAGAGCAAATTATAGACAATAGCTGGCGCCAATTGTCTGTAGGAAAACGCTTAGAACACGCTCTTATCAAAGGACTTACCGAATTTATTGACCAAGATGTAGAAGAAGCTCGTCAGCAAGTAGAAAGACCTTTACAAGTAATTGAAGGACCACTGATGGACGGTATGAACGTAGTAGGTGACTTGTTTGGTGAAGGAAAAATGTTCTTGCCACAAGTAGTAAAATCGGCACGTGTAATGAAAAAAGCGGTGGCTTATCTCCTTCCATTTATTGAAGAAGAAAAAGCAGGCGGTGGAAGTACTAGTGCAGGTAAAATCTTGTTAGCTACCGTAAAAGGCGATGTTCATGACATTGGCAAAAATATCGTTTCGGTGGTATTGGGTTGTAACAACTACGAAGTGATAGACTTGGGTGTAATGGTGCCAACTGACAAAATCTTGGCAGCAGCTAAAGAACATAATGTCGATATCATTGGGCTATCGGGTTTGATTACTCCTTCATTGGACGAAATGGTTGGAGTTGCCAAAGAAATGGAACGTCAAGGTTTCACCATGCCATTATTGATTGGTGGTGCTACTACGTCTCGTATCCATACAGCAGTAAAAATCGACCCACATTATCACGGTCCAGTAATTCACGTATTGGATGCTTCTCGTTCAGTTCCTGTGGCGGGTCGCTTGATGCAAAATGAAAAAACGCACCAAGAAATTTACGACGAAATTAAGACAGAATACGCTCGTCTTCGTGACGAACATGCAGGTCGTAAACGTGATAAAAATTATATTTCTATCGATGCCGCTCGTACAAATAAAACGGCGATAGATTGGAGTAATTTCCAAGGTACAAAACCAAAATTCTTGGGTACGAAGGTATTTGAAGACTATGATATTGCCGAAATCGCCAAATATATCGACTGGACTCCATTCTTCTCGACTTGGCAATTATCTGGAAAATATCCAAAAATATTTGAAAACGAAGTAGTAGGCGCCGAAGCCAAAAAACTCTATGAAGATGCACAAAAAATGCTTCAGAAAGTGATTTCGGAAAAAAGCCTCAAAGCACGTGCTGTTATTGGTTTTTATCCTGCCAACTCTATCGAAGATGATATTATTCTTCATCCTTTCGAGGAATACGAATATGATGCCGCAGGGCAAGGTGCATTGAAAGGGAAAGGCTACAGAGTGTTGAGTAATACTGCTGTAAATAGCGAAGGAGAATTGGTATCTCCACAAGCACAAACGGTATTACATCATTTGCGTCAACAAGGACAAAAAGCTTCTAAGTTGCCAAATATCTGTTTGTCTGACTTTATTGCTCCTGAATCAAGTGGTAAAGAAGATTATATTGGTGCATTTGCCGTAACAGCGGGCTTGGGTATTGAAACCTTGTTGGAACAATACGAAAAAGACCATGACGACTACAACTCTATCATGCTCAAAGCCATTGCCGACCGTTTGGCAGAAGCATTGGCCGAATTGATGCACGAACGAGTTCGTAAAGAGTTTTGGGGATATGCCAACGAAGAAATACTCTCGAATGAAGAACTAATTTCAGAAGAATATCAAGGTATTCGCCCTGCTCCAGGCTATCCAGCTTGTCCAGACCATACTGAAAAACGTGCGTTATTTGATTTGTTACAAGCAGAACGAATCGGCATTACGTTAACAGAAAGTTTTGCCATGTATCCTGCTAGTTCAGTTTCAGGATGGTATTTCTCTCATCCAGATGCTAAATATTTTGGCTTGGGCAAAATCGCTAAAGATCAAGTAGAAGACTATGCCAAACGTAAAGGTATGGATTTGGAAACTGTAGAAAGATGGCTTGCTCCAGTGCTGAACTATGAATAATTAGAATTATTGAGTGAGTGGATATTGAGTGAATGAGTGATTATTCCTTAAATCTACATTTCATTAGTCTAACGATATGTTATCATCCAAAGCGGTCGGAAAGTAATTTCTGACCGTTTTTGCTTTTTTTGAAAAAATACTCTCCTTCATATTGAAACCATAACTTTCGTTATCACTTAATAATCAGTACATTTATCTTTTAGAAAGTATTACCTACAACTTTTAAAGTTATGGATGAAGAATTAATAAATTATGTCTATAAACGCCTATCAGAGTCCTTTGATAGCTATGATCCATTAAAGGAATCAATGTTCAATAATTTTAAACAAAATTTTGAAAAAATTCTATCAAGCGATATTCAAATTGAAAAGCAAAAAAAGCTTATGATGATACGATTATTAGATGAATTCAATCTAAGGTTAGAAATACTCAATAGCTTGAAGAATAATCAATCAGAAGACGATTTAACTCAAATTGCAGAAAGACTTGGGAATAAATTTATGTCTTCAGTCATTGATGAATAGTTTCTTCATTAAATCATACAAAAGCGAGTAGGATAAACCTACTCGCTTTTTTTATTCAAAAAATAAAATGAATTTATATTCATTATTCTTGAACTCAAATTCATTTTATTTTGTCTGTTCTAAAACGAAGTAATAATTCGTCTATAGCAATGCTTAAAATCAAGTAGTTAAAACTTTTATTACTGAGATTTCGAACTCTTTCTCTATGTTACAAAAACTTAAAAAAATGATTATTTACGTATTGATATTTCTAGTTGTTGTTGCGCTAGGAATTTATGTATTTATGCAACAAGCCCAATTTGGACAAGAACCACAAGGAAAAAGACTTGAACGTATTCAAAAATCACCTTATTACAAAGATGGTGCTTTTCAAAATCTGAGCCCCACTCCTGCTTTGGCTGAAGATGCCTCGTATTGGGATATCATCAAAGCTCAACTCCAAACCATCCCAAATAAAGAACCCAAACAAACTATTCCGTCTGTAAAAACTGACCTTAAAAACCTATCGAACGATAGCACGCAAATTATTTGGTTTGGACATTCTTCTTATTTGATTCATACCAATGGAAAAAATATTTTGGTCGACCCAGTCTTTAGTGGCAATGCTTCTCCTGTTTCTTTTTTTGGTAAAAACTATGAGGGAAGTAATGTGTATAGCGTAGAAGATATGCCAGAAATCGATATTTTATTGATTACCCATGACCACTACGACCATTTGGATTATCCAACTGTGACAGCCTTGAAATCAAAAGTTAAGAAAGTCGTAACCTCATTGGGTACAGGTCAGCATTTAGAATATTGGGGCTTTAATCCTGACAACATTATCGAGTTAGAATGGTGGCAAAATGCGCAACCTATCGAAGGATTTGAAATTACGTCAACACCTGCCAGACATTTTTCTGGACGTAAGTTTACTCGTAATTTGGCGCTTTGGTCTTCGTTTGTTTTAAAAACACCAACAGAACAATTATACTTAGGTGGAGACTCAGGATATGATTCACATTTTAAGCAGATTGGAGAAAAATTCGGCAGTTTTGATTTAGCAATCTTAGAATGTGGTCAGTATAATTATTACTGGAAATACATCCACATGATGCCAGAAGAAGTAACTCAAGCGGCAAAAGATTTGACTACCAAAGTGCTAATGCCAGTTCACTGGAGTAAATTCACGTTGGCATTACACCCTTGGAAAGAGCCTATCGAACGTGTAACCAAGTCCGCAAAAGAACTAGGATTACCATTTACTAATCCAAGAATTGGCGAACCTGTCATTATAAATGGTTCATTATTACAAAATCCTTGGTGGAAAGATGTAGAATAAACCATTGAGTGATTTAGTGTTTGAGTGAATGTGTGATTATTTTTAATTGTAGAGACACAGTGCTTTGCGTCTGAAAAATGGGAACACATTAATATCAAAAAAGGCGTTCGAAATATGTTTTCGAACGCCTTTTTTAATGAAAGTTTTTCTGCCTAATGCCTACGGCTTACAGCCTAAAGCTTACCCAACTTACTTTTCAGCAAAAATACTACATACGTACCTGTACAAATCCATAAACCGCAAGCTTCACGTGCTAATTCTTGGTTCATGGTTTTCATAGAAATCCCTTCCCCTTCTGAGAAAAAGCCTTCCCACGCCGTCATCTGAAACCAAGTATTGAGTCCTGCTACAAAAGACATAATCGTTAGCACTACCAGCAGCTCGGTATTATATTTACCTCTAAAGGCTTGTACACATACATACACAGGCACCAAATACACAGGAATCCACAGCACAGGATCTGGATCGTTATATTGCCAACCAGCAAATAGTAAAAAAATCAAGACAAAAATCAACGCAAAATATTTCATTGTGATTGAATAAAGGGATATTTGTGAAAATCAGACTGTTTACAATAAAGTCGCATTAATCGACACTTATTGTTAATGATTGTTAAGGACTTTAAAATTAAAAAGATTCCCTTCATATTTCCGAAGAAAAACGAACACAATTTCGTTATAAGAGTAAATTATCATTTTTTATAATGACACAGCCCATGAAAGTTCAATCTCATTCAGCAACTTTAGCTTTATCCATAGAAAAAACAAACTATTGGTATTATCGCTTTATACTTTCGGCTTTACTGATTTTAGTAACGAAAACACTTATTTTTTCCCAAAATAATCAACTCGAAACGGATAAAGGGCTTTTGCAATCTATTGCGCCTTACAGCTCGGATGTTCGTCAGTCGATATTGATGGCTAGTCAAAATCAAACCGTTTTAGACAGAGCACAACAAATTCGTACTCGTAGCCAAAAATCTTTTCAAGATTTAATCAAAGGTTTTGGTCAAAAAGAGCAAGGATACTTTTATGAGGTAACTCGTTATCCAAACGTTTTGAACACCTTTGCTACAAACGCTAATCTTCGTCGAAATGATGTAGATGATTTAGTAGCCAATACCAGCTCAATTCTGAAAGATAATGCTTGGTCATTATATCGTAGCAATCGTGATGTGATTGTCCAAATCTATCAACTTAATCAAAATGCTGACCAAGAATATCAGCAAATGATTCAGAATTTAAATCCAAGCACACTATCAGCTTTTCGTCAATTGGCTAATTACCCTGATGTAATGACTTTAATGTCTGATAATAGAGACTTAACTGCTCGTTTAGGCGAACGCTATACTAACGACCGTGAAGGTTTGAACAAAGAATTAGCCGAATTGCATGACTCTATGGTGGCACAACGTCAGTATGATGTAGCCGAATACAAGAAAAAGCTCAATGATAATCCAGATGCAGCCAAAGAATTAGATCAGGCTGCTGAAGAGTACGCCCAAAGTAATAATTACGTTTTGCCCAATCGTGACCAAGACGTATATATCACCAATAACTATTACAATAACAATCCAAGTCGTGCCTACTATTCTAATCCATATTCTTATTGGTGCGGTTATCCTTACTGGTACACTACGCCACTTTGGTACCCAAGCTCGTATTGGTATGATTTCCGTTTCTCATTTGGCATAGGTAGCGTGGGCCTTTATGGCTATGCCTCGTATGGCTTTGCAGACTGGTTTTATTATGGTGGTTATTATCGTCGTTATCCTGTGCTTTATGGCTCGTTTGGTAATTATTACCGCAATTACGTAAACTATTATTACGGCCGTCCTAGTAGTTATTACTACGCTGGTCGCCCGATGCCATATCGTAATTATGACCGTGATAGATATTACAGCAATAATGGTCGCTCAAACAATGGCTATTATCGCAATTCTAACCCAAATTTTGGAGGAAGTAACCGTGGAAATGATTACAATTATGGTAATCGTGGCAACTACGGAAACAATAGCCGCTCTAACGGAGACTATAACAATGGCAGAGGCAATGGATATAGCCCACGCAGTGGAAACGCCGAACGCCCTTCTGATGGAAATGTAAATAGCTGGAGAGACTACAGCAACAATGGTGGCAATCGTGGAGGCAATAACTCCGACAGAGGTGGAAGTTCTTACGGAGGTAACAATGGTGCCAGCAACGGGGCTTACAATGGTAATGGAGGCAATCCTTATGGCGGAAACGGCGGTGGACGCTCTGGCGCAGAAACTGGACGCAGCAGTGGCTCATACAATGGTGGTGGGGCATTTGGTGGTGGAAATGGCGGTGGGCGCTCTGGCGCTGAAGCTGGCAGAGGCGGCGGCACATACAATGGTGGTGGGTCGTTTGGTGGTGGTAATGGCGGTGGGCGCTCTGGCGCTGAAGCTGGCAGAGGAGGAGGCTCATACAATGGCGGTGGGTCGTTTGGTGGTGGTAATAGCGGAGGACGTAGCGGTGGTGGAAACGGTGGAGGACAAAATTCGAATGGCGGCGGAGGTGGCGGTCGTTCTCGTGGACCAAGATAGATAAGTAATTAATATTAAAGAGGCATAGAGGTTCAGGATTGAAGATTTTTTCTTACTTCAAACATGAATTTCTGTGCCTCTTTATTTTCCTCATTTTAACAACTGGTTTCAAGCACTATACAATATTTTCTCTAGACTCTTTAATAGTTCGATATTAACATTTAAAACCTAATAACTGATGAAAACTCTTATTCTACAAACACGTTCTAAAATGCGCAAACTCGTCAAATTCTGCGTTATTTTATCATTCATTTCTGTTTGTCAAAATTGGTCTATTGCCCAAAATGACTCAACTTCTATCGTACTGAGACCTGAAAAAATCTTATTCCAGCTCAACAAAAGTGCCTACATAGCTGGCGAAGATATTCAACTAACAGCAACGATTTTTGATGCTGTAACCCTTCAAGCCTCCTCACTAAGTGTTCCATTGTATATTGATTTGGTTTATCCACAAACAGGCACTTTAGTAGACAGATGGATATTTAAAATTAAGGATGGTCAAGTAAAACAAACCCTTAAAACAGACGCTAAATTAGCCTCAGGTATTTACACAGTTAGAGTTTATACTAATTGGTCTAGAAATTTTTTCATTCCACAGCAAAACCTCACCATATTGAATATCAACTACGAAAAAGATATTTCTACGACCAAAATAGATACCAATATTCATTTTTTTGATCAACCTATTGCCCAAACTTGGAACAGAATCGTATTTGAGGCAAAAGATAGCTTTGGCAACCCCATCGAAGAAAAAGCATGGCTTGTGAGTAATCAAAAAGATACCCTTATTGCCTTTCACACCAATAAACAAGGGATTGGAATAATGGAATTTCAACCATCACTTCAAGATATCTATCAACTTAAATTAGGTAATAAAATCCTACCATTACCATCTATAGTAGCTAATGGCAATACTCTACTGATTGATAAAATACCAGAAAGTGATTTGCTAAAAATTAGGGTACAAAATGTCAAACCTATTAAAGACACGTTGCTGTTGCTCATTCATCAACAAGGAAAAATCATCAGTCAACTGACTGTATTTTCTCAGAAAAACTCTACTAGAATAGACTTTAATACGAAAAGCCTAGCGCCAGGAATTATCAACTTTTCACTCGTTAATACTAAAATGGATGTTCTTTGTCAAAAGATGTTTTACTTAGTACAACCTGCCATTGACTCAACAAGGAAGAAATGGTTACTAGACACAGAAACTGGCAGTAAGTTGAGCCATTTATCTACTGATGACATCAATCTTCAGCTTCTCACACTTGAAAATAAGCTTTACCAGTTAGACAAAAACAAACAATATCAATATTTTCCACAAGATAACATTGAACTGAAAGGCAAGTTGACAGTCAACTCTAAAATCAATCCTCAAAACCTCAGTGTTACCATGCTTTTAGAAAGTAACGATATTCCTGCATCCTTCACTTCTGGGATTCATTTTGCAGAAATAGACGAAAAAGGGTTATTTACTTTTCATAATCTAGATTTTTATAATAAAGCAACAGCTACTGTATCTGTTCAAAATCAAAAAGAATCAATTCCATTTAAAATTGATGATGACGATATTGCTCCAATCCAAATCGAAGCACTAGCAATAGATTGGAGATTATTTAAAGCTCCAAAAGTTAAAGAAGAAATAAGGATAGCACAAAAGGAAACTTTTGAGAAAATTCAGAAAGCCGATATTGAGAAATCTAAGGAGTTGAAAGAAGTGATTGTAAAAGGCAAAGCAAATACTAAAAAATATGATATGAATCTCTTTTCGAGAGAACCAACACAATCGATTGATATTCAGAAACGCTTTTTAGGACAGAATTTTATGGGTAATTACTATAAGCAATTCATAGGACCAAGAGCTGCTAAATATATGCCCAATTTAATTATTAAGTATTTTCTAGATGGATTCGAAATTGGTCCAGATATGCTCGACCAAACTACTCTACCCATGGGACATATTGCACGTATGGATATTTATGATGGATATGAAGCCTCTATTTATGGTGCGCACATCGTAGTAGCTTTCAAATCTAGGGATGGATCTCAACCTGTAGCAACTACCTCATTTTCAGAAAGGAACAAACAAAACAAGTTTATCGTACAAGGTTATACAAAAGTCCCTGAGCTGATTAAGGATTAAAGAATTTGGCTTTTCCTGAAATTACTTGAAATCAAAAAGCGAGTATCTTTTAAACTTAATAGGTGAATAGTCTAGAAGTTGTATTATTCACCTATTAAGTAAACCTAAACTATCTTAAATACCCAAATTTTCCAATTTATTTTACCCTAGTTTTACTATGAAAAAATGTATTTTCATGTTGGTATTTATACTAACATCTACCATCTCTATTGCCCAAGAAAAAGTTGAATACAAAAATTTTCCACCCGAAAAAGTCCTGATCAAAGTAGATAAAAGAACTTATGTTGCTGGCGAAACACTCCATTTTTCAGCCTCCGTATTTGACGCTAGTAATTTAAACCCTTCTACGATGAGCGTTCCTCTGTATGTAGATTTCATCGAACCTAATTCCGGGACAATTCTCAAAAAATGGATTTTAAAGCTCAAAGATGGAAAAGCTCAATTTGACTATAAAATTGATGTCAATCTCCTCACGGGCGTATATGGTGTTAGGGCATATACCAACTGGTCCAAAAATTTTACCATTCCCTTTCTGAAGTTTGATGTATTGGGGCTGTATTACGACAAAGAAATGGTCAAAATAAAAGTCGATACGATTATCAAATTCTATCAACAACCTATTGCTAAAGTCTGGAATCGAGTCCCTTTCGAGGTAAAAGATAATTTTGGTAATCCTATCAAGGCTACTACTTATCTTGTCAATAGCGCGAACGATACAATTCTGGTGAGCCAAACAAATCAATTGGGAGTTGGCATAATAGAATTGAATCCCTCTTTACATGACCAATTCCAATTAAAGGTAGGCACTAAAACACTAAGCTTTCCTCAAGCCATAGTTGAAGGTTCGCAGCTACTTATTGATAAAGAGGACTCTACCAATACCTTGAGAATTAGGGTGCAAGATACCCATACTTTCAAAGACACTTTAACGCTTTTAATTCATCAGCGTGGACAAATGATCAATAGGCTAAAGATTTTTCCACAAAAGAATTCCACTAAAATTAACTTGGAAGTAAAAGATTTGGAGGCTGGCATCATCAATTTTTCTTTGATGAACAAATCAAGCGAAGTTATTAGCCAAAGTATGTACTACAACGATAAACTCTTTCTCGACTTTCTACAAAAAGAGTTATTGCTCGACGCAGAAATAGGAGAATCCATAAGTAATGCTAGTGTTGAAGATATTAATCGGAAATTACTGATATCAGAAAATAAAATTTATAAAACTTGGAAATCATCGCACAAGTTTGCCCCACCACAACAAAGTATTGAGGTATCAGGAAAACTAGACTTACCTAAAAAAGTAAATTTGAATCAAGTCAAAGTGCTGCTCCTATTAGAATATCCAGACTCAACGCTTTCAAAGGTTTCAGGGGTTCATATCGGTTCTGTTGAAAAAGACGGGACGTTTTATTTTTCTGATTTAGACTTTTATGACCCAGGAATTTCTAGCATCTCGGCTGAAGTTTATAACTATAAGATTCCTTTAACATTGAACCAAGAAATATCAGAACCTTTTCAACCAACAGAAAACCTTCTTGACTGGCGTTTATATTTAACACCAAAAGCACAAGAGGAAATTGAAAAAATTAGAATCGTCTCTTATGAAGAGTTCAGGCGCATGAATATGCAACAATCAAAGCTTCTAGAGGAAGTTACTATAAAAGCTAAACGAGACCCCAAACCCGTGCCAATGGGACTTTTTTCAGTTGAGCCCGCTGTAATGATAGATCTTACACAAAGATTTTGGGGAAATAGTTTTTGGAATAATCAATATTATAGAGTTTATGTCATTCCTCGTCTATGGCAATGCACCCCGACATGCGTTATGAAGTATTATTTCGATGGCATGGAAATACCCTCGGACAATGTTGGAGATATTAATATGTTTACAATCCAAAGAATAGATATCTATGATACTGCCCAAGCCGCAGCTTTTGGAGCTAATATTGTCATATCTTTTGTTTCAAAAGGGGGTACTGGAGGATACAGACCCTCATTTAGTCAATTTAATCGAAAGAATAGATATGTTCTTCAAGGATACTATAAAGCCGAAAAGTAATTGGTAGTCAAAACAAACAGGCACAAAGCATCAGCTATAAAACCACTGATGCCTTGTGCCTGTCCCCTATTTGACTTACTACTATTTACAGTAGGTCTCCAAAGCTGTCTTCGCATCAGCATAACCTAAGCGATTTGCCTGTTTGAGATTCATGCAACTTGCGTCAGAGTTACCCAGTTTTTGGTAGGCTAGTCCCAAACCATAATAGGCTTTAGCAAATTGAGCGTCAATTTTTACGGCTTCAGTAAAATCCTTAATGGCATCTTCTAATTCGGCACTCTGAAACTTGATATTTCCTCTGTTATACAATGCGTTGGTGTCTTTAGGGTCTATTTCAAGCGCCTTATCAAAATCATGAATTGCTTCGTCTGCTTTCTGTAAAGCTGCTTCGATAATACCTCTTTTCACATACAATTCTGCTTCTTTAGGCGCAAGCTCTATTGCCTTAGTACAATCTTCATAAGCACCCTGCCAGTTGGACTGTTCCATTTTAATAGAAGCACGGTTAAAGAATGGTTTGTAATTACTTGCATCTAATTTGATGGCCTGCTCATAATCCAAGAGAGCGTTGGTATAATCTTTTAATTCGAAATACGCCGCACCACGCATATTGAAAGCAGCGGCGCTTTGGGCATCTTTATCAATGGCTTGATTGAGGTATTCGATGGCTTCTTTAGCCTTTCCTTTTTGCAATTCACCTTTTGCTTTTTCTAAAAAAGCCTCTGCCGAACCTGTACAAGCAGTCATCCAACCCATCAAAACAGGAAAAATCATCGACAAAGCGATTTTTTTTATTACTTTTTTTTTCATCGTAATATGTTATTTAAAAAACTGGTAATCAAACCATAATAGAACATTTAGCAGTTTTCACCCAGTTTTTGACAGAAAATTTTCAACAAATTTGCCACCTAGGTTTTGAAAAAACAACAAAACCTGCCATATTTGCACTGGCAAATTACCAGCTCCCTCCGAATCCCCCAGGTCTTGATCGAAGCAAGGGTAGGTTGGTTGAGCGGTGAATTTGCCATTTTTTTTGCCCTTTCCTAAAGTAATCTCCACAACTGTTCTATACTGTTATATATAAATCAAAAATATTCCTTCTTTTCTTGCCAGCTTTTTATAATTTTGTATTCGGAAAGCTTTATCCCTTACTCTCCTATCAGAGGGTAGCCAAATAATCATAATCAAAAACAGCTATGAAGTTTTTTATTGACACAGCCAATCTCAAAGAAATCCAAGAAGCACAGGATTTAGGCGTATTAGATGGTGTAACTACCAACCCTTCATTGATGGCCAAAGAAGGTATCAGTGGCAAAAACAACGTGTTGAAGCACTACAAAGCTATCTGCGAAATCGTAGACGGTGATGTTTCGGCAGAAGTTATTGCGACAGATTTCGAAGGTATGATTCGTGAAGGCGAAGAATTAGCTGAATTGGATGATAAAATCGTTGTGAAAATCCCAATGATTAAAGACGGGGTGAAAGCACTTCGTTATTTTTCAGAAAAAGGTATCAAAACGAACTGTACTTTGATTTTCTCAGCAGGTCAAGCTTTATTGGCTGCTAAAGCTGGGGCTTCTTATGTATCTCCATTTATCGGTCGTTTGGATGACATCTCTTTTGATGGTATCGAGCTTATCGAACAAATCCGTACTATCTATGATAACTATGGTTTCGATACTGAAATCCTTGCGGCATCGGTACGTCACCCTATTCATATCATCAGATGTGCTGAAATCGGTGCTGATGTAATGACTGGTCCATTGTCTGCTATCACTGCGTTGTTGAAACACCCATTGACAGATATTGGTTTGGAGAAATTCTTGTCAGACCACGCTAAAACAAATGCTTAATATTTGAAAGCATTTTGATTTTATACTTTCAAAAAGGATAGGCTACGGTCTATCCTTTTTGTTTTATCTGACTATATACCAGATAAGCTCGTACAAATAAACCAACCAAAAAGGCTTTTTTGTATATTTGAAAAACAAACCAAATCAACTCGTTTATGTTCAACGCAGAACCTGTAGTATCCTTACAGAATGCTTTTATCTATCAGAATGACAGAATCGTTTTGAACGATGTGAATTTTACAATCAATAAAGGTGAATTTGTCTTTTTAATTGGTCGCACGGGTAGTGGAAAAAGCTCTCTTCTTAAAACACTATATGCAGATTTATGGCTACAACAAGGCTCTGCTAAAGTTGCTGGCTATCAGATTGAAAAAATTAAATTGTCGGATCGCCCCTTTTTACGTCGTAAAATTGGAGTAGTATTCCAAGATTTTCAATTGTTCATGGATCGCAATGTGAACGAAAATTTGATGTGGGTATTGGAAGCAACTGGTTGGACAGACCGAGCCAAAATGAAAGCTCGTATCGCTGAAGTATTAATGCAGGTCGGTTTGGCTTCTGCCAAAGATAAAATGCCTCATCAGCTTTCGGGTGGAGAGCAACAACGTGTTGTGATTTCGAGAGCCTTGTTGAATGAGCCACAAATTTTGTTTGCCGATGAACCAACAGGTAATCTCGACCCTGAGGTTTCGGCTCAGATTTTGCAACTTTTCAAAGATATTAATAAAGCAGGTACTGCTATTTTGATGGCTACTCACGACTTTGATATGATTCGCCAGTTTCCTGCTCGTATCCTGAAATGTGATAATGGATATGTAAAATCCGATGATTTGTAGTCATGTCATCCTTCATTGTGTGAATTGAGATTGAATGAATGAGCGATTATTTTTAATATGAATTTTACTAGTATAAACGTAATGCTTTACGTCTAAAAGTTTTTTTTGAAATATAGTATCAAAAAAGGCGTCCGAAAAGCTAATTTCGAACGCCTTTTTTGATAAACTTTGGGCAATAACTTAAATATTAAAATCAGGGATGACTCATGTTTTTGATATCACCTCAACTAAGTAGCCGAAAAGATTTCAATACAAACGTATCTGCTAATCAAGTCTGCCAACAAATAAGGGATATACTAAAAACTGATAACATCGCCCTACTTATTTTGCTGTTAAATACACAAATGGAATAATACATTCTTCCAACGAAACACCTCCATGCTGGAAGGTATTTCGATAATGACTCACGTAGTGATTATAGTTGTTTGGATACGCAAAGAAATAGTCTTCCATGGTAAACACATACGTTGTTGAAACGTTGATTTTAGGTAAGAAAAATCTTTCTGGTTTACGACAAATCAATACATGGTCATCAGAATCCCAGTTCAAGTTTTTACCTTGCTTATATCTCAAGTTGGTATTTACCGAGCGATCACCAACAATTTTTACAGGATTTTGCACACGAATCATACCGTGGTCAGTTGTAATAATCAAGCGACCTTTTTTCTCAGAAATCTTTTTCACTAAATCAAATAATGGCGAGTGTGTAAACCAGCTCGCTGTAATACTACGATAGCCCGACTCATCTGGTGCTAATTCCTTAATCATGGCCATGTCAGTACGTGCGTGCGAAAGCATATCCACAAAGTTATACACAATCACATTCAAGTTATTTTGCATTAAACGATTAAAGTTATCGACTAATGATTTCCCTTGGTTATTGTGGATAATCTTATTGTATGATGTTTTGTAAGTTAGGCGGCTCTTACGGATTTGCTCTTGCAAGAAAAACTCCTCATGTTGGTTAAAGCCTTCTTCATCCTCACTGTCGCCAAGGTCTTGTACCCAGTGCTTTGGATATTGCTTTTCGATTTCGGAAGGCATCATTCCTGCAAAAATAGCATTACGAGCATAGGCTGTAGTTGTAGGAAGAATAGAGTAGTATGAGCTCTCCTCTTCTACGGTGAAGTAATCCTGAATAAGTCCTTCCAAGATTTTCCATTGGTCGTAACGTAGGTTATCAATCAACAAGAAAAACAAAGGCGAACTTTCATTTACCAATGGAAATACTTTTTTGCGCATCAATTGGTGCGACATCAAAGGTTTGTCAGCACGAGGGTCGTTTAGCCAATCTTCGTAGTTTTCTTCAATAAATCTTGAAAAATTTGAGTTAGCTTCAGACTTCTGCATATTTAAAACCTCCGCCATTGATTTATTCTCAGTACGGTCGATTTCTAGCTCCCAGAATAACAATTTCTTATAAATTTCTGCCCATTCTTCATGGTTGATGCGGTCTTGGTATTGCATTGCCAATTGGCGGAATTCTTGTTGATAAGAAATATTGGTTTTTTCTTCTTCCAAACGTTTTTTATCAAGAATCTTCTTTACCGAGAGTAAAATTTGATTAGGATTGAGAGGCTTAATCAGATAATCGGCGATTTTTGAACCAATAGCCTCTTCCATGATATGCTCCTCTTCAGATTTGGTAATCATGATTACGGGCAAATTAGGCTTCATCTGCTTGATTTGTGGCAAAACCTCCAAACCAGTCATTCCAGGCATATTTTCATCAAGAAAAACTACATCAAATTTTCCTTTCTCTACCTCTTCCAGTGCATCGGCACCTGAGTTCACAGGTGTAACATCATAACCTTTGCTCTGTAAAAACATGATGTAGGGCTTCAACAAGTCGATTTCATCGTCTGCCCAAAGTATTTGGTATTGCATATTTTTCGTCTCTAGGATTGTTTCTATAAAGATAGTAACGGCAAGCAAAAGTTTATTGTTGCCCCATACTAATTGTATAAAAGGTTTTTAACTTTTTTTAACGTATAACCTGAAAATATTTATGATGATAGACTAATTTTGGAAATAAATTAAAACTCTTCTGTTTTTTATAAAATATCATGTAAAAAGTGGGGTACACTTCCGAAATACAACATAAGAAATCCGAAATTGATAACTTTTAGTATCTTTCGTACACTATTAAATCACATTTTCAAATTTCCAAATCTTCAAATCCCTAAAACACCCATCTTATTTGCGCCTTCACATCACTTCGATGTGGAACGGGTATTTCATCAAGACCACTTCCGACGGTTTCTTGGTTAATATAGTCAGTTCTTGACCATCTTAGCCAAAATGTTAGGTTTTTATTTATATCATAAGACAAAACACTGTAATAACGCCAACCTCGTCCATAATAGGCTGGGAATGAAAAAGCATATTGTACATCTTGCTCATAGGTATATTGCCGATTATCGTAATCCTGAGTAGAGAAATAAGCTATTCGTGATGCCAGAGACCACGCTCCTTTACTCCATTTGGCATCTTGAGATACAGCCCAACCATAAGTAGCAATTTGTCCTTTAAACCGAAAAGCGCTTCCTGAAATTCGAGATTGTATAGAAATACCATTGAGGAGTTTATTGGTAAAATATCCGTTAAAAGTCCATCTATAGCGTGAAGTTACTTCGGTAATCGTTCGAGTTTTGGTTTTATTATTTTCGAGATAACTTTCTTTCCAACTAAAATTTTCTTCTTTATTTTCTAATCTTAATTGTCCCGAAATTCGTGATACTTTTGAAAGTTGATAGTTTAGTTTAACTAGGGTTTCAAAACCTTGTGTCTGAGGCTTATCTACTAAATACTTATACCATGGAAAATAAAAATAATCGATATAAGTAGTCCATTGCCAGCGACGACTTGGCATATATTTTATTCCCCAATAAATCCCTGTTTCGTTAATATTTCGAGTATTTTCAGAAAAAGCATTACCATAAAAAGAGTGAAAATCAGGTGTAAACTTTCGAAATAGCAATGACATATCCCAATGGCGATTGATACTACCAATTGCTCCCAATACAGTACCATACCCTCCACTGTTTGAAGTAGTTACCTCACCAAAAACTTGAGCAAATGATAGAGTATAATTATAGTAAAAACTCAGTAAAATATTTTGTGTACCAGCGAACTCATATTGATTATACGTCTTATTTGCCTTTAGTATTGACTTATCAAAGTCGGTATGAAGTAACATTGCTCCTACTCGTGAAAACTCAGATTGGTAACTAATTCCAGCGCCAAAGTTTGTTTCGAGTAGTACATTCTTGTCAGCCAGTTCTGAAGCAGTTCTATGAAAACCAGAGGTTTGGAGTGAGGATACACTCACCACGTTAAGGGAGTCTGGCTCTAGTTGATTGGCATCTCTTACGACACGAGAAATAAAACCGACACCTTGCCATTTTCGCCATTGAAAGTTACTCAAAATACCTCTAAAAAAGCCTGATTCAAGCGTGGATGTATATGGGCGGCCTCCCAAGGTAGGCTTACGGGTAAATAATATCGTTTCGGCACTTTTTCCTAAACTAAACCCACCACCTGTGGCTAATCCTTGTCCCATTTGAAGTTGATAATCGCCTATAATAAGATTTTTCAGAATACCTTTATTTTGTATTTGTAAATGAAATGACGTAAAATCAGTCCAGTTATTTTCTCCTTCATCTTTTTCTACTGTAAAACCTATGCTCAAATTTTTAGGATGTGCATACTTGTAACGTAGTAAACTTTTGACTGGACTATCGGCATAGCGAACGGTAGAAGCCTTGGTAGGAGGACTGAAGCCTTTTTTTTCTTCCAAAGTTTGACTAAAGCGTATCAAAAGCCAACTTTTAGCTAATTTCAAATCTCGCCCAAGCGTATTAATTTCCTGTTCACAAGTAATAAATGGTGCTAGTTTTTTCAGTATTTCTAGACTTAATTCTGGAACAGATTGCAACTCATAAATAGACATAAAAGGCCCAAAGTTTTTTCGATAATCAAAAAAAGCCTTTAGTTGAGCCGTCGACAAAATAGCGAGTCCCGACAAGGACTCATAATCAACACGATTGATGTCAATGGGATGAGATTGTATTTGAAGCCAATTTTCAAAAGTTTCCTCAGAAACTCCTTCAGTCGAAGTACCCAAAATATCATCATTGGATACCTGTGCTTGTAAATTAGGCATAATAATGCCTAATAAAATTAATAATAAGATTTTTTTCATGGTGTAGACTCTTATATTCAGACCCTTCAATAGGCCTTTGGGAGTAGTTTTCTAAAACAAATATACAATTTTAGTCAAAAAAAAAGCGAGAAAATCTCGCTTATACAAACTTTAAAATTTACGGCCGACTATTTCTAAAAAGTCATTAGCTTCTTCAGCAGCCATCACCCAATTAAACTTGGGCGCCAATACTTTATTCATTATATTTTTTGCTTCTAAATAGCTAGTACACCTATCCAAATCTTCTATTGCTTTAGAATAAGCATTAACATCACCTTCAAATAATTTACCAATAAAAATAAACTTTTGATTCAAACTGATAGCATCTGCAATACTTTTAATTTGACGATTAAATGCCAAATCTGATAATGGCGTACCCTGACTGATTACCTCTTTTCTCAGCAAATCATTTACTGTTGGTAGTTCATCGGTAAAGGCATCATTCAATTTTGATGGAATACGAATATCTGCTGGAGTACCTTCTTTGTCAATTTGTGCTTGAATAGCAGCTACTGTTGGCAAAGGTTCGTGATCCTCTTCCTCTGGTGCAGTTTGTGTATCTACCTCAGGTTCAATTTCTTCGTCATGTTCAACATCAAAAAACGACTGTGTCAATCGTGGACTAGCTGCACTAGGAGCTACCACTGTAGCAATTTTCTTATAAAACTCATCACGCTTAAATGCTAATGTTGCATTAAGCATTTCCAAATATTTATCTGGACTTTCGAACTCGTGATGATTTGCCAACTCATTCAACCAACTTAGTGCAGTAGTTACATACACATGGTTTTCATCAGCTATTTTATCTTTTAGTCCTTTTGCAAATACACTGTTAATCTTGGTATATTTAGCCAAGGTTACGATACGATCTTTTGTTAGTGTAAATTCGGGTGATTCACGAACAAAGTCATCAAAATATTTGCTTGGGTCTAATAACAGACCAATGGTATTTTTTACGGCATTAACCAACAATGGCTCAAAGTGTTCTCGATCTACCGAAATGTGATGAGATACTGTATTCATATAAGCCTGTAAAGCGGCCTTTACCTCTTCATTTTCAAAGTTAAAATAAGGGCTTTTGAAAGATTCTGTGTTAGATTTCCAAGTTTCGTACAAATCTCCAATCACAAATGTGTTCACCTGAGCAACGTTGCTCAGCTTCATAATTTGTTGACCTGAAATTGTATTATTTCTATTAAAAAAGTCGTCACAAACTTTGGCAGCATACTGTTTAGCGTATCGTTCTATTGCCTGAAAGTCTAACTTCATATTTTTACGGTTTGGGTTGAAACTTCTGGTTATGAATGTACGAAAGTAAAAGGATAAAAAAGAAATCTTCCCGTGAAAAGTATTTTAACTACCACTAAGAACGCAAATATTACACCAAAGATTATTCTGATTGATGAATAAAAGAAATAATTCCATGCTACTCACGGTGAAATTTTTCAAATTACAGCTTTCCTAGACTTTCATTCGAGAAGAAAGTCAAAATTGTATTCTTCGAATATTGACCAATTGGATAATATACAGAAAAGTGCGTTTATCGGTAGAGATAAAATGGGATATGACAAAAACGGCCTAAGCAGGAAAACTCGTGCTTAGGCCGTTTAGGGGAACCCTTGGGTTTATTAACTAATCTCTAGTTTTTCGCAAGCCTTCATTGCGGCAGTTTGTTCTGCTTTTTTCTTTGAATATCCCTGACCTACGGCAAAAAAATCATCGTCAACATAAATTGTAGCGGTAAATTCTTTGTTATGCTTGGCACCTTCTTCAGAAATATCAAATCTAATTTGCTTACCTTCACGTTGCGCCCATTCAATCACAAGAGATTTGAAGTTAGGGTTATTGGACACAACAGTATCTATATCGAAATGTTGGGTAAGAATAGACTTCACAATAAACTTTCGGGTAAATTGAAAACCTTTATCGAGATAAATCGCACCAATTAAGGCTTCGAGCGCATCGCCATACATTGATGTACGAGCCAAGACTGTTCGACGATTTCCGTCATATTCAACGAGCTTATCAAGTCCAATCTTACGAGCAACTACATTTAAGGATTCACGGCTTACCATTCTAGAACGAATCTCAGTCAAAAAACCTTCATCTTTAAATGGGAATTTTTTGAAAAGATATTCTGCTGTTATCATCCCTAGCACCGAGTCTCCCAAAAATTCGAGGCGTTCGTTCGATTCTTTGTATCCCTTTGCCACCGTTTCCTTCGACACTGATGAGTGCATAAATGCCAATCTGTACAGCATAATATTGGAAGGCTTCTGACCAATGATATGTTCTACAGCTTTCTTCAGCTTTTTGTCTTTCGGGTCGCTGGAAAAGAATTCTAAAATGGGTGACAACATATATTCGAAACAAAATCAAACTTGCAAACTTTCGTTGTATCATTAAGCAAGAACTTCACAACGAAAGTTTGCAATATTATTCAGATTAGATTTTTCTAAAAATAACTGTGGCATTATGTCCACCGAATCCAAAGCCATTACTCAAAACCACATCAATCTTACGTGATTGTGCTTGGTTTAAGGTAAGGTTCAAACGATTATCAACTGTTGGATCTTCTGTAACGTGGTTAATCGTTGGAGGAACAATTTGATGTTGCATAGCCAAAATAGAAGCTACTGCTTCAACTGCTCCAGCACCACCCAACAAGTGACCAGTCATCGACTTAGTTGAGCTAATGTTCAAGTTATAGGCATGCTCGCCAAATAATTCTACAATAGCTTTCAATTCTTGAGGATCGCCAAGTGGTGTTGATGTACCATGGGTATTGATATAATCAACTTCTTCTGGCTTGATCTTCGCATCGTCTAATGCGTCTTGCATCGACAACAAAGCACCATAACCTTCTGGGTGTGGAGCTGTGATGTGGTAAGCATCTGAAGAGAAACCTCCACCAATCATTTCAGCGTAGATTTTGGCTCCACGAGCAACAGCGTGCTCATATTCTTCCAAAATCAATGCTCCTGAACCTTCGCCTACTACAAAACCATCACGGTCTTTATCATAAGGGCGAGATGCCGTTTTAGGATCATCGTTACGCTCAGACATTGCACGCAAGGCTGTAAAACCACCTACAGAAGCAATAGTCACTGGCGCTTCAGAACCACCAGTAACACAAGCCTTCAAACGACCCAAGCGGATGTAATTGAAAGCATCGATAATAGCGTTGTTTGCTGACGAACAAGCAGAAACAGTTACGTAGTTTACACCACGGAAACCATGACGAATAGAGATAACTCCTGAAGCAGAGTCAGCAATCATTTTAGGAATGAAGAATGGGTTAAACTTTGGCGTACCGTCACCTTTCGCAAAATTGAAGCATTCATCTTCAAAAGTGCGAAGACCACCTATACCAGAGCCCCAAATAACTCCAATTTTATTTTTATCAACTTTTTCTAAGTCTAAGCCCGAATCTTTGATAGCTTCGTCAGATGCGACAATTGCATACTGAGCAAAAGCATCCATTTTACGTGCTTCTTGACGCGGAATAAAGTTGTTAACATCAAAATTTTTAATCTCGCAAGCAAAGCGAGTACGAAACTTCTCAGCATCAAATTTAGTGATATAATCACTACCACTAACACCATTTTTGAGACCTTCCCAATACTCTGGTGCTGTGTTTCCGATAGGAGTCAACGCTCCTATGCCAGTAACTACTACTCGTTTAAAGCTCATGTAGCGAAGTTGAGTTTCAAGTTCTATTAAAAGTGAAGATATTTTTAGGCGCTATTGGTGCAAAATCACCCTGAAAAAAGAATCTTGAGAGAGATAAATTTTCAGTAGCCTTGTTCACTCGAATTTCAAATATAGATGATTTTATAAATCAAATGAAGAAATATATGAATTAAGTTATAAAATCTCGCAGACAACTTGATTGATAAAAGGTTTGGAGATGGTACTTAATTACACCTTTCAAATAAAAATGTGCTAACCTGAACAATGATTTAGGGCAAAGCCACTGAACCACTCTCAAATTAGCACATACTGAAAAGTCAATTACTTAGCATGTTCTTCAAGATATGCAATAGCGTGACCAACTGTTTGGATGTTTTCAGCTTGGTCATCTGGAATTGTTACGTTGAATTCTTTTTCGAATTCCATAATCAATTCTACTGTATCCAAAGAGTCAGCACCCAAATCGTTTGTGAATGAAGCTTCTGGAGTTACTTCTGCTGCGTCAACGCCTAATTTCTCGACGATAATGCCTTTTACTTTTTCTGCAATTTCTGCCATTTTTAGAACGATTTTTGGTTAGAAAAACGGTGCAAAGATGATGATTAAAAATTAGATTGTCAAAAAATATTTCTAACAGATATTCGTAATCTCAGAATCTTTTAGACTTTTCTTAGAAAGAATAAAATAATTCTTTTACTTGCTCGTTTTCCGAACCCATTTTTAAGGGAATTTTATATTTAGCCCACAAATTTAGACGTTTTTTGCTATTCTTCGAGGCTTGATTATAGTTAATTTTTGCACTAGAAGCACAATGATGCTGCTCCTAGCAAACCTGCATCATTACCTAAGGTAGCACGTTTAATGGTTAAATCGCTTGCATGGTACTTTGTCAACCACTGATTTAGCTTGCGTTTCATGCTTGGCAAGATATAATCAAATGATGCAGAAAGACCACCACCAATCAAAATCAAATTGATGTCAAGAATCGCTACTAAGTGACATAGGTTTTCGCCCAACAACTCTCCTACTCTTTCAAATACTTGTAAAGCAAGCTTGTCATTTTCGGCAGCAGCAGCGACTAAACCTGTTGTCGATATAGAACCATCGTCTGGCAATTGTGTTTCGCCAGTGTATTCTCTTCTCATGTTGTTAGCCAAATCCAACAATTCATTTTTACCAATGTTACGCTCTAAAACTTTACCATTGGCCGACGGTGTATGACCTGGCTCCATAGCATTGCCACGACCACCTGTAAATACTTTTTTGCCAATGATTGCTGCGCCACCAACACCCGTTCCTAAAGTGATAAAAATATAGCTTTCGTCGATACGCTCTTCACCAAAATAAAACTCACCTAATGCTGCTGCATTGGCATCGTTTTCAAGATAAAAATTTACCCCTACAAATTTCTTCTCAAGCAAGTCTACCAATGGTACACGGTCGAGCTCAGGAATAGCTGTAATCTCGATAGGAGTACGACGAGTAGAATCAATCATACCTGGCAAACCAATACCTACCTTCTTGATATGCTTGTGGTCAAGTAATTGAAGGGCAATAGCCTCGGCAAGGCGGTCTTCGAAATGACCTGATTTGCGCCAGCTAACAGTATCATGACTGTAAAAATTTGAAATCTGACCAGTTTCAGAGTTAACGATACCCATTTTTACGTTCGTTCCTCCGATGTCAATACCTAAATACTCTGCTGCAGCCATCTAGTAAAATTGTAAGTTTTAAAGTTATATGTATGATTAGTAATTGGGATTACAGTATATTAAAATTTTTTCAAAATTACAGAAAAGTTTGTTTTTTCTATGTTATAACGAAATATTATATAGGTTTCTAGTATGTATTTAATACTAAATCAGTCATTTATTACTTAACTGTCAATATCTCGTTTAGAGAATACGTAATTTATTGCATTAAGTCCTAAAACAACAACACTTCCATGAAAAGGATACTGATTTTAGGAAACAATATACCTACACGACTTTCAGATTTTTCAATTGCTCCACAATTTCAAATACGGCAGGGCAAACTTTGGTATTTTCTAAGGTCAACTTCATGATACCCGACATATTTTTTCGGTCGGTATGCGGATATTCTCTGCATGCTCTGGGCCTTACTTCATAAATTGAACAATAATTATCTGCTCCCAAAAACGTGCACGGCGAACTATTGAGTACATAGTCTTGGTCTTTATCCAAATGCAAATATTTATCGATTAACTGCGCAGGGCGCATGCGCAAATGCTTGGCAATTCTATCAATATCTATATCTGTAAAAATCGGACTTGTCGTTTTACAGCAATTGGCACAAGCCAAACAGTCTACTTCCTCAAAAATCTCTTCATGACGAGGATGAAACATTTCGTCAAGGTTTTTTACTTTTTTGGTCTTTAGTCTTTCAAAAAACTTTTTGTTTTCGGGATACTTATTCAATGAAGCATCTCTAAACTCGGTGATGGTATCTTGATTGTATAACATATTCAACAATTTTATCTGACTACGGCTATTTTGCCCATTAGTGCTTGGTTGCCTTCGTCGGTACTTGTCATTACATAATATATTCCTGTTGGAACTTTACCTCCTGTTGGATATTGTCCGTTCCAAACTGCTCTTGAACCGTTTGATTTGGTTTCATAAATCAAGCGACCAGCGACATCCGTAATTTTTACGACTACATTTTCGTATAATCCATCTATGGTGATTAAACCTTCATATTCTGGACGAACAGGATTGGGATAAATTAAGGCTTTTCCTGAAATATTGTCACCTGCTTCCATGGCTGTTCCTTGATAAGAAACCATTCCTTGTGAGGTTCGAATAAATACTTCTCCTGTAGACGCCTCTATACCAATGTACGAGATTTGATTACTAGGAAGTGGAGAATTTGTCACCGTAAAATTATTAACTAATTCGGTGCCATCTTCAGAAAACAAAAATACACCATTACTGGTACCCATCCATTTACGATTGCCCCCGTCGATAGCAATAGAGGTTACAGTCTCATTTGCTAAAAGCCTTCTTTTTTCGAAAATTGGTGTATAAGCATCCAAATTACGCCCAGAAACCACACTCGCAGGGTCATCAAAAACGGCTACCCCTGCGGTAGTTCCCACCCATATCTGTCCATATTTGTCCAAAGTCATACTGGCAACCGTCGCACTCGGGAGGTTTCCTTGCCCCTTACCACTGTACAGATATGTTCTTTGTTTGGCTGGAGTTTCGACCATTATGCCTTGATAAGCACCTAAGCGCGTCCAGCGATTTTTGTCTGAGTCCAGAATAATAGAATCTTTACGGTATTGAAAAAGTGTATCTTGGCTCGTTGGGCTATAAGATTTGTACGTACCAGAAGCATTACTTACCAAACCATTGGCATTATCGGCTATCCAAAACTTTTGTTGACTATCCCAAAAACCATCTTGAAATTGTAAAGCCAAAGGCTCTGTCAGGCGAGAAACTGATTCGTCGGAGGTTTGGTAAACCCTCAGTATTGTACCATTTTTGATTAGTAAATGTTGTGTATCTAAGGCAATAAGTTTGTCGATAGCAGTCGCAAATTTTAGCGTAGAAAATAGTTGCCCATTCGTATATTTCCATAAATCTCCTTCGGTACTTCCAATCCATAACTGAGTACCTATTACGCTCAAAGCTCCTTTCAACGCGGTTCCATTTGGAGATTTTAGGGTAGTCCAGTTACCAAAGTACTGCAAATTGACTTCATTACTAAGATTCGCTTGACGTATTCCGATGGGTGTGGAGATATACAGGATATTTCCCACTACTACACTTTGAGAAACACCTAATGCGTTGCCATTTTCGCCCAAATACAAATAGGTTTCTTTCACTTCTTTTTTATCCAAATCCAATACAACTAAGCCAAAATCATAAGACATGAAGGCTGTATTTTGATAAAAGTTAATATCTGAAACCTTTTTGGAGCTAAGAATTGCAGTATTGTCTTCTATAAACTTTAGAGTTGTGATTTGAGATGTTGGTTCAAACTGGTTATCTAATTGTATCAAGTCTAGAGTTCCTGAAGCATATCCAACAATTAATAATTTGAGTGAGGCATGTATCTTTATTTGGGCAATTTGGTTATTACTTAATCCGTCTAATTTGGTTAAAATATTAGCTTCATTGGCAGATTTGTCATAATAAAAAAGTCCTTGCTCGGTGGCACAATAAATCAGATTGCCTGCTTGTGCCAGCGTTTTGGCTTTCTTATAATTGAAATGTGTCCTCCAAGTACCTACTGGAGTAGAAAGTTGTGCCACTGCATTGGTTAGAGTTATCAGAACAATACAGATTAGCAGTAAAAGTTGGAATAATGCTTGCGAAGCTTTTATTCCAACTTCAGAAGTTTTTTTTATGTATGAAAACATTTGCGACATCTTGCTTCATAACTATCGGTTTCGCCCAATAGTACTTGATTTTGTGCAGGAATTTTACGGTAGGAATAATTGGCAACATCACCACAAACTACACATACCGCATGCACTTTGGTGATATACTCGGCAATAGACATAAGGCCTGGCATTGGACCAAAGGGTTTGCCCTGAAAGTCCATATCTAAACCTGCTATAATTACTCTTTTGCCAGCGTCTGCCAATTGATTGGCAACGTCCACAACTGACTCTTGAAAAAACTGGGCTTCGTCGATACCAACCACATCACAATTACCTACCAAAGACAGCATTTCTGCGGGATCTTCTAATGGTAACGAAGACACAGATGATGCGTTATGTGAAACGATGTCTTCATTATGATAGCGAGTGTCGACAACTGGTTTAAAAATTTTAACGTCTTGTTTGGCAATTCTGGCACGATTGAGGCGACGAATCAACTCTTCAGTTTTTCCAGAAAACATTGATCCACAAATCACTTCTATCCATCCAGTTCGCTGACCTATTTGTTGTTGATTATGATAAGGTTCGATGAACACGATTAAAAAAATTTAGTCTAAAATTTGCAATTTGAATGAGTACGTGAGTAAAACTAACATAATTTTACCTGCAATAGGTATTAAGCTATACGCCGTAAGCTGAAAGTATAAAAGTATTTCTAACAAAATTATGAATACATTTTTTGCCTAATGCCTACTGCTTGCAGCCTAAAGCCTCATATATAAGACTGCGAAGATACGACATTTTAGGGTTTCTTGTTGTTTTGAATTTTGTCTACAGTACTATGAATAAAACAAATTTGAACCTTGGGATATTTTCTTTTCTAATGAAGAAATTTGAAATATGAACAGCGACTTTTTCACTTTTTTTATTATATTCGTGAAAAATCACTGTAAGCTTTTGATAATTATGTGATTTTAGTCTTTCCGCTCTAAATGTTAGCGCCGACTTTCATCGAGTTTTCATCGACAATGCTATTACACTCGGATAGTACGGTTATAGTCAATCATTTATCATAAAACAATCTTCTTAATCCTTTGAATCATTCGCTCCATTAGAGTGATATTTTCTTGTTGAGTCATTTTGATAAAACAATGTAACCGCATGCTTCTACCCTTTTAGAAATCAACATTTCAGTATTAAATATAAAGACTGAAGGCTTGAAGGACTATTTACTAGAAACAAAACCCAAACCATAAATTAACTAAGATTACTTACATTCCTAAAATCACTAACACGTTATGAAGACAATTTATCAATGGTTATCAGAGTATGGCGAAAGTCACCAAAACGCTACAAACAAAGCGGTGCATTCCATCTGTGTACCACTTATCTTTTTTAGTATTGTTGGTTTTTTCTTTAGTATAAAACTCCCCTTTTTCAATGTTCTGGGAATTGAAGGTAACTTAGCAATGTTGATGCTAACTTTCACCACGTTTTATTACTTTGTACTTTCAAAATCTCTATCCATTGGCATGTTTGTTTTTTCTCTTATCTGTTTACTTCTCTGTCTAGCTATCGAATCTTCTGGAATTGCGCCACTTTGGCAATTTTGCTCTACTATTTTCATTTTTGCATGGATTGGTCAATTTTGGGGGCATAAGGTGGAAGGTCGTAAACCTTCTTTTTTCAAGGACTTACAATTTTTAATGATTGGCCCTGCTTGGTTATTGAGTTTCATTTATCAGCGTTTTGGTATTACGTTTTAATATCATATAAGTTTTAGACACTCTGGCATTCGCTAATGCCATTCATCATATTCATGAACAATACAGCACCAAATGAGCTTATTTGGTGCTGTATTTTTTTATAAACCAATCACTTAAATTTAAAAAGTTATGATACTGATGATTTTGGGGTTAATGTTGTGCATCGCAGGATATATGTTCAACAGTCCCAATGCTAACCTTCAACGTATTGCTCGTCCACTTTCCATTGCTGGCATTATCTTTTTTCTTATTGGGTTTTCAACCTCTGTTGTCCGAAAAGTAGATACTGGGCAAGTTGGCGTACCTTCCTTGTTTGGGGAAGTACAAAACAAGACCTTAGAAAGCGGCTTAAATTTTATTAACCCACTGGACGATGTAACAATGTTTGATATTAAAACGCAAAATTATACTATGTCTGCTTCACACGATGAAGGAGACAAAGAAGGAGACGACGCCATCAGGGTATTGACGGCGGATGGCTTGGAAGTGATTATTGACTTAACGGTACTTTATCGGATAAGTCCCGCACAAGCTCCTGCTATTTTGAAACAAATTGGTGCTGATTACAAAGACAAAATTATTCGCCCGATTACTCGTACCAAAATTCGAGATAATGCAGTCTATTATGATGCAGTGTCGCTATATTCGACCAAAAGAGATGAATTTCAAAATCGTATTTTCAAAGCTATTGACATCGATTTGAAGAATAGAGGGATTGTTCTTGAACAGCTTTTAATTCGAAATATTAATTTACCAGCATCAGTAAAACAAACGATTGAATCTAAAATTAATGCTGAACAGGAAGCGCAAAAAATGCAATTTGTTTTACAAAAAGAAAAACAAGAAGCAGAACGTAAAAGAGTAGAAGCACAAGGTATTGCTGACTATCAGCGAATTATTTCGACAGGTCTGAGTGATAAGCAATTACAATACGAAGCAATCAAAGCCCAAAGAGATTTGTCATTATCTCCTAATGCAAAAGTTATCATTATGGGCGCCAAAGGAAATACACCTATCATTTTGAATTAATTTTTGGATTTGAAGATTTGAAAATTTGTTTTGCTACATCAAAACTCATTTTCAAATCTTCAAATTGACAAATTTCCAAATTCAAAAACTATCCTTTTAGAATATCATGTCCCATTTTGTCACGCTTAGTTTGCAAATAGCGCTCATTATGTGGATTTGGTGCAATTTCGATTGCAACGGTTTCTACGATTTCGAGACCATAACCAAAAAGAGCTGCACGTTTTTTAGGATTATTTGAAATCAATTTGATTTTACCAACGCCCAAATCACGTAAAATTTGTGCCCCTACACCATAATCTCTTTCATCCATTTTGAAACCTAATTCCAAATTAGCCTCCACGGTATCACGACCTTGTTCTTGAAGCTTGTAAGCCTTGAGTTTGTTAATCAAACCAATACCTCTACCCTCTTGGAACATATATAGGACTACTCCTTTTCCTGCTTTTTCAACCATTTCCATCGCATTGTGTAGCTGTGCCCCACAATCACAACGGCATGAGCCAAAGATATCGCCTGTAACACATGAGCTATGAACACGTACCAATACAGGTTCGTCTTTTTCCCAAGTTCCTTTTACCAAAGCAAGGTGACTTTCGCCTGTGTTTAATTGTTTAAAAGCAATTAAGTCAAAATGTCCACGTTCGGTTGGCATATCAACACCAATTTCACGCTTAATCAAAGATTCAGTTTTTAGGCGATATTCAACCAAATCCTTGATTGTTACAAGTTTCAAATTGAATTTATCAGCCATACGTCTCAAATCTGGAAGACGCGCCATGGTACCATCCTCATTCAATACTTCGATAAGTACACCTGAAGGCTTGAAACCAGCCAATTTGGCAAAATCCATAGCAGCTTCAGTATGCCCAGTACGACGCAAAACGCCTTCTTTACGAGCCTTCAAAGGGAAAATATGCCCAGGACGACCCAGCTCTTCAGGACGGATATTTTCGTCAACTAATGCCTGAATCGTTTTAGCACGATCGGGAGCTGAAATACCTGTGGTACAGCCATGACCTAATAAATCTACAGAAACAGTAAATGGCGTTTCGTGCGAGGCAGTATTATTGCCCACCATCATTTCGAGACCTAATTCATTACAACGTTCTTCGGTCAGGGATACGCACATCAAACCACGACCTTCACGAATCATAAAATTGACCATTTCGGGAGTGATTGCCTCAGAGGCACAAATCATATCTCCTTCATTTTCACGGTCTTCATCATCAGCAACAATGATTATTTCACCATTTCTGATTGCTTCTATAGCCTCCTCAATACTATCTAATTTAATAGCTGACATCTTTTTATTTTTTTGGGGCCGAAACAAAAGTATTAGCAGAGTTTCAATAAGTCATAAAGAAGTCTTGTTTTCACGTAACCTATTCAATTCTTTATAATTTGAGAATGTTCTTGCCAACACTTTCATGTCGAATCAATATCATAAATTTGTATTTCATTTAAAACTCCAAAGTTATACTATTTTGTTCCGAGTCAGTACAGGCTTACTCACAAAGGTGATATTTTTTGTATATTTATCATAAAATCGCACCTCATTCGTTGATAGATTATCTCCCTTGTCTCTCCTACCTATTTGTGTTTATATACATTGTTAGCATAGTTATTGCTACTACCTTTATTTAATCTTATCCTAAGTTGATTTTTGAAGATATTAATCATTATGATTCATTTATTTACTACATACTTTACTCGAAATATCTTTTTTCTTTTTCTACTGGTAACTTTTCATGAAGTTGCTTTAGGACAATGCCCGAATGCCCCATTGAGTGACGACAGGGGTGTTTTTTCAATCAATAATATTGATTCGAATCCTGTAAACTCGGATGGAGATAACAACCCTACTGCAGTCAATAATATACCTTTGAAAGTATGCCCGCAACAATCCCTTACGTTGAAAGATTTAGTAAATGGCGGGCAATCCCGATCTTTCGAAATTACTCAAAACACATCCGTACTTTCTACGCCTAGTGCAATTCCTGTACCTAGTACTACTAACTCAATATCTACTACAGCGCCAGTCACTCCAGGAATATATTTTATCAAGAGCTTCGGTAGCAACAATGGAGCAGGCTACTACGCTTGTCAGGTGATTCAGGTAGTAGACTTGGAAAAACCCAAATACACCGTAAAAATGTGTGATATTGCTGGTACATCACAAAAAGAAGTTACGATTGTTCTACTCGATGACCCATCAAATAAGTTGATTGATGCTTATTCCTATTCTGTTACACCATTAGGAAGTGTTCCAAGAGGTACAAATATTTCTGACATAACTAATTACCCTTACTCAATCCCACTAACAGTAAATAGTGGCTTTACATCTTATGAGTTAGTTATCTCGGGGACAAACAAAGTAGGTAGATGTGAAAAATCAGACTCAAGAACCCTCACCACAGTATCTACTCCACAAACTCCCATACTATACGACATAAGTATTGATAATGGAATTTCATTAAATGTAGCAGCCACTGCTGGAATAGAACATAAAATTTGGATGCGTGATCCCATAGGCGAATCAACCTATAATACAACTGGCACACCAGTTTATACTTACACACCTACTGCCTCATTAGTAGGTGAAATACAAAAATTCTCTGTTCCTGACCCTACCAAGCAATATTGCTTTAAAGTTAATGCCTTTGACGTATGCAATGAAAAGACTGTTGAAAGCATCAACGAAATTTGTACCACACCACTCAGGGGCGATACAAAGCAAGGGGGTAATACCATTATTTGGTCAGTAGCACAAGGTAACCTACTTGGCAATACTTTTCGTTCATACGATGTATTCAAAGTAGATGCATCTGGCACTGAATCACTAGTAAGAAATATTACAACTATAGGAGATAATCTGTATGATGATACAAATGTTATTTGTGGAGAAGAATACACCTATAAGGTCGTAACTAATTACCAATCCAAATCCATTTCCAATTTACTAAAACTAAAAAACACTTCCGTTCCTCCAACGCCTCTAGGTAAGTTAGGTAGTACCGTCATAGGTGGACAATCGATTCGTGTAACGTCATTGGAAAAAGAAGGAAATGATTTACCAACATTCACAGCTTTTAACTACTACCGTGCCAACAGCATCAATGGCAATTATACTAAAGTACATTCGGGTACGAGTGCTTTTTGGGATGATACTTCGGTCAATACAAACGCTCAACAGTATTGCTTTTATATGACATGGACAGGTGGCTGTGGCGAGTCTCAGCCGTCCTCTAAGGTTTGCCCCATTTTTGCTCAAATGCAAGGCTCATCAATGATTTGGTCTCCCGAAAGTTCTTTTACAGATCCTATTACAGAATATAGAATCTATCGGATAGACCCTATTACAGGTCTTCCCATTAATACCGCTGGATCTGGCTTACCTTATACAAGCACAAGAAATTCACTCAACCTTTCTACTTTAAACATTCCTGAAGCAGAAGGACAAACCATTTATTTAGCGATTGAGGGCTATCCGACTAGCTATCCTCCTACTACACTTTCTAACTATGTAGAATATCAACGTCCTTCGTTGGTACTTTCGGCACAGGCATTTACGCCTAATGGCGATGGGCTCAATGACACATTTTATATTCAAGGACGATTTATCAAGGCTACAAAAATGTCTATTTTTGACCGTTGGGGCAATTTAATTTCATTTATAGAAAACACCAACTATCAAAATAATCCACAGTTGGGTTGGGACGGTACAAGCTCAAATGGCAACAAAGTACCTGCGGGAAGTTACGCTTTTCAGGTACAAGTAGAAGACCTTTCTGGTAATATCATTACTAAAGAAGGAAGCATTGTAGTGGTTTACTAAATGGTTTCATTAATCAACGTTTTGGTGACTTGAGGGAAGAATTGTAACTTGCAAGTCCAACATGAGCATTGGCTCATGAACCATTTTTTGATTATCCAAAACAAAGCAAATAAGTTATGTTCGACATGATGGGAATGCTTGGAAAGGTAAAAGACCTTCAAGCAAAAATGAAAGAAGCACAAGAAACATTGGGAACAATCGTTGAAACTGGCGAAGCTGGTGGTGGTATGGTAAAAGTAACTATCAATGGCAAAAAACAATTGCTCAATGTTGAAATCGATGAAGATTTATTAAAACCTTCTGACCGTGAAGTTGTACAAGATTTGATTGTAGCAGCTACTAACATTGCCATGGGTAATATCGAAGGTAAAATCAAAGAACACCTACAGCAAGCTACTAATGGACTTCTTCCGAATATTCCTGGCTTGGATTTAGGAGGAATGTTTTCATAAAACATGAAATAAATGAGTGGTTGATTGGTAATGTAGGATTAAGGCAATACTAGCTATTCTACATTGCCAATCAACCACTCATTCACTCAATCATTCAACAATACGCTAGGATGTCTATCAAAATTCAAAATCTTACCAAAATTTACGGGCAGCAAAAAGCTGTTGACAATATTTCTTTTGAGGTTAATCAAGGTGAAATTGTTGGTTTTCTCGGACCTAACGGTGCAGGAAAGTCCACTACCATGAAAATCGCTACTTGTTATATTCCTGCCACTGAAGGTTCTGTAGAAGTATGTGGTTACGATGTACAAAAGTCGTCAAAAGAAGTACGTAGAAATATTGGTTACCTTCCCGAACACAACCCACTTTATTTGGATATGTATGTGAAGGAATTTTTGAGCTTTGTTGGTGGAATTTACCAAATAAAAGGCAATCAACTGACACGCAGAATCGAAGAGGTGATAGAGTTAGTAGGTTTACAAATTGAACAAAAGAAAAAAATCGGTCAGCTTTCAAAAGGATATCGTCAACGTGTAGGACTAGCTCAAGCGTTGATTCATGACCCAAAAGTTTTGATTTTGGACGAACCAACAACGGGTCTCGATCCTAATCAACTTGTTGAGATTCGTCAGGTTATCAAAAATATCGGAAAAGAAAAAACAGTGGTATTCTCGACACATATCATGCAAGAAGTAGAGGCTATCTGTGACAGAGTCGTCATTATCAACAAAGGTAAAATCGTAGAAGACCAAGCGCTTTCGTCATTGGTACAAAATGGACAATCTTTGGAGGATACTTTCCGTAAATTAACGATTCAATAAAAGAACAATAAGCTAGAGAACAACTTTGATTTTCTAGCTTACTGTTTATTGAGTAAGGATATTTTTAATTCTTAATCAAGGATTTCAAACTTGTCGGCATCCAAATAGGCAGGAAACTGCGTTCTAAATGTATTCAAATTCTCCTTTGAGAGTGTAATCGTAACCATAGCTTCTTCATTACTTTTTTCAAAAAGGTATTCTCCTTTAAAATTCAGCACCGCCGAATCTCCCGAAAAAGCATAATCATTCCCATCTGTGCCTACTCGGTTTACCCCAACTACATAGCTTTGATTTTCGATAGCACGAGCTACAAGCAAAGATTTCCAAGGATATGCTCTTGCGGCAGGCCAATTGGCAACATATATCAATACATCGTATTCTTGAGCAACATTGCGTGACCATACGGGAAAGCGTAAATCGTAGCAAATCAATGGGCAAATTTTCCAGCCTTTTAGAGTTGCTATTAATCGTTTATTACCTCCTTCATAATGAGAATGTTCATTGCCCATTCTAAACAAATGTCGCTTATCATAAGTCTGAAATTGTCCGTCAGGTTGCATCCAAATCATACGATTAAACACCTTCTCGCCCTCCCGAATCATCACACTACCCAGAATCACAGCTTTTGTTTGAGCAGCTTGTTGTTTCATCCACTTAAAGGTAGTCAGGTTCATTGGTTCAGCGAGCGTTGTATTCATCGAAAAAGCTGTGCTAAACATCTCTGGTAATACAATCAAATCGGTTTCCTCCTCTATCTGAGCTATTTTTTCTTCCAGCATAGCCAAATTCGCTATGGGACTTTCCCAATATAGTTCTGTTTGTATGAGCGTAACTTTAAGGTCTTGCATTTTCTTTTTAGATTTGGAATGGGAAACTCTCTTATTCTTTTTCCCGTTGTATTTTCATTAAAAAAGTACTCAAATTTAAAGGAAGGAACCTTTAATCATGATGATATGGGGGAATACTTTTGTAATAAATGAGTAAAAAAATCTATTTTGGGGGTTTATTAAGAGGAAGTTTTTAGTATCTATACATCAGTTTTAGGGCATAAAAGTAGCTTTTCTAAAAATATGTGATTTCAAAAACTAACAAATATCAGCTATTTGAGGTTTCTTGAATAATGTTACTGGCTTAGTTGATAAACCTACTTGTCTGTTCCAATATTCTTGCCTAATTTTACAGACAGTTTCCAATATAACAAGAATCTAATTTTTAACGCATAGCGTCCTAAATATCCTAGAATTATCTTAAACAAATGAGAGAAATACAATTCAGAGAGGCTCTTCGTGAAGCCATGAACGAAGAAATGCGTCGTGACCAATCAGTTTTTTTACTGGGAGAAGAAGTAGCCGAATACAATGGTGCTTACAAAGTTTCGCAAGGAATGTTAGATGAATTCGGTCCAGACCGAGTAATTGACACACCAATTGCCGAGCTAGGTTTTGCAGGAATCGCTGTAGGTGCTGCCGCTAATGGTTTGCGTCCTATCGTTGAATTCATGACATTCAACTTCTCATTGGTAGCTATTGACCAAATTATCAACTCTGCTGCCAAAATGATGTCGATGTCAGGTGGTCAGTATTCTTGTCCAATGGTTTTCCGTGGACCTACAGGTAATGCTGGTCAATTGTCTTCACAACACTCTTCAAACTTCGAAAACTGGTTTGCTAACACGCCAGGTTTGAAAGTAGTTGTGCCTTCAAACCCTGCTGATGCAAAAGGACTTTTGAAAGCTTCTATCCGTGACAATGACCCTGTTATTTTCATGGAGTCTGAATTGATGTACGGAGACAAAGGACTTGTTCCAGATGGCGAATATCTTACTCCGATTGGAAAAGCAAATATTGTGAAAGAAGGTACTGACGTTACTATCGTAACTTTTGGTAAAATGTTGTCACGTGTTGTTATGCCAGCCGTTGCTGAATTAACTAAAATGGGTATCAATGCTGAGGTTATCGATTTAAGAACTGTTCGTCCTATCGACTATGAAACTGTTCTTGCGTCTGTAAAGAGAACCAATCGTTGTGTGGTAGTTGAAGAAGCAAACCCTATTGCAGGACTTTCTTCTGAGATTGCCTACAATATTCAACGTTGGGCATTTGATTATATGGATGCACCAGTTATCCGTGTCAACTCAAAAGACCTTCCTCTTCCTTATGCACCAACGCTAATCGATGAGATTTTGCCAAGCGTTCAACGTACAGTTGATGCTGTAAAGGCAGTACTTTATAAAAACTAATTCCTATTGATAAAATTGCGTTTAGTAGTTCATTTTACTAACTGAACTTTTATTCATAGAATTTTCAAAAAAATCTTAGTCTTCTCAGGCTAAGATTTTTTTTTATTTTAATACCATTATCATTATATGTATCAACAGATACCATTCTGCGATTATAACCAATATTCAGGCGCTTATAATTATTTAACACTCTTATATAAATTTCTAATTCTCTAAGCACTCGAAGATTTATAAATATAGTGCAAATTTTAAAACACAATTTATTTCAATCATAACCTTTTTCGGTCATTAATGTATTTGGAATAGTGATTTTCAATGTCTATTTTAGAGTTACAAAGCCCATAAAATTTTATACACATGAAGAATCACTATCTAATTATTATTCTGCTATCTTTCATATTTTTATTTACTCAATGTAGCGAAGACCAATCGGTAGAGCCTACTAGCCCTGAGCACAATGGTCTCAAAATTGACCTTAGCTCAATTTACAGAGGAGTGTATCTTGACAGCTTAAAATATATTGTTGGTGATCAAGGTAAAGAAAATGCTTTACTTCAATGGTGCCAATACAATAATTTTACAACTGTTACATGCTATGATTTATACACTTTGTTGGCAACCTCAGCGGGGTATCCAAAAGTAGCTGCATTTATTCGCAAAGCGCGTACTCAATACGGCATCACTACTGTTACCGCCTGCATGGGTTCGGCTAGCGCTTTTACAACTATCATTAATAATTATAATGCTAGCCGTACAGATGCCCTTGAAAAATTTGATTATGCTAACTTGGAACTTGAATGGTGGAATAAAGCTGCATCCTTTAAAAACTACCTCAAAGAATTGCAAGGAATCAATGCTTGGGGAGATGCTCAAACAACGCCAGTGCCAACAGAAACTTACATTGGGTGGTTCCAAAACCCTACTGGTCAGGAGTTGACACAGGCAACAGGAATTGTTACAAATACAGACCGAGTATTGGTACACGATTACCAAACTACTCCTACTTTTAGCTATATGCAGAGCCGCCTACAATGGTTAGGAAAAGCGGCTAAAGCGCAAAACAAAATTCAAAAAGTAGTATTCTTATTTAGTGCAGAAACTACTTTTTCGTTCAACTATTTTGTCAATAATAGCTTTGACAATACTTATATAAAAGTACTCAGCGAATACCAAGCTGCATCATTCACAGGAAAAGAAAACCTTGAAATTATTGGTTATCAAATTTTTGCCCAATCAGAAGGACGTGCTGCACGCCCAATGATAATTCTGTAGGATTTGAGTATCAATGGTGAATTAGTAGTGTACCTAGGATGATAAAACTGTTTATTTTAGATATCGGATGTTGGATTTCGGAAGTGTAAGCTTCTATTGCTTATGACAAATAAAGGTCTTTTTATTTATTTCCGAAATCAGAAATCCCAATTCTACAATAGTTTGAAATCCTTCGTAAAGCGCTAATTCACAATTTTCTAGGCAAATATAAGCTTCAAGCAAGCAATCACTAGTCCTAATGCCAGCATATAGCGTAAGGTCGGGATATTGAATCGATGACTACCATAATACGCTCCAGCCATACCGCCAGCAATAGTAGCCAAGACTGCATATACCAAATCAGGCTGAACCACCAACGTCCCTTTTGAGATAGATCCTATTAGTCCAGAAACGGAGTTTACAAAGATAAATAATGCCGAAACAGCAGCCGTTTGTTTGAGTGTTGCCCAGCCCATTACTAGCATCACTGGACTCAGGATAATCCCCCCACCAATACCAATCATTCCAGACAAAAGTCCAATAACAGCACCCGTCAACAAAGCGCCAAACAAAGGAATTTCCTTTACTTCATGCTCAGACTTTTCAAATTTTACTAGCATTCTTACTATCGAAATAAGAATACATACCGCTAATATTTTTTTGTAAATACTATCGGGAAGCGTATAAGTGGCGCCTAAAAAAGACATAGGAATACTAGCAATGGCAAAAGGCCAAAAAAGCTTGATTTTGAAATGTCCTGCGCGATAGAAACCTATAAAAGAAAATAATGATACCGCTAAGTTCATAATCAGAGCTGAAGATTTCATCAGTGCGGGTGCAAAACCCAACAATGCCATCACAGCAAGATACCCACTAGCCCCACCATGTCCTACCGAAGCATATAAAAAAGCCACTGTTGCTAGCATCGCCAGCATTAAAATCATTTGGGTAATTTCCATGAATTAAGTAAGATTTGTGACTGCTGAGTTTGAACCCAGATGAGTTATTCGCAAATTTAATTGCTCGTTATTTTTGTAAAAATATAACGTGTTAACTAAAAAGGCAATACTTAGAGAAGTATAAATAAAAAATGAGACGTATATTTAAACGACTCCTAAGGTGTGACTTTTTTGATTGAAAGCTTCGGTTTCTTGTTGCAGAAAATCTTTAAACCTTTGTTGTAAGGCTTTATATTCTACAATGGCTTTTATTCCCTCTTCTGTAACTACAGCTCCTCCACCTCTTTTACCACCCACTTGGGTAATCACAAAGGGTTTGGCAGACTGGACATTCATCGAATTAATCAATTCCCATGCTCTCTTATATGACATATTCATAGCTTTGGCAGCTTGTGAAATAGACCCATGTTCGATAATTAATTCCATCAATTGGATTCTTCCTTTTCCTAAAAATCGGTCGGTACCATCAGATTTTTCAATCCAAACAGCCCCCACAACCTGATAAGATTCTTTTCCTTGACTCATATATTGGGAATTAAGTATTAATGTTGAATGATGAATTGTGAATTAGTAGTGCACCAAGGATTTTAAAATCATCCATTGGAGATATCGGATGTTGGGTTTCGGAAGTGTAAACTACTTTTAAAAATTATATTTTGTAAAAAATACAGGTATTTCACTTCATTACCGAAATCAAAAATCCCAAATGGCTTGCAAACTTTGTTACAGTCTTACTTCACTATTTATCATTATCGCTATTTTATAAATGTATAGGTATTTTTTGATAAAAATATCTTTTAAAAACACCAAATTATCTTTACAAACTATTATAAAACATGAAAAAAATTACAACTGCTTTATTATGTTGTTTTCTAGCAACAGCATCCATTTTTGCACAAAAATATGTGCCTAGTCCCGAAAACCTCAAAGCTCGTCAAGAATTTGACGAAGCTCGCTTTGGTATGTTTATCCACTGGGGCGCATCAAGCGTTTTGGGCGATGGTGAATGGGTTATGAACAACAAAAATATTAAAATAAAAGATTATCAAAGACTCCAAAGAGCTTTTAATCCAGTGGATTTTGATGCAAAAACATGGGTAGGCATTGCCAAAAATGCTGGTATGAAATATATTACCCTTATTACTCGCCACCACGACGGCTTTAGTAATTTTCATACGCAATATTCAGATTGGGGCATTGCAAACACCCCTTTTAAAAGAGATATTGTTAAAGAAATCGCCGATGAATGTCATAAACAAGGTATCAAAATATGCTTTTATTATTCGCTATTGGATTGGTATCGCACCGATTATCCTTATGAAACTGGTAAAACAGGTAAAGGTACTGGTCGCACTGAAAAAAGTAATTATGCCAGCTACTTGCAGTTTATGAAAAATCAACTTACCGAGCTACTTACCAAATATGGTGAGGTATCCACTATCTGGTTTGATGGCCATTGGGATCAATTAGACAACGATCATGATAAAACGTTACAATCTAAAATTGACTGGAAATATGACGAAATTTATTCACTGATTCACAAACTTCAACCACAATGTTTGATTGGTAATAACCACCATTTATTACCAATTGATGGCGAAGATTTCCAGATGTTTGAGCGTGACCTTCCTGGCGAAAACAAATCAGGTTTGTCGGGACAAGAAATTGGTAAATTACCCATCGAAACTTGCGAAACACTCAATGGCTCATGGGGATATAATATCAAAGACAACAGCTACAAAACTCCTAAAGAGTTGGTTGATTACTTGGTTAGAGCGGCAGGATACGGTGCCAACTTTTTGTTGAATGTTGGTCCAATGCCAAATGGCGAGATTCAACCAGAATTTGTAGAAAGATTGACGAAGGTTGGTGATTTTATGAAAATCTATGGCTCTACGATTTATGGTACACAAGGTGGGTTTGTTCGTCCGCAAGATTGGGGTGCTGTAACCGAAAAAGGCAATAAAGTATATCTTCATTTACTAAAACAAAAAGAAGATAAGTGGATGATTAAAATACCTGTAGCTTTCAAAACGGCTAAATATTTTAAATCAGGCACACCTGTGAAGTTCCAAAAATTGGATAACAACTTCGTTGTTTTTGATATCAATCCAGCACAGCGAGATGAATTAGACACTGTGATTGAGTTGGAAAAGTAAGATTTCCTTATCACATTTAAGCGTTTGATTTTATAGGGAATGGTGTTTTGAGCACCATTCCCTATTTTTTTGAAAAAGACACAGAGAAAGTATTACTAAAAATAGAGCATTTTAATAGATTTATTTATTTTTACTACAAACTTTTAGTTCTTAATCTATCAAACACCTCATAATGATGCAAGAAGCCTTTTTACACCATGTTTGGCAATTTCAAAAGTTTAATAGCCTTTCTCTACTAAGCACACAAGCTGAGCCTATTCAGGTACTGAAAGTTGGCTATCACAACGCTCATGCTGGAGCTGATTTCTTAGAAGCACATATTCAAATTGGAGAGGTCGAATGGATAGGAAGTGTGGAAATACACCTCAAATCTTCGGACTGGGAACAACATACACATCAACATGACCAATCTTATGGCAATGTCATCTTACACGTAGTTTGGGAAAATGACCGCGAAGTGTATCGATACGATGACACAATAATGCCCACCTTGGTGGTAAAAGATCTCGTTGATACACATTTGCTACAATCCTATTCTGATTTTATGGCAAGATCTACCCAAATTCTCTGTCAAGGGCAATTTGAGGAAGTGCCATTTATCCGAAAAATAGGAATGTTAGACAAAGCATTATTGCTCAGGCTTGAACAAAAAGCTAATCATATCATGGAGATTTTTGCCAAATGTAATCAAGACTGGGAAGATGTAGCTTATAGATTATTAGCCAAAAATTTTGGTTTTGTGGTCAATGCCGAACCTTTTGTGAGACTAGCCGAAAATTTACCCCTGAAATGTATTCATAAGCATCGCGATAGCCTATTTCAGATAGAAGCCATGGTATTTGGCGTAGCAGGTTTATTGGAAATAATTGAGGAAAATGATGACTATCAACAAAGATTAAAACAGGAATTTAAGTTTTTGTCTGCAAAATATCAGCTAAAACCTGTTATTGAAAAACATGAATGGAAGTTTTTGAGAATGCGACCTGCCAACTTTCCAACGCTCAGATTAGCGCAATGGGCGGCATTAATTGGGAAAAATGCCACTCTTTTTTCATTAATGATTTACTTTAAAGATACTCAAACCATAGAATCACTTTTTAGAATCAACACCTCTCCTTACTGGGAAAATCATTATCGCTTCGGAAAATCTACTGAGACGAAAGTAAAAAGTTTTGGAAAGAGCTCCTTTGAAAATATCCTTATCAATACCGTTGTGCCCTTGATGGCAGGCTATGGAAGATATAAAAATGAACAAATATTGATAGATAAGGCTATTGTCATGCTAGAAGGCATACACCCTGAGAAAAACCATATTCTAGATATTTGGCAAGAACTCAACTTACCTATCAAAAATGCGGCTGATTCACAGGGTGCTTTGGAATGGATGAAAAGTTTTTGCAAAACTAAGCACTGTCTCTCGTGTGAAGTCGGCTTATTTCTTCTTCGTTAGTTTCGAGCGCTCTTGATTTTAAGACTGTCTGACGAATAATATCATCTAGTTGTTGTGCACTTATTTTAAGCATTTCTACCAATAGTTGAATACTAGGAGGTATTACTTCGTTTTCCAATAAATCTACAGCTCCCAAGATATTTGCCACAGGGTGTCTAATCACATGTGATTGAGTATAAGCAATATCTTTGAGTTTGGAGTTCTGGTCTATAATAATCTGCTCACGTTCTTTTACTTTACTTATATCTTGAATGATTGACCAAATACGAGGTTTTCCATGCTTGTCAATAACAAGTCTTCCATGTAATAAAATCGGTATAGTATGTCCATTTTTGTGGATATACTCTTTCTCATAAGGCCCATAACTTCCTGAGTTATGTAAGTTTCTTATCTGTTCTTGCTCTTGTTCTTCAAAAGAAACAGGTGTTAAGTCCCAATAACTCAAAGACAGGAGCTCTTCTTTGGAATACCCTGTCATTTGAAGCAAAGCTGTATTTACTTCAAGATATTGGCCATCCATCGAGTTGACAGCAATACCAACAGGTGATAGCTCAAAGATATTACTGTATTTGGTTTGATTCTCCAACAGCATGGCATTTATGCTGACAGTCTGTTCGTTAAGCTCTTCTACATGGGTAATGTCATGCCCAATACACAATATTTCATGTGGTTCGTGGTTGGCGTCTAACAGTAATGTAAATTCCCACTGAGTCCATAAAAAACTGTTAGTAGAATAGGGTTTTCTTAAAATAACAGGAAAAGGCTTTTCAGGCTGAGACAAACAAAGCTGTACAGTTTCAGCGCATTTTGGATGGTCCTCAGCGTAAATAGTATCCATACTAAATACTCCCACCAAACTTTTATTTAAGTACTCAAATCGCTTCTGGAAATGCGGTGACACATACGTGATAAAACCTTCTAGGTCGATTTTTACAACGTACAGATAGTTAGAGTTCTTAATAGCATCAACAACTTTCGACATAATTGTGCGTATGTTAGTTCTAAGCTTCTATCAAGATAGAAGAGTAAGGCAATTATAATTCATCAAAAATTAGCGGTTTATTGAAGCTGAGCTGGGGTTGGTACGTTTTTATAAAAGTAGCCCTTTCTCGCAAATAGTAATACAACTAGACTCATTTTCATGCGAAATATACTAATTAATCAAATTTTTTGGGCAATTTTAACTCCTTCGCATAGTAAGCGGTAGCATACTCATAATTATACTGTAGAAGTAAGTTAAGGTTTTCATGAAAATCAAACTGTTCATCTGGATGTAGTTTTTCGGCTTTTTTAACCACAGCCTCTGTTCTCTTGGCTAAATATTGCAATAAGGCATCTGCATAAGAACTATATTTCTCAACTATATAGGTATTGTGCTCAAAACACCCTTTAATAAGTGCAATTGTGAGCTCAACTTCTCCATATTTATCTTTCGTAATCTTGAGGTGACGTGTGATAGCACTACTCATTTTTCGAATTTCATAAAGCAATGCTTTAGGAGATGTTATATAAGAATGATACATCATTTCAAATGCCTCATGCAAATCTGTCCTGCGTTCTTGCAAGGTTTCTCCTGCTTCTAGTAATTCAAACTCGAATTTTTCAATCAGTAATTTATCTTTTCCAATCAAGCGAATCAAAAGTTTATCTTTTTCTTTTTGAGATAAATCAAGAATAGCTTGTTGGAGATTTTTTTCAATTTTAGCCATGAAAATAGGATTAACTTTACATTTGATGTTTGTAACAAAGTTATAGGCTTACTTGTTTAACCAATATGAACTCACTCAAAAATTATAAAGGTTTATATTATGCCGCTCTGATTTTACTCTTGTGGGGTGCAAATCTTTGGTATTTTCTACATTATCCAGTGCGATTCGACGACCCAGTGATATATCTTGGGTTACTGGTACAAACACACCTTTACACAGGTGTATTTATTACTGCACATGATGCCATTCATGGTGTAGTGATGCCACATCGCCCAAAGGTTAATTATTGGATTGGCTGGCTTTGCGCCACTTTGTTTGCCTTCAATAATTACAATAAGCTAAGTGCCAAGCATCATTTACACCACAAGCATTCGGTAAGTGAGCAAGACCCCGATTATTATGATGGCAACTTTTTTCGATGGTATCTTAAGTTTGCCCTAGAATATGTCACTATATGGCAAATCATACTAATGGCAGTTACCTATAATTTACTCAAATTAGTCTTTCCTATGTGGAATCTAATTCTGTTTTGGGAAATACCTGCTATCATAAGCACTCTGCAATTATTTTATTTTGGCACATATTTGCCACATCGAGGTGAACACAGCCCAACAGATAAACATAAAGCTCGAAGTCAAGGGCTAAATCACTGGATAGCCTTTTTCTCCTGCTACTTTTTTGGATACCATCATGAACATCATGCTTACCCCTATTTGCCTTGGTGGAAACTGGCAGACGCCAAAGAAAAGACTGAATCCAAGTAGCTGATTTACCCTTGATTGAGTGAATTGAGATTGAGTGAATGAGTGTTTATTTTAAAATTTGTATTCTGCAATGCTTCGCGTCTTAAGCCGAGTAAAAAACAGCATAGTAGTATCAAAAAAAGCGCTCGAAAAATAATTTTCGAGCGCTTTTTTTGAAATTTATAGAATCATCCTAGTCACAAAATTTGGGATGACTCATATTTGATGCTGTATTTCAGAATGATATCTTTTAGAGACAAAGTATTGGGTCTCTAAAAGTATAAATCACATAAAAATTATCACTAATTCACTCAACCACCATTCACTAAATGAAGACTTGACTATTTAGCTCGTTCTATCGTAAACTGCACCAACCCTGCCAACGATGTGCGGTAAATAGAATCGGGGAATGAATCCAAAATAGCTAGCGCTTCGCGAACAATATTTTGCATTACTTCAGTAGCATATTGCAAACCTCCTGACTTCTTCACAAAATCAATCACCTCCGCTACCTTTTTAGGATTTTCAGAATCATTCTTAATCGTATTGATTACATGACGCTTGGTACTCCAATCAGCCTGATTGAGGGCATATATCAAAGGCAAAGTCATTTTCTTTTCCTTTATGTCAATGCCTAAAGGTTTACCTATTTCGGCATCTCCGTAATCAAAAAGGTCATCTTTAATTTGGAAAGCAATACCAACTTTTTCGCCAAATAGCCTTGCTTTTTCTACCGTTTCGGCATTGGCTCCTGCCGACGACATTCCAGCAGCACAACAAGCGGCTATTAATGTAGCTGTTTTCTGACGAATAATTTCAAAATAAATATCTTCGGTAATATCCAACTTCCGAGCTTTCTCTATTTGTAAAAGTTCTCCTTCTGACATTTCACGAACGGCCGTCGAAACGATTTTCAGCATCTCAAAATCGCCGTGATCTATCGATAGGAGCAATCCTTTCGATAGTAGATAATCCCCTACCAATACCGCAATTTTGTTTTTCCAGAGAGCATTTACGGAGAAAAAACCACGACGATAATTAGAATCGTCCACCACATCGTCATGCACAAGCGTAGCCGTGTGAAGAAGCTCGATAAGCGCTGCGCCACGATAGGTTTCTTCTGTGATTTTACCAAATACTCCCGCCGACAAAAATACAAACATTGGACGGAGTTGTTTCCCTTTGCGCTGGACAATATAATTCATGATTGTGTCCAACAGCATCACTTTAGTTTTCATAAACTGTCGAAATTTGCCTTCAAAGGCATCCATTTCGGCAGCGATGGGAGCTTGTATTTCCTTGATTGATAAAGACATTTGTTCAATTGCTGGGCACCTAGTTTGGGTATATTTTATGACAAAGACAGGCACCGTTCTTAATTACGACGCAAATTAGTCGATTTAGATAAAAAACAGGTACTTTAACCTGACTTTATAACATAAAAACTGTATTTTAGTTTGTTAAAAGTTTTAGTTTTTTCCCTTCAAAAACCTATTCGTAAAAAGGAAATAGAAGGTAAAAAATGTAAACTTTGAGATAAATATTTCTAAAAAACAGCAAGTATTCTATTGATTATTAACAACTTTAGCTATTATTGCTTGTATAATAAAGTAAAAAATATTTTTCAAAAACGAATATCTTTTTTCTTTCCAAAGTTACCTAATTATTTAACTATGAACCAAGAATATTGAAACACCACTATGAGTAAAATATTAGTATTGGCAGGTGGTTCTGTCAAAGGGGCTTATCAAACAGGGGTTGTTCGTGCGGTATTTGAGTCTGGTTTTTATCCAGATGCTATTTATGGGGTTTCGGCAGGAAGTATGAATGCGTCCTATTTGGTCAATGCCATGGGTAGACAAATGCTCGAGAATGGTATTATTGACTACACTGAAACAGCCTTAGATTTATCTCAATTTTGGGCAAATAATATCACAACCCCAGATTCTTTGGCTTTACGCCGTGGTACTTACGAATTGGGATTAAGCGCTATTAGAAGAAACTTTGAAGGTTTATTAGATACAACCCCACTCAAAGAAATACTCCATAACAATATTCATCTTCGCAATCTCAATGCAAGTCCTGTATCACTGAAAGTTGGTGCAGTTGATATTATCAACGGCAATATGATTTATGCTGACCCTAGTTATGAGCATTTTTTAGATTATGTGATGGCATCGTCGGCTATTCCAATTTTGATGCCTGTTATCAATATTGGTGATCACAAAAAAATGGCTTTTCTGGACGGGGGTATGCGCGATGTAGCTCCAGTCAAAAAAGCTATTGACGATGGTGCAGATGAGATTGTATGTATCGCCTGCCACACTCGTAAGCTCGACGGCGGGTATTTTCCTTACGGAAACTTATTGGCATTGGTTGATAGAGTAATGGATATTGCCGTAAACGAATGTCTCAATGCCGATTTGGACTGGGCGGAGTTCAGAAATGAATGTTTACCCGAAGATGGAAGCTGTGCTACTTCAGGCATTTTGAAAGGTCAAAAAAGAATCAAATTAAAAATTATTCGCCCTCAACAGCCCTTAAATATCGACATACAGTCATTTGACAAAGACGATATTGAAAGACTAATTTTATTAGGCTACCAACAAGGAAGAGATGAAATGAAGAATTATTAAGGGAAGGTTATTTATTACTGGTATATCCGTTGTTTGAGCGTATGTAAACAGCTTTTTCACAAAGAGATGAATCACTACCAATTGAGTGATTGCTGAATGAGTGATTTAGTGATTATTTTAAGAAGAAATTCACCAGTAGAGACGCAATGCTTTGCGTTTCTACTGGTGAAGCAATCAATTTTCACTCAGTTAGAACTGAACCATGTTTAAACAATGGCTTGTCTAACTCGTACTAATTTTTCTAATAAAGCTTCTAGTTTGTCTAATGGCAACATATTGGCTCCATCAGATTTAGCAATAGCTGGATTAGGGTGCGTTTCAATAAACAAACCCTCTGCTCCTACAGCAATAGCTGCTTTGGCAATAGTTTCAATCAATTGGGGCTTGCCACCTGTTACACCAGTTCCTTGGTTTGGTTGTTGCAACGAGTGAGTACAATCCATCACCACTGGAACACCATGAGCTTGCATTTCAGGAATATTGCGATAATCAACCACCAAGTCACCATAGCCAAAAGAGTTACCACGGTCTGTCAAAAATACCTGAGCATTAGGGTTTTCGTGCAATACCTTCTCTACAGCAAATCCCATAGAAGGACCAGACATAAACTGTCCTTTTTTAATGTTTACAGCTTTACCTGTCTTGGCAGCAGCAGCCAAAAGGTCTGTCTGACGGCACAGAAATGCTGGAATTTGTAATACATCTACATACGGAGCTGCCATAGCCGCTTCGTCAGACTCATGAATATCTGTTACCGTAGGAAGGTCATAATACTCGCCCACTTCTTTCAAGATTTCCAAGGCAGGAATATCCCCGATACCTGTAAAAGAGTTCAATTTTGTACGGTTTGCTTTACGGTATGAACCTTTGAAAATAAATGGAATACCAAATTGGTCAGTAATCCCTTTTATTTTTTCAGCAATTTCAAAAGCCAAATCACGATTCTCGATGGCACAACTACCTGCCATTAAGAAGAAATTATTTTTATCTAAGTTTTTTAATTTGGGAATATTCATGTTGGATATTTGTTTTTGGGAGAAAAACTTTGATTGAGTTCTATTAGTGATCGTATCGTTATAACGCTTAATCTTATATAAAATTCACCTCTGGATGTAGCAAAATACCGAATTTTTCTTTGACCGAATCTTGAATTTTATAGGCTAATTCTTTAATCGCTTTGCCATTTCCCCCACCATGGTTTACAAGTACGAGAGCTTGCTTGGCGTGTACTCCTATTTGTCCATCTCTGTAGCCCTTCCAACCAGCTTGCTCAATAAGCCAGCCTGCGGGTACTTTAATTAACTCAGGATTTACACTCGGAAACGAAACAATATGTGGAAATTTTTCTTTTAACGTATCAAACTGCGCTTTGGGTATTTCTGGATTTTTGAAAAAACTACCCGAATTGCCTATTTCAGCAGGATTAGGCAATTTACTCTGACGAATATGAATCACTGCATCGCTAATAGCTTTGATACTGAGTTTTTCAATACCCATTTCTTTCAAAGTGTCTTTAATGGCGCCATATTCGACATGAAAGTTGGGCGTTTTACTAAGTCTAAACGTTACATTAACAATAACATATTGATTTTTGTGAGAGTTCTTAAAAATACTTTCTCGATAACCAAAATGACATTGCTCTAAGGTAAAGGTTTCTATTTCGAGCGTTTTTAAATTGAGCGCTTCTAGTTTTTCAAAAACATCTTTGATTTCTATTCCATAAGCTCCAATATTTTGCATTGGTGCAGCGCCCACCGTGCCAGGAATCAACGAAAGGTTTTCGACACCAGCCCAGCCATTCTCAATACAATGTAATACAAACTCATGCCAAACCACACCTGCTCCTGCCTGTAGATACACATGTGTTTCGTCTTCATTTACTTTAGTAACTCCCTGAATATCAATTTTAATTACCAATCCTTCAAAATCTTTTGTCAATAAAATATTGCTACCACCGCCCAAAAATAGTTTTGGGGTATCTTTGAAAGTTTCTAGTGATAAAACTTCTACCAATGCTTCGACTGTTTTGACCTCAGTAAAAAATTGTGCTGTAGCATCAAGCCCAAAGGTATTGTAGGCTTTTAAAGGAATATTTTCTTGAATATTCATTAGGTTGTTGTTGGAACGAATGAAAATTTAAAATAAACGTAAAGCAAAGTTACAATGAGTAAGGTGCTTTTCAATTATTTTAATAAAATTGTATCTTTGGCAAGACTTCCGTCTGAGTTATCTATTGCAATTCTAATCCTTTATTCTAATCTTGGCTGGTATTGATAACCTTTCGCAAAAATTAAGTCATTATAATCCTGAGCAAATTATATGAAAAAATACATCGGAGTAGTAGGTTTTTATGGAATACTTTTGTTGACTTCTGCTTGTGCTTCGCAAAGCCCAACCGCTTCGACCCAAACAGGTATGTCGGCTAGTAAAACAAAAAGTGGAGAAACAGGTCGCATCGAACACCAAGTTTTCCAGCAAGACTTGTCTAGTTTTCGTCCAAAATTCAAAGATCCAGATGAGTCTAATCAGGTCTTAAATTCGGCCAAAGCCTCTAAAATTATTTTCGACAATCGAGATGTAGCATTATATATCAATAAGCGCTTAGACCCTATTTTGGATACTATTGCCTCGCAAAACAAAAATATCAAGTTTGCAAACGGCTTTCGCATTCAGATATATGTCGGAAATGACCGCAAGTCGGCCGACGATGCCAAGGTGTATACTTATCAGACCTATCCAGAAATTTTTCCGTATTTGACATTTCAACAACCTGTTTACAAAGTAAAAGTAGGAGATTTTTTAAACAGAATGGATGCTGAAAGGTACTTTGCCTCTATTAAAGAGACGTACCCCAGCGCCTTGATTTTACCAGATAAAGTAGAAATCAAAAAAGGAATGTTTGTGAAATAAGGTTTTAGGAAAGAAGTATATTACGACACTTCCAAGCAACTTCCTTTCTTTGAAAAGTACTATTTAGACCGTGACAATCATCGTTTAACTACGTATAAATTTTAACCATCTACTAACCAGTAAGTAAAAACTTTGAGATTGGTGAATGGATTTATTATTTTTGCAAGATGCTTAATCGGCAAATGGCAAAATTGAAATAACGTATTCTAATTTTATAAATGAAAAAAGCCCTAATTACAGGTATTACAGGACAAGACGGAGCCTATTTGGCAGAGTTGCTCCTCTCGAAAGGTTACGAAGTTCATGGTATCAAACGCCGTAGTTCGTTGATAAATACACAAAGAATCGACCATTTGTATGAAGATTTACACAAAGGAGATGTAAAATTTATTTTGCATTATGGCGATTTGAGTGATTCTACCAATATCATTCGTATTATTCAAGAAGTGCAGCCCGACGAGATTTATAACCTAGGGGCGATGTCGCACGTAAAAGTTTCATTCGACGAACCAGAGTACACAGCTCAGGTAGATGGAATTGGTACCTTACGTATTTTAGAGGCTGTACGTTTGCTTGGTTTAACGAAAAAAACTAAAATTTATCAAGCTTCCACTTCTGAACTTTATGGTTTGGTACAAGAAGTGCCACAATCAGAAAATACACCATTTTACCCTCGTTCACCTTACGCAGTAGCCAAATTATATGGTTATTGGATTACGGTAAACTATCGTGAAGCTTATGATATGTTTGCGGTGAATGGTATTTTGTTTAACCACGAATCACCATTACGTGGCGAAACTTTCGTAACTCGTAAAATCACACGTGCTGTAGCTCAAATTGCTTTAGGACAACAAGATAAACTATATCTTGGAAACTTGGATGCTCAACGTGACTGGGGACATGCCAAAGATTATGTAGAAGCAATGTGGCTGATTTTGCAACAAGATACGCCAGAAGATTACGTAATTGCGACAGGAATCACAACACGTGTACGTGAGTTTGTACGTATGGCATTTGCATTCGTTGGTATCGAAGTAGAGTTTACAGGCGAAGGTATCGACGAAAAAGGTATCGTTAAATCTTGTTCAAACCCTGCTTATCAAGTAGCTGTCGGAACAGAAGTTGTAGCAATTGACCCACGTTATTTCCGCCCAACAGAAGTAGAGTTGTTGATTGGTGACCCAACCAAAGCTCAAACCAAGTTGAACTGGAAACCAAAATTTGACTTGAATGCTCTCGTAGACGATATGATGCAAGCAGACGTTGCGCTGTTTTCAAAATAGATTTTAAGATAAAAGTAAAAAGCGGAAACCAATTTCTTGATTTCCGCTTTTTACTTTTTATGCTATAACTCTGTCGCCCCGATGGGGCTTTTTAGACTAGTCTACACTCTCTTATATACTACCAAACTTACGCCCCTACGGGGCTGAGAATGATGAATTGGACACTAACTTTCCACAAAAAATCTTTTCTATATTTCAGCAATTTTTCCGATAGAATCAGCTCCGTAGGAGCGACAGTTTGGTAGATAAAATAATCCATGCCGAATAATCAAGAACCCCGTAGGGGTGACAGAACTCACGATATTTCTATATCATTCCAATTGAGCTAAAGTCGTAATGGTTTTATTCTTCGTAAAATTCAAATACAAATTGTTCATTAAAATCAATCTCAAACTTTTGTAATATCTCTAAATATTCTTCTTTAAAAGTTTTTACACGATGATGTTGCTCTTGATTGAGAATATAATTTATAACATTATTTCTCTGTGATTTTGTATAGGAGAATGCCCCATACCCTGCTTGCCAAGAAAATTTGCCTTTAATCAAACCCAACGAATTAATCCAATTCGTTGATGAGGCTTTTACTTCTCTTACAATCTCTGCAATGTTTTTATCTGTGGGAAGCTCAAATAAAATATGAATATGGTCTTTCCATCCTCCAACAGCTAGTGGATAAGCATTCTTACCAGATAGAATACCAGAAATGTATTCAAATAACCTCTTTTGAAGAGCTTTGGATATGATATTTTCTCGTCCTTTCACTGCAAATACATAATGAATATTCACTTGAGAATAGGTGTTTGCCATTAGTGTAGAATCTTGTAGTCAAAAAATACCTAAGGTTTGATCAAATCATGACCTTAGGTAAACCAGTAATTACTTAAACCGCAACAGGAGCTTTAATCGCTGGGTGTGGGTTATAGTTTTCCAAAGTAAAGTCTTCAAATTTGAATGAGAAGATATCTTTCACTTCTGGATTAATTTTCATAGTTGGTAATGGACGAATATCACGTGAAAGCTGCGTAGCCACTTGCTCGTAGTGATTTGAATAGATGTGCGTATCGCCACCTGTCCAGATAAAATCACCAAGTTCTAAATCGCAAACTTGTGCTACCATCATTGTCAAAAGGGCGTAAGAAGCAATATTGAATGGTACACCCAAAAATACGTCGGCACTACGTTGGTACAATTGGCACGAAAGTTTGTTATCAGCTACATAAAACTGGAATAATGCATGACAAGGCATCAATGCCATTTCTGATAATTCTCCTACATTCCATGCACTAACAATGATACGACGTGAATCTGGGCTTTTTTTCAAGGTATCAATCACCTCTTTCAATTGGTCGATCACCTTACCATTTGGCGCTGTCCAGCTTCTCCACTGTTTGCCATATACAGGACCTAAATCGCCGTTTTCGTTGGCCCATTCGTCCCAAATGCTCACACCATGATCTTTTAGATATTTGGTATTGGTATCACCTTGAATAAACCACAACAATTCGTGGATAATCGATTTTAGGTGTACTTTTTTAGTAGTTACCATCGGAAAACCCTCTTGAAGGTTAAAACGCATTTGATAACCAAATACACTTTTTGTTCCTGTACCAGTACGGTCTGTTTTTACCGCACCGTTGTCCATAATATGTTGGAGTAAATCGTGATACTGTTGCATGGGATAATAAGTATTTATAGCTGATATTGAAGCAACATCAATAGGAAGTGCATTGATTCAATATTTTTAGGATAATTTCTGGTTGATTTTTTCTCAAAATGACCCCAAAATTAGCACAAAACCCTTGCTTGACCAAAGTCAGCAAGGGTTTTGTCGATGGTATTTCTAAGTTAGTGATTCAACTATTTGGCTTTCGGCAAAAGCATATCTATAGTTGTTAAATCTCTTTGCCTAGTGCCTGTTGCCTAATTCCTAATGCAAACAAGTTAAATCTATTCAGCAAAATCAATGCTATAAGTGTGCGTAATAGTAGCCGAAGGGCTCAATTGAGCTGTTGCAGAGCAGTATTTTTCCATTGACAATTCAATCGCTTTTTGAGCTTTTGCTTCTGTAATATTGCCTTTCATAGCAAAATGGATATTGATACTACGGAATGGAGTCATTTCAGTTCCTTCGATTTTGACACGTTCGCCCGATACCGAGATTTTAAGGTCGTCGATACGTTGGCGTTGTTTTTTCAAAATCAAAATTACATCAATGGCTGTACAGCCACCTAAACCCATCAACAAAAGTTCCATTGGACGCGCACCTGAGTTGGTACCACCTATATTTTCGGCTGCATCGATGTGTACAGGTACTCCTGACATTCCTGATGCTTCAAAATGGAAAGCATCATCTACTCTAACTAATTCTACTTGCATGGTTCTCGATAATTAAATGATGGATAGAATTTTTGAAAACTCTATCTCTTTTTGGTATAACAGAAACCGATACCACTTAGTGCCCCAATAGATGGGCTGGAGAACAAACACGCCTAATAAACCTCTATTTCAGCTCATTGGCATGAATATCCTTATCCCAAACTTGTGTTCCTTTGGTATCGTACACTGTGATTTTCAAAACTCTGTCTTTCAACGGTCCTGTTACTTCACAGATTGCAAAGTTACGTTCTGTGTATAATGTACCGTCAACAATTGGTGAATTATTTTCGTCTTTAATAGGTTTTGACGGACCAGAAGTAAATGGCGAAATTGTCAAATCATACAAAGGATAAAGATTCCCTGCTCTTTCTAATTTCTGTAAACAAGTATGATGACGGTCGCCAGTCAAGAAAAATACGCCTGGCACTTTAGCATCTGCAATTTTCTTCAAAAGGTCGGCTCTTTCTGCATCATACGTTGCCATATTCTCGAATACCTTAGCTGGATTAACAACTTGCCCACCGCAAACGATGAATTTGAAAGTCGCTTTACTTCCTGTAAGTGCGTCTATTAACCAGTTGATTTGTTTTTGACCTAAAAACGCTCTATCTCCTGTATGGTTGTCATTGGGTGTGCGGAACCAACGGTTATCTAACATAAAGAACTGAACATCATTCCATTGGAAAGTACCTGTACAAGCTTCATTCTCGAAAATATAATTAGGGTTTGCCCAAAAAAGCTTGAACATTTCTAAGGACATATCTTTATTCCAGAAAGAGCGGTCAGCATCGTTTGGACCATAATCGTGGTCGTCCCAAATCGCATAATGGTGAACACTACCCAATAATGGTTGTATTTCAGGAATACTTCTTGAATGAGTATTGCGGTGAATCATCCCTGTGCGAGTATTCCAATCTGGCTCACGGTAATAGAAATTGTCACCGCCCCACATCATAAAATCGGGCTGTTTTTGATAAATCGCACTAAAGATTTCTTGATAACCACCATAAGGACGTCCAGGACGGTCTGTTTCTGGTTCGTTGATATAGTTACAGCTACCAAAAGCAAACTTAAAATTGGCTGGGTCTTTACGATATTGCCACAATTCTTGCGACTGAAACGAAAGTGGATAATTACGTGCTACTTTTTTGCCATTTACCCAAACTTCATAATCGTATTTTTTGCCCATTGTTACTTGGTCACAAACCAGCTTGGCTACATTTCCATCATGTTTGTTGGTAATAGCTTCAGCGGTGCTGTATTTGATAGCTGGGTTTTCCTTATCCCAATACACAAATTTCACTTTTGAAGGCTTTTGTGTTTGTACCCAAAGCATTACTTCTTTCATTTCAGAATAGCCCACCATAGGCCCACACTGAATCTGCGCTGTGACTGCAAACTGTACTATTTGAAATAATAAAATGAATAATAAGAATTTTTTCATGAGGGATGTTTTTAGTTGGTGATAAGATTGGGGTATCTTTGTATTTAGCTTTTATTGAAAACAATGACAAAATAGTATTCTGAATTTCTATCTAAACGGCATATATATTTTGTTAATTTATCACAAAAGGCACAAATAGAATTTAACAATAGCAAAAAAATGCATTATTACGACATCCAAGGGATTCAATTGACAGAGTTGGCCGAAAAATTTGATACGCCTTTATATGTATATGACGCCAACAAAATTATCGAAAAAATAGGCATTCTTCGTGATTCATTCAAAGATGTTAATATAAAGATAAAATACGCTTGTAAAGCTAACACCAATTTATCTATCCTAAAACTCATGCGCAAACATGGGGTCGAAATCGACGTGGTATCTCCTGAAGAACTGCGTTTGGCATTGATGGCTGGATATGAGGGTGCACAAATTACCTTTACACCAAGTGGTGTTTCGTTTGATGAAATTGAGTTGGCAGCTGAAATTGGTGCACGTATCAATCTCGATAACTTGGATGTACTAGAAGCCTTTGGAAAATTGTATGGCAACAAAAAAGGTGCTTTGATTCGTATCAAACCTCACGTATTTGGAGGTGGTAACGAAAAAATCATGACGGCTCACCCTGAATCTAAGTTCGGTATTTCGATTCATCAGAAAGACCAAATTTTAGACATTGTGAAAAAGTATGATATGAAAATCATTGGCTTACATCAGCATACAGGTTCTGATGTCAAAAATGCAGATGCTTTTACGCAAGCAGCTTCAGCTATTTTGGAAATGGCTAAAGATTTCAAAGATTTAGAAATCATTGATTTGGGTGGTGGATTTAAAGTGGCTTACAAAGACGGAGATATTACCACAAACATGGCAGAATTGGGTGCGGTTTTGAGTTCGGCATTTTTGAATTTCTGCCAAGAGTATGGTCGTCCATTACAATTATGGTTTGAGCCTGGCAAATTTTTGGTTAGTGAGGCTGGAACATTTTTGACTACAGCAAATACCGTTAAAAAAGATCCAATCAAGACTTTTGTGTGTGTCAACTCAGGTTTGAATCATCTGGGTCGTCCGATGATGTATGGCGCTTATCATGATATTTTCAATGCTTCTAATAAGGATGATAGCCAGCAAGATGATTATCGTGTGGTAGGATATATCTGCGAAACGGATACTTTTAGTTGGTCGGCTGAGGGTCAACAAAGTGAGCGTCGTATTAATACTGTCAACAAAGGTGATATTATTGCGATGAAAAATGCAGGTGCATATTGTTTCTCGATGTCGTCACAATACAATTCTCGTATTCGCCCTGCGGAGGTGTTGGTGATAAATGGTGAAGCAAAATTGATTCGTCGTCGCGAGAATTTTGATGATATTTTACGTAATACGGTAGAAGTAGACATATAAAATGAAATATAAATTTAGAGTGAGGAGATTGATTATATTCTGAAAAAGAAAACAATCAATCTCCTCACTCTAAATTCTACACGATTTATTGTTCTAAAACCCGTATCCTACCCCAAGCGATACGGTCGCAAAATTGTTGAAATCTTTGATTTTTTTCAAACCATAATTAGCTCTCAAATCTACAAACCATCGCTTGTCGAAGCGGTATCCTGCTCCTGCCACTACTCCCATTTCCACTCGATCACCAAAAGATAATCCGCTCAAATCAATCGTATTATTGACAGAAGAAGAAAAATAGCTCATACTGGTCAGATAAGAAACGTAAGGTCCAAGTTCAATAAAAAAACTCTTAGCATCATACCCAAAACGATATTGATACAATAAGGGAATATTGAGCATATTCATATGGAGAGTGATATCATTTTTTTGTGTTGCTTTTGACTGGTAATAGATTTCAGGTTGGAAACGGCTTCTTGGTGTAAAACCGATATTGGCAAAAGCACCGATTTCAAAAGTTGGAATCAAATCTGATTGCTCTCCTTCAAAAAGAATTACCTGCCCTATTCCTCCTCTTAATCCAAATCTGTCTGGAGCGATTTCTTCTGGCACTCCAAAACGTCCGTCTCTGGTAGACATTTTATTGGCCTTGAATCCTTGCAAATTAGATTGTGGTCCTGTCGACTGCTTGACGCTTACATTATTGGGCGTCTCAGACTTTACATTTTTCACAGACTTTGTAGTTTCTGTATTCTTTTTTTGTTGTCCCCAAATATTTTGTTGAGCAACTAGCAAGATAAAACAGGCAGTAAGTAAAGATTTTAGTTGATACATATATTTTATGTTGTGTGTTAGTTGATTTATTGAGCCATTCTATTGGTTTCAACTGGCTCTTGGCAATAAGACGTTCTATGATTATAGCAAAAATTAAGCTAAAGTAGTTTTTTTTCAAAAATGATAATCAATAAAAATACAAACGACTGACATTTTTTATATGCTCAAAATACAAAAATAGTCATTTTGTCAGTATAAATATACATAAACCATATCAATACATGACAAAATGTCTTTATTTTTCAATTGGTATAGAACTTGTAAAAAAAATAATACCACCGCAACAAGTGGTAGTTCTTTTAAAGTGATTTTTTCAATTAACAAAATAAAAAAACATTTACAGCCATGACATTCGTAAGACTAAACCCAGCAGTAAAAAGAAATTCAAATTTCAACAACGATTTCAATAACCTTTTTAAACAATTTGACACCATGTTACCAAAAGCACATTTCCATAATTCATTGTATCAATCAATTCCAGCGGTCAATGTAAAAGAATCAGAAGCAGGGTTTGAAATTGAAGTAGCAGCACCAGGCTTGAAAAAAGAAAATTTCAAATTGAGTCTTCACGAAAATCGCTTGACGATATCAGCAGTTCAGGAACAACAACAGGAGGAAAAAACCGAAAAATATACTCGTCAGGAATTTAACTATAACCAATTCCAACGCACATTTACGTTACCTAAAAATGTAGATGGCGAAAAGATTGAAGCTACTTATACAGACGGTATTCTTCATGTAGGATTACCGAAAAAAGAAGAGCTCAAACCAGCAGTGAAAGAGATTGCGGTTTTGTAATTAGTAAAATTTGAAGCACGAAAGAAGCATAGAATATTGCCTCTTTTTAAATTCAATATTGGGGGAATATCCCTAACTCTTTTTCAATTTCGAGAAATAGTTGGATGGGTATTCCCTTCTTTTTTTATCTAACGAAATCCCAAAAATACTCGAAATCTTAAAATATGTTAAAATGCCTTTAATGTGTGCACCTTGAATATCGATTTTGCGTTAAATTAGCGTAGTGAAATCAAAAAAACTCGCTCAGTTAGTTTACTTGTTAGAGGCTCAAAAATACAAGCTAATAATTTTTCAAAAAAGCTTAAGTAAACAAGAGCCAACAGCTACAAATTTCAACAAAACAATCTATTCCACTAGACCGTTTAGGAAATAAAGTACGAGTCTGGTTCACATTAAAAACACTTTATTCAAAATGGAAATGAACAATAATTTAAAAACCCTTGCCATCGTTGGTGCTTTGAGCAGTGCGACCACGCTCGGAGCCTATAAGTTATTCATCGAAAAGTCTTCATCTGACGCTGTATTTTCAGATACTCCATCTGCCTTTACTCGCATGGTGTCGAATAATGGAGCGGCGGCAGGTTCATTAACAGAATTTACTTTCGCAGCAGAAAAAGCTACGCCTGCGGTTGTCCATATCAAAACAAAAATGACTCGTCAGGTAAACCGTCAAATGGTAGATCCATTTGAAGATTTCTTCGGATTTGGAGATTTGGGCGGTGGGCGTCGTCGTCAACCTGAAGCGCAAGAAGCTTCTGGCTCTGGTGTAATTATCAGTGCTGATGGTTATATCGTAACTAATAACCACGTAGTGCAAGATGCCGATGAAGTAACTGTAATCCTTGGCGATAAGCGCGAATTGAAGGCTAAAGTAGTAAGTACTGACCCTTCTACCGACTTGGCAGTAATTCAAGTAAAAGCTACGAATTTGCCATTTTTAACATTCGGTGATTCTGATGCTTTGAGAGTTGGCGAATGGGTATTGGCAGTAGGTAACCCTTTCAATCTTGAGTCAACGGTAACGGCTGGTATCGTATCAGCAAAAGGTCGTCAAAATATTATCGACCGTGATAAAGAAGATGTAAATCCACTTGAATCGTTTATCCAAACAGATGCAGCGGTAAACCCAGGAAACTCAGGTGGTGCTTTGGTAAACTTAAAAGGTGAACTAATCGGTATCAATACTGCGATTTACAGCCGTACAGGTCAGTTTGCAGGATATTCGTTTGCAGTACCTGTAAGTATTGTAAAAAAAGTATCTGCTGATTTGATTAAGTATGGTAATGTACAACGTGGTTACTTAGGCGTAAGTATCCAAGATGTATCAGGCAAAGTAGCTGAAGAAAAAGGCTTGAAAGTAAACGAAGGAGTATATGTTGGTGGTTTTGCTAATAGTAGCTCTGCGCAAGCAGCAGGCTTGAAAGTAAATGACGTAATCGTAAAAGTAGATGGCGTTGAAACGAAATCAAGCTCAAAACTAATGGAATTAGTAGGTCGTAAGCGTCCAGGCGAAACAGTGGTTGTAACTGTAAACCGTGATGGTGCTACAAAAGATTTCAATGTTGTTTTGAAAAATAAAGATGGCAACACCAACATTGTAAAAGGTGAATCTGCTGGTGCTGTTATTGCTAGTGAATATCTTGGAGCTAAAATCGCCAACCTTTCAGAAGCAGAAAAAGCCAAATTGAAACTTTCAGGTGGTGTTAAATTAACAGATGTAAATCCAGAAGGTCGTTTGGGTTATCAAGGTGTAGAAAGCGGTTTGATTATTTCAAAAATCGATGACAAAGCAGTAAAAGATGCCAAGGAAGCAGCTGATTTATTACAAAACCGTAAAGGTCGTGTAAAAATCGAGGGTGTAGATATGGACGGCACTCGTTACTACTACGTAATCGTTCTTTAATAATGTAATTTTGACTGATTGTATATTCCCCTACTTGCTCTTGCGGGTAGGGGATTTTTTTGCTATTGTGGATATGGGATTTTCGATTTCGGAAAGAGGTAATAGTTTCAAAATCAGAAATAGCTTGGAAACCTTCGCAATAATAATTGCTACGAAATTATCGCTAGTACAGAACTTATAACGAGGCAATTAAGACCATTTTCTTTTACCGATAATAGGCACAGTAACCTAAAAGTAAAAAGTGTTCGTCATAAAAGCATGAATAGATTTTTGCCTAATGTTTAATGCGTATTAATATAATTTTATTTAGGCAAGGACAACTCCTCACTAAAAAAAATTCCCCAGTCGAACAACTGGGGAATTTTATTCATTACTAACATCAATTTGTTGTAATTATCTAGCACTCAGGTCAATTTTCTAATGATTGAGCATTTTCGAATTTATGATAACTAAATAATCACCGTACTATCTTGGACGACCACCGCCTCCGCTTGGCATACTGCCACCGCCTTGAGACTGACCGCCACCATTACCGCCGCCGTTATTATCGCCACCGCCATCTTTCAAGTCATCATTACTAACTGATTTCTTGCGTTTTGGAGCGTCGAACGACATTTTACCAATACGATAACTGAAGTTAATCTTGAAGTTCATGTTACGCATGGTATTAGTACTATTCTGAGTAATGATAGGTGAGTTAATTTCGCTATGAATTTTGAAGCCATTTGGTGTAAAGAAGTTTTCTGCACCAAAACCAATACTTCCTTTCTTGTCTTTGAAATCTTTCTTCACGCTCAAGCTATAGATACCAAATCCTCCTTGGAAACCTTGTAGCTGTACTTGTGTTGAGCGATAGAAACCAAATGCTTGCAAGCCCCAGTTATTACCCAAATTGTAGCTACCAAAAATACGGTAATTAGCTACCCAACCTGAGTTTGAAGCATTATATAATGGGTTTGGCACATTGTTGGCCAATTTTGCATAATACACATCTCCACCCAAACCAACGGTTAACTTATTTGAGAAGTTGATATTTCCGAACGCGTTCATACCATAAGCATCTTGTTTACCGATGTTTTGGTACGACGTACGAATAGTATCACCAATTACATCACGAACACTTTCGATACTTCCTGTTGTATTACGTACAAAAGTTGACACCGTCAAGAATGTACCTTTGATAGAGGTATTCAAAGTCAATTCGTAGTTGTTTGTGTACTCTGGGCTCAAATTAGGATTACCAGATGAAATATTCAATGGATTTGAAGCATTAACGTTCGGGTTCAAGAACTGAATCGACGGACGTTGAATACGACGGTTGAAACCTAATTTCAAAGTACTTACACTACCCAACTTACGAGAGATATTCAAACTTGGAACCAATACTCCATAAGATGGAATTGACAAAGTTTGGTCTCCACTCTTGAAGTTTGCAGAAATATCAGTGTGCTCATAACGACCACCTACTTTCAAAGTATATAATTTTGATAAAGTAGCTGTATATGATAAGTACGCCGCTGCAATATTTTGAGTATAATTAAATACGTTTGATGCTGTCGATGAGCTTGTAGTTGGTACATAAGCACCTGTTGCTCCCTGAGCAGTGAAATATTGATAATCTGAATTTACTGTTCTGAAAATTCCTTTAGCACCAATTTCAACCAATTGTGTTTTAGTAATTGGCGTTTGGTAATCTGCCTGAACTGTTACTTCTTGGTTATAACTATCGTTATTGTTTTTCAAACGACTTGTTACGCTATTATCAGTCAAGTTCAACAAATTATTCACAAAGTCATTAGTACGGTTGTTACGGCTAAATTGCGTCAACAAACTAAATTCTTGTTGTGGTTTTTTGAACGTATGAGTATAGTCGATATTCGCATCAATCGTTCCTGACAAATCTTTTGTATTAACATCACGAAGAGTTTTTGACATCAATGTTGAAGCAGAATAGCTTTGGCTCAACAGTCCGTCTTGATAGCTATTTTGATTACGAACACCATAACGAACCGATGCCGTGATAGCATTATACTTGTTGATATCCCAATCCCAGCCCAACTGGTAGCTACCAAACAAACCATTGCTACGAGTATCAGCACTCTGAGTGTTCAACGTTTGTTTTCCGTTGTTAGTAGTAAGTTGGCTGTTTTCGAATGTACCATTTACATTATAGTTTGAACGACCAAATCCACCTAACGAGAAGCCCATATTACCTTTACGATAATTTCCATTCAATGAAAGGTTTGCACCACGAATACCTACACTTGAATCCATGTTCAAGGTCAAACCTTGCAAATTGTTTTTCTTTGTAATGATATTGATAATACCTGAAGACCCTTCCGCATCGTATTTTGCTGAAGGAGAAGTGATTACTTCTACCGACTTAATCATATCAGCAGGAATTTGCTTCAAGGCGTCTGCAATACTTGTTGCTACAATGGTCGATGGTTTGTTGTTAATCAATACACGAACATTTGAGCTACCACGCAACGACACATTACCATCTAAGTCAACCGAAAGCATTGGTACTTTACGTAATACGTCTGAAGCATCGCCACCTTTTGAGGTAGCATCACGTTCTGCGTTATACACCAAACGGTCTACTTTGTCTTCGATAACTGCTTTTTGACCTTCTACAGTCACTTCTTGTAAAACCTGATTTGACTGACTCAAACGAATTACACCCAAATCAATTTCGTCATTTTTATTCTGAATTTTTACAGGAATTTTCTTAGACTGATAACCTAAGAAAGACACTGAAAGAACATAATCCCCCACTGCAATTTTATTGATGGTAAATTTACCTTTTTCGTCGGCAACAGTACCGTCAACTGGTTTATTGGTAGTTTTACTCAATAATGCAACACTCGCAAATTCAACTGCCTTTGTAGCTGCCGAATCAATCACAAAGCCAACAATTTTTGCAGACCCTTTTGGCGCAGCTTGTGCTGTTCCAGGTATTGCCTGTTGTTGTGGCTGCTGACGCTGTCCTCCTCCCATTCCCGCACCAGGGAACTGCGCCATAGTATTAAACCCTATAAAACTTAATACTGAAAACAATAAAACTTTTTTCATGATGATATTTTAGAAAGCCCTGAACTTTATGTTCAAATAGATGACAAATTTGTTGATAAGTATTAATTAAGTATAAACAAAAAGTATCAGTGGTTCGATTAAAAGATAAATGGACGTTCGCCCAAATATTGCCTATTGACAGTTTTAGAACACAAAAGTTGCACTGAAAGATGGGACATAAGGTCACTTTTCGACCAAACAAAATAATTCATCGGTGAATAACATTAATCAAAGGACTTGTTTATTCGCTTCATGCAAGGTGTTTATTTTCAGGCTCTACTATCTTAGAATCTTCAAATTTAATACATCTATCTTTCTTTTTTATCAGTTATTATAGGGGTAAGCCTACCAATGTCGAATGATAAATTAAAGGTAAATAAGAAAGCTGATATCAGGTACTTGATGATACATTTATGATTTAAGTGAAGCTTTTTTAGACGTGTTTCCCAAAGATAGGTTGAAAATAAACCCTAAATTCGCCTTGTAATTTTCGCAACATCAATTGAAGAATATTAAAACTAATGCCTTACAACTAACCACCCTTTCATATTATATGGCAATTTTTCACACTCATAGGCTCAGACTTCAAGCATTAAAGCATAATGAATTACTGATTTGGCATCGTCATGGTCGCGAGGCTCTTGAAAAACATTTGGGTCTTATTCCATCGTCTTGGCAAATAGAACCTTTTTTTGAAGCAGAAACCCTCGAAGCGCTCGAACATTTCTGGATTCCGATGGCACAAATATTTCCCTGGGATTTTGCATGGTATTCTAATTGGGAAATTATTCTTGAAGAAGAAAATCGCTCGATTGGTGGCATTGGGTTTTCGGGTTTGCCAGATGATAACGGCACAACAATGGTTGGCTACTTTATAGATATGCCCTATCGTAACAAAGGATATGCCTCAGAGGCGTTGAAAGGGCTTATAGACTGGGCCAAACAAGATACAGCTATCGTACAAATTTTGGCAGATACTCCTGTTGACAATACAAGTTCAGGAAAAGTGTTAGAAAAAAATGGCTTTCAACAATTTGGCGAAATCGAAGAAGTAGAACATATCGAAACAATCTTAGTTAGACACTGGAAGTTGAATATTAGTCGTTAGGGCTGTATGAAGGATTTCCAACTATTGAGGATTTGGGATTTCTGATTTCGGAAATAGAGAAAAACATTTTTGTTTTTACAAAATACAGAAGGTTACGATTCTGAAATACAACATTCGATATAAATGGTTTTATATCCCTTCGTACACGACTAATTAGTCGTTAGTATCATTTTTTCACAATTCTCTTGTAATAATTTTTCAAAAAAAAATCCCTTACTTCGCAATCTAATTCAACCCATCTTTCGTATGTCTGTGTAGATTCAGAGGATTTGGAAATGTGCTTTTCATTTTTTTAAAAAAAATCTAAAAATTTTCAGATATACTGTGACTTCTCTCAGTTTCATACGTTAAATGAGTAGTTTTCATAGTAGAAATAGGTTTTGTGGAATAGTATTTCAAAATCTAATAAGCAAAACTATATTTTGGTGTGTTAGTGATACAATCTTGGCGGGCTCTAGTAGGGTTCGCCAAATTTTTTTATACCCAGTTTATCCTTCAATTTGAGTATTTATCCAAAAATCTTCACAAAAAGTGGCAATAAGCCATTAAAATCAAGGAGTTTTACAAAAATCCTAACGTGAATCTCATATTTAGGAATAACTTTGTAGTTTGAATTCAAGACAATCGCAATGTCGAAGAATCATCTTTCAATCAATTGTTCCATTTAAAACTTGCAACGAACTGCTATCGGATATTTAAAAAATGAGAAACTTCCTTTCAGTTAAAGATGCTGTTGATGTTCAGGCTCTAGTTAAAGAAGCCCTTCTATATAAAAAAACTCCTTATGCTGACAAGCATTTGGGTAAAAACAGGACCATGGGTCTCTTGTTTTTTAACTCAAGTTTACGAACACGCTTAAGTACTCAACGTGCAGCTCAAAACTTAGGTTTGGAACTAATCGTGATGAACGTCGGACAAGATAGCTGGGGGTTGGAGTTTGAAGATGGTGCAATTATGAATGGCAACAAAGCCGAGCACATCAAAGAAGCCGCACCCGTAGTAGGACAATATTGTGATATTGTTGGTATTCGTAGTTTCCCTAGTTTGGTTGACCGTGAAGAAGACTATTCCGAAAACGTCATGAATCAGTTTGTTAAACATACTGGTCGTCCGATTTTGAGCTTAGAATCGGCTACTCGTCACCCATTACAGTCTTTGGCTGACTTGATTACAATCGAGGAACTCAAGACAAAGCCTCGTCCTAAAGTGGTTTTGACATGGGCACCCCACGTAAAAGCGCTTCCTCAAGCAGTACCAAACTCTTTTGCAGAATGGATGAATGCTGCTGATGTGGATTTTGTTATCACACACCCTGAAGGGTACGAACTTGCTCCTGAGTTTGTAGGTAACGCCAAAGTAACTTACAATCAAGAAGAGGCATTCAAAGATGCAGATTTTATTTATGCTAAAAACTGGTCATCTTATTCTCAATATGGTCAAATCCTAAATCAAGACCCATCTTGGATGGTGACAACGGATAAAATGAACTTGACCAACAACGCCAAATTCATGCACTGCTTGCCAGTACGTCGCAACGTGGTAGTCGAAGATGCCGTATTAGATTCGCCCAACTCAGTGGTTGTACAACAAGCTGGTAACCGTGTATGGTCAGCACAAGTTGTAATCAAACAAATGCTTCTGAGTATTATCCGTGAAGAAAGCCCGTACTTGTTTTAATGGTGATTGAGTGCATGAGTGATTGAGTGATAATCATTTTCGCCCACTCCTCCACAACTCCATCAATCTATCATATTTTCAAATGTACAGGTCTCATGGTCTGTACATTTGTTGTTTAATAGCTATGGCATAAAAAACTATAGCAAAATCTCTGTTCAACCAAATCAAAATAATCTTTATGAAACTCACTGTTGTGAAAATTGGGGGTAATGTAATTGATAACCCAACACTATGTAGTCAATTTTTATCTGATTTTGCTCAAATTGCTGGTCATAAAATTTTGGTTCATGGTGGTGGCAAAATCGCTACTCAAATTGCTGAAAAATTAGGAATCGAAACAGTAATGGTGGAAGGTCGACGTATCACAGACCAAGCTATGCTCAATGTCGTAACAATGGTGTATGGTGGTTTGGTAAACAAGAGCCTCGTAGCTCAATTACAAAAATTTGGCACTAATGCCATTGGTTTGACGGGCGCTGATGGTGGCGTTATTCTTTCTAAGAAACGCCCTGTAAAAGAAATAGACTACGGTTTTGTAGGAGACATTGAGCGTGTAGATGCAGGACAAATTGCAGGAATGATTTCGCAAGGATTAACTCCTGTATTCGCCCCGTTGACTTATGACCTCGATGGCAATATGCTCAATACCAATGCTGACACACAAGCACAAGCATTAGCAACGGCCATGTCTCAAGAATTTGAGGTCAACTTGGTGTACTGTTTTGAGAAAAAAGGCGTACTTTCGAATCCTGACGATGACGACTCTGTGATTGCTCAGTTACAACCTGAGGAATATACTGCTTACAAAGCTACTGGCGCTATCAACAAGGGAATGATTCCCAAACTAGATAATGCTTTCAAAGCACTTGACGAAGGAGTTAAACAAGTAACTATATGTCATGCCAAAGAAGTTCTTGCCGCTGTCAGCGAAGGTAACGCTGGGACAAAGCTAACGATATAAATTTTGGTATCACGCCATAGTTTTTTGATAGTCAGCAATTTACACATTCTGATTACTAAGGCTCGATGGCTCAATGCTACATTATTATTCTTCATTTTATTTCTATGAAAAGCAAAGGTCTACTTTTTGGTATTGCCATTGGCGACTCTCTTGGTGTTCCTGTCGAGTTTATGAGTCGTAAACACCTCAAGGCACATCCTGTGGAAGGTATGCGTGCCTACGGGACTCATCACCAGCCAGCAGGTACTTGGTCAGACGATACCTCCCTATCTTTTTGCTTAGCCGAACAACTTATCGAAGGTTTTGACCTAGATGGTCTAGCCAAAAAGTTTTGCGACTGGTACGATAATGGTTACTGGACCGCACATGGTGCTTTTTTTGATGTGGGTATCGCCACACGAAATGCCATAGATAGACTATTAAAAGGTGTTTCACCACATAGCTCAGGAGAGTGCGACGAGTACTCTAACGGAAATGGCTCTTTGATGCGAACATTACCAGTGGTATATTATACGCAAAACAAGTCTATTGAAGAGCGCTGTAGTGTTATCAAAATGGTATCAGGTATTACTCACGGGCACACTCGCACGCTAATAGGTTGTTTTTTTGTTACTGAGTATTTGCTCAATTTGATGAAAGGCAAAGAAAAACATGAAGCCTATAGCATTACTCAAAATACCGTGAGAGATTATCTGTTATCGGTACAAGTAAAACCCGCAGAATTAGAATTATATAGTAGACTTCTTTTTGACGATATTTCTAAAATTGATGAAAGTGAAATTTTTTCTTCTGGCTATATCTTACATACTTTAGAGGCTTCTCTTTGGGCTTTTTTAACAACAGATGACTTCAAATCCGCTGTTTTGAGAGGAGTCAATCTAGGTGATGATACCGATACTATCGGAAGTGTTACTGGAGGAATTGCAGGCTTCTATTATGGTTTTGAGCAAATTCCTAGCGAATGGATTGAACAGTTAGCTAAAAAAGAAGAAATTGGCGATTTGGCTAGTAGATTTTCAGCAAAATTTGGTCAATAAATACAACGTTTTAACATAGTAAGTAATCGTGCAGAATAAGATTTAAGTTATTTGTTTAGGCACTAGGCAACAGGCACAAGGCAAAGAGTGTTAAGATGTTTTTAATAACCACAGCCATGCTTTTTTCCAAAGCCCACCGCCGAAAGCCGTTACCTGACAGCGAAATGCCCAATCATGCAATCTTACTTAACAAGCAAATATTGACAGGCTTGTTATCTCAAAAGTCGGCACATTTTTGAATTCTTTTGTTGGATGTTTGCTTAACAAAAGTGTTCATGATAATTTCGACCCAAAATTTTTATTTTTATCTCAAACGGGCTGATTCCAATGACCCTACAAGAACAATTAACCCAAGATGCTATTGGGTTGTTAAAACAATTGATTGCCACGCAATCATTTAGTCGTGAAGAGGACAAAACAGGCGATATTCTTGAAGAGTTTTTCAGAGAAAGAAATATTCCTTTTAGAAGAAAAATCAATAACCTGTGGGCACGCAATCAGCATTTTAATCCCGAACTTCCTACCGTATTACTCAATTCTCATCACGATACCGTAAAACCTAATCCTAAATGGACACTAGACCCTTTTGAGCCGGTAGTTCAGGAAGGTAAATTATTTGGCTTAGGTAGCAACGATGCAGGTGGATGCTTGGTAAGTCTTTTAGCAACGTTTTGTTATTTCTATCATCGCAGCGACCTCAAATATAATGTCTTATTTGTGGCATCTGCCGAAGAAGAAATTTCGGGCGTAAATGGGTTGGAATTACTTCTTAAGGATAATGATTTGCCTGAAATAGATTTTGCTATCGTAGGCGAACCCACGCAAATGCACTTGGCTATTGCCGAAAAAGGTTTGATGGTTGTAGATTGTATTGCCCACGGAAAAGCTGGACATGCTGCTCGTGAAGAAGGCGATAATGCCATTTATAAAGCCATCAAAGATATTAAATGGATTAAAAACTATCAGTTTCCAAAAGTTTCGCCAGTACTTGGTCCTATCAAAATGTCAGTAACAGTTATCAATGCAGGCAAGCAACATAATGTAGTGCCAGATAGCTGTACTTTTACCATTGACTGTCGTGTAACTGAGCAATATACTTTAGAGGAAATATTAGAAACAATTCGTCAAAATATTGAATCAGAGGCTATTCCTCGTTCTATTCGATTGAAGCCTTCGTCGATTCCAATGGAGCATCCAATTGTTCTAGCTGGGTTAGCATTAGGTCGTGAAACCTACGGTTCGCCAACTACTTCAGACCAAGCGGTTTTATCATGTCAATCACTAAAACTAGGTCCTGGACATTCTGAACGCTCACACACAGCCGATGAATTTATCTACCTTTCTGAAATAGAAGAAGGTATTGATTTGTACATCAAAATGTTGAAACAAACTATTGTAGCAAATATTTAATGAGTGATTGAGTGAATGGTGATTGAGTGATTGTGAATAGAGTTTTTTTCAATTTAAAAATCACTAAATCACTCAATCACCAATTCACTCAACACTAAACTCCAACACTTAAAACTCAAGATTCAAAATGAGTAAGCTTTGGCAAAAAGATAATACTTCTGTTAACGAGAAAATAGAAAAATTTACCGTAGGTCGCGACCCTGAGTTTGACCTATTATTAGCCGAGTTCGATGTATTGGGCTCATTGGCGCATACTCGTATGCTCGAAAGTATCGGCTTACTCGAAGCCAACGAATTGGCTCAGGTACAATCTGAATTGAAAAATATTTATCAAGGTATCCAAAACGGTGAATTTGTTATCGAAGAGGGTATCGAGGATGTTCACTCGCAAGTAGAATTGATGCTTACACGTCAATTGGGTGAAGCTGGGAAAAAAATCCACTCTGGTCGCTCACGTAACGACCAAGTTTTGGTAGACGTAAAGCTTTTTACAAGAGCACGTTTACAAGAATTGGCAGAATCAACTTTTCGCCTATTTGACTTATTAACTGAACTTAGTGAACGCTTCAAAAGTGTTTTGTTGCCAGGCTATACACACTTACAAATTGCGATGCCATCATCGTTTGGTTTGTGGTTCGGTGCTTATGCCGAAGGTTTGGTTGATGACATGGAAATGTTGCAAACAGCCTATCAATTAGCCAACAAAAACCCACTTGGTTCGGGTGCTGGATATGGGTCTTCTTTTCCCCTGAATCGTACCATGACAACGCAGTTGTTAGGTTTTAACCATTTGCATTACAACGTAGTATATGCTCAAATGTCAAGAGGAAAAACTGAACTATTTGCGGTAACTGCTATTGCTCAAATTGCCTCAACGCTATCTCGTTTGGCAATGGATATTTGTTTGTACAATTCTCAGAATTTTGGTTTTATCAAACTTCCTGACGAAATGACAACAGGTAGCTCAATTATGCCTCATAAGAAAAACCCTGATGTGGCAGAATTGCTTCGTGGAAAAACTAATAGGCTGAAAGGATTACCTAATGATATTATGCTCGTAATGAGTAACTTGCCTTCTGGATACCACCGTGAAATGCAGATTTTGAAAGAAGTATTAATGCCTGCTTTCGACGAAATTTTGAGTTGCTTAGATATGACTCATTTTATGCTTTCAGGTATTCAAGTTAAAGAAGGTATCTTGGACGATTCAAAGTATGATTTATTGTTTTCAGTAGAAAGAGTCAACGAATTGGTATTACAAGGTGTACCTTTTAGAGAAGCTTACAAAATTATCGGAAACGAAATCAACTCAGGAGAATACCACCCAAATCGTAATTTACAACATTCACACGAAGGAAGTATTGGTAACCTCTGTACAGCAGAAATTACAGCAATGATGGAAGAAGTAAAACAGAAATTTGGCTTTGAAAAAGTAGAAAAAGCCATAGCTGATTTGCTTGCTTAAGTTATTTAGTGATTTGTGATTGAGTGATTATTTTAAAGAAGTTAATAGTTAACAGTATATCAGTTATTGATATATACTACCAAAGTGAGTCAGAGATATATTATTAATTTAATACTTCCTTTTACTTACATTTCTATTGTTAATATACTTATTAAAATAATCACTCATTCGCTCAATCACAAATCACTAAATAAGTTTTCTTTGCTGTATCAAAAAGAAAACTAAACCTGCGAGATATAGCAACCACGCTACTAGGGCAACTTTTGTACCCATACTCACATAAGGCGCTTCATATTGAAGTACTACCTGATGGTTTCCTGCTGACAATGGGATGCCTATAAAACCAAAACTTACTTGTTCGATTTTCTGCTCTTTTCCATCTACCAAAGCTTTCCAACCAATATCAAACGGAATACTCCAATACAATAATTGTGGCGTTTGCAACTTGATGTTTCCTTCGATATGGTTATCCGAAAATTTAGTCATTATAAAAGGAGTTGCTTTTCTGGCAGCAATGGCATCGTTATACTCTACACCATTCAATGTGCTCGTTGTATCTGCTTGTTGATAGAGTGACAAGCCTAATTCTTTTCCTTTTTCTTGACTCAAAACACAGGCGTGCAATAATACTTTTTGTCTAGCAAATGGCGAAAGTTGTTCAAATGTCTTTTCATCTGCAAATTGGTTATAAGTATATGCCAAAGGCAAGGCATTATTGTTTTTTAATATCTTCACCTCTCCCACCGTATCAATTGGGGTAAAACCCTGTGGACGCAAATCCATGGTTGGGTTTTTAATCAGGACATATTTCACAGCATTTACACTTTCGAGTAAGGTATTTCCTCCTAGACCATTTACCCATCGTGTACTAAATTCGTCCCCTTTTTTGACTAAGCCCATACCTAACAAAAAGCGGACATAATTAACTTGGTTGAACGAAGAATAACACGAAGTCCCATAGTAATCTTGTAGTTTGGCATCATTGAGCCCAGCAAAAATCGCAGGACTTGAAGCATAATCTTTATCGATTCGATAAAAGCTTGTATCCGATTTTTTGAGGCGAGCTACTGCTTCGTTGGTGGCATCTTCAAATAATGAGCTTTTGTCTTTGTACTCCGAAACAGATGCTGTACTGCGACGATTGAGTGCGGGATTATCCAAAAATAGTATCTCTCCAATAACCAATACAAGGGCTCCAATTTGAGCAATATTTTTTAACGAAGAACGACTCAATAAATACAAAATACCAGCCTGTAAAATCACAAAAAAGCTCACCAAAGTGCGTAAACGGCTATTGATATTTTCTTTCGGAATTTCATAAGGTGCATACAATACAAAAAGTAGAACAAACAAAGTAGCTCCTAAAACTACAAGGTTGATTTCTGACTTTTGTACAATTTGAGAAATTCCTTGATATGCCAAAAACAATAAGAATATTACGATAAAAAAGCCTACTGTTCGATAATAATCGCCCGAAAACAACCAGAAAGCATATCGAAAATAGGGAAAAGTCAGTATCAGAAAACAAGCGAAGGTGATAGCACCATAAATAATTGTCTGTCGGCGATTGGCCAAGGCAAATGCCTGCGGTGCAGCCACCAACGTTAAGATGCCACAGTATAAAACAGGTGCCTCCATATAGTTTTGCCATCCTCGATAATCTGAACCTGTTCCTAAAAGGTCATTTGAGAAAAAGCGTAGGAAAGCCGAAGCTGTCTGTACACCATCCGACATATCGAATGGTGAAGCCGCTGAAAGGGTATCAAAGTAAGATACGCCTCCAGCCACACGTGGACTTTCGATAATTTGATAAATATTACTTGGTAAAATAAAACCAGCCAAAGCCAAACCCAAAATACCGAATCCTATCAAACTGAGCAGTTGCCACAACAGTTGAGATACAGGCTTTGAAGCATCTTCAAAATGACGCACCAAAGCATATATCAAAATCAATACTCCGTACAAGTACAAATAAAAAGGCTGATGAATAGCAATCAGGGCGATACTCGACGGGAAAAAATACCATTTACTTTTCCCTATCCATTGTTCCAGGGCAAAAAGTAAGAACGCAGCTTGATATACTTCGGTAGGATATTTGTTTAAATCCCACGTACTACAAACAATCAAATAGCCACAAAAAGCATAGCTCAAAGCCCCTATTATTGAGGCAAACTTATGTAAATGAAGGCTTTGTAAAAAGGCATAAAAGAACGTAGCTGCTAAAAAAATCTCTATCACTACCACCAATACTAAACTACCAGCAATGTTTTCTTTTCCAAATAAAAACAAGACACTGGTTGCAATTGGGTCTAGCCAAAATGGATTGATATTTTGCCCCATTCCTGCCTTAAATGACCATGCAGGAACACCCTCCGCCTTAATATAATCGGCATAATGCATCAAGTTGGTGTAAATGATATTGATAGAATCGGCACCGAGATCGAGAAAAAGGAAATACTTTTTGTGAAAAAGATAGTCTTTAAACAAGAGAACCGAAATCAGAAGCACACAGCCCCATAATAAGCCAAACCCTTGCAAGTCAGAAATTTTATCAAAAATTGAAATGACTTCAGACCTAATTTTAGGGGCTTCTTTAGGCTCGGAGACGGGTTGAATTTTGGTTTTAGAAGTTTTAGGTTTTGCCATCAGCGGATTGAAAATAAATGAGTTGGAATTGAAATATTGGTTACAGCATAGTGTGAAAAGTATTACTCATAAACCAGAAATACTTGCGCCAAATTTATGCCAAAGTAAGAATAATTGACCCTTTTTTCAGTATTTTGCGTTGTAGAGTTAGCTTGAGGCGAAATAGGAAGAGAATTAGAATTTAGTAGGTAGGAAATTAAATAGCCTCAAAATCGTTTTTATAGTACATCTTAAAAACAGATGTTTCAATCAATCTGTAAGCATTGTACCCAAAGCATCCTAATACATCAAAGAAATTGCCCATACAAAAATGAATCAATCACCTCAAAATCCTAATAAATTTCAATCTTGGCTCAAAAAATTGGGCTTGGCAGGCTTTCTTTTTTTTCTCATCAAAGGGCTTCTTTGGTTGATCATTCCTTACTTGATAGCAAAGGGATTTTTTAAATAAGGTGAGTTATGTGCAATAGGCTTTAGGCCTTAAGCTGTATGCTAAAGAATGGGCTTTCGGTAAAAGCATATCTGTAGTTACTAAAAAACATGTTAAAACTCTTTGCCTTTTGCCTAGTGCCTAAAGCACAGAGTCAAATCATTTCTTACAAACTTGTCAATACGTTTTTACCTTGTGCTTTCGGCTTGTAGGTACTAAAAATATACATATGATTCATCCCGAATGTCGGGATTAGGATGAGTCTCCCATTTTTATCAAAAAAGCGGTCGGAAAACAATTTCCGACCGCTTTTTTGATACTATTCTGCTAAAGACGCAAAGCATTGCGTCTCTACAATTAAACTAATCACGCAATTAGCGATGACTCATAGCCTAAGCCCTATCGTGTATTTTTATTTTTTCTCGTAAACCTCTACAGGTAAGATGTTGCCTTCTGCATCAAATCTCATTGGCGAAATACAAGTTTCTCTGTTATATCCATTTCCGTTAGGAATGATAAAACGGTGATAAACAATGTACCATTCGTCTTTGCCTGGTACTTGTACTACCGAGTGATGACCAGCGCCTTTTACCTCATCATGCCCTTTTAGAATTGGATTATTTTGAGCTTTCACAAATGGTCCCATTGGTGAATCCGAAACACCATAAGCTACCGAATAACGTGGATCACGGGTGTCGTATTCTGACCACATCAAGTAGTATTTTCCTTTTCGTTTAATCAAAAAAGAACCTTCGTTATAACCTTCAGGCTTGTAAGAAACGATTGATGCTTCATTAATCGAAATCATATCTGGATTCAACTTGGCGATATAACATCTCCCCTGTCCAAAATAGATATAGGCTTGTCCATCGTCATCTACAAAGACCATTGGGTCAATAATCTGCGCTTGGTATTGTCCTTTTGCAATCAAAGGTTTGCCCAAAGCATCCTTGAAAGGTCCTGTTGGCTTGTCAGACACCGCTACACCGATGTTGGTATCTGCCGAAAAATAAAAGTAGTATTTATTGTTTTTGAAAGCAATTGCGGGTGCCCAAGCACGTTTTTGTGCCCAAGTAAGGTCTTTTTTGAAGTCAAGAATTGTTCCTTCTTTTTTCCATTTCTTCATATCTTTTGAAGACCATACCGTAAAATAGTCAGATGACCAGCCTTCAAATCCATCGGTAGTTGGATAGATATAATATTTACCATTAAAAACTGCTACGTGAGGGTCGGCAAAAGCGCCAGGCAATGCAGGTGAAGGAGCTTTTTGTTGAGCAAATATTGGACTCATGCCACAACAAGTCAACAAAGTAAATAGGATTTTTTTCATGGGGATAAAAATAGAATTGATAATTTCTGAAAATTGGTGAATAAACACGCTAAGAACAAGAGCTTTTTTAAATTCAGATATACTCAGATGAGTCATTGATTTTTCGTTCCTATTAAAAACAAAGTAGCCGTCAAACAAAGTTCGACGGCTAAATTCACAGGCGCAAGGCCTGATAATCAAACACTATAATCAATTCCTTTTTCCAAATTCGGATGCTCAATAAAGTCACTCTTTTCTAGCAACTCTCTTTTGCACCCTCAATAACTTATAAAGCTTGGCGCTAACGCCAAGCTTTTTCTAATTAGAATTTCCAACGTACAAAAGCTTCCATTGCTTCATATTCTGCTAGACCTAACTTGTTGTACAACTCTGCTGTACTCGAGTTACGATCTTCGGCTCTTTGCCAGAATTCGCGTGAGTCTGTTCCTTGGAACGGCACACCATCTTTTTGTGATTGGTGTTTGAAGATACCATAACGTTTCTTCAATACTTGGTCTGGTGACATTGGAACCGCCATTTCGATTTGGTCGATATCCCATTCTTGCCAAGCGCCTTTGTATAACCATACCCAACAGCTATTCATGTATTCGCGGTGTTTCAAACGTGTTACAGCGTCCATGATGGCATCCAAACATACTTTGTGAGTACCATGTGGGTCAGCCAAGTCACCTGCTGCATAAATTTGATGAGGCTTAACTTCTTCAATCAAATCCATTACGATTTGAACGTCAGCTTCACCAATTGGGTTTTTCTGCACTTTACCTGTTTCGTAGAATGGCATATCCAAGAAATGTACATTCTCTTTTGGAATACCTACATAACGACAAGTATTTTTAGCTTCTCCTCTACGAATCAACCCTTTGATGTAACGAACCTCCGAAGTATCTACTTCCGAATCTTTCTTGTTTTTCAAGAATTTCACCGCTTCACGATAGATACGATTTGCTTTTGGATTGTTTGCTTCAAATTTCTCGTTAAAGTCAACCACAAATTCCGCAAAACGAAGCGCCTCGTCATCTGCCACTGCAATATTACCCGAAGTTTGGTACGCTACGTGCACATCGTGACCTTGGTCATGCAAACGTTGGAAGGTACCACCCATTGAGATGATATCGTCGTCTGGGTGTGGAGAGAAAATAATCACACGTTTCTTAGCTGGGTAAGCACGCTCAGGACGGTTAGAGTCGTCGGCGTTTGGCTTACCACCTGGCCAACCTGTGATAGTATGTTGTAAATAGTTGAAAACTTCGATGTTAATATCATAAGCCTGACCATACAATGCTAACAAATCAGATAAACCATTTTCGTTATAGTCTGAGTTTGTCAACTTCAATACTGGTTTGCCTACTTGTAAAGCCAAGTGAGTCACGGCTTTTTTCACCATTGGACGATCCCATGTTACGGCATCCACCATCCATGGAGTACGGATACGAGTCAATTGAGAAGCGGCCGAATTATCCAATACGAAAGCTGCATTAGTATGGTGCTGTAAGTAAGAAGCTGGTACATCAGCAGATACTGAACCTTCTACTGCACGAGCTACGTTTTCGGCTTTGTGCTCACCCCATGCCAACAAAATTACGCGTTTCGCTTCCATAATTTTGTTGATACCCATGGTAATGGCTTTTTTCGAAACCTTTGCCAAACCACCAAAATCACCAGCAGCATCGATACGAGTAGTAAGGTCGAGTGTCATCAAACGAGTTTTTGAATTTACCAATGACCCTGGCTCGTTGAAACCAATGTGACCGTTACGACCAATACCCAACAACTGAAAATCCAAACCACCATAGCGCTCGATTTGCTCTTCGTAGTCACGACAAAAATCTGCTACCTTTTCTAATGGCAATGTACCATCAGGTAAGTGCCAGTTGCCTGACGGAATATCCACATGGTCAAACAATTGCTCGCGCATGAAGCGTACATAACTTTGTACTGCATCAGGCTCCATTGGGTAGTATTCATCAAGGTTATATGTCACTACATTTTGGAAGCTCAAACCCTCCTCTTTGTGCATACGAATTAATTCTTTATACACTTTTTTAGGAGACGATCCAGTGGCTAAACCTAACACAGCAGGTTTGCCTTCACCAGCTTTTTGGCGGATGATGGAAGCAATTTCTAACGCTACTGAGCGAGAAGCTTCGTCTGAGTTTGCGTAAATTTTTGTAGGGATACGTTCGTAGCTGATGGCCTGTTCCATAGTTGTTTATGCTGCACGACTTGATGCCGTGGTTGGTTTTCGTACTTAAATATTTTTATATGAAAATTGGGAATAGTTCTTCTTAATCTTTTTTGCTTACTACAATTAGCTCCAGTCCTAATACACCAAGTACCTTGTCGAGGGTCTTAAGCGATGGGTTGGCTTTGCCAAGTTCAATTGAATGAATTGTCTTGATAGCAACATCGCTCTTATCGCTCAGCACTTCTTGACTGTAGGAAAGTTCATTGCGTCTTTCTCTGATTATGTGGCCTAATTGTTCGAAGTTCATATTACTTGATAATATATTACTTATTTCATGACAAATATAGAAACAAAATATTAAATAAAAAATTTTAATAAGTATTATATTGCCGAATCATTAAAATTTTTAAAATATTTTTCATAAAACCCTCAAATATCTCTCTAAAAGACACTTTACTCCTTATTTAATCAGTAATATTTTTCTAGTGATTTTTTAAAAATACGATTTTTATGTGCTCGTATTTTAAGCCTGTTATTTTAAAAAATAAAAATCGGCAATATTTTACCTATAAAATTATTTCAATATTATGTTTTCGGAAAATAAATATATAAATACGGTTTCCATAGGGGCATTGTGTTTTTAGCTTGTCAAAAATAAAGAAGGGTTGAAAATTATTATTTGAAAAAAAATTCGAAAAGAGAAAACAAAATTACTTTTTGGTAGTTATTCTATCACAATCAATACATTTTAGTATAATTTTGAACCATAAATCACACTTTCATTGAATTGAACATAAAAACTTTTGTCCGTTCTTTATGTTACTTTCTTTACACAATCAATCACTTAAACACTTATCCATGAATGCATTTTTAAGAAACATTTGGGTAGTCCTCTTATTATTTCCTCTTTGCCTACAGGCACAAAATCAAAAATTAACTGTCAGCGGTTATATCAAGGACGTTAAAAACGGAGAAGGTCTTATCGGCGCTTCTGTTTTTGTAAAAGAACTTATGACGGGTACTACCACCAATACGTATGGTTTTTACTCACTCACAGTGCCAAAAGGAAACTATACTTTAGTGGTAAGCTCGGTAGGATACCGTAAAAGTATCCGTGAAATTAAACTCACAGAACAAAGCTTAAGCCTTAATCTTGAACTACAAGAGGATGGACAAGAACTAGAAGAAGTTGTTGTAAAAGCAAAAAGAGAAGATGACAACGTGAAATCGATGGAAATGTCGGTTAACAAGGTCGAAATGAAAACCATTAAGAAAATCCCTGCACTTTTAGGTGAGGTAGACTTAGTACGTGCGATTCAGTTTTTGCCAGGCGTTACAACAGTCGGTGAAGGAGCTTCGGGCTTCAACGTGCGTGGAGGTGGTGTAGACCAAAACTTAATTTTATTGGATGATGCGCCAGTTTATAACTCATCACACTTATTTGGTTTCTTTTCGGTGTTTAATCCCGACGCTGTAAAAGACGTAAAACTCATCAAAGGAGGTGTTCCAGCGCAATATGGCGGTCGTGCATCTTCGATTTTGGATGTAAAAATGAAGGAAGGTAATGCCAAAGAGTTAGAAATTAATGGTGGTATCGGTGTCATTTTTAGCCGCTTATCTATCGAAGCTCCAATTGTTAAAGATAAAGCCTCTTTTATTGTAGCGGCTCGTCGTTCTTATATCGATATTTTAGCTAAACCATTCCTCACAGGAAACAATGCTGGTTCGAGTTTTAACTTTTATGACTTAACGGCTAAGGTTAACTATAATATAGACAATAAAAATACGGTTTTCCTTTCAGGCTATTTTGGACGTGATGTTTTTGGACAAGATTTTGGTTTTAACTGGGGTAACAGTACGCTTTCTGGTCGTTGGAACCATGTATTTAGCGATAAGTTATTCTTGAATACTACGGCATTTTATAGTAACTACGACTATGCCTTAGATTCTGACTTGAAGAATAAGCGTCCTAATAATGCTTTTAAATGGTCTTCTAATATTACTAATTTAAGTATTAAGCCAGATTTTACGTATTATATCTCTCCTAATAATACTCTTACTTTTGGTGGGCAAGTATTAACGTATAATTTCAAACCTGGCGCAGCTACAGCAACCTCAGAAGGAGAATCACGTTCGTTTGGTCAAGAACGTAAAAATGGTATTGAGTCTTCTATTTATGTGGGTGATGAATGGAAAATTTCACCAAAATTCTCTGTGCAGTATGGTTTGCGTTTTTCAAGATATGACTACTCGAGCCAAGAAGACTTTTACTATCAAAGAAAATATGTAGGTGTAAGTGCTGATTTCCCTTCAGGATATGATTTGACATATATCCCGAATACAAAAGGAAAAACAATCCAGACTTACCAAAATCTAGAGCCACGTTTCTCTATGAACTACAACACGGGTGACAACAGCTCAATCAAGGCTAGTTACAACCGTTTGGCACAATATGTTCACTTAATGTCTAACACGGCGGCGTCTACGCCTTTGGACGTATGGACGTCAAGTACGAATAACATCAAACCACAAGTGGCAGATCAGGTTGCATTAGGCTATTTCCAAAACTTTGGAGACAATATGTATGAAGCATCAGCAGAGGTTTTTTACAAAGAGATGCAGAATCAAATTGACTATGCTGACCGCGCCAATTTATTTTTGAATCCTTATTTCGAAAAGGATTTATTGTTTGGAAAAGGTCGCGCATACGGACTTGAGCTATTTGTGAAGAAAAATCGTGGTAAGTTGACAGGTTGGATTAGCTACACGCTACAACGTTCGGAGAAGAAAATAGATGCCCTTAACAATGGAAACTGGTACTTCAGTCGTTATGACCGTACTCATACGTTGAATATGTTGGCTCAGTACGAAATCAACAAAAAATGGTCATTCGGAGCAAACTTCGCCTATATCACAGGGGTACCATACACCTTACCCGAACAGCAGTTTGTGGTTGAAGGGCAAGTTTATCCATATATTCCAGCAGGTACACGTGGTAATTTCAGAGTTCCAGCATACCACCGTTTAGACGTTTCGGCTACCAAGAAAAACAAAAAAGCTTTATTTGGTAAAGGCGAATCTGAGTGGGTATTCTCGATTTACAATCTATATAATCGTCGTAATCCATTCTCGATTTACACCCGTCCAAACGAAACGAACCCTGCCCAAACAGAGGCAGTTCAGTTGTCTATTATCGGTTCTTTCGTTCCGGCTGTAACTTATAACTTTAAGTTTTAATCATGAAAATACCTTTAGTCCAACTTGGAGAAGGTAATAAGTTGGTGGGCAAAATTGAAATAATTTTACCCGCAATAGGCATTAGGATATATACTGTAAGCTGAAGGTATTTCTAATAATACTATGAATACAATGCTTGCCTAATGCGTATTAATGCCATTTTATTTTGCATTAATACTTAATGATGTTTAGAGAATTTAACTTGTACTTAAATCATGAAAAAATATATTTTAAATACTTTGATTGCACTTGGTACTTTGAGCCTCACAAGCTGTGAAGATGTCATTGATTTACAAGGTATTACCAATGCTCCATCGATGTTGGTAGTGGATGGAAATGTAACTGATGTATCTACTAATCAAGTTATTACGCTTTCGCAATCTCAAGATTACTTTAACAATGCTACTGTCAAACCTGTTTTGGGAGCTTCGGTTACTGTGACTGACAGCGATGGGAAGATTTTTACCTTCAAAGATCTCAAAGGAGATGGCAAGTATGTTTGGAGTCCAACCACTTCAGAGCCTAAAATTGGTCAGGTTGGGAAAACTTACACGCTTAAAATCACTGCAAATGGTGAAACCTACCAAGCAGTTTCAGCGCTCAAAAGAGTACCTAAAATCGATTCGATTGCCTATCAGTTTGACGAAGCTCGATTAAACCAGAGAGACGACGACAAAGGATATCCCAAGGAAGGATATGACGCTCAATTCTATGCCCGTGATTTTACAGGTATTGGCGACTGTTACAGAATTATAGCTTATAAAAATGGAAAGATGCTCGAAATGAGCAATACTGTAGCTATCGCTTATGATGCTGCAATCCAGAAAAGTAGTGGTGCCGCAGATGGATTAATCTTTAGCTTACCTGTACGCTCTACAATTTCTCCACAACTCTACTTAGCAGGCGACACGATTAAAGTTGAGCTTCGTTCGATTACTGAAGGACATTTTGACTTCTGGACACAGGCTAGACTTGAAGTAAACAACGGCGGTCTATTTGCAAGACCTTCTGCCAATATTCCAACCAATGTCAACAACGTAAACAGCAGCTCAAACAAAAAAGCTATAGGTTGGTTTGGTACATCAGCAGTAAGCTTTTCACAAACTGTTGTAGATCCCAAAAAAGCACAGAAAGGGTTGAGATAGATAATAGGGATAAGGCAAAAAGGCACTAGTAAAAATAAAAGAGGGATAAAGTATTTTAGAATAATACTCTATCCCTCTTTTATCATTAACAGGTTAATTCTTCATAAATACTGGTGCCTTACCCCTTCTTGCCTATGCCCTTCATTTTAAGCAAACTTCTGCTCAGACTCGATACCGTATTTGTACTTTTTGCCTTTCAGCTTTTCATTTTGAATGGCATTGATGAGCGATTTTACGACACTTTTCTTTACAGCTACAAAGGCCATAAAATCTTTGAGTTCAATTACCCCTATATCTTCTTTTTGTAAGTTTCCTTTTTTAGCCAAAAAGCCTAACACATCTCCTTTACTCAATTTATCTTTTTTACCTCCATTAATATACAGGGTAGTAAATTCAGAAAACGCAGGCGGAGTAGTATTTTCAGGAAAAATAAATTCTTCTATTTTTTGGTTCAAATACTCTGGTTGATGCTCATTTCTATGTAAAAGTAAATACGCAAAACCTTCCGCATTCATACGAGCGGTACGTCCGTTACGATGTACAAAATCTTCGTTTTTGAGTGGCAAATGATAATGGATTACGTGTTTTACAAAAGGAATATCCAAGCCACGAGCTGCCAAATCAGAGGCTACTAAAAACTTCACACTCCCATTTCTGAAACGAATCAGTGCTTTCTCTCTATCTAATTGGTCCATTCCTCCATGAAAATAGGCATTTTCGATACCCATTTCCCAAAGCAAATCGGAAGTTCGCATGGTAGTTTCTCTGTGATTACAGAAAATTATACTAGGTTCCGAACCCAAATGACAAATCAATTCGAATAGACGGTCAATTTTGTCTTTTGATTCAGAAATCACTTTGTAGAGTTTTAAGTCTGGCTTTTCATCTTCTTCTCTGGTAAAATTCAGCACCCAAGGTTGCGTAATTTTCGTAAACTCAGGAATCTTAATTTTGGATGTTGCCGATACCAATACCCTTGTTTTGAGTTTACGCAAATGCCCATAAATAAACTCCATTTGGTCATGAAAACCCAAGCTCAAAGATTTATCAAATTCATCTAAAACCAATGTCTGAATACCTGACAAATCAAAAGTTTTGCGGGTAATATGGTCAGCAATACGCCCGGGCGTACCAATCAGTACGGCAGGTGGCTCGCTCAAGTTCTGAATTTCGACAGCCATGTTATGACCTCCATAACAGATATTGACTTTGAAACCTGTACTCATTTTGCGCCAAACTTGCTCGATTTGTAAGGCAAGCTCACGCGAAGGCGCCAAAATCAAACATTGTACTCGTTTTTCTTCTGGTTTTAATTTAGTAAAAATTGGTAATAAAAAGGCAAGCGTTTTACCCGAACCCGTAGGCGCAAGCAACAGGGTATCAGGGCGATTCTGAATACTACGGAAAGAATCCTCTTGGATTTGGTTGAGCTGTTCAATTTCTAAATTGTTTAACAGCGATTGAATTTTATCATCTAATTGCATAATACAAAAGTACAAGCAAATGAGGAGATGTGACTGGATAGACCTGAAAATATATTGGAAGAAAGCAGTAACATCAGGTAATTTTCAGGTTTAGGAATGAATTAAAAGTTAAAAAGATTTGAAAATGTGTCATGCTGTGTGACAAATTTTCAAATCTCCAAATCTTCAAATCTTCAAATTCTACTCTTACATTTCTCCTAGCTGGTTTTTGTCAATAAATTCTTTAAATGCCCGACGATAGGTATCACTAATAGGTAGATACGTTTGTCCAATTAGCACTTTTTCTTTGTGAATAGCGTCAATTGCATCTAATGACACAATGTATGAATTATGGATTCGAATAAATTTTTGTTCAGGCAGTTGTTCCTCCAAAGTCTTCAAACGTTGTAAGGTTACCACTTTTTGGGTTTTGGTAAAAATGGTCACATAATCCTTCAAACCCTCCACATAAAGAATTTCGTTGAGTCTTATTTTGACCAATTTTGTACCATCTTTTACAAAAATATAAGCTGGGCTATGATCCATGATAGGCACTTTTTCATGAATAATTCGCTCGACAGTCGTAGGAATTTGAATATTAGTATTTTCATTGCCACCTAATCGTTGACTGGCCTTTTCGACAGCTTTCAAAAAACGCTCGAAAGTAATAGGTTTGAGTAGATAGTCCATCACATCGAGCTCATATCCTTCTAGGGCATATTCAGAATAGGCAGTTGTCAGAATTACCAATGGCTTTTTTTGTAGAATTTTGAGCAAAGTGATACCTGTAATTTCAGGCATTTGCACATCCAAAAATAGCACATCTACGGTATTTTCTCTCAAAAACTCAATTGCATCCAAAGGATTTGAACAAGCTTTTAACAAGTTTAAGTATGGTACTTTTTTTACGTATTCTGTCAAAAGATTGCGTGCCAATGGCTCATCTTCAACAATCATGCAGGTGATATTCATGCCAAATTGAGGGTTAAGTGTACACGATAATGAGTTGGGGTATCCTCAATGATAAGTTCATGCTGATTGGGATAGCTTAGTTCCAAACGACGTCTTACATTTTGTAAGCCTATTCCTGATTTTTCTTCGTTATTGGTGTTTTTCGGAATTTTAGGATTTTCTACGATATAAGTACAGCTTTGACGATTCATTTCAAGTACTGCATACACAAACGAATCCGACACATTATTACTTACACCATGTTTAAAGGCATTTTCAAGAAACGTAATCAAAATCAGCGGCACAATCATAATGCCTGTTGTTTCGCCTTTCACCTCCAACCGAATCGGTATGTCGTTATTTAAGCGAAGTTCTTCCAAACTAATATAGTTTTGCATATACTCGATTTCTTTTGATAATGACACCTTCGGGTGATTGGAGTCATAAATCATATATCGCATCATTTGCGAAAGTTTGGCAATTACTTCGGTTGTATTGGGTGAGTTGGTAAAAGCAAGGTAATACAGATTATTGAGAGTATTGAACAAAAAGTGAGGGTTAATTTGCGCTTTCAAAAAACGAAGCTCTGCCATAAGACCCTCATTTTCAACTTCTTTCTTTTTTGCTTCTAGCTCAAACCAGTCTTCTACAAATTTTAACATGCTGATAAATGCCACAATAAACAAGGTAGAAAGAAACGAGCTTACCCAAAATCTATCAGTGTATAAAAACCATGCTTCGTGCGAGTATCCATCAACAATCCATCGCTTGCCATGAACCAATATTTCGACACTCACAAACAAAGGCAGTATAATACTAAACAGATAAGAGGATAAATCTTTGCTGGCCAAAAATTTGGGTAACAACACGAAATAATTAAAATACGCAATCACAGCAATACAAACTGCCTGAAAGCCTGCATCTAAAAATGCTTTTAATAAATCAGGTTCTTGTCCATGCTTAGGATAAGTGAACTGATAATAAAAAAAGGAAAAATACACGCACCAAAATGCGATGTGTATATATAGTATTCGTTGTTTTTTCTGTGGATTCATTATATTAAAGTATAGTTTTGGTACCTAGTCAATATCCTTGACAGATAAAGGCAAGAATAAAACTTCATTTGCTCTCTTCTTCTTCAAGCCTGTTTTGCCTTTATTTTCAAATCTCGACAGAAAGTTAAAAGATTCGGCATATAATCTCCTTAAACAAGCCCTATTATTCTACCATTTGACTTTTGTGACAGACAATCCCCCTTATTTTATCCATCATTCGGTAAAATCGAGGAATATACCGAGTTGTCGAGTCGATTGTCAGAAAGGTATAATACAAAAAATTAGTCCGATTTTTTGTATTTGTTTTGTTCCATCAAAAAACACAAAGGCACGCAGATTTTTAATCTCTCAAAATATGAAATCATTATTCACTTTCCTAGCGTTTGTTATCACCATCCAATTGGCACAAGCGCAATTTCCAGGACCAGGCGCCGAAGGGCAAGGTCGCCAGCGTACTGCGACTGAAAACAATGCTGTGGCAAATCCTGCACCCAAAGGCAATGCCAAAATCATAGGCTATGTGATTGACTCAGCAGCTACACAAGCTGTTGAATTTGCCAACATTGCTCTTTTTAATAAAGCTACTAATAAAATTGTAGATGGAGCAGTAGCCGACGATAAAGGTAAATTTACCATGAAAGGCTTGGCTGCTGGCGATTACAAAATTCAAATTTCATTTGTTGGTTTTGTCAATAAAACCATTGATGATATCAAACTCAAAAAAGGTGATGACCTAGACTTAGGCGTCATCAAATTGAACCCTCAGATGAAAATGCTTCAAGAAGTAACGGTAACTGGTCAAAAAGCACTCATCGAAGAAAAAGTTGACCGCTTGGTTTTTAATGCTGAAAAAGATTTAACCTCAAAAGGTGGCGATGCTTCGGATGTATTGAAAAAAGTTCCTATGCTTACCGTGGATTTGGATGGTAACGTATCGTTGAGAGGTAGCTCAAATATTAGAGTTTTGATTAATAACAAACCTTCAACGATTATGGCTAGCAGTGTGGCTGATGCCTTGAAGCAAATCCCTGCCGATATGATTAAAACCGTTGAAGTAATTACATCTCCATCTGCCAAATATGATGCTGAAGGGTCGGGAGGTATTATCAATATCATTACTAAAAAAACAACACTAGAAGGTCTTACACTCAGTGTGGACTCTGGTGCAGGTAACCGCTCGTCCAACTTAGGCTTGAATGGCAGCTACCGCAAAGGAAAACTAGGGGTGAGTTTGAGTGGTTTTGGACGTGCATTTTATAACCCGTCTTCAGGTACATTGACACAATCTACTTTGCAAGGTGGCTCTACTATTACGACTAAACAAAGTACTGATGCACAAGACAACGGTCTGTTTGGACAATATACATTAGGCTTTGATTATGATTTAGCCAAAAATCAGTCTCTATCGGCAAATGCTCGTTTTGGCGTTAGAAATTTCAAACGTGACCAAACACAAGCAACTTCTATTTTTGCAGATGAAGCCCTAAAAAGTACTGCATTGAGAGGTATCAATTCTCAAGATTTGTCAAACTCGGTAGACTTAAACATCGACTATCTGCATACTTTCAAGCCACAACAAGAATGGTCTATTTCGACGCAGTATAGTCAAAACAATTTGACCAACAACTTTACGTCGGATTTGTTGGGTACAAGCAACGATATTCTTTCTCGTCAGAAAAACATCAACTTAAATACCAACAAAGAGTTTACGCTACAAACCGACTACACTACTCCGCTGAGTAAGAATCAATTACTAGAATTCGGCGTTAAAGGAATTTTTAGACAAGTAAACAGTAATTATGAGTATTTAGCTGCCACTGGTAACTCTTCTATATATTACAATGATGCGACTCGTCCAGCAGGTTTGTTGAACTACCAGCAAAATGTAGCGGCAGGTTATTTGTCTTATACTTACACAACTGACAATAAATACACTTTCAAAGTAGGTAGCCGTTACGAGTACACAAGCATTACGGCAAATGATGCAAAGAGTACCATTTCAATACCCGATTATAGCAACTTAGTACCAAGTATCAATGTGTCAAAAACATTTGCTGGTACTACGTTAAAAGCCGCTTACAATCGTCGTATTCAGCGCCCAGGGTTACAACAACTGAACCCTAACTTTAATGCAGCTAACCCACAAGATATTAGAATTGGTAACCCCAACCTAAGTCCTGAATTGACTGATAACTTTGAATTAGGTGCAAGTACCAATATTAATAAGACGTATATCAATGCCTCATTGTTTGCTCGTCAAACCAATAATTCGATTTCGCAAATCAGAATATTGTCAGATACTTTGTCTGGAGCTTTGATTACGACGTATCAAAATATTGGTAAACAACAAAACTATGGTGCCAATGTATTTGCCAATATTTTTATCACACCAAAGTGGAGTTTAAATGGCGGTGTAGACTTATTGCATACCTACCTCGAAGGTCAGGCGCAGAGCTTAAGCGGAACCTCTTATACAACTAGCAACTCAGGATTTGTTGTAAGTGGACGTATCATGACATCGTTATCGTTGACAAACGGATGGGGCATTCAAGGATTTGGATTTTTCCGTGGACCACAGATACAACTTCAAGGTTCGCAGAGTGGATTTAGAATGTATTCGTTGGGTATCAAAAAAGATTTGCCAAACCAGAAAGGAAGTATTGGGATAGCAGCCGAAAATTTCATGACGAATGGCTTTGTTATGGCGACGAATTTGAATTCTGAAACTTTTAAGCAGACAAGTGAAAATAAAATATATAACTCAAGCGTTAAATTAACATTCAGTTATAAAATTGGCAAAATGAGCTTCTCTAGCCCTAAAAAAACCAAGTCGGTTAGTAACGATGACGTAAAAGGCGACGGAGGTGGCGATAATAGCGGTGGTGGACAGGCTGCTCCTGCAAGTGGCGGAAATAGTGGAAATCGCCCAAGATAATTTTGAGTATAATTCGGTAATATTACTCTTTATTAGTAAATTTGCAACCGATTTAATTCCAATTTTGTTCTTAGGAAAAAATCAATTAAAGATAAAAGCATTTTGGACTTTTTTCAGATTCTTTCATCTTTGAACAAATGAAACCCGATTGTATTCTTGAAGCCTAATCTTCAAGTAATGATATAACCCCAGGAAAGGCAAACTACGAGTTTTCTGATCCTCTTATCTAGGGCACACAATCTATATAATTGTGTTTTTTGGATAATAATCTAGAAAGGCTCGTCCTATTCGAGACGAGCCTTTTCTTTAACATACATACCATTTTCATCGACCAAACGATTGAAGTACTTCTGATTAATAACGTTTAATTGCAAGACTTCAAATAACATAAATACCTCCTCTAAACCCCATTAATCCTATTCAGTTTCACTCTCAAGATTCATTTATAAAGTTGAAGTCATCTTGACTTTTTAATTTTCTTAATTGCCATGATAATGAATGCTATAAAGTTAAACCCCATCCAACTTGAAATCGTTGTGTCGAAGCGATTTAACAAAGATCTATAACTATCT